>NZ_CP020469.1:0-600460 GCF_003031405.1 Halomonas sp. 'Soap Lake #6'
AGAAGCTAATTTAGATTTTCTGTCTATTGATGCCCTATTTTACAAAAGATAAATATCATTAATTACAGTGCCTTACTGCTGTTCGTTGATGGTTTGGCCAGTTTTTGTATCGGTATTTTTTAGCATGCTAATTAAGATTCGAGTCATTTTTGCATTAGAGACATGGAATTTTTGGTAAGTAATTGATTTTTTTAATTTAACAATAAATTTTATTTAATGCTGTTGTATGGCTTTGGCTAAGTTGATATTTGGAAGTCTTGTTCGTAAATAAAATATTCTATTTTATCAATAGCTTACGCTTGTTTTTAGGGTTTGTGTTGCGATTAGTTTTTAAATGGTCTAATTTAATTATGTGCTGTGAAGAAATGTATCAGTGATGTAGGTGGTTGATTTTATTGGAAATTATAAAAGATATATCTACAATAATAAAATTTCTTCACAGCTAGCCAAAGTAAAAGTGTGCCAATTTAAAGCATTGGTCGCACTTTGGTGCTTCGTAAGCCACTCTACTTTTAAGGGGCAAGCTATGGAGAAATATACTAAATCAAGAGCTGTGCTATTGGCTGCCGGGGTTCTATTAGCGGCAGCAAGTAGTATCGCCAGCTCTGCTCACGCTCAGGGATTTACTGATGTTACGGCATCTCCCACTGGGTTAAATGAACGGTTTCTAAGGAATGGTACTTTTATACCTATCAATAACTTGCAGAGGGTAAGCGAAGGTTCAGGAAGATTGACGCAACAAGATGTAACAAGCCTTCTTGGCTCTCCAAATGACCCATCAAGTACAGAGCGAGGGAATAATTGGCTATATAACGTTAATTTGCCTTTGCAGGGTGACGACTATCTTGTTTGCCAATACCGAGTTTCATTTTCGCAACAAGTAGTTATGTCTTCCGATTGGAGAAGGCCACAGTGTAGTCGCTTGTTCGCAGAGCTATCTCAACCTCAGTCATTAAGCTTTTCAGCTGACCTTCTATTTGGATTTGATAGCTACGCTATTTCTGCGCAAGGCCGGCGGGAGCTTCAGCAAGCTACGCAAGAAGCTACAGCTAGACTCAGAACCCCTTCAATCCTGGTAACTGGCCACACTGATCGAATCGGTTCGGCCGAATACAACATGCGACTTTCCCAGCAGCGTGCACAAGCGGTAGCTGACGCTTTGGTACAGGGAGGAGTCAGTCCTCAGCATATCAACTACGTGGGCCGTGGAGAGAATGAGCCACTGGTGAGTTGCCAGAACATTTCTGGCGCTGCATTGAAAGAGTGCCTAGCTCCCAACCGCCGTGTCGAAATCCTGCTGCAAGAAAGTATTTGAAGCCTGAGTGGTAGATCGCTTGCGAAAGTTCACTAAGTGTTTTTGACAATCAGTAGAAGGAGATGCCTAACAAATCAATAACTAAGGTTTTGGCTTTGGGAATTGTCTTCAGCCTTGGGAAACATCACAGCAGGAGCGCGCCAGTGTTCTACAGAATGCTGGGGGAGCATCAGGAAGGGTGTGTTCGTCAAGGGATACAAACTGAAAGTGACAAGAAAACAGGTGGAGCATGAACAATGCACTCATAGTCGTTACCCCCAAAGCGGGTGGCGATGTGGTCGAAGTACCACGAGGAAGTGCTGTTAATCTTCAGGCGCCCAGTGCAGTGAAAATCTCTGTAGGGCCTGAAGAAGTAGCAGCTTTTGATCGGTCGGGAATGGATCTGATTATCACCCTTAATTCGGGGGAACAGATTGTCATTACCGGCTTTTTTAATGTCTCGGAAGGGGAGCGCAGTGAGCTGCTGCTCGAAGATGCCGACGGAGTCATTTGGTGGGGGCAGTACGACTCACCCTGGTCAGGATTTGCGTTTGCTGAAATCCAAGAAGCGGGCGAAGTGGCTTGGGGAGGGGCTGTTCCGCCGTGGGTAGTCGCCTTAGCAATGATTGGCGTAGGTGCCGCTTTGATCGCTTCGGCGTCTTCCTCGTCCTCATCCTCATCCCCCCCACCTCCGTCAGATAGTGATGCAGACGCAGATTCTGACGCCGATGCGGACGCTGATGCCGACGCCGACGCTGACGCGGATGCGGATGCTGACGCCGATGCGGATGCAGATGCCGACGCAGATGCAGATGCAGATGCAGATGCGGACGCGGACGCGGACGCTGATGCGGATGCGGATGCCGACGCAGATGCGGACGCGGACGCAGATGCAGATGCCGACGCGGATGCTGACGCCGATGCGGACGCTGATGCAGACGCGGATGCCGATGCCGACGCTGATGCGGATGCGGATGCAGACGCCGATGCGGATGCTGACGCTGACGCTGATGCCGACGCCGACGCCGACGCCGACGCCGACGCAGATGCAGATGCAGACGCAGATGCGGATGCGGATGCGGATGCAGACGCTGATGCGGATGCCGATGCCGACGCGGATGCAGATGCCGATGCCGATGCGGATGCCGATGCCGATGCGGATGCCGATGCGGACGCTGATGCTGATGCCGATGCCGATGCCGATGCCGATGCCGATGCCGATGCCGATGCCGATGCGGATGCAGATGCAGATGCAGATGCAGATGCAGATGCTGACGCCGATGCCGATGCCGATGCTGACGCCGATGCCGATGCCGATGCGGATGCAGATGCAGATGCACCAGACGCGCCGACCGTTGACAGCGTTACCAACACCTTTGATGAGAACGGCGATCCAGACGGCACTACTGTTAGCGGTACTGCCGAGCCAGGCAGTACGGTTGAAATCCGCGATGCAGACGGCAACGTCGTCGGGTCAGGTGAAGCCGACGAAGACGGTAACTACGAAATCACCACCGATGAGCCACTGGCTGATGGGGTGGAATACGACGTAGTCGCTATCGATGACGCAGGCAATGTCTCCGAACCAACCACAGTGACCGGTGACACTACGGCACCCGATGCGCCGACCGTTGACAGCGTTACCAACACCTTTGATGAGAACGGCGATCCAGACGGTACCACTGTTAGCGGTACTGCCGAGCCAGGCAGTACGGTTGAAATCCGTGATGCAGACGGCAACGTCATCGGGTCAGGTGAAGCCGACGAAGACGGTAACTACGAAATCACCACCGATGAGCCGCTGGCTGATGGGGTGGAGTACGACGTAGTCGCCATTGACGATTATGGCAATGTCTCCGAGCCATCCACGTTGACCGGTGATACCACAGCACCCGATGCGCCGACCGTTGACAGCGTTACCAACACCTTTGATGAGAACGGCGATCCAGACGGCACTACTGTTAGCGGTACTGCCGAGCCAGGCAGTACGGTTGAAATCCGTGATGCAGACGGCAACGTCGTCGGGTCAGGTGAAGCCGACGAAGACGGTAACTACGAAATCACCACCGATGAGCCACTGGCTGATGGGGTGGAATACGACGTAGTCGCTATCGATGACGCAGGCAATGTCTCCGAACCAACCACAGTGACCGGTGATACTACGGCACCCGATGCGCCGACCGTTGACAGCGTTACTAACACCTTTGATGAGAACGGCGATCCAGACGGTACCACTGTTAGCGGTACTGCCGAGCCAGGTAGTACGGTTGAAATCCGTGATGCAGACGGCAACGTCGTCGGGTCAGGTGAAGCCGACGAAGACGGTAACTACGAAATCACCACCGATGAGCCGCTGGCTGATGGGGTGGAGTACGACGTAGTCGCTATTGATGATTATGGCAATGTCTCCGAGCCATCCACGGTGACCGGTGATACCACAGCACCCGATGCGCCAACCGTTGACAGCGTTACCAACACCTTTGATGAGAACGGCGATCCAGACGGCACTACTGTTAGCGGTACTGCCGAGCCAGGCAGTACGGTTGAAATCCGTGATGCAGACGGCAACGTCGTCGGATCAGGTGAAGCCGACGAAGACGGTAACTACGAAATCACCACCGATGAGCCGCTGGCTGATGGGGTGGAGTACGACGTAGTCGCTATCGATGACGCAGGCAATGTCTCCGAACCAACCACAGTGACCGGTGATACCACGGCACCCGATGCGCCGACCGTTGACAGCGTTACTAACACCTTTGATGAGAACGGCGATCCAGACGGTACCACTGTTAGCGGTACTGCCGAGCCAGGCAGTACGGTTGAAATCCGTGATGCAGACGGCAACGTCGTCGGGTCAGGTGAAGCCGACGAAGACGGTAACTACGAAATCACCACCGATGAGCCACTGGCTGATGGGGTGGAATACGACGTAGTCGCCATCGATGACGCAGGCAATGTCTCCGAGCCAACCACAGTGACCGGTGATTTTGGTGATGATGGTGACGCTGACGCTGACGCTGACGCTGACGCTGACGCTGACGCTGACGCTGACGCTGACGCGGATGCTGACGCTGATGCGGATGCGGATGCCGACGCTGACGCTGATGCAGATGCTGACGCCGATGCGGACGCCGATGCCGATGCTGATGCAGACGCCGACGCCGACGCCGACGCCGACGCCGACGCAGACGCGGATGCAGATGCAGATGCGGACGCTGATGCAGATGCTGATGCCGATGCAGACGCAGACGCCGATGCGGACGCTGACGCCGATGCGGACGCTGACGCCGATGCCGATGCTGACGCTGACGCTGACGCTGACGCTGATGCTGATGCTGATGCTGATGCTGATGCTGATGCTGACGCTGACGCCGACGCTGATGCAGATGCTGACGCGGATGCAGATGCTGATGCAGACGCCGATGCCGATGCTGACGCGGATGCGGACGCCGATGCTGACGCCGATGCAGATGCTGACGCAGATGCAGACGCCGATGCAGATGCGGATGCCGACGCTGACGCGGATGCAGACGCCGACGCTGATGCCGATGCTGATGCCGACGCGGATGCAGATGCGGATGCCGACGCTGATGCTGATGCCGACGCTGATGCTGATGCCGACGCAGATGCCGACGCAGATGCCGACGCAGATGCCGACGCAGATGCTGATGCTGATGCCGATGCCGATGCCGATGCCGATGCCGACGCTGATGCCGATGCCGATGCTGATGCTGATGCTGATGCTGATGCTGATGCTGATGCTGATGCCGACGCGGATGCCGATGCTGACGCAGATGCTGATGCCGACGCGGATGCAGACGCTGATGCTGATGCCGATGCAGACGCAGACGCAGACGCAGACGCCGACGCCGATGCGGACGCTGACGCCGATGCCGATGCCGATGCCGATGCTGACGCAGATGCTGATGCTGATGCCGACGCAGATGCTGATGCAGACGCCGACGCCGACGCCGACGCCGACGCTGATGCAGATGCAGATGCAGATGCAGACGCCGATGCCGATGCCGATGCTGACGCGGACGCGGACGCGGATGCGGATGCGGACGCCGATGCGGACGCGGACGCTGATGCTGATGCCGATGCAGATGCTGACGCGGATGCGGATGCGGATGCGGACGCAGATGCAGATGCAGATGCCGATGCTGACGCGGATGCGGACGCAGATGCGGACGCAGACGCTGATGCAGACGCCGATGCGGATGCTGACGCAGATGCGGATGCGGATGCAGATGCGGATGCAGATGCCGATGCTGACGCGGATGCCGACGCAGACGCCGATGCAGATGCAGATGCAGATGCAGACGCGGATGCGGATGCGGACGCTGATGCCGATGCAGACGCCGACGCGGATGCCGACGCGGACGCTGATGCCGATGCCGATGCTGATGCTGATGCCGACGCGGATGCTGATGCCGACGCGGATGCCGATGCTGACGCAGATGCTGATGCCGACGCAGACGCAGACGCAGACGCTGATGCTGATGCTGATGCGGATGCGGATGCGGATGCGGATGCGGATGCCGATGCGGACGCCGATGCTGATGCGGATGCTGATGCGGACGCCGATGCTGATGCGGACGCCGATGCTGATGCGGATGCCGATGCGGATGCTGATGCCGATGCAGACGCTGACGCTGACGCCGATGCTGATGCTGATGCTGATGCGGATGCGGACGCTGATGCGGATGCGGACGCTGATGCTGATGCTGATGCTGATGCTGATGCCGATGCGGATGCAGATGCAGATGCAGATGCAGATGCAGATGCAGATGCCGATGCGGATGCGGATGCGGATGCTGACGCTGATGCAGATGCTGACGCCGATGCAGATGCTGACGCAGATGCAGATGCAGATGCTGATGCCGATGCCGATGCCGATGCCGATGCCGATGCCGATGCTGACGCAGATGCTGATGCCGATGCTGACGCCGATGCGGATGCGGACGCTGATGCGGATGCAGACGCCGACGCCGATGCTGACGCTGATGCGGATGCAGACGCAGACGCAGACGCTGATGCCGATGCCGATGCCGATGCAGACGCCGATGCGGATGCTGATGCTGATGCTGATGCCGATGCCGATGCGGATGCCGATGCGGATGCTGATGCTGATGCAGACGCTGACGCTGACGCCGATGCGGATGCGGACGCTGATGCTGATGCTGATGCTGATGCCGATGCAGACGCTGACGCTGATGCTGATGCTGATGCTGATGCCGATGCCGATGCCGATGCGGATGCGGATGCAGATGCCGATGCGGATGCTGACGCTGATGCCGATGCAGATGCTGACGCCGATGCAGATGCCGACGCTGACGCAGATGCTGATGCCGACGCAGATGCTGATGCCGATGCCGATGCCGATGCCGATGCCGATGCCGATGCTGACGCCGATGCGGATGCGGACGCTGATGCGGATGCAGACGCCGACGCCGATGCTGATGCGGATGCGGATGCGGATGCGGATGCAGACGCAGATGCTGACGCTGACGCTGATGCCGATGCAGACGCCGATGCGGATGCAGATGCCGATGCAGATGCAGATGCCGACGCTGATGCAGACGCAGACGCTGATGCGGATGCGGATGCGGACGCTGATGCTGATGCTGATGCAGATGCAGATGCAGATGCAGATGCAGATGCGGATGCGGATGCGGATGCCGATGCGGATGCAGATGCCGATGCGGATGCGGATGCGGATGCGGATGCTGACGCGGATGCAGACGCAGACGCAGACGCAGACGCAGACGCCGATGCAGATGCCGACGCTGACGCAGATGCAGATGCTGATGCTGATGCCGATGCTGACGCAGATGCAGATGCAGATGCTGATGCTGATGCTGATGCTGATGCTGATGCTGATGCTGATGCAGACGCCGACGCTGATGCCGATGCCGATGCCGATGCGGATGCAGATGCAGATGCTGATGCTGATGCCGATGCCGATGCTGACGCAGATGCAGATGCAGATGCGGATGCTGATGCTGATGCAGACGCCGACGCTGATGCCGATGCCGATGCCGATGCCGATGCGGATGCAGATGCAGATGCCGACGCTGATGCGGATGCGGATGCGGATGCGGATGCTGATGCCGACGCTGATGCGGATGCGGATGCCGACGCTGATGCGGATGCTGACGCAGATGCCGACGCAGATGCGGATGCGGATGCCGACGCCGACGCCGACGCTGACGCCGACGCTGACGCCGACGCTGACGCCGATGCAGATGCAGATGCCGACGCGGATGCAGATGCCGACGCGGATGCAGATGCGGATGCAGATGCTGACGCCGATGCTGACGCCGATGCGGATGCTGACGCCGATGCTGATGCTGATGCTGATGCTGATGCTGATGCTGATGCTGATGCTGATGCTGATGCAGATGCAGATGCAGATGCAGATGCAGATGCCGACGCCGATGCCGACGCGGATGCGGATGCGGATGCGGATGCCGACGCAGATGCTGACGCCGATGCAGATGCAGATGCAGATGCCGACGCGGATGCAGATGCCGACGCGGATGCAGATGCGGATGCAGATGCTGACGCCGATGCTGACGCCGATGCGGATGCTGACGCCGATGCTGATGCTGATGCAGATGCAGATGCAGATGCCGACGCGGATGCGGATGCGGATGCCGACGCAGATGCTGATGCCGATGCTGACGCAGATGCCGATGCAGACGCTGACGCTGACGCAGATGCGGATGCAGATGCGGATGCCGATGCCGATGCAGACGCAGATGCCGATGCCGATGCTGACGCGGATGCAGATGCAGATGCAGATGCAGATGCAGATGCAGATGCAGATGCAGATGCAGATGCAGATGCAGATGCTGACGCCGATGCCGATGCAGATGCAGATGCCGATGCCGACGCGGATGCCGATGCCGATGCCGATGCCGATGCCGATGCCGATGCCGATGCCGATGCGGATGCCGATGCCGATGCTGACGCTGACGCTGACGCTGACGCTGACGCCGATGCAGATGCAGATGCAGATGCCGACGCGGATGCAGATGCCGATGCTGACGCTGACGCTGATGCTGATGCTGATGCTGACGCTGACGCTGACGCTGATGCCGATGCCGATGCCGATGCCGATGCCGACGCAGATGCCGATGCCGATGCCGATGCGGACGCTGACGCTGACGCGGATGCCGACGCAGATGCCGACGCAGATGCCGATGCAGATGCCGATGCAGATGCCGATGCGGACGCTGACGCCGATGCCGATGCCGATGCCGATGCCGATGCCGACGCTGACGCGGATGCTGACGCGGATGCTGATGCCGACGCCGACGCCGACGCCGACGCGGATGCCGATGCCGATGCCGACGCTGATGCTGATGCCGATGCCGATGCCGATGCCGATGCCGATGCCGATGCTGATGCGGACGCTGACGCTGACGCAGATGCCGATGCAGACGCTGACGCTGACGCTGACGCAGATGCGGATGCGGATGCCGATGCAGACGCAGATGCCGATGCAGACGCTGATGCCGATGCTGACGCAGATGCCGATGCTGACGCAGATGCCGATGCAGACGCTGATGCTGACGCTGATGCTGATGCCGATGCTGACGCAGATGCGGATGCGGATGCTGACGCCGATGCCGATGCGGACGCTGATGCTGATGCCGATGCCGATGCCGATGCCGATGCCGATGCTGACGCGGATGCTGATGCAGATGCGGATGCGGATGCTGACGCCGATGCGGACGCTGATGCTGATGCTGATGCCGATGCCGATGCCGATGCCGATGCCGATGCCGATGCCGATGCCGATGCCGATGCTGACGCGGATGCTGATGCTGATGCTGATGCAGATGCAGATGCAGATGCAGATGCAGATGCAGATGCTGACGCCGATGCCGATGCAGATGCCGATGCCGATGCCGACGCGGATGCCGATGCCGATGCCGATGCCGATGCGGATGCCGATGCTGACGCTGACGCTGACGCTGACGCCGATGCAGATGCAGATGCAGATGCCGACGCGGATGCAGATGCCGATGCTGACGCTGATGCTGACGCTGATGCCGATGCCGATGCCGACGCAGATGCCGATGCCGATGCCGATGCGGACGCTGACGCTGACGCAGATGCCGACGCAGATGCCGATGCCGATGCAGATGCCGATGCCGATGCCGATGCGGACGCTGACGCCGATGCCGATGCCGATGCCGACGCTGATGCTGATGCTGATGCCGACGCGGACGCTGATGCAGATGCGGATGCGGATGCTGATGCGGATGCCGACGCTGATGCCGATGCTGATGCTGATGCTGACGCTGACGCCGATGCTGACGCCGATGCAGATGCAGATGCAGATGCTGATGCTGATGCCGATGCTGATGCTGATGCCGATGCTGATGCTGATGCTGATGCTGATGCTGATGCTGATGCTGATGCTGATGCTGATGCCGATGCGGATGCGGATGCGGATGCGGATGCCGATGCTGATGCCGATGGTGACGCTGATGTTGAAGCTTTCGATGACCTAGCTACTGCTGATGTCGGAATCGTGCCTGTCTCGGAAAGCCGTTTTGATTCTGGCACCGACAGCGTGCTGGTGAACATTGGCCAGGTGACCAATACCTACGAGTTCGAAGTCCCCGAAGGATCATTGACTGATGTCAGCTTCACCGCTGATGTGGGCGCGTTGTTGGCACTGTTGGACAACGCCTTTGTTGATCTGGAGGTCTTCGAGAACGGCGAGTGGGTGTCTCTGGATGATTCATCCAGTGGAGGGCTGCTCGATCTGATCGGTATCTTTGGTGAGAATGCTCAGGTAGAAGCCAGTGGTTTGGAAGCTGGTGACTATCGTGTGATCTATGGTGGTGGTGGTTTATTGGGACTTGCGACCAGCGTCTCTTGGTCTGCGGAGTTCACCGATAACAGCCTGACCGATTACGAAGGTGTCGCTGGCGACCCGATCATGGGTAACGTGATCACCGACCCGAGCTTTGCCGAAGGTGAGCAGGATCAGTTAGGTGTAGATGGCCTCGCGGTAGTGCACATCCTGTTGGGTGGCGTGTTTGTTGAGGCGGGTGCCGGTACAGTGGTCGAAGGCGAGTATGGTCAATTGACCATCGATGCTGACGGTAACTACGAGTACGTACCTAACGGTGACGTTGAAAGTGTCGGTAAGGTTGATGTCTTCGAGTACCAGTTGGTGCATCCGGATGGTTCTACCGATACGGCGAATCTGTATGTCCGTATCGATAGTGAGGATGCCGACCTGGTCTGGGATGACAACGATCCGTCCGCACCAGCGACCGCTGTGATGGCAAATGACGACATCGGTGCGGCGCAGATCGAAGTTGTTAACGTGGTGACCACTACGACGGAAGAGGAGGTCATCGACTATAGCTGGCTGATCGGGTTCTTGGGCATAGTGATTGGTGACACTGAGGGTAGCTCCGAGTTCTCGCTGGCTGAGGATACGCTCACCGATCTCACCATCAACATCGATGTGGGTAGCTTGGCGTCCCTGCTCGACTCTGTCGACTTCCAGCTCTACAAGTTGGAAGGGGATGGTAGCGAAACGCTGGTCATGGATATGGACCAGGCGAGCTTGCTCGATCTGATCGGTATTTTCCCGACCAGTGTGGCGGTCACCGTTGAAGGGCTTGAGGCCGGTAACTACCGTTTGGATGTGTCTAACGGCAGCGTGGTAAGTCTCCCTGGGTCAGTCAGTGTTGGCCTGATCTATGAGACAACGGACCTGACCGAGTTCACTGCGGGCGAGGTATTCGAGACCACAGGTAACGTCATCGACGATGACACCCTTGGTTCCGAGCACACCACGCTAAGCGTGATGAACGAGGACGGCGTGTTTGTCATACCGGGACATGGCGGAGTGGTTATCGAGGGCGAGTATGGTGTATTGACCATCATGTCCAACGGTGACTACAGCTATGTACCGAATGCCGAGATGGCGAACATCGGCGAAACGGAGGTCTTCACCTACAAACTGACCCATCCGAATGGTGACGAGTCGGAGGCAACACTGTCCATTGAACTCGAAGAGGCTGATGTGGTGCCCTTTGCTTTCGATGATAGTGATGACGCCGACATGGCTGATGAGGGTGCTGATCTTGGTCTTGAGGATGTGCTGGATCTCGGTGAGGAATCCGAGGAACTGGTATTCCCCGAGTCTGAGGACAGCAACGAGGAGGATGAGCAGGCAACGAGTGGTACTGATGACTTTGAGGAGATGCCAATGGGCGACTTCTCCGAGCCGCAGAATCCGCTTGACGATGAGTTTGATCAGACTCCTCTCATCTGATTAATACTCTAACGTTGGCATAACTGCCAAAGCACCGGGCCTTCGGGCCCGGTGTGTTTTGTGGTTAACTGAGGAAAAGTGCGATCAGCTAACTAAAATGATGATATGAAGTTTTTTGCCATCTATACCGCCAGCCGCTGTGGTATTTTTGGGAGAATGCTTAAGTGAAGCTTGAAACGTCAGCCAAGGTAGCAAACAGCAAAATGGAGTGATGTGTAATATGAGAGACCTCAGTGCTGACAAGATAAAAAAGACCCCCCATGTTGTATGTGTATTAGCAGTCGGTTTTTTGGCGTGGGGCGGGATAAACAATACGTGGGCACAGGTGGGCAGTCAGCCGACGCTGGAGGAAGGAGTTAACCAACCAGCTCAAGCTATTCAAAACCTCACAATGAAAGATGCCGTGCAGCAAGCTGTTACGTGGTACCCCTCTATTACAGAGACACTAGGGCGTTTGTATCAGCAAAATGAGCAGGTGGCGGTGGCTCGCTCAGGATACCTACCCCAGGTTAATGCTGGAATATCATCGGAGTACAGAACATCCAGCAGCCAAACGGAAGAGGCCTTTAATGTCACCGCTTCCCAGCTGCTCTATGACTTCGGAAAAGTATCTAACGAGGTTAAAGCCGAACTGTTTGGTGTGGAGCGTGATCTGGCCAGAGTACTTTTGGCGATAGACCAGCTAGCACTTGAGGTTGCTCAAACGGTAGTTGAGATCCAGCGTTTTGAAGCATTGCTAGCGATTGCAGAGGAACAAGTGAGCGGCGTCAGCGACATACAGGCACTGGCGGCTAGGCGTGCAGAGCTTGGAGCCAGCACACAGTCTGATGAGATTCAGGCACAGTCAAGGGTGGAAGCTGCAAGAGCGACACGTGAACAGTTTCAGTCTCAAGGCTAATAGGTGCTGACGGCCCCGTTCGTGTTAAGGACTCTCTTGCTGATGATTTAATGCAAGTATGTGAGTTAGCCTCTGAACAATTTAACAACGTGCCGGAAATCATGGTGGCTGATGCGCAACGCGAGGAAGCAAGAGCTCAAATAGCTAGGCGCCAAGCGGACTTTTACCCAACTCTTTCGGCGGAAGCAAGATTCAATCAATTTATTAACCAAACGGGAGATGGTGATGATAATGATGTCTCGCTGCGGTTGAATTTATCCAGTAGCCTTTATCAAGGGGGAGCCACTCGTGCACAGCGGCGTTCAGCAGATTACGTGCTGCAAGCACTGGAAGCGTCTAAAGATCTTGGCCGCAGAAACTGAGTGCAACACCTGAGTATTTCGCTAAGGTGTTGTCCCATGTCTTACCTCGAACTCAGCATTGAAGAACGTGCCAGCATTCAAGTGGGTCAAGCCCAAGGATGAGCCTTCGGCATATTGCCCAGCTCTTAGGGCGAGCTCCTTCAACCATCTCTCGTGAAATACGCCGTAACCAAATGGCCAGAACGGTTACTGTGCCCGGCACGCCAACGTCAGCGAGAAAAGCGTCGAGCGGCCTGTCGCCCGAACAGAGCTTGTGCTAGGCACGGAGCGTTTGACCTCATCGTTTATGTTGCGGCGACGCTTGTCTCCCGAACAGATTAGCGCAAGCTCAAGCCATGACATTACCTGACCTAAGCGATGCCTACGTCTGCCGAGAGACGATATACACGGCTATTTATGCCCTGCCCGTGGCCACCTGCGCAGGAGCTGATTCACTGCTTGCGACAAGGAAAACCACGCGTAAGCCTCGCCGTGGCGAAGTAGATCGACGTGGTCAGATCCCTGACATGGTCAGCATCCACTACGTCCGCCCGAGGTCAGTAAGCGTGAAATGCCGGCCACTGGAAGGCGATCTGATTAAAGGTAAGAATAACGCGTCTGCGGTAGGCACCTGGTAGAACTTAGCAGTGGCTATCTGATCCTCGCAAAATGGACGACGCCACCGCCACATCCGCCGTAGCAGTTTAGTGCCGCCTGAACGAATGCGACACCGCTCGAAAAAGCATGACTATGATCAGGGCGTGAAATGACACACCATGCAAAAATTACTCAAGAAACCGTGTTGCGATTACTTTGCGATCCCATAGCCCTGGCAACGGGAGCTAATGAGAATATCAATGCCTATCCGTCAATATTACCGAAAGAACAGACCTTCAGTACATAGCCAGGAAGAGCTGGATGCCATTGCTTTGAGCTGAATATGCGGCTCGAAAACGCTTTGATTTAAATGTCGATAGAAGTGATGAGCGAGCTGATGGCCAAGTATCATGAGAGCCCATCAACCATCCAGTGAGTGTGTTGCACTCAGAGTCTGCATCGCGATAATATTTTAATTGGTCTGCAAAGAAGCATTCAAGATGCCCAGGAACAAGCACGTAGCGCGCTGAGCCGTATTGACATTTTGGAAGCCAGGGCAAGCAGTATAGTAAGGACTCAGGAGTTATACCGCCAACAGTACTTATCGTTGGGTACTCGTTCACTACTGGATTTGTTGAACGCAGAGGAAGAAATACATCAGTCGCGTTTTGACCAAGAAAATGCACGTTACGATATGTACGCTGTTCAACTTGATTGCCTTTATGCGTCTTCAGGGTTTCGTAGTATGTTTGATATAAGTGATGAAACCGTTCAAGGAATTAGCCTTTCTCCATAATATTTATATGTCGTCTGCGGTTTTATTACTTCAATCTGCTTAGAGTTTAAGGTGTATATAATGCTAAATGAGCGCCCGGAAGGCCCTAGCGAGACGCAAGACGTAAATTTTGATCATTGGATAGAAGCTATGGTGATGGTGGCCCGTCACTATCGGTTAGATTATTCAGCTGAAAATGCAAAAATCAGTTCTGCTTGGTATCGGGATCTGGCACTTCCTGATGCGTTTCGTAGCATTGCTTATCAGCTTGGTATGACGCTAACTATCGAGCCCTTTAAAGCTAAATCTATTACTCCTTGGCAGTTGCCTATTGTTGTGCAATTTGAGAATGGCCAATTAGCTGTTGTTGAAACGCTTAGCAGCCAAAACGAGGTGGGGTTAGTCTATTGCGGTGAAGAGGGTGTAAAAAGCAGGCTTGACCTTAGTGTGCTTGAACAGCATGTTATCGGCCTTTTTATACCCCGTCCTGCACGTGCGGTGCCAGATTCGCGAGTAGATGAATATGTAAAGCCTTACGAGAAGAACTGGCTAAGAAAAATCGTACTTCGGGATCTGAAACCGTATGGTCATATTATGTTGGCGGCCTTGCTTGCCAACATCCTGACCCTGGCAGGAATCATGTTTACACGGCAAGTGTATGACCGTGTGATACCGGCCGAGTCTTACTCGACGCTCTATGTGCTGTTTAGCGGCGTTGTGGTTGCGCTACTTTTTGATTTTATTTTAAGAAGAGTACGGGTGCGAGTGACCGACTTGCTGGGGAAGCGTGCCGATTTACGCATGTCTGATAAGGTATTTGGCCATGCGCTGAGAATTAAAAACTCACAAAGGCCGACGTCAACAGGAACGTTCATCTCTCAAATACGAGAGTTGGAGCGTGTCAGAGAAATGATGACATCAACTACTGTCACCGCTTTTTCAGATATGCCTTTTTTTATCCTTTTTTGTTTTGTTTTTTGGTATATCGCGGGCCCTTTAGTATTGGTTCCTATTATTGCTCTTGTCCTTATGTTACTACCTGCATTGATGGTTCAGCGTAAATTAAAAAAACTGGCTAATGAGTCGATGCGCGAGTCATCGTTACGAAATGCAATGTTGGTTGAAACTGTTCAGGGTATGGATGATATAAAATCACTTCAAGCAGAGCCAAGATTTCAAGGCCAGTGGAATCATTACAATGCAGAAGTCGCAGATTCCAACCTTAAATTAAGATATATTACAAATTCTTTGGGTGTCTGGAGCCATACAGTTGTCACTGGTGTCTTTGCCACGGTAGTTCTATTTGGTGCGCCAATGGTAATGTCTGGTGATTTAACCACTGGTTCGTTAATCGCGGCTTCTATTTTAGCTTCTAGAATGCTTTCACCTATGTCAGGTTTGACGCAAGTGCTTAGTAAGTGGCAGCAAGCCAAGGTTGCCACGGAAGGGCTTAACAAAATAATGCAGCGTTCTACTGACTACCCTGAAACAGAAAAAAGTGTACATCGACCTGTGGTGAATGGTGAATTCCAATTTAATGAAGCCAAATTTAAGTATAGCGAAGATGCCCCGCGGGCTTCACTGTATGTTAAGACATTACAGATAAAGCCTGGAGAGAGAATTGCCATACTGGGGCGTAATGGTGCCGGTAAGTCTACGCTACTGCAGGCTTGTTCAGGGATGTTGGAACCCCAGGAAGGGGAGTTGACGCTAGATGGTATTCGTCTTTCACATATTGACCCTGCTGATGTAAGACGCGATGTATCTTTTCTTAGTCAGAATGCGAGGCTTTTTCACGGTGCTATTCGCGAAAATCTGCTAATGGCAAAGCCGCTAGCTTCGGATCAGGATTTAATCGATGCGTTGGAAATGTCCGGTGCGATAGATTTTATTCGTAAGCTTCCCGATGGGCTGGACCATGTGATTCTTGAAGGTGGTACTGGCCTTTCCGGGGGGCAGAAGCAAGCGCTGTTACTGGCGCGCAGTTTTCTGCGCAAGCCTAATGTCTTACTGCTTGACGAGCCTACTGCTTCGCTGGATGACGGCTCGGAAAAGCGTATTATCCAATCACTAAGCGCGCTGGCTAAAAATAAAACGATGCTGATAGCGACACACCGAATGGCGCTATTAAGCTTAGTTGACCGTATTATTGTGGTTGATAACGGCTGTATTGTGATGGATGACAAAAAAAATAAAGTACTTGCCCAGCTTACACGTAAACCGGCCACAGCTAGGCGTGAAGTAAGCTCGTCACAAAATAGGCAGGGCAAGCGTGGGGAGGAGCCATCATGATACAGCCAGACAACCATAGAGCAGATTCAAAAAACTTACTCTTCCTTGATTTTAAAGGTGATCAGCAGCGCTATAGTCAGGAAATTGACGATGCAAAAGTAGTGCGGTCAACGCGTATTATCTGGTGGGTGTTGGCAGTCTTTTTGGGGCTGGGGGTATGGGCCTATTTTGCAGAACTTGTCGAAGTCTCTTCGGGTAGTGGCAAGGTAATTCCTTCTTCAAGAGAGCAAGTTATTCAGTCACTTGAAGGGGGGATTTTAGCCACTCTAAACGTACGAGAAGGCGATATTGTAGAAGCAGGACAGGTACTTGCGCAATTAGATCCGACACAGTCTGAGTCTAGCGTTGATGAAACAGCGGCAAGATACCGTGCGGCCTTGGCCCGGGTAAGTAGACTAGAAGCAGAAGTAAATGAAGAGACTTTGATTTTCCCTGAAGAGCTCAATGTCTATCCAGCCCTACTTGCTCGTGAACGCTTGCTGTATGCAACAAGAACGAGAGCGCTGGAGAGTTCGCTTTCAGGTATTGAAGAGACATTGGCGATAGTGCGTGAAGAGCTAGGGCTGACAAGGTCTCTGGTACAGGTGGGGGCAGCAAGCAATGTAGAAGTATTAAGGTTACGCCGCCAGGAGTCAGAGCTTAAGCTTCAGGCCGCTGATGTTCGGTCAGAGTACTTTGTCCTGGCTAGAGAAGAGCTTTCAAAAGCTCGTGCTGATGTTGAAGCCTTTTCTTCTGTGGTACGAGGACGTTCGGACACCCTGACCCGGCTCACAATGCGCTCCCCAGTAAGGGGGGTGGTAAAAGATGTAGAGGTAACAACCACAGGAGGCGTCATCCCACCCAACGGCCGATTAATGACTATTGTGCCTTTGGATGATCAACTGCTAATTGAAGCGCGTATTTCGCCACGAGATATCGCTTTTATTCATCCAGGGCAGTCTGCTAGCGTTAAAATAACGGCTTATGATTATAGTACTTACGGTGGCATGGAAGGTGAGGTAGTGACGATTTCTCCTGATACAGTGCAGGATGAAGCAGATCCTACTGTTTTTTACTATCGTGTATTTGTAAGAACTGAAAGTGACTCGCTAGAAAATGATGCAGGTACGCAGTTTGCTATTGTGCCGGGCATGATTGCGACCGTTGATATACGTACGGGCAGTAAAACGGTCTTTGATTATTTGATCAAACCAATGAATCATGCACGAGAAGCGATGAGGGAAAGGTAGCTGTAGATCGCGCTAGGCGGTGGTGTCGCTTTTGGGTGGTCGCCACCAGCCTTGCTTTTACTGCTTATTATTTGCATCACTCATTAGGTGGCGTATGGCGTTAAGCAGTGACGCATTATTTACTGCAGCGCTACGATCTGCATTCGACCATGACTTTAGTTCTCGGCTCTCTACATGGCTGAGTTGGCTATCAAGGTTATCAAAGTATTCCAGTATGCCAATGATGGCAGTGGCTCCGTGCGTTGTGGCTTCGTTGTGAATGACCTGCTCGCCATTAATGTAGCTGCGTGATAGTAACTCGTCAGTGTAACTCCGCTCGCCTAGCGTTGATGGTGAGACAGCTGCTAAGAATGCCATCCAAAAGGAAATGGCGTTATAAGACTGTGAAAATAGTATTTCTTCATCTTCTGGCGTATTTGGGATTAATCCTATGGGATAGTTACGTTCACCCAGCAGGCCTTCTGACCAACGCGCAAGACCCTCTAGGTACCAGCTATTCTTGAACACGGTATAGCCGTATTGGTAGAGATGGAATAACTCGTGTGCAGGTGTCAGGTTGCCGGTTTTGAGCTCATGGGAAAGGCCTATCAACAAGACACATGGTCTTGCCTCGTGCGTGATATCACGATGTGGTGGGTCGAATGCCACGCCGTTACCATTTAGGCTACGCATGCCGATATAAATTCGCTCCACTCCCGCACGCTCGTAGCGATACTGGTCAAACGGGTGTGTGAAGCCTAAAGCCTCCAGTACGTCGCGCATGGTAATTAACTGCAGCATAGTGTCCTCAACAATATCTGGGATATCGTTATTGTTGAGATCTGTTATATCGGCGAGTGCATTGTCCCCGCTCAAGTCATAGAAAATGACAAACTCATCAACGTCATAGCGATGTTGATAATGATCAGACGATGTTCGGTTAGAGCATTCATTCTGCTCTGTGCTTTGTGCGGATACCGGGGCGGATAAAAGAAAAAGCAGTATTACGGCTGCTATCATTCGCGTGATGTTCATATCAGGCCTTTAATGGCTTTCTATCGTTCGATTAGGAGATATTTTTCATATCTTCGCTGACCATAGCAATTCGAATATCTTTAATGTTTGCTCCCTTAGCTATTAAGGCAGCTGCTTTTTTACCATGCTCTCCTAGTGCATGGCGTTTGGGCAGGGGAGCATGGGCATAAATATGGTGAACAGTAAGTCCTTCTTTTTTTAGCTTATTGACATAGATTACTTGGGAGTAGAAAGGGACTGCCTGGTCTCTTGGGTCTGAAATAATCACAAGAGTGGGTTGCGGATCCTTGGGTATAGCTGCTATCGCAGTCGTAGGATCATATAGCGTATCTAGTGGATATTTTTTCACCCCAGGGGATCGGCGATTTTTTCTCCATCGTCGTGTTAGAAGGTGTACTGGTAGCAGTCCCGCGGTGATTACGGCAGCAGTAATATCTTTACGAAGATTCAGCATAGCGGCTGCAATTTGTCCACCGCCAGACTGCCCTACCAGTATAAACTCATTAATGTGATGCTTTTCTTTCAATAGATTTAGTGACTGATTCATCAGCTCTATCTCAGTTGTTTGGCGCCTTTCTTCATGGTTGCCTGATGAGCCAAATGTACCTGGGCGGCCTATATAAATAGCCGGGGTGTTTGCATCGTCAGCCCACTGCTGCATCATGTTTAAAACTTTTTTAGGCGAGTTTGATTTATATCCAGGGGGAACTAGACGTTCTCCCTTATTCGTTCTCAGGAGTAGATCGCCCGGAATGAAAACCATAACTTTGGGGTTTTCTGAGGAGCTTAGCCCCGCAGGGTAGTAGCGAATGCACTCGCTAGCGTGCTGTGTTTCTACCCACAGTGAAAAGGGAATGCTATCAGCGTGCTCTGGTGTACAGAAGGTGCCATGTAGCACGTCGCTTATGCTAAAGCTCTCATCCTCTAGTGGCACTGAAAGTAGTTTAGGCTCCTGCGGGGCATAGGCGGGCAAGTTTCCTCTAAGCAGGATTTCGGTGTTGCCTATGCCTAATCTGGCTTTGATGTCGGTGATATACCACCGCAGTATCTTTTTAATTTTGTTAATGATGATCATGGCTAATGGATTATCTCTTATGATTTTTATAAACATTGCGGTGAAGTGATTTGATGCTGTAATGGTTGAGATGGCCCAGCTTTTATGACGGTAAAATCATTCACACACAGCTTTTCCATGCAGGGGCTTATGGCTACACTGGAAACCTGTGCTTTTTGGGGGCCTTTGCTCAGAACCTGTTCCATACTTGCCAGCGCTGTTGGTGTCCCTTCTAGTACCGCTTCAACTTGGCCGCCAGGTAAGTTTCTCACCCAACCTGTGACAGCTTTCTGGTTTGCTACTCTCCAAAGCCAATTTCTAAACCCGACCTTTTGCACCTTGCCTTCAATAACCGCTCGTATTGTCTTGCGTTCGGGTTGGCTGCTTAATTCGCCTGTAAAAAGATGCTCGAGTAGAGCTCCGGCAACATCGCGGCCTTGCCCGTACATGGGAAAGTGGTGAGCTCCAAAGTCTGGGTTTAGGTTAATCCCGATAATAGTCCACTTCTGGGCAGAGGGAGGGCGGGAAATATCTTCCGCTATGATGTTTAGGTCTGCATAAGGGGCGTTAAATGCAGCCTTGAGGGCATTAACGGCTATTTCTGCCCAGTCGGGGTGAACACTATTGGTTACATCAATACTTTCACCTCCGCTGCCAATATTGGCAACTGCGTGTAGCTGCACGTACAGGCCTTTCTCAGGCACGCTCTCTGGTGTTAACCCAGTTTGCTCAAGGTGTGCCAGTATGTTCTCGGTGAGTTTGATCGTTTTAGCACCGTGATAGGGGTTATATTTGCGTTGCTGGTTTTTTGCCGCGACCAGTTTGTGAATAGTGGACGTTCCATCGCCAACAACGTGGGCGGGTTCTCGCAGGGCAGCTGCAACCAGTTGGTTCCCAATTACGACAACTCTATAATCATTGCCCTTAACCTGCTCCTCAACAAGGATTGCTGGAGCCTTATTGATACTTGCTTGCCTCCATGCACTATAGAAACGTTCAGGCGTGTCGATATTTGTCGTCACCCCGTTCCCTCCCGAGCCTGCGATGGGTTTAACCACTACTGGTAGACCGGTCTCCTGTGCGTATGCCCAGGCTTGTTGGGAATCTTCCGGTGAAAAGCTTTTACCACGAGGGGAGGGGAGCCCTGCATTGGTCAGCAGTTGCTTGGACCAGCACTTGTCGTTGGTTGCGCGACGAGCCGCCCTGAGTGTGCCTTGGGGCACGCCATAGAGGAATGCCTGCTGGCTAAGCCGGCTGGATATCAGTGTTGTAGTACCATCGATCACTCTGACGTTTAGGCCACGTGCGTATGCTGCTTGGCGCAACAGCAGCATTTGTGTTGCATACAGGTGGGGGAATGACCTGCCTTTACAAGCGGGGTGGTAGGTTGTTGCAGGATTTAGAGATGCTGGGGCTTGATTGGTTAGTGCTAGTTTTTCTTTGCTCTCTTGATACGTCCGATATATACAGTTGATGATCTGCTGGGCGATGGCTTCAGCAGGTGGCCCGAAGGAGGCAAAACGCGGTGTGCCTATGGCAGGATCCGAGTTGACTTCAATGATCATCGCACCCTGCTTCCAAGCATCCGCTGTGAAGTCTTTGGCTATAATGTCCAGGCCCAGCTGGGTGGCCCCTGGGATGGAGTTAAAAGCTTGCCGTGCGAGCGTGAAGAAGGATGGGTGAAGTACTTCCATTAGACTGACAGCTTCACCGCCGAGGCCAACATTGGATGTCGTTGCCAAGCGTACGTATTCGCCATTGGCTGGTACTTCGTCTAAGGAGCGATTTTGAATTCTGGTGAGGTAATCGAATGCTGAAATGGGATACACCTTTAGCAATGGATTTTTTTTTCGCACCTCATTTTTCTGGTTAACGAGCTCACGTATGCTGTCTATTCCGTTACCTACTACATAGGCAGGGATACGACAGACGGCTGCCAGTGTTTCGCCGTTGAGTACTATTATGCGCAGTTCATCACCCTCTGCAAAGTCTTCAATAATTACGTGTTTTCCATACTGTGTAGCGTGGAGCCAAGCGTGGTCAAAGGTTTCTGTGCTATTTACACCTGCCGTTACACCTTTTCCGCCGCTACCAATGAGTGGCTTTATTGCTTGTGGACGACTGCACGTAGAGAAGTACTCCTGAGCTTCATTTATGCTTGAGTAAATACCACCTGTTGGGGTAGGAAGCCCGGCTGCTAGCAGCAATTTTTTGGTTCTGGCTTTATTTTTGGCGATATTAAATGAGACAAACGAAGTGTTAGGCGAATTAGGTGATGTACATCCGATAAGGTTTTTTTCGTGGTTTATTTCAATATGGGTGTTATTTACTATCTTAGTAGATAGTCCTTTCTTTAAGGCTTCCTTTTTCAGCATTAGGTAGCAAGGGTTGCCCAGGCCCTTGATAAGGAACCCAGAGTTTGAGTAGTCATTCTCTCCTTGAGCCATAATCTTGGCAAGGCAGTGCTGATTTTCTTCGGTTGCTGCAAAGGTTAGAGCGCCTGTTTTTTTAATGGCTTTTCCTTTATCGCTTAAGGTTATATTTTGATTATTTGTGATGGCTATTTTTGATTTTGCTAACGATTGAGTCAAAAATTTGTAGTACTCTGATTTTGCTACGGCAGCTTCGTGCAGACAGCCTTTGATACCAGGGTATGCATTAACTTCGAAAAGGTATATTTTACCTTTGTCTATTCCAAAGTCGCAGCCCAGGGCATCAATAGTGAAGTTATAGTGGCTTTGTAGAGTATCGGCTACAGAGTAGGCAAGCTTTTCTAGGTTGTGGATAATGGACATGGCTTTTTTGGCTGGAAAGTTTGCCAATAGAAAGTCATGGGCACTCTGTGCCTTACCACCAGTAGCAAGATTTGAGGTAACTTCCCCTGCTCCTTGGCGGGCGTAACTTTTTGCTATACGCCATTCGCCATTCTCTGTTCTGAATAGTGGCACCCTTATATCGAAGGCTTTGTTTTTAGAATCTTTGGATTTTATATATTGCTGTAACCACCAGGTCCCCGTGGCCTTTTGAGCTATAAATTGGCGCATTTCTTCATTATTTAGCTTCAATTGGCTTGTGTTTGTTTTAATTAGATAGTGCCCAGACTGCTCCTTTTCGACGAGCAGTATGTTTTTTCCTCTTTGTCCACTGTGAGGTTTAAGAATGGCTTTCTGATTATTTTTAAGGAAGGTATCTAGGTTTTCCATCGATAAATCTGTCGATGGTATAAGGTTTTGGCTTGTGGTTTTTTCCTTCGCAAGAATATCGGTTGTAACTTTTTTTCCTCCTAGCTTTTGACACAACGTAAATGATAATGAAGATATGTGATTGAGTATTTCTTCCTGAGTTTTATTACGTGCGGGAGCATTGTCTACAACCGAGGGAATACGGCAAATGGCCTTGATCCATTTATCATCTTTATAGACGTAGCTGGGGAAAACGTCGTCGGTTGAATTGATTGTTTTATAAGAGAAGTAGGCAATTGTCAGTCCTTGTGCAACTGCTTCTCTTGCGATTGCTTTAGCTTCAGGGAAGTTCTGGGGTGAAGCCGGATACATCAGTAAACCAACATCAGGCTTAAGTGCATCCGGTGAGCTTACTCTTTTAGTTGGTGTGCTTGAGCTATCGATGGGCGCTGTTTTTTTTTTCGGCAGATTATTTAGGTAGTGCAGCAGATAAGCCACATACCCTGACAGATAGTGCTCCACATCATCGATGCGTACACGGAAGCTGTGATGACGAATAAAAAAGCTACCCATGATGCGTTGCGGGTTCTGAAAGAAGATGGCAAATTCTGGCCAGAAAAAACCATTGAGCAGGTAGTGTGCCCGTGCCTCTAAGGCGCGGTAGAACTTTGTCAGATCAATTTGCTCCAGCAGGTGCCGATGCTGGTCGCTTGCTTCCAGGCGTGTAATCATTTTATGAGCTGCCATCATCAATTCAAGCAGCGTGGGGAAGGTAGTAATACGCCCAATCACAAAATCAAGATGTCCGGTAACGTTCTTTATACCAAATTGGTAGTAACGCTCTTCAGGCCGATACAGGGTTAATTCATTGACGCAGTAGCTAAGCCAGTGGTCATGGATTTTCCAGTGCTCTTTCTCGATAAAATACTCGAACGCTTTTTCAACCGTGTTCAACCAGCGCTCATCTTTAGTAAGGCCGTATAGGCGCATTAACCCAAAAGCGGCCTCACCATCGTAGTAGATGATGCGGAATTCTTCTTTTATGCTGAGGTCATCGGCATTTAAAACGTGGTAAAGCTGACCATTTTCCTGATTTTGCATGCGCTGTATGCCAAGCGCTAGCTGCTCCATAAGTGGCAAGTACTGCGGGTCATTGGTAAGTTCTGTGTACTTAACGAGTGCCAGCAGGCATACCGCGTTGCCGCCGAGCTTTATTTCATTATTATCATCCTGCAAATAGGCGAGGGTTTCACCTGAAGGCAGAGTGTATTGGCGAATTAGCTCGCTAGTTAAGTACTTGATAGAACGGTCTATCGCAGATTTTAATTCACTGCTTTTAGTGACTTCCCATGCTTCAAGCATAGAGTAAGTGGTACTGGTATGGCGGAGTGTATTATAAGCCTTAATTTCTCTGTCGAAGCAGGGGTGAATGCCGTAAATAAAGCGGCCTTTTGTATCGACTTGCTCTGCCAGGAATTGGCTGGATTGCTGGATTAATGACGTTACCTGTACGGGATCTAGCTTCTCGATAATCCGCCGCCCAGTGTTGCGGCCCTCTGTGCCACCGCTGTAGCCGTGAAGTAGCTCATAGGGCTGATCGGGCTGCACTAAAATGGCCTGCGTAGTAAAGAGCAGGGCTGGATCTTGAGAACGGGAAGGTAACGAGAAGTGCTTACCGTAGCGTTTCACGCCATAGCTGAGAAAGTTTTTCTTGTTAAGTGCTGCTTTAGGTTGTCTAGCGCCAAGATACAGCATTGCATTCGCGTTGAGCTCTTGCTCGAGAAAGGCGTAGCGGAAGTTGGTGTCTAGAGAGATACCGTAGCGGAAATAGTTACGCTTTACGCTTTGCATTTCCTTTAAGCAGTCTGCCCACGTCATGGCCCGCTTTTCGGTTACCCAATCAATGCGCAGCCAGCGTACCTGAGGAGATTCCTTGAATTTTCGTTGCTGCCAATCAGCAAGCTTTTTCCACACCTCGGCTAGATGTTTACCTGAAAACTGCACTACGGTTGCTCGTTGCAGGCCATCCGTAAACGAGAAAAAAACGGTCAGCGTTTTACCCGCCAGCGAGGGGGTTTTCGACAATTCTGTTTCCAGTGGGGATTTTGCTTGCACGACTAAGTCTGAAAGTTTTTTGGCAGGGTGTGCGCTGATTATACTGCGTGCCTGAGGCTGACTGGTCTTAAATGCAATGGTAGGCTTTTTGATTGGTGTTTGCTGGCGCATGCTGTGTTTCTCTTTGTTAGCGTCACTGAAGCGTCACTGAAACAGAGGGGCATGAATATTCGATGTATCTTTGCTCAAGGGTTGTCGCGGTGTCCCACTGCCAGAAATCGCTCATGGAAATTGTCTTTTGCCGATGATGGCGTGTTCATATTTCATCTCAATATCACATTTTAATTAGTGTGTGTCATCAGTGCTGGAAGGGGGATTCACTCCTTTTTGGAGTTGGCCAAATATTTTGACAACAGGCTTTAAAAAATCTTGTCAGGTGCGATTTTGGTCTGTACTATATGCATCCGTTCGAGGGGGTCGTTAGCTCAGTTGGTAGAGCAGTTGACTTTTAATCAATTGGTCGTAGGTTCGAATCCTACACGACCCACCACTCGAATAGAAAAAAGCGCCACGTGGTACTGTCGGCGCGCAGCAAAATTTGGGTCGTTAGCTCAGTTGGTAGAGCAGTTGACTTTTAATCAATTGGTCGTAGGTTCGAATCCTACACGACCCACCAAATTTAACGCCCTTGGTAGCTTGCTGCCAGGGGCGTTTTGCTATGTGGTGATGGCGAGTCTTGAAGCACACATTATGCTTGCAGTGAGCAACATTTTGGCGCCACACTAGTCCTAGTTATAGCTACCGAGATGTCACGGTAGTGCTGTCCACCTTGGCGGTGGGCGGAGCGGCGAGCCACCGCGAGAGACGCAGCGGCCCGTCGCATCGAGTGCGGTGTGTGCGGAGTGCGCATACCGTGGCCGGTGTTTAACAGGGGGATTCCCTGTTCGTCACAGTGGTAGACACGATGACTATTATGACTTCCCAAGCTGAGCTTGATGCTCCGCTTCCCAGCCCGTACTGCCCTACCCGTATTCCTGCGGAAGATGAAGCTCGGGTCGCTGAAATCAAACAGTTGCTAAAGGCCCATAATGCGGTGTTGGTTGCGCATTACTATACTGATGACGCCATCCAACAACTGGCTGAAGAGACTGGCGGCTGCGTAGCTGATTCCCTGGAGATGGCACGCTTTGGGGCGCGTCATGATGCCACCACATTGGTGGTTGCAGGGGTGCGTTTTATGGGGGAGACGGCCAAAATCCTCTCTCCGGAAAAACGCGTTTTAATGCCTACTCTGGAGGCTACTTGTTCGCTGGACATTGGCTGCCCCATCGACGAGTTTAGTGCCTTCTGCGATGCGCACCCTGACCGCACAGTGGTGGTATATGCCAACACGTCAGCTGCAGTGAAAGCGCGTGCTGATTGGGTGGTAACATCATCCATTGCGGTTGAAGTCATTGAGCACCTGCAGGCTAATGGCGAAAAAATTCTGTGGGCACCTGATAAGCATCTGGGGGGCTACATTCAGAAGAAAACGGGCGCTGATATGCTTATGTGGGATGGCGCCTGTATTGTCCATGAAGAGTTTAAGGCAAAGGGGATTGAAGATCTTAAGCGCCTTTATCCTGATGCCGCAGTGCTAGTACATCCAGAGTCGCCGGATGCAGTAGTGAAGCTGGCCGATGTGGCGGGCTCAACGTCACAGCTAATCAAAGCAGCGCAAGTACTACCCAATGACCAACTGATTGTAGCCACTGATCGCGGTATTTTCTTCAAGATGCAGCAGGCAGTGCCGGGTAAGACGCTATTTGAGGCACCAACCGCTGGTAACGGTGCGACTTGCCGAAGCTGTGCCCATTGCCCGTGGATGGCCATGAATGCTCTGGACAACCTGGCAGGCGCATTGCGCCACGGTAGCGGTGAAATCTTTGTCGATGACGCGTTACGCCATCAGGCGCTAAAGCCATTAGAGCGAATGCTAAGTTTTAACGCCTAATGCTAACTTAACGCTTGATGCGTAAAGCCTGAGCCAGCCATTACAGCCCGAATGCGAATAGCGCTCGGGCTGTGTTATATGCACGTTAGAATTTATCTAGCGCTTTACGATACTCGATAAATGCTTCTCGCCGTTGCTCAATACGAGCTAGAGCCTGTTGGTCATTCTCCTGCTGAGCTGCATCTTTAGCGATGCTGAGTTGGCGAATGCCGCGGTCTACTCTGCCGGTGAGCTGTAGGTGCTCCGCGCGAGCCAAATGCCCCCAGCCGTTATAGCCGCTACGACCTGCTGCTTCCGCTAGGAGATTAAATCCTTGCGGGTTCTCTGGGTGGCGTGCAGTAACGTCTCTTAGTAGGTTGTAGGCGGCTTCAGGGTCTCGTTGTAGCTGTGCCTCGGCTAATATCAGTTGGGCGGGTAAATAGTCTGGCGATAGTCGTAATAAGCGTTGGCTACGGGTAATGGCATCTTCGTAACGCTGTGCGTCAAGCGCAATGCTAGCGGCTGAGGCAGGCAGCATGCTGTAATCGGGAAGCTCGCGGGCTAGCTGGTCGATGGTGTTTAGGGCGCTATCCGTTTGGCCACTATGCGCTGCAATTAGTGCACCTAAATATCGTTGTGCTGGCTCTGATACACTCTCCTGGGCAAGGCGTGACGCAGCCTGCTGTGGTGAATTGCGGTTTATGCTCAGTAGCGCTCGGGCGCGCATCATGTCGTATAGGGTGTCACTGGTATAGGCGTTGGCGACACTGAGCTGGGATGCGCGGGCCTGGGCATCGCTTAAGCGGCTGTCTGTGACAGGGTGAGTCAGTAGGAACTCAGGGGGTGTTCCACCCTGCAAGCGAGCCATGCGCTGCATGGCGCCAAACATGCGCACCATGGCCTCTGGATCGTAACCAGCGTTTGCCATGGCTTGAAGCCCAATCCGGTCCGCCTCCTGTTCATAGCGGCGTGAGTAGGTAAGCCTATCTTGAATCATTGCCGCCTGGGAGCCCATAGCGGTGGCAATGCCTGCATCACCAGCACCACTTACTGCAATTAGCATCCCTGCTAACATGGCAGCCATGGCAGGAAGTTGGGTTTGCTCAGCGCGGGCACTGCCTCGAGCGTAGTGGCGCTGTGATAGGTGTCCAAGCTCGTGGGCAAGTACCGAAACAAATGCGCCTTCATCTTCGGCAAAGGCGAAGAGCCCCGAGTTGATGCCGACTACGCCGCCAGGGACGGCAAATGCGTTGAGCGAGCGACTATCGACCATCACTATAATGGTTTGCAGGTTGCCAAGCTGGCTATGGGGCGCTAGGCGGGCGATTAACCCTTGGAGATAGTCACTGACAATCGGATCCTGCCACTGGGGGGCGTGCGCACGAAACTGGCGCAGCCACGCGCGGCCCAAACGATACTCCTCGTTGCTCACTGAGGTGGCTGCACCACCAAGGCTTGGCAACTGGTAATCATCGAAGGCGTGGCCAGTAGGGCTAACGGCAGCTGTACTCAGTGCAAAGGCAAGCGCATAGGCCCAGCGTGGGCAAATAGTGCGAAGGTGCGGCATGGCATCCTCATTAGTGATCCTGTCTTCAAGTAATATACGCAGAGAACAAGGGTGTGACATTGATTCAGGCAGGGAAGTGCCGTTAAATCAAATTCACGGCGGGCATCGCAAAAAAGTAGTTTATGCAACAATGCCATATTAGGCAGCATTTTGAGGGAGAGGTTATGTCTGAGCAAACCCCTGATTTAATTCTTGATGCGTGTGGGTTGCACTGTCCGTTACCGTTATTGAAGGCAAAACAGGCGCTGTCAGGGCTTGCGCCTGGCCAGCTGTTAGAAATTAGAGCGACTGATGTGGGGGCTTGGCGAGATATGGCATCATTTGCTGAGCAGAGTCCTCATGTGCTGGAGCGGCGTGAGCAGCGTGAAGAGATGTACTTTTTTTGGATACGTAAAGCAGGGAATACACACTCATGACCATGCGCACTATTCTGAAAAGTTGGATTGATCGCTACTTTTCAGACGAAGAGGCGTTAATTCTTCTGGTGGTCTTAGTTGCGGGCTTTGCAGCCATTATCTGGTTTGGCCGTATGCTGGCGCCGTTTTTTACTGCGCTGGTGCTGGCGTTTCTGCTGCAAGGTGTAGTGAATGTGCTCACGCGGCGTGGTGTGCCACACTTACTTTCCGTGATTATTGTTTTTCTGGGCTTTATTAGCGTGCTGTTGACGCTGGCATTCATTCTAATGCCGCTGATTTGGAATCAGCTGGTGGGGCTTGTGCAGGAAACGCCACGTATGTTTGCCAGTGGGCAGGGATGGCTGGATGAACTTCAGGCTCGCTATCCGAACTTGATTACACCTGACCAAATGCAAAGCTGGATAGGGGTTGCCGGGCGTGAGATCAGCCAGTTAGGGCAGCGTGCCTTAACTCTTTCGCTGGCCTCTCTGGGCAACGTCATGTCACTGATTATTTATTTGGTATTAGTGCCCATCTTGGTTTTTTTCATGCTCAAAGACCGCCAGGCTCTGGTCGGTTTTATACTTTCCTTATTGCCACAGAAACGTACGCTGTTAACCCGCATCTGGCACGAAATGGACCATCAGATTGCCAACTATATCCGCGGTAAGTTTATTGAGATCATCATTGTGGGTAGTGTGGCTTTCTTCACGTTTGCTTTCTTTGGTTTGCCTTATACGGCGTTGCTTGCGGTGTTGGTCGGGTTGTCTGTGTTGGTGCCCTATATTGGTGCGGCGGTTGCCACGCTGCCAGTGGCAGCGGTAGCAGGCTTTCATTTCGGGATCAGTGAACAGTTTGCCTATGTGCTTGTGGCTTACGGCGTGATTCAGGCATTGGATGGTAACGTGTTGGCGCCGATACTATTTTCGGAAACCAACAATATTCACCCTGTTTCGATTATTGTCGCTGTACTGTTTTTTGGCGGTATCTGGGGTTTTTGGGGAATATTTTTTGCGATACCGCTGGCGACGCTGCTTAAGGCGCTTGTGCACGCTTGGCCTAGAGGGATCGAAGAGATAGACGAGAGCCGTTTGCTAAATCATTCAGGGCAAGAGCTGCCTAGAGAATAACTGCCTAAGGAATAACTGCGCCCCTGCAGCTTAAGCGGGGCGCATGCACTGGGGGTTAGGTATTACTGCTCAGTGCCTGGTGTGCAGTGCTTGAGCGGTAGCTAGCACCTCATCAACATGGCCGGGTACTTTTACGCCTCGCCACGCATGGGCAAGGTTACCCTCGCTATCGATTAAGAAGGTGCTCCGCTCGACTCCCAGGTGTTCTTTGCCATACATTTTTTTTAGCTTGATGACGCCAAACAGTTGGCAAACGCTTTCATCCTTGTCGGAGATGAGCTCGAAGTTAAAGTCTTGCTTGGCTTTAAAGTTCTCCTGGGCACGGATGCCATCGCGGGAAACGCCTATGATTACCGTGTTAGCTGCGTCAAACTGAGCTTTGCGGTCGCGAAAATCACCGCCTTCGGTGGTGCAGCCCGGAGTACTGGCTTTCGGATAGAAGTACACAACCACTTGTTTGCCACGTAGGGCTGATAGAGTAAATGTGGTGTCGCTCGTCGCTGAAGCGGTAAAGTCTGGTATGGGCTGGCCAAGTTCAAGGGACATACAAGCTCCTTATTTGAGGTGACTTTCAAGAGGAATTACACGTAAGTGTAGCCCTCCTGTCAAAGCCGATCACCGATGTTAAACAAACTCACAGCGCTTTACGCTGTACAGGCTTGAATCGCCTGAGTACCATTTGTTACTTACGGGCGGGGCTGATCATGCTCCTTTAATGTATCAATGCCGCGTTTTAATCCAATGTACGTCATTGCATCGCACGTGGCAGCTTGATTTCAACATTTTGCAGGTGAGGAAAAACGGATGATCACAGGCAGCATTGTCGCCCTGGCGACGCCGATGAAAGTCAATGGCGACATCGACTGGGAGGCGCTTCGTCGTCTGGTGAACTTCCACCTCGATAATGGTACCGATGCCATCGTCGCAGCGGGCACCACAGGTGAGCCCACCACTATGTCGTTTGCTGAGCACTTTGATGTGATTCGCAGCGTTGTAGAAGAGGTGAATGGCCGTATTCCGGTGATTGCTGGCACAGGGGCGAATGCCACCTCTGAAGCTGTTGAGCTTGCGCGCTATGCCAGTGAAGTAGGCGCTGATTACTGCCTGTCAGTGTGCCCCTATTACAATAAGCCGACCCAGGAAGGCCTTTATCAGCACTTTAAAGCGGTGGCTGAAGGCAGCAAACTGCCGGTAATTCTGTATAACGTACCTAGCCGCACCTGCTCGGATCTCTATAACGAAACGGTGCTCCGCTTAGCTGAAGTAGACAATATCGTTGGTTTAAAAGATGCCACTGGGAACCTTGAGCGTGCAGAGGATCTAATTACCCGCCTTAAGGGCAGCGGCTTTATGCTCTACTCTGGCGATGATGCAACGGCCTGTGACTTTATGTTGATGGGCGGTCATGGTGACATTTCAGTGACGGCAAACGTTGCGCCACAGGCAATGCACGATCTATGTACAGCTGCGATTGCCGGTGATGCCGATAAAGCGCATCAAATTAATACACGCCTGATGCCGTTACATACCAACCTTGGGATTGAGTCTAACCCGATCCCGGTGAAATGGGCGCTACATCGTATGGGGTATATGGACGCCGGAATTCGCTTGCCACTGACTTGGCTGTCGGAAAAATACCATGGCACCGTCAGTGAAGCGCTGCAGCTTGTGGGCGTTGTGGAGGAGTAGTCCGGTATATAAGAACGCTTCGCTACTCGGCGTAAGGTTTAGGCCCGCCGAGTACCTGATTTGTTGACTGTTAAGGTGGCTTGATGAGCCCTGTGCTTAAGAAACCTGTGCTTGAAAAACGTGCACTTAAATGGATACCGCTGGCACTGGCAGCGGCTGTCACGCTTGCTGGGTGCGCGCGCGATGGTTACTACCATGATCGCAACCTAGACTACACCGAAGCAGCGCCGGCCCCGCCCTTAGTGCTGCCAGAAACCCGTAATACTCAGCGCTACCGTGATGCGATGCCAGTTCCCCAGGCTGCGACACAGGGTACACGTGTTGGAAAAGCGGCAGATATCTCTCCACCGCACTCGTTAACGGTTGGTAGCGGCTTAGAGCCTGATTATGTTGAGCGCCGCAGGGTTGGTGAGCAGTCGTGGCTAGTGGTGGCTGCAGAAACGGGAACCGTATGGCCACAACTGGAGGCCTTTGCACAGAGCCGCCAATTAGGCGTGCAGGAGAGCAATGCCAACCAAGGGGTAATTGTTACCTCGCAGGCAACGCTGCGCTTGCAAAGTGCGCTTCGTACGGGCAGTAGTGAAGTTCGCTGTGAGCAAAACGGACAAACTCAGTCAAACTGCCTTGATGCGTTAGAGCAGTATTTGGGTGCACGCAGTGCGTCGGCAAGTGCTTCTTCATCCTGGACAGCCCAGCGCCTGGCTAGCCAGCAAACAGTGCAGATTCGCCAAGAGGGTGACGAGTGGCAAGCGGTTATCCCTCAGCCAGTTGATCGGGTTTGGGCTGAGCTAAATCACTACTTGGCGCTAGATTTCAGCGTTGAAGGTCAGCGTGAGCTGTTAGACACCTCTGCAGAAAACTATGAGTTCCTAGTTGAGTACATGACGGAAACAGAGCGTGGTCGTAATCCGTTGCAAATTGTCTTCAGTGCAGATGTTCGCCGTATGACCCAGCAAATCCGTCTTGCCTTGCAGCCGAGTGGTGATCACACAATCTTGCGTGCGATCAATGCCAGCGAGCGTAGCTTTAGCGCCGATGACCAGCGCGAGTTGCTTGAGCGTGTCTCCGGCTATTTACGTTAATTTTTGATATTGCACTCTTTTCGGAGCTCCCATGGAAAAGCGACAAGAACTCTATGCCGGTAAGGCAAAATCCGTCTATACCACCGACGATCCTGACCTGCTGGTGCTGCACTTTCGTGATGATACCAGTGCCTTCGATGGTAAAAAGAAAGAGTCGCTAGCCCGTAAAGGGATGGTGAACAATATCTTTAATGCATTCATTATGGAGCGCCTGCAAGAGGCTGGAATCCCTACGCATTTTGAAAAGCAACTTTCCAATACGGAAAGTCTGGTGAAAAAAATGCAGATGATTCCGGTAGAGTGCGTAGTGCGCAATATTGCAGCTGGCGGTTTGGTTAAGCGTTTGGGTGTAGAAGAGGGTGTTGCGCTCAATCCGCCTACCTTTGAATTGTTCCTAAAGAACGATGAAAAGGGCGATCCGATGATCAATGAATCATTGGCAGAAACCTTTGGTTGGGCAACCCCAGAACAGTTGTCCCAAATGAAGGCGCTAACCTTTAAGGTAAACGACGTGCTTAAGCAGCTATTTGCTGACGGTGGCATGCTGTTAGTGGATTACAAGCTTGAGTTTGGAGTATTCAAAGGTGAGATTGTGCTGGGTGATGAGTTCTCGCCTGATGGTTGTCGCCTTTGGGATGCCAATACCCGAGAGAAGCTGGATAAAGACCGCTTCCGCCAAGGGTTAGGCGGCGTTATTGAAGCTTACGAGGAAGTAGCGCGGCGTATTGGTATTCATATCGGCGAGTAGTTCTTGGTAATTACAAATTCTAGGTAATTACAAATAGCTGCTAGTGGTTATGAAAATTGTAAGAGCTTGACTGGAAGCCGCTTGGGATGTTGATTCTAAGCGGTTTTTCTTGGGAGACGTTAGAGTGTAGTTTTTGCCGAGCCTGAGTTTAGGGATCAGCGACTGGTTCATAAGATTACTCATCTAGTGCCTGTAAACGGTAGCCATAGCCATAAACTGAAATAAGGTTCCAGCCAAACTCTGACGTCAGTTTTAGTTTTTTGCGCACTCGGTGTATATGAACATCTAGCGTGCGTGTGCTGGGTGGGTCACTTTTACCCCATACATGCTCATATAGATAGGAGCGTGAAAGTGGACTGCCAAGCTGGTCAAGTAGAAGAAAAGCAAGGCGGAGCTCCTGCCTGGTCAACGATACCCTTTCCCCATCAACATGTGCTGTTTCATGTCTGAGATTGAGCTTAATACGCCCGAATTCAAGAGTTTTCTGCTGGGTCAGGTTTGGTGTGCGTAGCGAGTGACGTCGAGTTGAGGCATAGGCCCTGGCGGCAAGTTCACGCGGTCTAAAAGGCTTGCTAATGAAATCATCAGCACCTGCGTCTAATGCCTGGATGATATCAGATTCTTCCTGCCTTAGGGTGACCATCACAACTGCTGGAATGACCTGTAAATAGGTTTTCATCCAGTTGAGAAGCGCTATACCGGAGCCGTCCGGCAAATGCCAATCAAGTATTACCAAGTCTAATGTGTTGCGGCTTGCGGCGTGAATAAATGCGGCGGATGCAGACTCTGAGTGCAACACACTCACTGGATGGTTGATGGGCTCTCATGATACTTGGCCATCAGCTCGCTCATCACTTCTATCGGACATTTAAAATCAAAGCGTTTTCGAGGCCGCATATTCAGCTCAAAGGCAATGGCATCCAGCTCTTCCTGGCTATGTACTGAAAGGTCTGTTCCTTTCGGTAAATATTGACGGATAAGGCCATTGATATTCTCATTAGCTCCCCGTTGCCAGGGGCTATGGGGATCGCAAAAGTAAATCGCAACACCGGTTTCTTGAGTAATTTTTGCATGGTGTGTCATTTCACGCCCCTGATCATAGGTCATGCTTTTTCGAGCGGTGGTCGGCATTCGGTTCAGGGCGGCACTAAAACCTGCTACGGCGGATGTGGCGGTGGCGTCGTCCATTTTTGCGAGGATCAGATAGCCACTGCTAAGTTCTACCAAGGTGCCTACCGCAGACGCGTTATTCTTACCTTTAATCAGATCGCCTTCCCAGTGGCCGGGCATTTCACGCTTACTGACCTCGGGCGGACGTAAGTGGATGCTGACCATGTCAGGGATCTGACCACGTCGATCTACTTCGCCACGGCGAGGCTTACGCGTGGTTTTTCCTTGTCGCAAGCAGTGAATCAGCTCCTTGCGCAGGTGGCCAACGGGCAGGGCATAAATAGCCGTGTATATCGTCTCTCGGCAGACGTAGGCATCGCTTAGGTCAGGTAATGTCATGGCCTTGAGCTTGCCGCTAATCTGTTCGGGAGACAAGCGTCGCCGCAACATATAAACGATGAGGTCAAAACGCTCCGTGCCTAGCACAAGCTTCTGTTTCGGGCGACAGGCCGCTCGACGCTTTTCTCGCTGACGTTGAGCGTGCCGGGCACAGTAACCGTTCTGGGCCATTTGGTTACGGCGTATTTCACGAGAGATGGTTGAAGGAGCTCGCCCTAAGAGCTGGGCAATATGCCGAAGGCTCATCCCTTGGGCTTGACCCACTTGAATGCTGGCACGTTCTTCAATGCTGAGTTCGAGGTAAGACATGGGACAACACCTTAGCGAAATACTCAGGTGTTGCACTCAGTTTCTGCGGCCAAGAGTCATTGAGTCTTCCAGTAATAAATATATATATGGTGGCATGCTTGTGCGTAATAAAAGGGTGGCATTATGAAGAAGAGCGTTTTCCGAAACAGCCAGCCAATTAAAATATTAGCGTGTCATTACAAACGTATTGGAAAGTTTTTTTTACAGGGCTTGATGCCAGGAGTTGTTTTTTGGCTGCTAGGGGCATCCGCCAACGCATCTGATGAATCTGACTCTTATCACCGTGTGATACCGGGTGACACGCTTTGGAATATTTCTGAACGCTATTATGGTACTCCTGCCGAGTGGCCCGTTTTACAGCAATTGAATACTATTCAGGAGCCAGAGAAACTCCAACCAGACACTTTAGTGGACTTGGGTTTGTTTAGCCCTTTTCCATTAACAGTTCTTTATAAATCAGGAGAGGCATGGCTGATTAGAGGCTCTAATGAAGTCTCTCTGGAGCGTGGTGATATTATTGATGCAGGCGCTATTCTACAAACGGGGCGAGGAACCTCCTTAGCGTTACAAATGAGTGATGGTGCGAGGGTGGTTGTGCCATCTATGTCGCGTATTGTATTAATGCGTGAAGGGAGTAAGGGGATTACATTTTACTTGGAACAAGGCGAAGTAGAGTCGTATGTGCCGACAAGGCGAGCGCAACAACGAGCATACAATATAAAAACAAATACAGGAGTATTGGGTGTGCGCGGCACCCACTTTCGGGCGCGCTACGAAGATGAGTTGCTATTAACATCAATCTATGAGGGGAGTGTTGTTGCTCAAGCGCAAGTTGCTTCTGAGCAAGTCTCAATTGGTGCAGGTGAGGGTGCGTATGTTGGTGTGACAGGGGATATCCAAGTGTTGCCCCTCTTGCCGTCTCCAGATGATGTGAGTATTACCTCTCTCATGAATGATGGCGTACAAATAGACGTTTTATCGCCTATGTTGGGAAGCTTTTACAGGGCTCAAATAGCGCAAGATCCAAGTTTTTTAAATATATTACGGGACCAACGCTCTGGTGATAGTCAGCTACGGTTCGATCCACTACCTCCAGGATTTTACCATTTGCGAATAGCCCCTATAGATGCGTTTGGGCTCGAAGGGTGGAGTGCTACCTTCGTTATTCATCATCATGGTAACCAAGTTTCCGTTGAGCAAAAAGAGAGTGCATGGGTATTCGAGTGGCCTCATCGAGCACAAAACTCCTATCGTCTGCAATTGGCTGCTGATCACGAATTCACTAGAGTTCTGCTGGACTATGAGCCTCAAGGTAAGGGGCCTTTAAAGATAAGTCGTTTACCCGATAATGATGTGTATTGGAGAGTGGTAAGCTTAGACGAACGTACCGAAATAAGTATTATTCTCGACACTGGAAAGCTAAATGACACAGAAAATTAGCTTTTCGAGAGTATTACACCGACGGTTTGTGATGACATGGTGTGCGATGGGAACGCTATTACTACCCATTGCTTTTTTTATACATAGCTTTTCTCCTTTACTATCCGATAATTTTTTTTATGACGCATGGCTATCGAAGCAGGTAAAGCCACCATCTGCAGATATTTTAATTGTAGCGATAGATGAACCCAGCTTACATATGCTAGGGCGCTGGCCTTGGCCAAGAGATATCCATGCCCAGCTTGTCCATAAATTGAATTTAGCAGGTGTCGAGTCTATTGTATTGGATATTCTTTTTGTCGAGCCGAGTCGTGAGCCTGAAGAGGACGCACTACTGGCTGATGCGATGCATCAACATGGAAATGTCTACCTTCCCATCGCACTGCTTCCTGAACAGTTAACCGAAAATGGTATGCGCGATGTTCTAGTGCCTTCTCCACCTTTGCAAGCAGCGGCAAAAGGGCTCGGGCACATCAATATTGCTTTGGATGGTGATGGTGTCGCACGTTCAGTTAAGCTGCTCAAGTTACGCCGCGGAGAGGCAGTGCCGCAACTGATGACAGTTTTTGCTTCAAATAGCCCCCGTACAGCATGGCCGTCTACAGCAGTAAGAATACCGTTTAGAGGCTCGTCAGGAACTTACCCCACTGTTTCTTATAGCGATGTGCTAAAGGGGTATGTTCCTGAATCACTATTGTATGGTCGTAAAGTGCTAGTAGGTATGACGGCACTGGGACTAGGGGATAACTATAATGTTTCTTTATTGTCATCTGGGTTAATGTCAGGCGTTGAAGTGAATGCTCACTTGCTGGATGCACTGGAGAGTAATACTTATATTCGAGAGGTTAATGATTGGGTTGGGTCGTTGTTAGCAATCACGCCTATTGTTTTGTTAATGCTATTGGCATGGTACCTCCGCTTTCGTTATTTACTAGCAGTCGTAATATGCCTTGGCGTCGGCGTTTTTTTGGCTTCTTTTATAGCCTTGAGTTTTAGGTGGTGGTGGCCACCCTCCGCTAGCCTAATAGCGCTCGGTATCGCATTTGTAACATTTGTCTGGAAAAGTCAGTCAGTGTTGCTTTCCTGGTTTGAGAAAGAGATAGAGCTATTATATAAAGAGCCATCCATTTTGCCCGCTCCAGCTCGAGAGTCCAATTTTATATATGGCGAGGGTGGGAAGTTATATCAGCAATCCCAAGCGCTTGAGTTTGCCTTAGGACGTATAATAGAAGGGCGCAGATTTATCCTTGGCTCAATGAATTCTTTGCCACTCCCTATCTTTGTTTTAAATAAAAAGGGTGAGGTGCTGCTAGCGAATAAACAGGCAGAAGTGATCTGCTGGATGGATAGTCAGAGGGTTATTCATCATATTAGCGAGCTATCTTCAGTTTTGGCGTTTGAAGAAAGTATAGGTTTTGCATCACCATGGCCACCTCAACTCCCCGTGGGCAGAGACGCAAGGAGCATCGAGACAGGCTGGTTATGTACCGATAGCAGAGGTCGTACCTATCGTATGGAAATGGGGAATTTATCCACGACTGCCAGTAGTGTCACTGACGGCTGGCTGGTGTGGTTAGTTGATTTGACAAGTGAAATTGAGGCGGAAGCTCAGCGTTCCAGCATGTTGAGTTTCCTATCTCATGATATGAAGGCACCTCAGGCAAGAGCTTTGGCATTATTAGATGCACAAAAGGATCCTGTGTCAGCAGTGCCAGAGTCTACTTTTTATAGTTATTTAGGCCAGTGCCTTAATGTGGGTCTGGACATGATTAATGATTTTATAGAGTTAACTAAAGCTAGGTCGTTTGATTTTGATAAACAGGTGGTTTTGTTTGAAGATGTTGTCATGGAAGTGTTGGATAAGGTTTTTCCTATTGCGAGATTGAAAAATATTAAACTGCTGAGTGAGCTGGAAAATGAAGATGGAGCGCCTGTGTTGGGGGATAGGAGCTATCTTTCGAGAGCAGTCTTCAATGTAATAGAAAATGCGGTTAAATATACTCCTCGTTATGGTGAGGTGAGTGTGCATGTGTTTGTAAAGCACGAGTGGGTCGTGCTGGAAGTCGTCGATAATGGGGTTGGTGTTTTACCTGAAAAAATAGATAGTATTTTTGATGAGTTTAAACGTGGCGATGAGGAGGGGGGGGAGAAAGGCCATGGTTTAGGCCTTTCTTTAGTTAAAGTGGTGGCAGAAAAACATGATGGTATCGTTATGTGTGAAAGTGAGCTGGGTAAGGGCAGCCGGTTTACGTTGATGATTCCTTCTTTTAAATTATAAGTGTTGTTGCATAATGCATGGTGGCATTAATGGTACTTATATTTTCTTCACGATTCTTGTTTTAGTGCCGATGTTCAATGTTTTTCATCGCTAATCGTAGCAATTTTATCAACGTGTAGCGTTACCTGACCGTTTTCTACAGTAGTGGAGCGAAACTTTACATCCACATCACGTAAGCGTACGCCATAAAGCCGTTCACTATGGACCTCTCGCTGGTAAGCAGGGCGTGGGTCCTGCCCGAGTACCTGTTCAATCAAGGCATAAAGCGAAGCACCATCGGCACGGGCTGCGAGGCTTGCCTGCGCCGCTTGGCTGAAGGTGACCGCTAGCAGATCGGGGGCATTAGGGGCAAAGCCTGCCTTTGCTTCTGGTCGTGCCTCTGCCCAGGGTAAGTAGGGTTTTATATCCACCACGGGTGTGCCGCTTACTAAATCGCAGCCCTCAAGCTGCAAACGCACCCCGTTGGATGTGTCTATGCCGGTCAGTGCTATCAGTGAAAGCCCTAGCCGGTTAGGGCGATGGGTGCTGCGGCTGGCAAATACGCCGACCTTGCGATTTCCCCCTAAGCGGGGCGGTCGCACTAGTGGTGACCAACGGGTAGGGCTTTGGTGGAAAATAAACGATACCCAGATGTGGCTGAATTTGTCTAGGCCACGTACGGTGAGCGGGTCGTCGAAAGGGGGAATCAGCACTAGGCTCGCATCGGCGGCTGGTGCTAGCCCTGGTTGGCGGGGCACGCCAAACTTATCAGGATAGTCACTTTGGATATGGCCGATAGGCGTCATCGAAAAGTATTCGCCGTGAGGGGCGTGTTCCATCACACTGCCTTTTGCTGGAGTTAGTTGGCGTAGTATTTAGCTGGCATAGCATTTAGTTAGCGTAGCCTTTAGTTGGCATAGTATAAAACAGCCCGATTGCCTAAGCGTAATGGAATCATATTGTGAATAGCTCAGAGGTGACGCATGACGAAAAGCGAAGAGCGTAAAGCGCCGGCCTCAAATGCACGTGTAATGTATCGTGCTGCACTAGTGCGGGATGCCGCAGACCAAGCCGAGGTTTTTTATCATGCAGTGATGCAAGGGGCCGCTACTCATTATGGCTTGGCTGAGCGGCGTGCCTGGGCTAACGCTTTGCCTCGTGAAGCGAGTGCTTGGGCTGCTCGCCAAGCGCTTTATACGACGTTGGTGGCCACTTGTGATGGGCGCTGTGTGGGGTTTTTAGAGCTGGATTTAAGCGCAGGCCGTATTGAAACGCTATATGTTTGGCCTTCTCTGACAGGAAGAGGTGTTGGTACCACGCTGCTTATCCACGCCGAGCGCATGTTGCTTGAGCAGGGGGTATCTAAGGTGGAAATAGAAGCAAGCTTAATGCTGTATGAGCGCCTGCATCGCCGAGGTTTTGAAAACCTCGGCGAGCAGTGGATAGAGCGCAGTGGGGAGTTGCTAAAGCGTTACCGTATGGTTAAACAGCTGCATGCTGTGGAAACCTAGCCTCTTTAGACGTTAAAGGTTTGGGTAATGCGCATGGAGAGATCAATGGATTTGATATCTTTGGTTAACGCACCGCTGGAAATACAGTCTACCCCCGTTTCAGCAATCGCTTTTAACGTTGTGGCATCCACATTACCCGATGCCTCTAGCGTTGCCCGGCCACCGTTAATCTCCACCGCTACGTGCAGATCCTCTAGAGCAAAATTGTCGAGCATAATAATATCAGCACCAGCGGCCAGTGCCTGATCAAGCTCTTCAAAGGTTTCAACTTCGACCTCTACCTGTAGGTCGCTTGCCAGTTTGCGAGCCTGTGCAACGGCAGCTTGAATGCCTCCACAGGCTGCAATGTGGTTCTCTTTGATCAAAAACGCATCCCACAAGCCGATACGGTGGTTATGGCCACCACCACAGGTGACGGCATATTTTTGCGCAAGGCGCATGCCCGGCAGTGTTTTACGGGTGTCGAGTAAGCGAACGCTTGTGCCTTCGATTAAATCAACGTAACGGCGTGTTGCCGTTGCCGTTGCAGAAAGCGTTTGCAGCACGTTAAGCGCCGCACGTTCGCCGGTTAACAGACTGCGGGCGGGGCCTTCAAGCTCTAAAAAACATTGGTCCGCATCGAGCAGATCGCCATCGGCTGCCTGCCAACGTAGGGTGACTCGGTTATCCAGGCGGCGAAATATTTCATCCACCCAGGCAACGCCGCATAACACCGCTGCTTCACGGGTAATAACCTTAGCCGTGGCCCACTGGTTTTCGGGAATTAGCTGCGCGGTAATATCCCCAGGGCCAACGTCTTCGGCCAGCAGATGTGCGGCGCTGGAGCGGATCTCTTCGGCAAGTGCGGTTTGATAATGCATGGCGGTGAATTCTCTGGGCGTCATCAAGTGTGAGCAGCATTATAGTGAATGTAAGCGTCAACGTAGAGGAGTGTATGTGTGATGAGCAATGAGGCCGATGGCGGCTACTGGAAATCTGCCCGACAAGTAGTGTCACCCAACTGCGACGCTCGTCCAACGGAGGAAGTGTCGCTGTTGTTGATCCATGCGATTAGCCTTCCTCCTGGGCAGTTTAGTGGAGGCGCTATTGAGGCCTTGTTCACTAACCAATTAATCCCAGATGAGCACCCCTTTTTCGCAGAGATCGCCCATTTACGCGTATCGGCGCATTTTCTGATTCGACGCGATGGACAATGTGTGCAGTTTGTTGATACGAATCAGCGCGCCTGGCATGCCGGTCGTTCATGCTGGTGGGATAGCCGTGAACAAGCCTTACGCACAGCGCTGAATGATTTCTCCATTGGTATTGAACTGGAGGGAGATGATGTTACTCCATTTACGAAAGCGCAATACCGAGCGTTAGCAGCTGTGACTCAGTGGCTAATTGCACGTTACACACTGTTGAATAGGTCGCGCATTACCAGTCATGCTCATGTAGCACCGCTGAGAAAAACGGACCCAGGTCCAGCATTTGATTGGGCATATTTTGACCAATGTTTGGCTAGGAATGCAGTTTGATGCTGTGGGGAAATAGGCAATAAGTACTTAACCCATAAGTGAATAAAACGGTAGTTTGGTTACATTTCACTACCGTTTAGTCGTAATAGTGAAAGCGTGGGAAAGCTACTGCAAGTGGCTAATGTTGCGGTGCAATAGTTTGTTTTCGATGGGCTTTTTCAATGGGCTAGAATTGGCAGCGTGACGACTTTGCGGTATCTTCGCATATACAAAAGGCTAACATTTACGATATTTGTGTAGCTTTACTACATCTAAAGGCAAGTAGTTTGTTGAATGTAGTGCGAAAACTTTAGTGCGAAAACTTTCTGCACGATGCGCATGCATCGGCTATTTACTGGCTTGTGGTGGCTAAACACCGCAGCCGCCCCAGGCCCCATGGGTTGGCGGGGCTCATTGTCATTTATCGTCATTCGGAGAGACCTCTATGAGTCTGGAGACAAGAGAAGATCTCGATACGGTCGAAACCACGGAGTGGCTGGAATCCCTGGAATCTGTACTGGATCGTGAGGGCGAAGATCGTGCCCGCTACCTGATGACCCGCCTGGCGGATCGCCTGCGCCGGGACGGGATGAAGGTACCCTTCTCGGTGACAACCCCGCACCGTAATACGATCCCGGTTCACCGCGAAGCGCCGATGCCCGGCGATCTGTTTATGGAGCGCCGGATTCGCTCGTTGATCCGTTACAACGCCATTGCCCAGGTCATTCGCAACAACCGCGCTAACCCAGGCCTGGGCGGACACATCGCCAGCTTTATGTCGTCTGCCACGCTGTACGATGTGGGGTTCAACCACTTCTTCCGCGCCCCCAAAGGCGATTTTGAAGGCGACCTGATTTACATCCAGGGGCACGTAGCACCGGGTATTTACGCCCGCTCCTACCTGGAAGGCCGCCTGTCAGAAGAGCAGATGGACAAGTTCCGTCGCGAAGTTGATGGCGGTGGCCTCTCGTCTTACCCGCACCCCTGGTTGATGCCGGACTACTGGCAGTTCCCCACCGTGTCCATGGGCCTTGGCCCGATTCAAGCGATCTATCAAGCCCACGTGATGAAGTACCTGCATCACCGTGAGCTAAAAGACATGCACGACCGCAAGATCTGGTGCTTTATGGGCGACGGCGAGTGTGACGAGCCAGAATCCCTGGGTGCCATCTCCCTGGCGGGCCGCGAAAACCTCGACAACCTGATCTTCGTCATCAACTGCAACCTGCAGCGTCTGGACGGCCCGGTACGAGGCAACTCCCGCGTCATGGACGAGTTCGAAGGCGTGTTCCGCGGCGCCGGTTGGAACGTCATCAAAGTCGTCTGGGGCCGCCACTGGGATCCGCTGTTCGAAAAGGACAAAAAAGGCATCCTGCAAAAACGCATGGACGAAGCGGTCGACGGCGAATACCAGAACTACAAGGCCAATGGTGGCGCTTACACCCGCGAGCACTTCTTCGGTAAGTACCCCGAAACCGACGAAATGGTCAAAGACCTCTCCGACGACGACATCTGGAAGCTCAATCGCGGTGGCCACGACCCGTTCAAGGTCTACGCGGCCTACCACGAAGCGGTCAACCAAACCAACGGCAAACCCACCGTCATCCTGGCGCACACCGTCAAAGGCTACGGCATGGGCAGTGGCGATGGCGAAGCCGCCAACGAGTCCCACCAGGTCAAGAGCATGGAGTACGAAGCGCTGCGCAAATTCCGCGACCGCTTCGGCATCCCGCTCACCGACGAACAGCTCAAAGACGTGCCCTACTACAAGCCGGAAGAAGACTCCCCCGAGCTCAAGTACATGCACCTACAGCGCGAACGCCTCAACGGCTACCTGCCGAGCCGTCGCAGCGACTTTGAAGCCCTCGAGATCCCCAGCCTCGACGACAAAACCTTTGCCTCGCAAATGGTCGGCTCCAAAGGGCGTGAAGTCTCCACCACCATGGCCTTCGTACGGATTCTCAACGGCCTGGTAAAAGACAAACAGCTCGGCAAGCAGGTCGTACCGATTATCCCGGACGAAGCCCGTACCTTCGGTATGGAAGGCATGTTCCGTCAGCTCGGGATCTACACCTCCGAAGGGCAGAAATATGAGCCGGTCGATAAAGGCCAGATCATGTTCTACCGCGAAGACCAGAAGGGCCAGATCCTCGAGGAAGGCATCTCTGAAGCCGGCGCCATGTCCGCCTGGATCGCCGCTGCCACCTCCTACAGCAACAACAACGTCACCCTGCTGCCGTTCTACATCTACTACTCGATGTTCGGCTTCCAGCGTATCGGCGATTTGGCCTGGGCAGCCGGTGACCTGCAAGCCCGCGGCTTTATGGTCGGCGGCACCGCCGGGCGCACCACGCTCAACGGCGAAGGCCTACAGCACCAGGATGGACACAGCCTGATTCAGGCCTCCACCATCCCCAACTGCCGCAGCTACGACCCCACCTACGCCCACGAAGTCGCGGTCATCGTACAGGATGGTCTGAAGCGCATGTTCTCCGACAAAGAGAACTGCTTCTACTACCTCACCGTCATGAACGAAAACTACGAGCAGCCCGCCCTTGAGAACGTCCCCGCAGACGACATCATCAAAGGCATGTACCTGCTCAACGAAACCCAGGGCGACAAAGGCCGCGTCCAGCTACTGGGCTCCGGCACCATCCTGCGCGAAGTCGAAGCCGCCGCTGAGCTGCTGGCCAACGACTGGGGCATCGGCGCCGACATCTGGAGCGTCACCAGCTTCAACGAGCTGCGCCGCGAAGCCCTGCTGCTCGAGCGCGAAGCCTTCCTCAACCCCGACGCCGAGGCCACCAAGCCCCACGTCACCCAGTGCCTGGAAGGCCGCGACGGCCCGGTGATTGCCTCCACCGACTACATGAAACTCTACGCCGACCAGGTACGTGCCTGGGTGCCAAGCGACTACACCGTCCTGGGTACCGACGGCTTTGGCCGCTCCGACACCCGCGAGAAGCTGCGCTACTTCTTCGAAGTAGACCGCTACTTCGTCACCGTCGCAGCACTGCGTGCCCTGGCAGCGCGTGGCGAGATTGATCGCAAGCACGTCAGCGAAGCGCTGAAGAAGTACGGCATCGATGCCAACAAGCCCAACCCGCTGACCAGCTAAACCGCAGCCCGGCGGGCAACGGCCCGCCGGCTCGATCCGATTTGGAAGGAGCGCGACCTTGAGTAGCGAAATCATCAAAGTTCCCGACATCGGTGGCGATACCGATGTCGAAATCATCGAGATTGCGGTGTCAGAAGGCGACGTCATTGAAGCGGAAGACACCCTGATCACGTTAGAATCCGACAAAGCCAGCATGGACGTGCCCACGCCGAAAGGTGGCAAAGTCCTCAAAGTGCTGGTGAAAGAAGGCGACACCGTCTCCGAAGGCGACGATATCGTTGAGCTGGAAGTTGCAGGCAGCGCCAGTGACGAACCGTCGCCAGCCCCCGCGGAAAGCACCCCGCCAGCACAGGCCCCCGCCCAGCAGCAGGCACCGTCTGAGCCCGCCCCGGCAGCGAAAAAAGCCAGCGGCGGTAAGCAGACCGTTGGTATCAAAGTCGTTGATATCAAAGTACCGGACCTCGGCGGCTCGGACAGCGTTGAGATCATCGAAGTGGCGGTCAGCGCAGGCGATGAGGTTAACGCTGAAGACACCCTGATTACCCTGGAGTCCGACAAAGCCTCCATGGACGTGCCCAGCCCACACGGCGGCAAGATCGTGGCACTGACGGTCAAAGAGGGCGACACGGTGTCGGAAGGCGACGTGATCGGCCAGATGGAAATCGCCGGTGATGGCGACGCCGAAGAAGCGGCGCCTGCCCAGGAAGCTCAGTCAACGGCAGCCCGGGAGCCAGAAGAAACGGCGGCTGAAACTGAAGAAGAGGCTGGCAGCGGTGAGCCTGAGCGCAAAGAGATTCGTGTGCCGGATCTGTCTGGTTCTGCCGATGTGCCGATTATTGAGATCGGCGTTGCAGTTGGCGACGAAGTCAATGAAGAAGACCCGCTGATCACTCTGGAGTCTGACAAAGCCTCCATGGACGTGCCGAGCCCTTATAAAGGCAAGCTCTTGGAGCTTACTGTAAAAGAGGGTGACAGCGTCTCTGAAGGCGATGTGATCGGCTATATCGAAGTGGCTGCTAGTGGCGGTGCGAAAAAAGCCGCACCTAAAAAAGCAGCGCCAGAAAAAGCTCAGCCAGCTAGCGCTAGCAAGCCTGCTGCTTCTCCTTCTGGCACGCCAAGCCCAGAAGCGCAAATGGCGGCTCATAAGCCTCGCGATGGCAAGCTGGTACACGCAGGCCCAGCAGTGCGTATGCTGGCTCGTGAGCTCGGCGTTGACCTTGGCCTAGTTAAGCCCAGTGGTCCGAAAGAGCGGGTGCTCAAAGAGGACGTGCATGCCTATGTGAAGCAGGCCATTGCTAACCAGGGTAAAGCCCAGGCTGCGGCGCCTGCTGCCACTGGCGGCGCGGGCATTCCGGCGGTGCCGGAAGTTGACTTCAGCCAGTTTGGTGAAGTGGAAGAGAAGCCGATGGGCCGCCTGCTGAAAATGGGCGCGACCAATCTGCACCGTAGCTGGCTGAACGTGCCCCACGTGACCCAGTTTGACGAAGCAGACATCACTGAGCTTGAGAACTTCCGTAAAGCCATGAAGGCTGAGGTCGAAGCTCAGGGCGCCAAGCTAACGCCGTTGCCGTTTATGGTCAAAGCCTGTGCTTTTGCCCTGCGTAAATTCCCGCAGTTCAACGTCAGCCTGAAAGGCGATGGTGAAACGCTGGTATGGAAGAACTATGTGCATATCGGTATCGCCGTGGATACGCCCGATGGCCTGATGGTACCGGTTGTGCGCAACGCCGATAAGAAATCCTTGATTGAAATTGCCAAGGAGATGGCGGAGCTGGGTAAAAAGGCGCAAACCAAGAAGCTCAAGCGCGATGAGATGACCGGTGGCTGCTTTACCATTTCGAGCCTTGGCTCTATCGGTGGCACAGCGTTCACGCCGATCGTTAATGCACCGGAGGTAGCGATCCTGGGGGTGTCGAAAGCGCAAATGAAGCCGGTCTGGGATGGCAGTACCTTCCAGCCGCGTCTGATGATGCCGCTCTCGCTCTCTTATGACCACCGTGCAATCAACGGTGCGGATGCAGCGCGCTTTACCGCTTTCCTAGCGGATGTGTTGACAGATATTCGCCGCTTACTGCTGTAAGCGTTGTCGGAGCAAGCCACAAGCGGCGCCCTTTTAGGGCGCCGCTTGTGTTTATGGCAGACATACGTTGTCAAAATAAGGGTGACCAAAGTACAAGAAGTCGTCACTTTGCTGTTTTCACTCAAAAAAACGCTAAAAAATCGTGTTCTCAGGCTTTTGGGGAGTTGTGTCGCCTGAACGGCACGGTTATTGTCAATTCATCGACTTAGCTTGTTGCTAGCATTCAGATACTTTTATTCAAAAAACGATTATTCAAGGAGCAATGCCATGCGTTTAATCCTGTTGGGTGCCCCCGGCGCGGGGAAGGGGACTCAAGCTCAGTTTATTTGCGAGCAGTTTAAGATTCCCCAGATTTCCACCGGGGATATGCTGCGCGCGGCAATTAAGGATGGCACCGAGCTTGGCCTCAAAGTAAAAGAGATTATGAATAGCGGCGGATTAGTCTCGGATGAGATCATTATTGATCTGGTCAAAGAGCGGATTGGCCAGCCCGACTGCGAGAACGGCTTTCTATTCGATGGCTTTCCCCGCACGATTCCCCAAGCGGATGCAATGAAAGAGGGGGGCGTGAAACTTGATCACGTGCTGGAGATTGCCGTGCCTGATGAGGAGATTGTTAGCCGCTTGGCTGGTCGGCGTGTGCATCCAACATCGGGCCGGGTGTATCACATCGAGCACAACCCACCTAAAGAGCCTGGCATTGATGATGTGACTGGCGAAGTGCTGATTCAGCGTGAGGACGATCAAGAGTCCACCGTGCGTAATCGGTTGTCGGTGTACCACGACCAGACCGCTCCGCTAGTTGAGTACTATCAGCAGTGGGCAAAAGAGGATCCCCAAACCGCTCCTGAATACCACCGGGTGGAGGGTGTGGGGAGTGTTGCCGATATTACCCGCCAAGTAAAAGAAGCGCTTAACTAAGCGGTTTCTTGCTCAGGAATAATCACTCGATGACCCGCCTTGTGCGGGTCATCGCGGTTTGGGCGATGCGCGGGGTATAAGATGCATGGGTGTAAGATGCACAGGTATAATAAATGTCTATTTCTACTGGGTGCAAAACGGCTATGTCATCACTCCTTCTTGCGCTGGACGCTTCATCTAGCGCCTGCTCAGCAGCGCTGCTACGCCAACAGGGAACGCAGCGTGAGTGCCTAGCGCGCTTTGAATTAACGCCGCGGGCTCATACTCGTCGACTGATGCCCATGGTGGATGAAGTATTAGCGGAAGCACAAGTTTCTCCCCAGCAGCTTGATGCGATAGCGTTTGGACGCGGCCCCGGATCGTTCACCGGCCTGCGTATTGCCGCCGGGGCTGCCCAGGGCTTGGCATTTGGCTTGGATTGCCCCCTTGTAGGCGTTTCGACGCTGGAAGCGCTGGCATTACAGGCCCATCGCCGCTATCACTTTCGCCATCTTGTCACAGCACTTGATGCACGTATGGGTGAAATCTACGTAGCTACCTGGCACTGCTTAAACGATTGCGTAAGCCGACAAAGTGAGGAGGCGGTATTGGCGCCAGCTGGATTGCGTTTACCACCAGAGGAGATCGACTGGGTAGGCGTTGGGTCAGGTTTTAGCCTTTGGGAGCAGTTCAGCGCTGGTGTTCAGGCAAGCATGTCCCAACACCTTGTCGACCTTGAGCCAAGAGCAGAAGAGATGGCTTGGCTGGCCATGCGCGATCTAGAGGCTGGCTTGGGGCAGGTAGCCCATGAGGCGCAGCCAGTTTATCTACGTAATGATGTGGCTTGGAAAAAGCCCGCATGAGCCAGATGGTGACTCCTGATATGCTGCCACCAGGTTTGACGCTTGACTATGTGAATGGTCAGCTAGCGCTTGTTGGCGATGAGCACCAGTATGGCAAGCCATTAAGTGTGGACTTTGCCGCGGGCAAAGCTGCTCATCGCCGCCAGTTTGGCGGTGGCCGGGGCCAGCTAGTTGCGAAAGCCTGTGGGTTGGCCAAAGGGGTAACGCCTAGCGTCGTGGATGCTACCGCAGGATTAGGGCGTGATGCCTTTGTATTGGCAAGCCTAGGCGCACCGGTGCTGCTTATTGAACGGGTGGCAGCCATTGCAGCACTACTTCAAGATGGGCTCGCTAGAGCCGCGCAATCGGAAGACATCGCACATATTGCTGCGCGTATGGCGCTTTGCCACGGTGATGCCGCCGATCAGTTAGCAGTGCTAGTGGCGGATGCGGCCTTCGACCCACAGGTCATCCACCTTGACCCCATGTTCCCTCATCGCGAAAAATCAGCGCTGGTGAAAAAAGAGATGCGCCTGTTTCGTGAGTTGGCCGGTGACGATAACGATGCTCCGCGGCTGCTTGAAGCAGCGCTTGATGTGGCTACGCATCGCGTTGTTGTTAAAAGGCCTCGTAAGGCGCCGCCCATTGAGGGGCCTTCTCCGCAGCATACACTTGAGGGTAAAACGAGCCGCTACGACCTCTATGTCCATCGGTCGCTAACCCGCTGAGTGTTATTAATTACCCCGAGGATTAAGCCCTCTGGAAATAAGTCCTCTGGAAATAAGGAGCCTCTATGCAGCATGAGTGGCGAGAAGGGAATCGCGTTACCCTGTTGCCAGAAGCATCCCGCTTTCTGCCTGCCATGTTTGATGCGGTACAGCATGCTCAACACTATGTGCTGGTTGAACTCTATCTTATGGAGTCGGGCAGGCTCGCTGACAAAGTGTGTGAGGTGCTTATTGGCGCTGCCAAGCGGGGGGTAAAGGTTTATCTATTGCTGGATGGCTATGGCGCTATGGGATTGGGGCGCGAGGAGCGTTCCCGTTTACAGCGAGCTGGCATTCAATTGCGTTTTTTCAATCCTGTTGGTTTTCATTCACTGGCGCGTAACTTAAGCCGCGACCACCGTAAAATTGTCGTAGTAGACGGTGATGTTGCCTTTACCGGTGGTTTTGGTGCGGTAGATGATTTCTTGAGCGCTTGGTATGAAATTGCGGTGCGCATGGAAGGCCCGGTAGTAGCTGATTGGGAAAAGTTATTTCGTCGCCTATGGCGTTCACGCTTAACCCGCGCGGAAAAGGAGTATTCAACACAGCGTAACAGCGATAATAAGGCAACGCTGGTTGATCAACGGTTTCCTAAGCGCTACCCGGATGGCGTGCAAGGGCGCGTAATGTCGGCTAGGGGGTATCGCTACCAGGCGATACGGCACTCACTGTATGGGCGAGTCAGTCAGGCCAGCGAACGGCTGTGGCTCTGTACCCCTTATTTTGTACCTACCTTTTCGCTGCGCCGTAGGCTTGCCCGTGCTGCTCGCCGAGGGATTGATGTGCGCCTGTTGCTGCCAGGCAGCGAGCATGACCACCCGGGAGTGCGCTACGCGGGGCAGCGTTACTATCAAGGTCTGCTTAAAGCCGGGGTGCGTATCTATGAGTTTCAGCCGACGTTTATTCACGCCAAGTTTGTGTTGGTAGATAACTGGGTCAGCATTGGGTCATGCAACTTTGACCATTGGAACCTGCACTGGAACCTCGAAGCCAATCAGGAGATCGAGTCTGGTGTGGTGGCGGATGAGATCCGGGCGCTATTTGAGCGTAACTTTGCTGTCAGCCAAGAGGTGGATGCCGCTGCATGGGCCGCGCGCCCCTGGGGGCAGCGCGCTAAGGAGTGGGTGTACGGCATGCTGAACGCCATGGTCACTCGCCTTAAATAACTTACTTTTTGAAACAGCTTACTTTGTGAAATAGATTACTTGCGCTTTTTGCCTTTAGCCGGCGTTTTCTTGCGTGGTTTGGGTTTAGGCGTTTCTGGCGGCACACGGTAGTGCAGGTAAAGGTCAAGTACCAGCTCGGGCAGTTGGGCAACTAGCATTTCCTGGTTGGCTTGATCTTTGGCCATTTCTGCCATGTCAGGTTCATCATCGAATAGCCCAGAGAGCAGCATGAAAGGCAGCAGAAGGGTGGCAGCAGCTTCTTCATCATCCTGGAACCAAGCGCTCTCATCACTGAAAACGCCCTCCATGAAGCCTGCGCACCAGTCGCCAATGGGTGTCTCTTCTGAGGGCAGTCCATCAAGGGTTAATTCAAAAGGTAGCTCTGGCAGGCCTCCCTGTTCCAGCACCGCCACCGCGTTATCCCGCAGTAGTGTCAATAAGTGAGTAATTTCGTCGCGCTCAGCGTCATCTTGATAAGCTGGCTCGCCTTGAAATAGCTCTGTGAGCCACTGAGTGGGCGGCAGTTCACTTGGCGCAACGGCCAAGGCGACTAAGAAGCCATGGGCAGAAATGAGGTCAAGCGCATCTTCACCGACCTGTTCAGAATCTAAAAAGTCATCTAGCCTTTCCAGTTGCTCATCCTCAAGCAGCGGCTGAGGCGGGGCATTGTCGGGCGAAGTTGCTGCGGGCATGTTATTGCGCTCTGCCATGATGAGCCTCGTATTAAAAAGTCATCTTTGAGAAACCGATGCTGATCGGTAACAATCGTTAGTAACACCATTAATGGCTAGTTTATCACTAATGAAGACTTCACCACTGCCTCCGTGGCCTCTAGAACAGCTGGCGGCTTTATCTGCCGCTGCCCTGCAGTGTGCAGCGGAAACACGGGTGACGGAAGCGCTTGAGCGGTGCCGAGAAGTGTACCCTGAGCTGCCGACACCAAAGGTGTGGTTTGACTTGAAGGGGGCTTCGGCGGGGCAAGCCCACTTGGGACGCGGCGGTTTGCGATTCAATCCAGTGCTATTAGAGGCTAATCGCAGCGCCTTTTTTGATGAGGTCATCCCCCATGAAATGGCGCATTGGTTAGTGTTTCATTTAAAGAATGGCCCGCGTTTGAAACCCCATGGGCGTGAATGGCAGTCGGTAATGCGGGATCTATTTGGTTTACAGCCAAGCGTGACTCACCGTTTTGATATTCAACAGTCGCAGTCTCGACCTTATCATTATCGGTGCCATTGCCAATCTCATTATTTTACCGCTAGACGTCACTCTTTAGTGGTAAAGGGGCGCCGGTATCGCTGCCGTCATTGTGATCAGACCTTGGTCTACACTGCTTTAGGTAAACCTTAAAACAAAAATAAGATACTGTTTTTTATAAAAAAAATCTTAATACCAATGTCTAAGAGGAAGCCGGCTCGGGTAGGTTTATGCTAGGTAAATATTAAACAGGTCGGTGCACCTAATAATAATGCCGGCGCCATTTTCCAGAGAGAGCATTTTCACGGACAGAGGCAATTTCATGAGCGAACATAAAAACGTCTATCCAGTACGCGATAGCATCGCCGCCAGTGCGTGGGCAGATAAAGATAAGTATAGCGCTATGTATCAACAGTCGCTGGAAGACCCAGACAGCTTCTGGGCTGAACAGGCCAAACGGCTCGACTGGATTAAAGCGCCCACCAAGATAAAAAACACCTCTTTCGCACGTGATAATGTTGATATCCGCTGGTTTGAAGATGGCCAGCTTAATGTCAGTGCTAACTGCCTTGACCGCCATTTGGAAAAGCGTGGTGATCAAACGGCAATTATTTGGGAAGGCGATAACCCCGAAGATTCGAAGCATATTAGCTACCGTGAGCTGTACGAGCGGACTAATCAGTTGGCGAACGGGCTTAAATCGCTCGGTATTAAAAAAGGCGATACCGTTACGCTGTACATGCCGATGATCCCTGAAGCAGCGATGGCGATGCTGGCTTGTGCCCGCATCGGTGCCGTTCACTCTGTTGTATTTGGCGGCTTCTCGCCGGATGCTGTTGCTCAGCGGGTAATTGGTGCCGACTCCAAGTTGGTGATTACCGCCGATGAGTCGGTACGTGGTGGTAAGCATGTGCCACTGAAAGAGAACGTTGACTCCGCACTGACGCGTAACGGCACTGATGTGTGTAAGAATGTGTTGGTAGTGAAGCGTACTGGCGGTGATATTGAATGGCAGGAAGGACGCGATATCTGGTTTGACGAGCTAGTCGACAAGCAGTCAACCGAGTGCCCGGCAGAGGCCATGGGCGCTGAAGATCCGCTGTTTATTCTGTATACCTCCGGTTCTACCGGTGCGCCGAAAGGTTTGAAGCATACAACCGGTGGCTACCTTACCTACGCGGCCATGACGCATCAATACATCTTTGACTACCAAGAAGGTGAGATCTATTGGTGCACGGCCGATGTTGGTTGGGTAACTGGGCATAGCTATATTGTCTATGGTCCGCTTGCCAATGGTGCCACTACGTTGATGTTTGAAGGGGTACCAAGCTACCCGACCCATGGTCGTATGGGCGAAATTGTCGATAAACATCAGGTTAATATCCTTTACACTGCTCCTACCGCCGTACGTGCCTTGATGGCTCATGGCGATAATGTGATGGATTCTAGCAAGCGTGATTCGCTGCGCTTACTAGGCTCGGTAGGTGAGCCAATCAACCCGGAAGCCTGGGAGTGGTTCTATCGAGTTATTGGTAACGAGAACTGCCCCATCGTGGATACCTGGTGGCAAACCGAAACCGGTGGCATCATGATTGCACCGCTGCCTGGTGCCACTGATCTAAAACCAGGCTCGGCCACCACGCCCTTTTTTGGGGTGAAGCCAGCACTGGTGGATAACGAAGGCCGTGAAATGGAAGGTGTTGCCGAAGGTAACCTGGTGATCCTGGACTCCTGGCCAGGCCAAGCGCGCTCGATCTGGGGCGATCACGAGCGTTTTGTGCAAACCTATTTCTCTACCTATGATGGTATGTACTTTACCGGTGATGGCTGTCGTCGTGATGAAGATGGCTACTACTGGATTACTGGCCGCGTAGATGATGTGCTCAATGTCTCCGGTCACCGTATGGGGACCGCTGAAATCGAGTCGTCTTTAGTGGCGCACCCGTCGGTGGCAGAAGCGGCAGTAGTAGGCTTCCCTCATGACATAAAAGGACAGGGTATCTACATTTATGTGACGCTGAACGGTGGTATCGACCCCACCGATGAACTGAAGAAAGAACTTACTCAGTGGGTGCGTAAGGATATAGGCCCTATCGCTTCACCAGATGTCATTCAGTGGGCACCAGGCCTGCCTAAGACACGCTCAGGTAAAATTATGCGCCGTATCCTGCGCAAGATTGCAGCCAATGAGTGTGACGGTTTAGGGGATACCAGTACCTTGGCAGACCCATCCGTAGTGGATGAGCTGATTGAGCATCGCGCTAATCAGTAGTTCAGCACACCCCTTGCGGCTAGCCGTGGGGGGATATTTTTTGAATGATGAGACGAAGCGTTTGCTATGCTGTATCAGTCACATCGCGCTAATTTATTGGAGTGCCGGCCGTGGAGCCGGCACTGCCGTTTTTGCTCAACTGACAGTTAGATGACAAATTGTGCATGTGATGCTTGGGCATGATGAAGCCCATGGGGTACCATGCTTCAACCGTAAGAGCCTAGCGTCGCGGCGGCAGACAACCCCGCTGCTCGAGGAACCGGAGGAATATCCATGGCAGTAGCCCATAAGTTTATCGTCGCTGACGACCATCCGCTGTTTCGTGCAGCACTCACCCAGGCGTTGCGCCAGCTGGCCCCCCAGGCTGAGATTGTCGAAGCCGACACCATGGAGGCCACTAATGAAGTCGTCAACCGCCATCCTGATGCGGATTTAATTCTGCTGGATTTACACATGCCGGGTGCCCATGGCTTCTCAGGCTTGATCCAGTTGCGCGGACAGATGCCTGATATTCCGGTCGCCGTTGTATCAGGAAGCGACGAGCCCTACGTAGTGCGTCGTGCTATTGACTACGGCGCATCAGGTTTTATCCCTAAATCTTCCTCTCTACAGCTGATTGCAGAGGCCGTGGGAGAAATTTTGCAGGGTGAAGTATGGCTACCTGAAGCACTCGCCAATGTATTGGAGGAGACGAGCGAAGAAGAGTCGCGTTTTGCCGAGGCGATTGCTTCGCTAACGCCTCAACAGTTTCGCGTACTCAATATGTTGACTGAAGGCTTGTTGAATAAACAGATCGCCTATGAACTGAGCGTATCTGAAGCAACAATCAAGGCCCACGTCACCGCTATTTTGCGCAAGCTGGGCGTGCACTCCCGCACCCAAGCGGTCATTGCTGCGCAAAAACTGGAAGTGGATCCTCCTAAAGTCGAGTCATAAGCTCGATAAGACAAGCTGCGCCGCGCTTATAGCAACATAAGCGCGGCGCTGTCGTTTAAAGGCCCTTCTAACCCAGTAACTGCTTACCCAGAAGCTACTTAGCTAGAAACTACTTATCCAGAAGCTACTTACCCACTAGCACGGCTAGCTTGGAGTGTACGTGTTAATAGGGCACGTAGCGCTGCGGGTTTAACCGGCTTCAAAAGCAATTGATAGCCCGCTCGTTTGATCTCTTCTGCTACGGCCTCGGTGCGGTCAGCGGTAATCACAATGCCCGGCACCGCCGTTGTCAGCCGCTCACTGAGTGCCTCGAGTGCCATCAGGCCCGTCACTTCGTTATCTAGATGGTAATCCGCCAATATCGCATCAGGGTCACCGTCCATGTTACGCAGGATTGATTTGGCACCGCCAATGCTGGTTGCGGTGAATACTTCGCACCCCCAGCCACTGAGCATAGCGGTCATACCTTCAAGAATTAACGTTTCGTTGTCGATACATACAATTCGGGTGCCTGCTAGCTTATTGCCGCCACGGCGACCTTGAGGCTCTTGGTCGGTTGGAGCAAGCTCACGTGCCGCTACAATAGGCACGCTAACGGCAAAAACTGTACCTACGCCTACCCAAGAGCGCACTTTGATGGGGTGGTCAAGCACACGGCTCATACGGTCGGCAATGGAAAGCCCTAGGCCTAACCCTTTTTCGCTCTCTTTATGGCGTGAGACCTGATCCAGGCGACGAAACTCTTGGAAAATTTCCGTCAATTTAGACTCTGGAATACCTGGGCCGCTATCCCATACCTCTATGGAGAGATGGTCTCCATGGCGGCGGCAACCCATCAATACGTGTCCTTCCTGGGTATAGCGAATGGCGTTGGAGAGGAAGTTTTGCACAATTCGGCGTAGCATTTGTGGGTCAGAATCGACCCACTGCTGGGTTGGAACGACATTGAGATCCAAGCCGCGATCATCCGCCATCACTTCAAACTCAGCACGCAGCGGGCGGAAAATATCCGCTAGGGCAAAGTGGCTGCGCCGAGGGGTTAGGGCGCCGGCATCCAGCTTTGAAATGTCCAGTAGGGTGCCAAGCAGCTCTTCAGCGGCCTGTAAGGAGTTGTCGATATGCCCAATGGTGCGCTGAGTGTCGCTGGTAGTGACATTCTGCATCAAAGCCGAGGTAAACAAGCGTGCGGCATTCAACGGCTGCAGTAGGTCGTGGCTGGCTGCGGCCAAAAAGCGTGTTTTTGAGGCGTTGGCATCTTCGGCCAACTGTTTAGCCTGACGTAATGCTTGCTCGGCTTCAGCACGTACACGGTTTTCCTGGCGCAGCGCCGCATTCGCTTCAGACAATGCCTGGGTGCGTTCGCGTACTCGCTCTTCAAGGGTTTCGTTGGTCTCTTTCAGCGCAATCTCAGCTTGGCGACGTTCAGTAATATCCTGATAAAGTGCAAAAAAGCCAAGAATTGACTGGCTATCGCCGAAGTGAGGCGTGTAGGTGACCAACATATAGCGCATTGCATTGTTAACGCGCATCGATACTTCAAAGCTAACCCGCTCCCCTGTCAGTGCCCGCTTCATCCAAGGTAGGCGCTCTTCGGCCTGTTTAACGGGTAAAACATCTTCATAGCGCCGCCCAATCACCGCATTACGGTCGATGCTAAATGCCTGTTCATAGGCACGGTTGGTAAATAGGTAGCGGCTCTCTTTATCAAAGTAGGCGATGAGTGCCGGTACGTTATCGGTGTAAATACGGATATTGTTTTCAGAACGTATCAGCGCCTCTTCGATGCGCTTTTGCTGGGTGATGTCCTGATAGGTGTATACAAAGCCGCCGCCAGGCATTGGGTTGCCCTGAACCTCAAGTACGCTGCCATCCTGGCGATAGCGCACGTAGCGGTGGGGTTGGCCATCGCGAATATTATCCAGCAGCAGCTGAACGTGCTCTTCGGGGTCTCCTGGGCCGTACTCGCCGTTGTGAGCGTTATAGCGGAAGATGCGATCCATCGGTGCACCGACACGAATCAAATGGTCAGGGAAGCGGAATAGCTCTAAATAGCGTTGGTTCCACACCACTAACCTGAGGTTCTGATCAACAACGCTAATACCTTGATTGATATTCTCAATAGTGGCCTGCAGGAGCGCACGGTTAAACTCCAGTACCTGGGAGGCTTCATCAACGATCGAGATGACATCGGAAATGCCAATCCCACGCCCTTGCAGCGCGGAGTTCACTACGATGCGTGCCGAGGATGCGCCTAATACCGAGGCTAAAAAACGCTCAGTAAACTGGATGACGTCAATGGATGCTCGGGTACCGTCCTCCATGGGTTTGCCGGTTCGGCGGGCATAATCCTCAAAAGCGCGATCAACTTGGTTCGCGCCGAGAAAACGCTCACACAGTACCTTTAAATCACCCACTGTGGTGGCGCCTGTCCAGGGCCGGTTAACCGAGGTTTGGCGGGTTTCGACGCTATCCACAAATAGTGATGCTTGAATACGCTCAACCACACGCTGAGAGGTGACCTGTGAAACAAAAATGTAGCAGAATAAATTGATGCCTAGTGAGAGCATCACTCCATGAGTAAGGGTATCGCCTAGGTTTAGACCAAATAGCGCCGTGGGTGATAGCCAGGCAAGCCCTAGGGGGCCGCCTGCTAGCCACTCATGGGGTAGCACGCCAGTGTTGATCATGGCTGGCATTAGCAGGCTATAGGCCCATATAGCAAAGCCCGCGTTCATCCCTACAATCACGCCCAGGCGGTTACCGCGCTTCCAGTACAGCCCACCAATCAGTGCAGGTGCAAACTGGGCGGCGGCTGCAAAAGAGAGCATGCCGATAGAGGCCAGTGAGGTGAATTCGCCTATTAGCTGATAAAAACCGTAGGCCATGGCCAGCACGGCCACAATGGTGAGACGCCGTGCGCGTAGCACCAGGCGGCCATAGTCGCGGGCCTTGGTATCAAACCAGCGCAACCTGAACAGGGCGGGGATGACAATCTCATTGGAGATCATGATGGAAACAGCAACCGCAGCGACGATCACCATGCCTGTGGCGGCGGAAAATCCACCGATAAACGTCAGCAGTGTTAACCACTCATGCCCTGATGCCATGGAAAGCGCCAGTACGTAAGTATCAGGTTCTACTCCGCTATCTGAGAAAAGTAGCAGGCCAGCAGCGGCCAGTGGTATCACGAAAAACGCAATGGCGAGCAAATAGAGTGGAAACAGCCAGCGTGCTTTGGAGGCATCATCAGGGTGGATGTTCTCCACAACCGCTACATGAAACTGTCGTGGTAAACAGAGAATTGCCAGCATAGCGAGTAGGGTTTGCGCCCAAAAGCTTTGGCCAAAATCCTGGTTGGCTAGCTGGCGCTGAAGCTCTAGCTGGCTTTCTGCATGGGCCATCAGTTCACTTAGTCCGCCAAACATACCCCATGTTACAAATGCGCCTAGTACAAGAAATGCCGCGAGCTTTACCAGCGACTCAAAAGCTACCGCATGAATAAGCCCCTCATGGTGTTCCGTCGCGTCGGTATGGCGTGTGCCAAACAGAATAGCGAAAATCGCCATCACGATTGCCACGTAAAAGGCAGTATCGCCAAAGAGCGGGGTGTGGGTCATGTCCTGTGCGTCGGTCAGCACGCTAAAAGAGGTGGAGACGGCTTTAAGCTGCAACGCAATGTAGGGCAGGGTACCAATGAGTGCGACTAAGCTGGCAAAAGCAGCCAGCGACTGAGTTTTACCGTAGCGAGAGGCAATAAAGTCGGCGATTGAGGTAACGTTTTGATGCTTGGCAACACGAATCATCTTGGCCAGTACTGGCCAAAACAGTAGAAACGTTAGAATGGGGCCGACAAAAATGCTGGCAAATGACCAGCCTGCAGTAGCCGCTTGGCCCACTGCGCCATAAAACGTCCAGGAGGTGCAATAAATGGCCAGCGCTAGGCTGTAGATAATAGGCCGACGACGGCTAGCGCCATGGGTGCGGGCACGACGGTCCCCGTACCACGCAATCCCAAACAGAATCGCAATATATAGTAGTGATACTGCGACCAGCAGCCCGCCATGAAACATAGTGTCTCCCCATGTTGAGTGCTTCGCCTAGCCTACGACGCAGATAAAGAGAGCTATTCTAGGCGAAGGAGGGAGTTACGTCTGCTGTTCAGAGGCGAGTTGGCAAACAGTTGTTAAAAGCGGTGAGGTTTCACGGAGCCTACGTAGCTGACTCAGCTCGGCCTCACCGGTATCGGGGTGTAAGGGCACTAGCTCTCGACTTGTGCAGTTCAGCACGTAAGGCTGTGTGGTCACAATGTCGATATGGTGCCGCTCAAATTGATAGAGAATAAACTCAGCAATCACTGCGCCCTCGGTAGTTGTTGCACGCACATTATCGCTGTCGATGACGCTAAACTTGGTTGTCATGGGAAAAGCGAATGTCCAGGGGCGCCAAACTGCATTAGAGGTGTCACTGGAAATAACGGTAGCGGTCTCAGGTAGTTGTTCCTGCTTGTGTTCAAACCACGAGTACTCCACCTGAACTTGGTAGCCTAGCATGCCCAAACCGCCGCATACGGGCACAATCCATTTGGGTAGCCGTTTACGGCTAAGTGTTCTAAGGAGTAAGCCAATACCTGCGGCGGCAAGCCCTGCAAATATGGCGGCAACGAGATGCCAGATCATAAAATATCCCTTCTAAAAGCCATCGGGCTTCCCTGAGGAAGCCCGATGGTAAGCTATCATTCCACGTGTCTATTGGCAGTATGCATATAGAGAGAATGATTATGGCTTAGTGATCAACTGCTACACCAGCACCTTTCGGGTAGCGGACGCTTTCCACCAAGTCTTGAATCTCTTGGGGAGGCTCTTCCGTTACGCTAGAGACAGCAAACGCAACTGCGAAGTTGATCATCGCACCTACAGCACCGAAGGAGAGTGGCGAAATGCCCAGGATCCAATTGTCTGGCGTGTTAGCCAGCATATTGGTGCCCGGAATAAACAGCCAACCCAGGTAGGTGAAGATGTATAGCAGTGTGGATACCAAGCCTGCCAGCATACCAGCGATTGCACCTTTACTATTCATACGCTTAGAGAAGATACCCATCATCAGCGCTGGGAATAGTGAGGCACCTGCGATACCGAAGGCCAGTGCTACGGTTTGTGCTGCAAACCCTGGTGGGTTAAGCCCTAGATAGGTTGCTAGTAGAATAGCGCCACCCATGGAAATACGCGCCGCGAGCATTTCTCCTTTCTCGGAGATCTTCGGATTGATCATGGTTTTGATCAAGTCATGGCTAATTGCTGACGAGATCGCAAGCAGAAGACCGGCTGCTGTTGATAGAGCCGCAGCGATACCGCCTGCTGCAATCAGACCGATTACCCAACCAGGAAGGTTAGCAATTTCAGGGTTGGCGAGTACCAGGATATCGTTGTTAACTTCAAGTTCGTTACCTTCCCAACCAAGATCTGAGAAATCAGCAGCATTGTTGTAGAACTGAATGCGGCCATCGTTGTTCAGATCATTATGGGTGATTAAGCCAGTGTCTTCCCAGGTACGGAACCACTCGGGTCGGTCCTCATAGAGGATAGGGTTGCTTAAGGCTTCTTCGTAGTTCTCGACTTGGCCAGACATCTCCGGATAAATCGTAGTGATCAGGTTAAGGCGAGCCATGGAGCCAACTGCCGGTGCAGTTAGGTATAGCAGCGCAATGAATACCAGTGCCCAACCAGCAGACCAACGTGCGTCAGCAACTTTGGGTACGGTAAAGAAGCGGATAATAACGTGAGGAAGACCGGCAGTACCGACCATCAGCGACAGGGTGAACAACACCATGTTGAGCTTGTTATCCACATCGGCTGTGTAGTCCTGGAAGCCTAATGCGTTAACTACTTCATCTAGCTTGGCTAAAAGAGGAACGCCAGACTCCGTATGTGTACTAAACATGCCGAACATCGGGATCGGGTTACCAGTTAGCTGCATCGCAATGAAAACTGCTGGAATGGTATAGGCAATAATCAGTACTACGTACTGTGCAACCTGGGTATAGGTGATGCCTTTCATGCCACCAAAAACGGCATACAGGAATACGATTAGCGCCGCAATCCAGATGCCCCAGGTGTTGCTAACTTCCAGGAAACGAGAGAAGGCAACACCAGCACCGGTCATTTGACCGATAACGTACGTCACCGAGGCCACGATTAAGCAGACAATCGCCACGAAGCGGGCGGTGTTGCTGTAGAAGCGGTCACCAATGAAGTCAGGCACGGTGAACTTGCCGAACTTACGTAGATAAGGAGCAAGCAGCATCGCCAGAATAACGTAGCCGCCTGTCCAGCCCATCAAGAAGCTAGAGTTTGCATAGCCGCCAGAGGCCAGCAGACCAGCCATGGAAATAAACGATGCTGCTGACATCCAGTCGGCGGCTGTCGCCATGCCATTAGTAATCGGATGAACACCGCCACCGGCGACATAGAAATCTTTTGTGGAACCCGCACGCGCCCATATCGCAATGCCGATATAGAGCGCAAAGGAGGCGCCGACAAATAGTAAGTTAATTGCAAATTGGCTCATACCGGCTTACTCCCCAAGGCCAAATTTTTCATCAAGCTTGTTCATTCTCCAGGCATAGAAGAAGATCAGTACGATAAAGGTGAGGATGGAGCCCTGTTGGGCAAACCAGAAGCCCAGGTCAGTCCCTCCAACCGGTATGCCCGCCAGCAATGGGCGAAAAAGAATAGCGCATCCGTAAGACACAAACGCCCATACAGCTAGGCATCCGAATATCAAGCGAACGTTGGCTTTCCAGTATGCAGCAGCATTGGTTTTGTCATCTGCCATTGTGTTGCTCTCCACTTGTGATTTTTAGGGTTGGAAAGTGAACTCAAAGTAGCGTGTGATTCATCAGGGCAACTTCACGTGGAAATTGCTCTGTGCTTCCAAATATTCGAGCTTAAAAGCGACATGTCGGCCAGCAAGGCACGTCAGCAAGTTATTTTTGTAGCATTAATCTTCTTTAAGCGCTGACCAGAAGTCGTCATGTTGAGAGAAGTTAAGCAAGCTTTTGGAGCCCCTGGTAACGCATTGAGTGAGTCAATGGGTTAGCCAATTTGATTACCCCTCCTGATTCACTATTAATACTGGTCAATAAATCCAAAAAATAAATCCCAGACTTTGGTATCAGGCTGCTATTAGAAGACCACTGTAAACAGTTTTATACGCAGAAATGCTTATTTTTTCTAGTTTTTTTTGTGTTTTCGTCGATAAGTGAGGAGTGATAGGACGATAGTCTATAGCTCGCTTAAAAGTAATGTTTGCTACTTTTAATAAAGGTCCTTTTAGTGTCTGGTTAGAAAATGTAGGCAATACTTTGGTCGTTAATAAAACGTCGATTCGACGTTAGCTCTATAGCGAAAAGTATAATAAGTAGCATTGGTAAGTTTTATTCGGTCGGCTTGTATAGGCAGCCTATTTATATAGCCGTAAAAGTGAGGTCGCGCATGGTAGAGGTTGAACTGTCCCAGCTGCCATTTACGCTGCTGGATGAAGAGGGGCGTGATCATGTGCGCCGTGGGGTAGACCTGGCTTACTTTGACCGAGATGAAATTATTTTAGAAACCGGTCAGGCCGGCGAGTGTGTATTCCTGATTCATAAAGGCGAAGTGGCAGAGCTTGATACTACCTTGCCGGCCTCTAGCGCACGCATTGGCCACTACACTGCAGGTGATCTGTTCGGTGCTATTAGCATCTTAAATGGGAAAAGCCGCTACCGCTTCCAAGCCGAACAGGAGTGCTTGTGTTACATCATGCCTAAAGCGCTGTTCATCCAGCTATGCCGCCACTACCCTGAATTCGAAAGCTTTTTCAAGCAGTCACTTTCTCACAAAACACGGTTGCTGACAGAAAAGCGTGCTGAAGGTGGCGTGACCATGGCTGGTTTTATGCTGGCTAAGGTGAGTGAATGCATGCGTGAGCCGCTATTGATGGACGCGTCGGCTGATATTGCCAGTGCGGTCAGGCAGCTTAATGACAGTCACGCTGATAGCTTGCTGGTTAACACTCAGGGTAAGTATGGCATGGTCACCAAAACGGACCTGCTAAATGGATTAGTACTTGGTGACTGTAACAATGCAACGCCCGTTGAGGTAGTTGCCCATTACTCGTTGGTTACCGTGACGCCTAACCAATACTTATTTGAAGCCTTGGTGTTAATGACACGCCATAAGGTTGCTCGGGTAGTGGTGATGGAGCAAGAGCTGCTCAAAGGGGTTGTCGAACTGACTGATGTGCTGAGCTATTTCTCTAGCCGTAGTTATGTGGTCAGTCTCCAAGTTGAGCAGGCGAATAGTCTTGAAGCATTGGCGGCCGCCAGCCAACGTACCCCGGAGCTGGTAAAAGCATTAATGGCCCAGGGGGTAAAGCTGCGCTTTGCGATGGACCTTTTGGCTGCGCTCAATGGGCGCATCATAAGTAAAGCCTGGTCATTTACCGTTGATGAAATTCACCATAGCGATAGCTGCATGATGGTGATGGGGAGCGAGGGCAGGGGGGAGCAAATTCTTAAAACCGACCAGGATAATGGTCTGATTTTAGCTGATGACAGCCAATGGCCTGATGTGGCCGAGCAAATGCAGGCCCTAACACAGACACTGATTCGACTGGGCTACCCGCCATGCCCCGGCAATATTATGGTGTCTAACCCGGAGTGGGTTGGCAGTGTCTCGCAATGGAAACGAAATATTGTGAAGTGGGTCAGTGCCCGTGATGGCGATAGCTTGATGAAGCTGGCTATTCTTCTGGATGCCCACGCGGTTGCTGGTAATCCAGCGTTATTGGAGAGCGTTAGGGAAGAGCTTTTCGAGCGCTGCTCCCGTGACGAGCTATTGCTCTCTTACTTTGCTAGAACAGCGTTACGTTTTTCGACACCCTTGACACTGTTTGGCTCGCTGAAAAAGCCCCAGCACGGTATCGATATTAAAAAAGGCGGCATTTTTCCGATTGTGCATGGGGTGCGTACCATGGCACTTGAGCGGCGAATTAAAGCGACGTCAACACTTGATCGCTTGGATGCCTTAGCGGCTGATGGCCGATTAGACCGTCGCTTTGCTGATGATTTGGGAGAAGCGCTGGCGCTATTTACCGAACTGCGTTTGAAACAACAGCTTCAAGAGCTAGATACAGCGGTTGATAAGCGCACTAATCGGGTTGTTGTTCAGGAGTTGTCATCCCTTGAGCGGGATTTGTTACGCGAAGCTATGCACATTGTTAAAGACTTTAAACAACGCCTTTCACATCGTTATCATCTGGAGTATTCGTGAGCGGTATGCGATTGCTAGATAGGCACGTGGCGCTATTCAGCGGCTCGTTGCGCACCCTTCTACAGCGGGAAAGCGACCGCCGTCGGTGTGTCGGCTCTCCTTACGCTTGGTTATTTCAGCCCTATATGGGCGAAGAATTAGTGGCGCTGGCCTGCCATGCCTCGGACGATGCTCAGCCGGTAATAAGCGTAGCTGCGGTTGTGCTTGACCAGCATCATGTACAAACCAGCCGAGCCTGGGTTGCCACAATCGCCAACACCCAAAACGCCAATGCTACAACACTGCGACGACATCACTGCCTCTATGGTACGTCAGTCGCTTTGACACCCAGTGCGGAAAATCTCGGTACGCTGGCGGAGTTTATTGGTAACCGGCCTTTAATAGGATGGCAATTAGACCGCTCACTTGACCGACTCAATGCACTATTTAAAAAGGGGCTGGGTTTTGGATTGCCTAACGCCCAGGTGGATGTTGCCAAGCTTCATCAGCGCCAGCTACGACGTTTACACCCGCAGGTAGATATAGGCAGCCGTATTGGCGATGCGCTCGACCGCTGGCAGCTGCCAGCGCTGAGTGGCCATAGTGTGTTAGGTGAGTCCACGGCTAGCGCACTGCTGTATCTCCGTTTGCAACGGGAGGCTGAGCAGCTTGCCTAGTAGCCGCTAATCTGCTGGGTTTATGTTGGGAGGAGCTAGCGAGTGTTGTTAGAATAGCGGTCGCTCTTTCTACCATCGGCAGTGCTTATACCATGCAATCTCCTGACTATTTTGACCCCTTGACGGCAGATATCACGCCTGCGGCTAGCCTTAAGGCCGCGCCAGAAACTTCTGACGCAAAACAGAAGCGTGAATTCAACAAGTTGCAAAAACGGCTACGCCGCGAGGTAGGTAACGCGATCATCGATTACCAAATGATTGGTGAGGGTGATCGGGTGATGGTATGCCTGTCTGGTGGTAAAGATAGCTACACAATGCTTGAGATTTTACGCAACCTGCAGCGTAACGCACCGGTTAATTTTTCGCTGGTCGCGGTTAATTTAGATCAAAAACAGCCGGGTTTCCCCGAGCATGTGCTACCGCAGTATTTGGATAAGCTGGGGGTGGAGTACCATATTCTTGAGCGTGATACTTACTCAGTGGTGAAAGAGAAGACCCCTGAAGGTAAGACGACCTGCGCACTCTGCTCACGGCTGAGAAGAGGGTCTCTGTATGGGTTTGCAGAGGAGATCGGTGCGACTAAGATTGCCTTGGGCCATCACCGGGAAGATATTCTGGAAACGCTGTTTCTCAATATGTTCTTTGGCGGCTCATTAAAAGCCATGCCGCCTAAGCTGCTATCCGATGATGGTAAAAATGTTGTGATTCGCCCCCTTGCCTATTGCAAAGAGGCTGATATCGTCGAGTTCTCGCGGTTAATGGAATTTCCTATTATTCCCTGCAACTTGTGCGGCTCGCAGCCTAATCTCCAGCGCCAGGTCGTTAAAGACATGCTGGCTGAGTGGGATAAGAAGCACCCAGGGCGGCTGGAAAGTATGTTTAAAGCCGTCACTAACGTCGCCCCCTCCCAACTAGCTGACCGTCAGCTATTCGACTTTGAGAACCTGGAAGCCAAGCAAGCGGCTATGTTGGCCGGGCGTATTCAGGCGCTTAGCGTGGAGTAACGGCCTGCTCTTCCTCTTCGGCCAAGGTGATTAATCGTGGCATATCTAGAATGTTAATCTCTCGGCCTGATACAGCAACGACTGCTTGTTGCTGGAAACGGCTAAGGATACGGCTGACAGTCTCTACGGCGAGGCCCAGGTAGTTTCCCAGATCCGCGCGGGACATGGAGAGTCGGAAACTAAAGGGTGAGTACCCGCGGCGGCGAAAGCGGTCTGAGAGTGTGATCAAGAAGCTCGCTAGCCGCTGGTCGGCGGTTTTGCGTGATAACAGTCGCATCATACGCCGATCGTCCTTCAACTCTTTACTCATGCTCTTGTAGAGTTGTCCCCGTAGTTCGGGCAGCTCTTCGGAGAGGGTATCAAGGCGATCAAAGGGGATTTCGCAGACGGTGGTGGTTTCTAGCGCAATAACGCTACCTGGATAGTAACCTTCATCAATCCCATCCAGGCCCACTAGCTCACTAGGCAGATAGAAGTTAGTAAGCTGGTCATTGCCATTACCTTCGCTGGTAGTCTGCTTAAGGCTACCCGAGCGGACGGCGTACACGCTGGTAAAGAGGTCACCCTGACGAAAGAGGGGTTCACCTTTTTTAAGCGGGGCCCGGCGGCGAATAATGGCATCGAACTGCCCCATATCCTCAAGTTCAAGGGCCAGCGGCAGACACAACGAACTAAGGCTACAAGTTTGGCAGCGCGCTTCTTGCAGCAATGAACGCCGTTGGCTAGCTTGTTGAGGCATGTCAGTCTCCCTTGGTCATTAGCCATCATAGGCGCTAGGCATTAGCACCTCAAGAAGGTTACATAATCTTTGAATAACGCTGTGCTGATTGGCCTGGCAAATGAGCATCGAATGCCATGGCGAGATGGCGAATAAGTAAGCGGCCCGTGGGGGTAGCCGTCAGGGAGAGGTCTTCACGCATTAGTAAGCCATCCTGCTCTGCAGCGCGAAGCTGCTCAAGAACAGGCGAAAAATAGTCACTAGCGTTAATTCCCCAGCGCTGACCAACGGCCGCTAAATCAATTCGCATATCGCACATCAAACGTTCAATGACATCTCGACGTATTAGATCATCCTGATTTAAACGCAATCCTTTCACCGTTGCTAGCCTACCTTGATCTAAAGCAGCCTCAAAGTGTGCAAGAGAGGTTGGATTTTGTGCATAAACGTCATCTACACGCGAAATTGCTGAAACACCTAGCCCGATAAGATCGCACTGAGCATGGCTGGAGTAGCCTTGGAAGTTACGCTGCAAGGAGCCATTGCGCTGGGCAACCGCCAAACTGTCATCTGGGCGGGCAAAATGATCCATACCAATATGGACATAGCCTGCGCTGGTCAGCATTTCAATAGTGGCATGCAGGATGGCAAGTTTCTCATCAGCGCTCGGCAGGTCCTGCTCGTTAATACGTCTTTGAGGCGCAAAGCGGCTTGGCATATGAGCATAGTTAAACACTGATAGACGAGCAGGGTTAAGCTCTATTACCTGGCTTAGCGTATCAGCAAAGCTCTTTTCGGTTTGAAAAGGTAGCCCGTAAATCAAATCGAGATTTAGCGAGCGAAAACCAAGCCGGTGTGCCTCTTCCATTAAGGTTTCAGTGAGTACCCGGGGCTGCATCCGGTTAATGGCTTTTTGTACCTGAGGATTTAAATCCTGCACCCCAAGGCTAAGCCGGTTAAAGCCTAGTGACTGTAAGTGGCGTAGGGTGAAAACATCCGCTTCCCGAGGGTCAATCTCAATTGCGTAATCACGTTCTGGTGCCATGGATAAACCAAAACGTGCGTCTAACCGATCCACCAAGTCGCTCATTTGGGCTAATGATAGAAACGTTGGCGTTCCGCCGCCCCAGTGCAGTTGTTGTACTGGTCGCTGAGTGTCCAGGTGACGAGCGGTTAGCACCATCTCTCGGTCTAAGCGGGAAAGATAAGGCTCTGCCAGTCCCGTGTTTTTGGTGGCAATTTTATTGCAGGCGCAGTAAAAGCAGATTTTGCGACAAAACGGTACGTGTACGTAGAGTGACAGTGGCCGCTGATGCTGATTGCTGCGCTCAAGTGCTTGAGTGAAGTCATCGGCGGTAAACTGATCATGAAAAGCGAGCGCAGTTGGATAAGAAGTGTAGCGTGGGCCGCTTTTATCGTATCGACGTATCAGCGCTTCATCCCAGGCGGTGGCCGAAGGCGCTGCATGTATAGGGTGTGAAACGGCAGCAGTGGCGCGTGCGGGCATGGAAGGCGCTCCCTGTTTTAAAAGCACGGTTTGAAAGGCACAGTTTGCAAAGGCTAGGTTCGCAAAGCCAACGTTTAAAAGCCCGACCAAATGTACGGTGTTAAACCGATAGGAGTAGGCTTAATACGTGACTGAATGCTAGAGCAAGCGAGTATTGAAAGCGTTGAGCTATATCAAGTTATTCGCGTGATAGGGAGAGGGCTAGAGCGGCGAGGGCTAATGAGCGGTATGGCCAATCAGAGACCATAATTGCCAAACAGCAAAGCCGATGATGGTAATGGCGGCGATACTGCGGGTAGCAGGGTGACGAATCAACTGGCTAAGCTGTTGGGCAGCCAAGCCGGTTGCAAGCAGTGCTGGCAGGGTGCCTAGGCCAAAGGCACCCATTAGCATGGCGCCTTGATATGGATCGGCAATGGCTAGGCTCCAGGCTAGCATTGAGTAGACCAGACCGCAGGGTAGCCAGCCCCACAGTGCGCCAAGGGTAAAAGCCTGGGGGATATGCACAACGGGCATCAAACGTCGCCCCAGCGGTTCTATATAGCGCCACAGGTAGCGGCCTATGGCTTCGACCTTAAGCAGCCCTTTCCACCAGTTGGCGATATACAGTGCCATTAAAATCAGCATTAACGCAGCAAAGGTCTGTAGCAGGACGCGCGCGGTTGGTGATAGCGAAATTAACGTACCCAGCGCTGCCACAAGAGCACCTGCGACCATATAGCTAAGTATACGGCCCAGATTATAGCTTAGTAGCAGGCCACTCATACGCGCTGGGTGTCGCATGCTAGGTGGCACAGCGAACGTCAGTGCGCTCATAATACCGCCGCACATGCCAATACAGTGAGCTCCTCCCATCAAGCCAAATACAAAGGCTGCCATGACCGGCGGTAGATCTAATCCTGTTGGGTTCACGGCGGTGGCTCTGATTTATGGGAATCCGCCTTTTTACTGGCGGCTTTTTTACGCTCAGCGCGCTGCTCTTTGGTTAGGTCATTTTCATCGTCATCAAATAAAACGCGGTGGGCAGGGCCTTCCAGGTCGTCAAACTGGTCATGCTTAACTGCCCAAAAAAATGCCCACACCGCTAAGCCAAGCAAAATAAGAGAAAGAGGGATAAGTAGGTACAGGATGGTCATGCGTTCACCGGATGGGCAGTAGCTGCCAGTGTGGGAGTCTGGGTACGCCAGCGAGAAAGGCGTAGTGCATTGCCTACCACTACCAGAGAACTAAGCGACATGCCAATAGCTGCAAGCCATGGTGGTACTAATCCCATGGCTGCCAGTGGCAGTGCTGAGAAGTTGTAGCATACCGACCACAGCATATTTTGACGCATGATTTTGCGGGTGGCCTGAGAAATATCAATTGCATCATAGATCCGCATCAAGCGTGGACTGAGTAGTACGGCATCTGCTCGCGTGCGGGCTAAATCGGTGGCACCGTTCATGGCGATGGCAACATCAGCCCCGGCTAAAACAGGCACATCATTGATGCCGTCGCCAATCATCACCACGCACTCGCCCTGGGCTTGTAGCTCGCGTAATCGTTCAAGCTTGCCTTCAGGAGATTTCCCGGCATGCCAAGTGGTAATGTTGAGTTGTTGAGCCAGGCTCTCTACCGCCTCTTGAGTATCCCCAGATAGCAGTTCAACCACTAATCCACGAGCCTGGAGGGCTGCCACAGTCTGAGCTGCATCATCACGAATGCCGTCATGCAGCTTAAACCATGCACGTGGTTGGCTGTCTTCGCTTAGCAGTAGCCACTGTCCTGTGCTTGGCGGCACCATCGTCGTTGTGCTGGCAAAGTCGGGTTTACCTAAGCGCCACGTGGCACCATTTAGCGTGCCCTCTAAACCAGAGCCGGTGTAGCTTTGCACATGGCGGGCTTGTAGCGTTGCATCGCGAAATGGCCGGAATGCCCGGGCAATGGGGTGCTCTGAATGGGCTTCCAAGGCTGCTGCGATGGCGCGTGCGCGCTCGCTGCTTAGTTCAGGTAGGTGCCCAGGGATAGCCACGGTTTGTATCAGGTGCATTTCGCCCCGGGTCAGTGTGCCTGTTTTGTCGAAAATAACCCGGGTAACGTTAGACAGTGACTCCATGGCATCGGCGCGGGTAATTAGTACACCGCGCTGGCGCAGTTGCCCATGTCCTGCCGTCAATGCCGTGGGAGTCGCCAGGGCAAGCGCGCAGGGGCAGGTAACGACCAGTACCGACAGCATTATCCATAGCACCCTTGAAGGGTCGATGAACCACCAGGCCACGGTAACACAGACTGTGACCAGCAGCAGGCGCAGTACAAACAGGTGCGCCATACGAGCTGCCATTTGGGCCAGCCTTGGGCGGCTGGCAAAAGCGCGATCGGTTAAATCCACAATGCCCGCGACCCGTGCTTCGCCACCAGCATGAGTGACGGTGACGATCAGCGGATTTTCCATGTTTTGGCTGCCGCCGGTTACGCTATCGCCAATACGCCTCGTGACCGGCAGGTACTCACCGGTCAACATCGACTCGTCTAAGCTGGACTCACCTTCCTCAATAATACCGTCGGCAGGCACGCCGTGACCGGGCTTAATCAGTATTCGATCGCCTGCCTTAAGCTCACTAGCAGGCAGAATACGCTCGCTACCGTCAGCCTCAAGGCGGGTAGCGGATACCGGTAAAACACCGCTTAAGGCGTTACCGCTATGGCCGCTGCGCCGTCTGGCACGGCCTTCTACGTAGCGGCCAAACAGTAGGAAAAAAGTGAACATGGCTACCGAGTCGTAATATACCTCGCCAACATTAAATAGCACGGCGTAGCTACTGGCTAAATAGGCACCGCCAATGGCGAGAGATACCGGTACATCCATGCCCAGCACGCCGGTTTTAAGATCACGCAGCGCATTGCGAAAAAAGGGCTGTGCTGAGAAAAGCACGACTGGCGTCGCCAGTGCAAATGAGAGCCAGTGGAAAAGTGCGTAAAAATCCGGGCTGATTTCACCGGGGCCAGCGACATAAATAGGTATGGAGAACATCATCACTTGCATCATGCCCACTGCGGCCACGATCAAGCGACGGACGTTCATCCGCTCCTCGTGCTGCAGGCGTGCTTGAGCTTGATCAGGTTCGTAGGGCTGAGCATCGTAACCAATCGCCGCTAATTCAGCGAACAACTGTGATAGTTGGACAATCTTTGGGTCCCAGCTCACGCGAAGGCGGTGGTGGGTTAAATTAACCGCGCTTGATACAACGCCTTCAAGGGCATTTAGGCGGTGTTCAATTAGCCATGCGCAGGCAGCACAGGTGATGCCTTCTACGGCTAATGTGGCTCTGACAAACCCTTCATCACCATCAGCGTGTACGAACTGAGCCTGTAGGCCCGGGTCATCAAACACTGACCATGTTTCAGCTTTGGCAGCTTGGCGCTCATCGGGGCGTTCGGGGAGTTCGGTGCGGTAGCGGTAGTAGCTTTCCAGCCCTCCGTCCACAATAGCGTGAGCCACCGCCTCGCAGCCAGGGCAGCAAAGCGGGTGGGGGGTCTCATCCAGGATGATCTGCCACGGCGCCCCGGAGGGCACCGGGTTGCCGCAGTGATAGCAGCTAGGAGTCGTACTGGAAGTAGTACTAGGAGTAGTAACAGTAGTGCTCATTCGCTTGCAGAACGCCCTCCGGGCAGTAGGGCGATGCTGTTTTCGTCAGGAAAGCGCGCTTCGCCGATCAATCGCCAATCGGCATTGGTCAGTTGCGGCTGAATCTGGATATACCAGCGATAGCGGAGATTATCCGGCCCTTGAGCAATATAGCGGCCATCCCGAACGTGCTCTAAGACAAACTCTTGGTCTCGATCATCCTGGGTTGGGAAGATAAGCATCATGTACAGCTTATCTGGCCGGTCATCTCCTGCCAGATCAATCACAATATCACTGGTCAGCGGGTCAATTCGCAGTTCGGCTGAAAGATTAAGCTCATTGGCACGCTCCTGCTTGGCAAGAATCATGTTAATGGCCTTGCCATGCTCATAGTAATCTTCCTGCACCACCATGCCGTCTGCTGTTTTGATCGATAGAACAGCAAAGGTGGAGCTAACCACGATTGAAGTAAACAGTAAGCCAAGTAAAAACCAAGGCCAAAACTGCTTATACCAGGGTGTCACGTCAGTGGCAGGCATTGTGTATTTATCTCCTAATGTTGCCCAGGAAACGAGCTTCACGCTCAATGCGTATGCGTTCGTCTTGCTGGGACTGCAAAGTAAAAGTAATGGGGTGGCTTGGCTCGCTTAAGTCACTTGCCTCAACCAGTACGGTAACCACCTGAAAGCGCGAGGCGCCAGAAGGAACGTTAACCATGACATCGTCCAGCGCCAGGCTAGGCAAGCCTGAAACACTCAGTCGGTAGGTGTGATCTTGATTATCTAAGTTGCGTATATTCAAGCTATACACATTACTGATACGCCCATCCCGAGTGGTCTGATAAAGCTGTGTGCGATCACGCTCCACGTCAAAGCCGAGCGGCATTCGGTCGTTAACAGCCCAAGCAAATGCAGCCATCATTACAAGAAGGGCGGCAAAATAGCCAAGCAGGCGAGGGCGCAAAATATGACTCTTTTTGCCTTCTAGTGCATTTTCAGTCGTGTAGCGAATTAGCCCCTGAGGGTAGCCCATCTTATCCATCACGCTGTCACAAGCATCAATACATGCAGCGCAGGTAATGCACTCGTACTGTAGGCCATCTCGGATATCAATACCCGTTGGGCATACTTGAACGCACAGTTCGCAATCGATGCAGTCGCCCAAGCCTGCTGCTTGAACCTGTGCATGGCTAAGCGATTTTTTGCGACGACCACGAGGTTCGCCACGGGCTTCGTCATAGGAAACAATCAGCGTGTCGCGATCAAACATCACTGATTGGAAGCGTGCATAGGGGCACATATAGATGCACACCTGCTCGCGAAGCCAGCCTGCATTCAGGTAAGTAAAGACTAAAAAGAAACCTACCCAAAAGTAAGACCAGCCGTGGGCTTCTAAGGTGGGTAGCTCGCTAACCAGCGTGCGAATGGGCGTGAAATAGCCGACAAAGGTAACGCCGGTGGCCAGGGCAATAAATAGCCACGCTAGATGTTTAGCCCCCTTGCGCCACGCCTTATTGGTAGTCATGGGCTGCTGGTCCAGCTTAATGCGCTGGTTTCTGGTGCCCTCAATACGGTGTTCAAGCCAAATAAACAGAAAGGTCCAGACGCTTTGTGGGCAGGTGTAGCCGCACCAAACGCGCCCCGCAAATACGGTAATAAAAAACAGTCCAAAGGCACAGATAATTAGCAGCCACGATAGTAGTACAAACTCTTGTGGGTAAAACGTGGCGGCAAAGATATGGAATTCTCGGCCCGGCAGGTCGAACCAAATCATTGGGCGGTTGCCCAAGTTGACCCATGGCAGTAAGAAAAACATCAGCATCAGCGCCCAGTTAGCGCAGCGTCTGACCTTTTGAAACAGGCCTTTAATCTCGCGGACGTAAATGTGGCGCCGCTTGGCATACATTTCTTGGGTGTGGCTTTCCCCGGGTGTGTGGTGCCCAACAGTTGGAGGCGTAATATCGTGGCTAGGTATTTTTTCCATGGCGATGATCGCAGCTCACAAGGCAGGAGTAGGCGGCAGTATGGGAATCAGCTGTCAACCAGATAACACTCAACATTGAGTAGTGTATCGGGTTGTGGATGAAGAAAGGGTGCGGTATGTAACCGCACCCCTATTAGCGTAGCCTGGAAATTGAAACGTCGGTTAGTCGTTAAACCGCAGGCTATAGACGTAAGCGGCCACCAGATGAACACGCTCTTCACCAATGTAAGCTGCTTGTGCTGGCATATGGCCATTACGACCGTTACGCAGCGTCTGGCGAACCGAGTCTGCAACACTTTGACCTGGTGCTTGGTAGAGCCAAATGTCGTTCGTCAGATCTGGTGCACCTAATGCAATATTGCCGGTACCGCTAGGTCCGTGACAGGCAGCACATACGGCTAGGTAGGTGCTTTCGCCGCTGGCTGCACGCTCAGCATCATGCTCTAAGCTAGATAAAGAGAGTACGTACTGGGTTAGGTTCTCAATGTTATTTTCACCTAACTGTTGCCACGAAGGCATCAGACCATTACGGCCCCGGTTTAGCGTAGTCAGAATATTTTCAGGCTCGCCACCGTATAACCAGTCGTCGTTGGTTAGGTTCGGGAAACCATAGCCGCCCTGGGCGTTGGAGCCGTGGCAAACAGCGCAGTTATTCTGATAAATACGCTCGGCAACCTGCATGGCTTCCGGGTCTCTTGCCAGTTCAGGAATAGGCACTTCCTGGTACTGAGCAAAGATTGGCGTGAAGCGTTGTTGGGCCTCAGCAACTTCCTCTTCCCATTGGCTTTCCTGGGACCAGCCTAGAACACCTGCATAGTTACCTAGCCCTGGATAAAACACTAAGTAGCCCAAGGCGAAAACCACCGTCAGGATAAATAGCTGGAACCACCACTTGGGTAGTGGATTGTCGTACTCTTCAATGCCGTCAGCAGCATGGCCAGTGGTTTCAACATTGCCATCAGCATCTGGGACTTTATCGGTGCGGCGGTTGGAGAGCAAAATCCAAACGCTTAGCGCGATAGTGCCTAGCGTGATGACAATAATCCAGGCACTCCAGAAGCTGGATAGGGAGTCACCCCATAAATTATTCATCTGTTTTTATCTCCCCTGTCGTGGCGGGAATCTACTTCGCGCTCAGGCGAAGCATGCTTATCACGGGCTGGTTGCTCATCACTATCGTCGGCGAAGGGCAGGTTGGCTGCTTCGTCAAAGTCTGGTTTGCGTCGCTTTGAATAGGACCAGGCAAAAATGCCTATAAAAGCAACAATCAAAATCAGTGTAATAAGACCGCGGAAGGTTCCCGTATCCATAGCTTAACGAGTGCCCTCAAGCACAGTTCCTAGTTGCTGTAAGTAAGCGACAAGAGCAGTGATTTCTTGTTGGCCGCGAACTTCAGCTGTGGCGTTGGCAATATCTTCATCGGTATAGGGCACGCCTAGCTGACGCAGAGTGCGCATCTTTCTGGGTGTTGCATCACCGCTGAGGGTGCGTTCAAACAGCCAGGGGTAGGCGGGCATAATCGACTCAGGTACCACATCACGGGGGTTATACATGTGCGCACGGTGCCAGTCATCACTGTAGCGGCCGCCAACGCGGGCCAGGTCCGGCCCAGTACGTTTTGAGCCCCAAAGGAAGTTGTGTTCATAAACTTCCTCACCAGCAACGTTGTAATGGCCGTAACGCTCGGTTTCTGCACGGAATGGGCGGACCATTTGTGAATGGCAGCCCACGCAGCCTTCACGGCGGTAAATATCGCGCCCTTCCAGCTCTAGTGCGGTTAAGGGGCGCAGCCCCTCAACAGGTTCAGTTGTGTCCTTTTGAAAGAACAGCGGAACCACCTCGGCCAAGCCGCCGAAACTGATCGCAACCAGAATCAACACGGCGAGCAGGCCAACGTTTTTTTCGACAATCTCGTGTTTCATTGGTCTCAACTTCCCCGGTTTAAGCGGCTTGTGGCGCTGGTTGGCTGATGGCTTCGCGGCCTTTTACAGTCATGTAGACGTTAAACGCCATAATCAGCATACCTACGATCCAGAAAAGACCGCCAATCAGGCGAACAAAGTAGCCTGGGCCACTTGCTTCAACCGATTCAATGAAGGTGTACATCAGGGTGCCATCGGCGTTGATTGCACGCCACATCAAGCCTTGCATGATGCCGTTCACCCACATTGCGGCGATGTAGAGTACGGTGCCGATTGTCGCCAGCCAGAAGTGCACTGCAATCAGGCTAACTGAGTGCATTTCGGTGCGTCCAAACAGGCGTGGAATCAGATGGTACATTGAGCCAATGGTAATCATGGCAACCCAGCCCAGTGCGCCGGAGTGCACGTGACCAATGGTCCAGTCGGTGTAGTGAGAGAGCGCATTGACGGTCTTGATAGCCATCATCGGCCCTTCGAAAGTCGACATACCGTAGAAGGAGAGTGCGACCACCAAAAAACGCAGGGTAGGGTCGGTGCGCAGCTTATGCCAAGCCCCTGACAGGGTCATCATGCCGTTGATCATGCCGCCCCATGAAGGCGCTAGCAGAATGATCGACATGATCATGCCTAGTGACTGGGCCCAATTAGGCAGCGCGGTGTAATGGAGGTGGTGCGGGCCTGCCCACATGTAAATCATGATTAACGCCCAGAAGTGGACGATGGAGAGGCGGTATGAGTAGATTGGACGCTCAGCTTGCTTCGGCACGAAGTAATACATCATGCCCAAGAAACCTGCCGTGAGGAAAAAGCCTACCGCATTGTGCCCGTACCACCACTGCACCATAGCATCCACTGCACCGGCATAGATCGAGGTGGAGTACATGAGTGTCACGGGGATGGCAGCATTGTTTACAATGTGCAGCACCGCAACGGTAATAATAAACGCAGCAAAGAACCAGTTAGCCACATAGATATGCGATGTTGTGCGCTTCTTAACGGTCATCAAGAACACAATCGCGTAACTAATCCAGACGACGGCAATCAAAATATTGATTGGCCATTCGAGCTCTGCGTACTCTTTGGTCGTGGTGTAGCCTAACGGCAGCGTTACCACGGCGGATAGAATAACCGCCTGCCAGCCCCAAAAAGTAAATGCCGCGAGCTTGTCAGAAAAGAGGCGCGTCTGACAGGTACGCTGAACGACATAGTAAGATGTCGCAAACAGCGCCGAACCACCAAAGGCGAAGATTACGGCGTTAGTGTGTAACGGACGAAGACGCCCGAAGCTTGTCCAAGGTAAGCCAAGGTTCAGTTGCGGCCAAACCAGCTGCGCGGCAAGGATGACACCAACAGTCATACCTACAATGCCCCACACAACGGTCATAATCGCGAACTGCCGAACTACCTTGTAGTTGTAGGTCGGGTGTTCCAGTGCTGTGCTCATTTCATGTTCCCATCGAACGCGGTTAGGGGGTAACCCGTGGCATTTTGCACGGATGCGGCCACCCGCTTGATGATGCAGGTCAAGATCCAGGCGCGATTCTAGCGCAGCAGCGCCTCAACCTGAACAAGCCAATTGGTTTAACACGGAATTACTAGGAGAAATTGGTGTCATTCTATGCCGAGCTTGGGTTTGTCAATGTGACGGCAAGCGAGTTGCCTAATGCTATGGATAGCCGCTCAACACAGCGGTTTATGGTAGATGGCTATGGGCCTTTAGCCATATCAGGTGTGCCAGAATATGGCCGAATGCTGTTTGTTCATGGCGCGGGGGCTGGGCAGGCTTCAATGTTCATGCGGCATTTTGTCGCGAGGGTGGCAAGCCTGGGTGTGCAGGTACTAACCATTGACTTGCCTTACATGCAGCAAATTAATGAGCAGGGGAGGCGCCGCCCGCCGCCACCGATTAAACATACCTTGGCACAGGTTTGCGCATGGTATGAGCTGCTGCTCCCTCTTGGCCCTACGCCGTTATGGGTGGGAGGAAAGTCTATGGGAGGGCGTATTGCTACTATGTTGGCAAGCTCTGGGTTGGCAAGCCCTGGGTTAGCGAACTCTGAAGTGGCAAGCCCTGAGGCTCCGCTGGCAAACACCGATATAGTCGCTAACAGCCCCAAGGGGGAGGCGCTGGCCGGTAGAGTTGAATGCCCCGGCGTCATTGTCGCGGGTTACCCCTTTCACCCTCCTAAGCAGCCCAATAAACTGCGGCTGGCACACTTTCCAGGCATTACCGCCCCCGTGTTGATTCTCCAGGGTGAACGGGACCCATTTGGTAGTGTTGATGATGTTGCTGATTACTCGCTACCTAGCAATGTACAGCTTAAGTGGCTCCAGGATGGGGATCACGACCTTAAGCCCCGTCGTGCCTCTGGCTTAAAACATGCGGTTTTAATTGACGAAGCAGCCACTATTGCGGCATCCTTCGTCCGCGCTCATCATAAATAGAGTCGTGGCAAGCAGTGCCGTAACAAGTAAGTGTCGTAACAACACAAGCTAGTTATCACAAGCTAGTTGTTACAAGTAGTAGCGGCAAGTAAACAACATGTAAGTTTGAATGGAAGATTTAAACGTAACATGTTGACAAGCAGCCAGACTTCTGTAGAATGCAGCGCCACGTGACCAGCGGGTGGTTAGCTCAGTTGGGAGAGCACCAGCCTTACAAGCTGGGGGTCACTGGTTCGAACCCAGTACCACCCACCATGTAATTAATTTACTTGGTGTCTGGAAGCGTAAAGCAGTGCTAGTGATTATAAGTACTTGAGGTTATAGGTGCTTATGGATAAGAGTACTAGTAACTGCAAGCATTAATTGATGTAGTAGTGGACCGGTAGTTCAGTTGGTTAGAATGCCGGCCTGTCACGCCGGAGGTCGCGAGTTCGAGTCTCGTCCGGTCCGCCATCATCAGTTTATGCAGAAAAAAGTTATCGCAATTCGGACCGGTAGTTCAGTCGGTTAGAATGCCGGCCTGTCACGCCGGAGGTCGCGAGTTCGAGTCTCGTCCGGTCCGCCACGATAACTTAAATGCAGAATGCTTGATAAGCATATGATTGCTTTCAATGCCTTGGGCGGTTAGCTCAGTTGGGAGAGCACCAGCCTTACAAGCTGGGGGTCACTGGTTCGAACCCAGTACCGCCCACCATTAATATCTGGTTTTAGAGCGCCTCTGAACCGCTTTAAATGACAGTTATATGATGGTTGTAGTAGATTGCTTAATGTGGACCGGTAGTTCAGTCGGTTAGAATGCCGGCCTGTCACGCCGGAGGTCGCGAGTTCGAGTCTCGTCCGGTCCGCCATTTAAGCATACATCGGCATTTGCCGAACGAATTCAAAAAAAGCCCGGATCATTGATCCGGGCTTTTTTATTGCGTGTAGCTCGTTACGAGTAGCATATATGTAGCGTGCAGCGTAGGCTGCACGCTAGCATCAAACAATAGCGCTAACGCCTGCTTTGGCAATCTGCACATCCTGCTCGGGCTTAACGCCTGAAATACCTACAGCACCCACCACGTGGCCATCTACAGTGATCGGCACGCCGCCTGATAGCAAACCCTGCAGCGGGGCGGAAATAAATGCAGTACGACCGCCGTTAATCATCTCTTCGAAAATTTGTGTCTCTTTACGGCCTAGCGCAGCGCTGCGCGCTTTTTGCGTGGCAACATCAGCGCTAAATGGTGCAGCACCGTCCAAGCGGCGTAGTGCCAGCAGATGGCCGCCGTCGTCAGTTACTGCAATGGTCACGGGCCAGCCGTTGCTATCTGCCTCTTGTTGGGCGGCGTCTAGTACTGTAACTACGTCGGCTTGGCCGAGAATCGCTTTGGTCTGCATGAAAAACTCCTTTTTATTAAGAGGAAGGTGCCGTGCAGCCAGCATGACTGAAAGTGGCTGTCACGGCAAAGTGAGTTAGCGGTTATACCAGAGCCGCATCAACCACTTCCACCCAGTGACGAACTGGGGTGCGGCTGGCGCTGGAAAGGTGTGTTTGGCAACCAATATTAGCAGTTACGATGACTTCTGGGTTGCCCGCTTCTAAAGCATTCAGCTTGTTGTCGCGTAACTGCATAGAAAGTTCTGGTTGGGTAATTGAGTAAGTGCCCGCGGAACCGCAGCAAAGGTGGCTATCTTTGACTGGCGTTAGCGCAAAGCCTAGTTTGCTGAGCACCTCTTCAACCGCGCCGTTAAGCTTTTGCGCATGCTGCAGTGTGCACGGGCAGTGAAACGCCAACCGCTGTTGCTCTTTAAGCTGCAGCTTCTCCAGTGATTCATCGCGCAGTACTTCAACCAGGTCTTTGGCCAGGGCGCTAACTTTTTGCGCCTTAGCGGCATAGGCAGAGTCACCCTTGAGCATATCCCCATACTCTTTAACAAAGGCGCCGCAGCCGCTAGCGGTCTGCACAATGGCTTCTGCACCCTGTTCGATATGCGGCCACCAGGCATCGATGTTAGCGCGCATACGGGTGCGGCCCTCATCTTGAGCATTGAGGTGGAAATCAATTGCTCCACAGCAGCCAGCTTCGCTGATAGGGGTCACGCTAATGCCTAGGCGGTCCAGTAGTCGTGCAGTGGCTGCGTTGGTGTTGGGTGAGAGTCCCGGTTGAACGCAACCTTCTAGTATCAGCACTTTTCGCGCATGGCGCTGGCTATCAGGGCGCTGGCCCGCATCAACGGGGGTAGGCGGTATTTTGCTACGTAATTTTCCCGGTACCAGGGGGCTAAACGTTTGCCCCAGCTTTAGCAGTGCTTTGAAGCGTTTTGGGTCCACCAGTATTTTGCGTAGCGCGTAGCGTTGGGCGCGCTCTGCAGTTGAGCGTGGTACGCGACGCTCTATTTCAGCGCGTCCTATATCTAAAAGCTTGTGATACTCCACGCCCGAGGGGCAAGTGGTTTCACAGTTACGGCATGTGAGGCAACGGTCTAAATGAAGGCGTGTTTCTGCGGTGACCTGGTCGTCGTCATCGCGACTTTCCAGTAACTCCTTCATCAGATAGATGCGCCCACGGGGGCCGTCGCGCTCATCGCCCAGTAGTTGGTAGGTGGGGCAAGTGGCGTTGCAAAAACCGCAGTGTACGCAGGTGCGCAGAATGCGTTCAGCTTCCTGGATATGCGGCTTCTGAAGGTCGGCATCGGTAAAGTGCGTCTGCATGTCAGCTCTCCTGATTAAAATGCCGCATAAAGACGACCGGGATTGAAAATGTCATGGGCATCTAGCTCAGTCTTCAGATTGCGATGATACTTTTCGACCACTGAGTTGAGCGGAGTAAACGGCGACTCCGCACCACCCTTGGCGTGAGGGGTATAGCAAGTAGCGTGACCACCGGCAGCTTGGCAAGCCAAGCGTAGGCTATCCGCGTCCAGATGGGTTTTCACCCAGCGCTGGCTACCGCCCCAGTCGTAGAAAATATCGTCTTCGGCGATATCAAGTGCTAAGGGTGGTGTGTGAGGCGGGAGCGATAAGCGCCATAGTGCTTGCCCCTCGCCGAGGGTAAAAAAGCCGTGCTGATGATCGCGTAGCTGTTGCCAGAAATCGGCAGAGAGCGCGTCACCGCCAAGCCGCTCTTTGGTAGCGTTGACAGAGCTGGCGCCACCTTCTAAACGAACAAATAGCTCACCGGCATGCCAGGCGGCTGCAGTAATAGGGAGAGGTTGGCGGCCTAGTTTCGAGAGTTCGTTAAGGGCATCTTCTAGCCCCATCGCGAGGCGTAGGCTGTGGCTGGCGGTAGGGATTGGTAGCACCTTAAATGAGATGTCTGCCAGTACGCCGAGGGTGCCCTGGGCGCCGACCATTAAACGCGATAGGTCGTAACCCGCCACGTTTTTCATTACTTCACCGCCAAAACGCAGTAGCTTGCCTTCTTGGGTGATTATCCTGGTGCCTAGCACAAAATCTCTTGCCGCCCCTGCCCAGGGGCGTCGTGGGCCCGAGAGGCCAGTGGCCACTGCACCGCCGATAGTGCTGGCATCGCTAAAAATAGGTGGCTCAAAGGCGAGCATCTGATGATGCTCAGCAAGTGCTGCATTGAGTGCGCTTAAGCGTGTGCCCGCGCGTGCAGTCACAACAAGCTCAACGGGGTCGTATGACACTATTCCGCTATGAGCCGCTATGTTTAGTGCTTTACCTTCCACTGGGCGGCCATAAAAGGCGCGTGTATCGCCAGCCACAATGCGTAGCGGCGTTCGTTCTGCGTAGGCGCTGCGCACTTGTTCGCAAAGGTCAGCAGCGATGTCCTGGTCAGCCGCGTTAATCGCTAGTTCGGTCATGGTCATTCCTGATAATTATTGTTCCTAGTGATGGTGATAACTAGGTGCCGCTTTAGAAGCGCGGTAGTTCCGGGTGCGGTAGTTCGTTGTTATGAACATGCATAGCACCAAACTCAGCGCAGCGTGCCAGGGTGGGAATGTTTTTCCCTGGATTAAGTAAGCGCTGCGGATCAAAGGCGGCTTTCAATGCTTGGAACACGCTAATTTCATCCGCCTGAAACTGGCTACACATTTGATTGATTTTTTCCCGACCAACGCCGTGTTCGCCGGTGATCGAACCACCTGCGGCGACGCAAAGCTCAAGGATCTTGCCGCCAACGTCTTCGGCAAGCGCTAGCTGACCTTCTTTGTTGGCATCAAACAGAATCAGTGGGTGCATGTTGCCGTCACCGGCGTGGAAAACGTTGGCGACCAGTAGGCCGCTCTCTTCGGAAAGCGCGGCAATGCCCTTAAGTACCCGTGGCAGTTCCCGACGGGGAATAGTGCCATCCATGCAGTAGTAGTCTGGTGACATGCGACCGACTGCGGGAAAGGCATTTTTGCGGCCCGCCCAGAATTTGGCGCGCTCGGCTTCGTCCCGGGCTTGCTGAATATCGGTAGCGCCGGCTTGCTCCAATACTCGGCGCACGGTATCGCAGTCATCATCCACATCCGCCTCAACGCCATCCAGTTCGCAAAGCAGAATCGCTTCTGCCTCAACGGGGTAGCCTGCTTTGATGAAGTCCTCAGCGGCTTTAATGGCCAGCTTGTCCATCATTTCCAGGCCACCGGGAATGATGCCTGCCGCGATAATATCGCCAACGGCTTGGCCAGCTTTTTCGATATCGTCGAAGCTGGCCATCAATACTTTGGCGGTTTCTGGCTTAGGCAGTAGCTTTACGGTGATCTCGGTGACTACTCCTAACATGCCTTCTGAGCCATTCATCAGCGCAAGTAGATCAAATCCTGGCGCATCAAGGGCTTCAGACCCCAGCGTCATGTGTTCGCCTTCAATGGTTAACACATCGACCCGCATCACGTTGTGGACCGTCAGGCCATATTTTAAACAGTGCACACCGCCTGCATTTTCGGCGACGTTGCCCCCAATGGAGCAAGCAATTTGCGATGAGGGGTCTGGGGCGTAATACAGCCCATAAGGGGCAGCCGCTTCGGAAATGGCCAAGTTGCGCACCCCGGGCTGTACACGAGCTAAGCGTGCATCAGGGTCTACTTTTAGAATTTGGTTAAAGCGCGACATGACCAGCAGTACACCCTGCTCAAGCGGCAGGGCGCCACCTGAAAGGCCGGTACCTGCCCCGCGTGTTACTACCGGTACACTCAGCGCATGGCAGCGCTTTAGAAGCTCTTTCACTTGCTCCAGAGTTTCGGGGAGCGCTACCAGCATGGGTAATACTCGGTAGGCCGCTAGTCCATCGCATTCGAAGGGGCGTAAATCCTCCTCGCGGTGAAGTAGTGTTAACGAAGGAATGGCGCTTTGCAGGTCGCTCATTACCTCAGCTTTATCACGGTGGACGAGTTCGCCATCAAGGCGTTCGTCAAACAGGATATTCATAACGACATCCCTAACTTTTTTATCATGAAAAATAGTGGCCATGTAGGTCGCAGCATGGCTGTTTAACCTGGCGACCAATCTGAGCTTTTTTTGTGCGAGTGTCTAGGTTGTGGTGCAATGGTCTGACCAGTAATTAGTCGATAGCCAAGCTAGTGTCGAGCCTTTCATCACCAGAGCGTCCTCCCTTTGGAAAAACGCTGCTATGTGGGCTGACCATGTTGTGTTGGCAGCACGCCAGCGAAAGGAGTTAATAATGGCATTTGCCAGTGATGATTTATCTATGGGGCGGCGTACCCCCGAGCATGTGGCGGCCAAACTTGAGGAGCTAATTCTAGATGGCGTTTTTCGACCTGGGCAGCTACTGCCTTCGGAAAGACGCTTGTGTGAGCGCTTAGGCGTGTCTCGCGCATCGCTACGTGAAGGGTTAAGAATTCTGCGTAGCAAAGCCATTATTAATACACGCCAAGGGCATGGCTCAACAGTGGCATCGCTACTGCCTATGCATCAGCAAAGCCCCTTGATGCACCTGTTTAAGGACCACCCGCGTACGCTATTTGATCTGTTAGAGGTGCGTGCATTACTGGAAGGTGAGTCCGCCTACTTGGCGGCTAGGCGGGGTACCGCTATGGACCGTGTGCTAATTACTCGACGTTACCGAGAATTAGCCGAGTATGCGGCTCGACCTGAAACTATCGATGTTGAGCAACTGGCCCGGCTTGACCATGCTTTTCATTTGGCAATTTCTCAAGCTTCCCACAACCCTGTATTGGTGCATACGCTACAAAGCCTGACTGATTTACTGTTAAGTTCGGTGTTTGCCTCAGTGAATCACCTTTACCATCGCCCAGGCCCAAGGGAGATGATCAATCAGCAGCATGCTCGCCTACACGATATGGTGATCAGTGGTGATGCTGAGCAGGCAAGGCGTATCGCTTTAGAGCATTTAACCAGCATTAGCGAGCTACTGCGCGAGGTGGAGGCAGAGCATGACCGCTTAGAGCGCTCTGCAATGCGCTTAGAGCAGTGGTCATAGAGCAGTGGTAATAGAATAGAACAGTGGTTATAGAGTAGTGATAATAGCGTAGTAACAGACCCTTCACTGCTTTTGGGGGCAGTGAGGGTAACCAATAAAAGGAGCATGGCGTGGCTATTTATCAATTTGGCGAGCAGCAGCCTGATATTCACGATGATGTCTATATTGCAGAGACTGCTGATGTCATTGGACATGTGACTCTCAAAGCTCGCTCAAGCGTGTGGTACCAAGCCGTACTACGTGGCGATAGTGATCACTTGGAAATAGGTGAAGAGAGTAATATTCAGGATGGAGCGGTCCTTCATGCCGACCCAGGCTATCCACTTAAAATCGGTAAAGGCGTTACGGTGGGGCATCAAGCGATGCTGCATGGCTGCACGGTAGGTGATGGCTGCTTAATAGGTATTCAGGCGGTGGTGCTGAATGGGGCAGTCATTGGTGAAAATAGCTTGGTGGGGGCCGGGGCGTTTATCAAAGAGGGGGCGGTGTTCCCTGCCAATTCACTGATTGTTGGCTCGCCAGCCAAAGTAGTGCGCGAGCTATCAGCAGAGGCAGTAGAAGGATTAAAGCTGAATGCTCAAAGCTATGTTATACGCGGCCAGCAGCATGCTAAAACGCTGAAACGTATCGGCTAGTAGCGTCAAAATATGGCTTTTAAACGCTACACCCCAGGCTAGGCCTGGGGTGTAGGAGTATTTATCTCAAGCTCCATCTACATCAGTGGGTCGGTAACTCCTATTACATAGAATGCTACTAGCGCAATGATACCGGTGAATATCAGGTAGTAGATTGTCGGGATAATGGTTTTACGAATCGTTGCTCCCTCACGACCTAGCAGGCCAACAGTGGCCGATGCTGCTACGACGTTATGGATGGCAATCATATTACCTGCTGCCGCGCCTACCGCTTGAAGTGCCACCATCATCGCTGTAGAGAGACCCAGGGTTTGAGCAATATTAAATTGGAACTCTGCCAGCATCAGGTTAGAGACCGTGTTCGAACCCGCAATAAAGGCACCCAATGCCCCTACCGCTGGCGCAAAGAAGGGATAGACTCCGCCCACGTTATTAGCGACCGCCTGAGCCATCATCACTGGCATGGAAACCAGGTCAGCACCGTTAACGCCTGAGTTGATCAGTATACGTACCATCGGCACGGTGAACACAAGCACGAAGCCCGCACCGAAGATGGTTTTAGTGGATTCGGATACCGCGGCACTTATCTGGCGAGGGTTCATGCTGTGTATGAAGTAGGTCACTATTACAACGGCTAGAATTATACCGCCTGGCAGGTACAAGGGCTGTATGCCGCCGCTGACGCCAGCTTCGCCAAAGATGTTGGCCCAGTTCAGGCTTACCGAGGTTAGCGCGTTACGCAGTGGCTCGACGGTGCGTGAAGCGACGAGGAAGATGGCTAGCAGTACATACGGAATCCAGCCTTTCAAAGTAGACATGGGGGCCTTGCCAGCCACATCGTCTAGCTTAATCTGCAGGTTGCCAATCCATTCATCCGGCCAAGAGGAAGCTTCAGGAAAGTCCCACGTATCTTTCGGCAGCAGGAAGCCTTTACGTGCCGCAGGTACTACGATGGCCAGGCCAACCATAGCACCAATCATTGAAGGGAATTCTGGGCCCAAGAAGACACCGACCAAGGTGTAGGGTATGACGAATGCGACACCGGTAAAGATGGCGAAGGGGGCAATAGAGAGGCCCTCTTTCCAGGAGCGGTTGGCGCCGAAAAAGCGCACCATGATCAGCACAAGAATCAGAGGCATTAGAATGCCCACGATACCGTGAGTAATCGCCACGCCATTCGTTATCATCTGGAAAAACACCTCCCAGCTGGAGCCTGTAGCCTCTAACTGAGCGGTAATGCCAGCCCGATCAAGCCCACTTCCTACGCCTACCACAACTGGTGTGCCCACGGCGCCAAAGGATACGGGGGTAGACTGAATCATCATACCCACAACCACGGCTGCCAGAGCCGGGAAGCCAAGTGCCACCATCAATGGAGCTGCTACCGCCGCTGGTGTGCCGAAGCCTGAAGCGCCTTCAATAAAACAGCCAAACAGCCAGGCAACAATCAGTGCTTGCACACGACGGTCGGGGCTGATGCCCGAAAAACCGTTACGAATGGCAGTAATGCCGCCGGAGTGTTTTAGCGTATTGAGTAGCAAAATAGCGCCAAAAATAATCCACAGCAGGCCTGCTGTCTGGATCAAACCCTGTACGGTTGATGCGGCTACACGGCTAAAGGACATATCCCAAGCGGTTAAGCCAATAATCGCAGCGGTGAAAAAGACAATCGGCATCGCTATTTTTGCAGGTATTTTGAAACCTATGAGCAAAATACCTGCGAGCAATAGCGGCAGAAATGCCAGGAGTGCAAGTGTTGTTTCGTTCATGGGAGGAATGGCCCCTTGTTATTAATTTGGTGTGCTCCGGAGTAGCCGGCCAGTCGCGCTGGTTTGATCAGTGTGAAAGATACGTTTAGGCCGATGGAATGACTACATTGGAAAATTGGTCTTACCAGGTGTGGGGCCGAGGTAGTGACATATTTTGCTAGCTTTTTTAGGTTAACATTTTGTTTTCATTTGCTTTTGAAGCTTCTTGAAACGGAAAGCTCATCGGCGAGCTATTAGACTAATTGACAGTGCAGTTACCTGCTTTGAGAGGGGGGCAGATTAGTAATCGCATCACTTGCGTCGTTGGTGACTTGCGCCCATTGTTATCGATGAAGATGCCCATTCACTATTGCTAATGACAACCAGGAGGCCTGTACTGTGGCAATTACCCTCTATGATCTATGCGGGCGCGATGAGCGTTTACGGTTTTCTCCCTATTGCTGGCGGGTTCGGATGGCGCTGGCGCATAAGGGCTTGCCCTTTGAGACCGTTGCTTGGCGGTTTCTTGAAAAAGACGCGCTGGCCTTTGCCGACTACGATAAAGTGCCAGTGCTCTGCGATGGTGAACAGACCGTCACCGACAGTTTCGAGATCATGCGCTATCTGGATAAGACATACCCAGATGCCCCTGTGCTTGGTGAAGGCGCCAGCTATCAGCGAGCCCTACTGTTCAAATACATTGTTGAACGCAGCGTAAATCCAGCGCTATTTCGCATTATTGCCACGGACTTGCTGGCGGCGATACATCCAGGTGATCGCGATTATTTTCGTGAAACCCGCGAAGCACGGTTCGGCTGCACGTTAGAAGAGTTCCACCAGCCTGAGCAGGGTAAACAGCAGCTTAAGCAGGCGCTGGCACCCGTACGAGACCTGTTGCGCGACAGTGCGTTTCTAGATGGCGATGCCCCAGGCGGTGCGGACTACCTGCTGTTTGGCAGTCTGATGTGGGCTTATAGCGTCTCATTAGAAGCCTTGTTTGAATTAAGAGACCCCGTGGATGTATGGTTCAAACGCATGCTTGGTTTACACGATGGGATGGCAGGTAAAGCGATTACTATCCGCGACCTATAGCGCTAGGATGGTTGGAGTAGTAGTTGGATAGCTCATTGGATAGCTCATTGGATAGCTCATTGGATAGCTCATTGGATAGCTAAATAGTATCTGGATAACTGGATGGGGGAATAGTTGGTTAGCTAAATGGTTCTTAAGGTAAATGGTCAGTTGGCTTAATAGTTGCGTGCTAAAAATAATTAGACGAGGAGGGAGGTTAGATACTGAAATTAGGTACTGCAAAGATCGGGATGCTAGAAATAGGTGGATACTTTATAAAACAGTGGCTTACTTATCTCGTTGTGGGGTCGGTGGCGCTTTTTCGAATGCAGGGGGCTGTTAAGCCACCTGCCTTACAATATTCATCAATGTTGGTCTGGGTAGGCTATTTAATCAGAAATTATTAATTAATTAGTGAGAGGAGTAGTCCGTGCCAATTTTTAAAATTGGCATTAAGCTTTTGTTTATTATAATAATATTTGATGTCTTTTAAGTTACGGTATTTCTACAGAGAATGGTTTCGTAGTCTTATGCTAAAAATCATGTTGCGCTGCACAAAAAGCACTGCTAGCTTTGGAGGTAGCAAAGGCCAAGACCTCACTACAACCGCCTCTTAGGCAAATTGAATTGCTAGCACTACCAGCTAGCACTCTCAGGGAGACTACCTAATGAATAAGACTGTCGAAAAAACTAACCAACAGATTGAATCCACATTCATAACGCCAATGCGTTCCTATACGCTGTCGGCGCTTGACTACTATGAGCTGCTCTTCAGTGCTCAGTTAGATGCTGCGCGTGCTTACTCGGATATGACCATTGCCCAGGCGCGCACCTGGTTGGACGTTAAAGATGCAGAGGGCTTCAAAAAAGCGATGGAAAGCCAGCAGAAAACCATGTCTGACCTGTTGGAGCGCATGAAAGGTGACTCAGAGAAAGTAACCTCAATCAGCCAAAGTTTTATGAAAGATAGCCAGAAGATGGCTGAAGAAGGCACCAAGAAAGCGCTGGAAACTGCTAAGCAGTAAGTCACCGCTGCTATTAAACGTTAGAATGCCGTGCCCTTATCAGGCGCGGCATTTTTCATTGTATTGCTTCAAGGGCTGTATGTAGGGTGTTTGCTGAAAAGTGGCTGTTTCAAGTGCTATGGTTGCTCGGCCCGCACGCTTAGCCGGAAGCGGGCAATCCGGATAATTTGTTCAATTGCGGCATCTCGCTCCTGCATTAAGTCGTTATGCAAGCGAGCTTCAAACGCTGCCAAAATAGCGTGTCTATCCAATCCCTTTACGGCGATAACAAACGGGAAGCCGAATTTCTCTTTATAAGCAGCGTTGAGCTGTTCAAAGCGAGAAAACTCTTCAGGTGTGCACTGATCTAAACCGGCACCTGCCTGCTCCCGGCTAGAGTCCTGGGTAAGCTCACCTGCCAGTGCCGCTTTACCGGCCAGGTCTGGGTGCGCTTGAATCACTGCAATTTGTTGCTCAGGCGTCGCCTGTTGCAGCATCCGCCCCATTAGGTCGGCAAGGGCATCAGGAGTGTTATGTACCTCACTCAACCCTTCGTTCCACGCGGCTTTTGCCACCCATGGTGAGTGTTCAAAAATATCGCCGTAATGGTGGATAAAGCTTTCAAGACTGCATGTGCTTGGCGCAGGCGCAATAGTGGGTAATGGCGAGGTAGGCACGAAAACTCTCCAAGCGTTCTATGATGAAATGACCGTATAGAATAAATAGTAGCCATGGAAATAGTAGTCATGGAAATAGTAGTCATGGAAATAGTAGCAACGTTACCCTTTGACCGATAGGTCAATCTGGGCAAATGGTCGTAACAACTAATTTTAATAGGAGTGGCTATGGGACGCTTAACCACCCACGTACTGGATACTGCACAAGGGCAGCCTGGCAAGGGGGTTGTGATTGAGGTATTTCGTCTTTCAGGCGCTACCCGAGAACACTTGGGTAGAGTGATGACCAATCACGATGGCCGCTGCGATGCGCCTATTCTTGAAGGTGATGCATTTACAGCGGGTGAGTACGAGTTAGTGTTCCATGCTGGTGATTATTTGCGTGCCCAGGGTATCGATGCTGAAGAGCCGCGTTTTTTGGACGTGATACCGCTACGCTTTGGCGTCGCTGACGCCAGCCAGCACTATCATGTGCCGTTACTGCTTTCGCCCTATGGGTACTCAACTTATCGCGGCAGTTAAGAGGGCTCAGCATGCAAGCGTATACCATTGATTTTGTTAATTTGCTGCTGCGCTGGCTGCATGTGATTGCGGCTATTGCCTGGATCGGTGAGTCGATCTACTTTGTCATGCTGGACAACAGTCTGCGCACACCCAAATCTTCAGAAGACCGCGAGAAGGGCGTGTTTGGCGAGATGTGGTCGGTACATGGTGGTGGTTTCTACCATAATCAGAAGTACGCTACAGCCCCTGCTAAGTTGCCCAACGAGCTGCACTGGTCGTTTTGGAAAGCCTATACCACCTGGCTCTCTGGCTTTGCGTTGTTTGTTATTTTGTACATGGTTAATCCCGGCTTCTACTTGGTAAATCCCAATAGCTCCTGGCAGTGGGCCGCTAATATGAGTGGCTGGCAGGCGAATTTGCTGGCGCTGGCCTTCTTACTGGGCGGCTGGGTGGTGTACAACGAACTGTGTAAGCGTATTAGCCCCAATATGGAGCGCGATGGTCTACTCAGCGTAGCTGTTGCCGTCATGATGGTGGTGGTTGCCTATCTCAGCACGCAAATGTTCACCGGGCGTGCGGCCTTTTTGCTTACCGGCGCGGTGATGGCAACGGCAATGTCGGCGAACGTCTTCTTCTGGATTATTCCCGGCCAGCGCCGCATGGTGAAAGCCATGAAGGCGGGAGAAGCCCCCAACCCTTTGGATGGCAAGCGCGGTAAACAGCGCTCTGTGCATAACACTTACTTTACGCTGCCAGTTGTCTTGCTGATGGTAAGTAATCACTACTCTTTTATCTACTCCCACGAGCGTGCATGGATAGCAATGGTGCTGTTCATCTTTGCTGGTGCTTTAATTCGGCAGTTCTTTGTATTGATGCATGCGGGCAAAACCCAGCCCGCGTATCCCGCCTTTGGGGTTGGGCTTATTTTATTGGCATTTGGGGTGACGGCACCCACTGCTACCTTGCCGAGCGGTGAGGGGGTAGCGGGACAGCCAGACCAGGCACAAATTACCCAATTAATGGAGCAGCACTGTGTGCAGTGCCATGCTCGCAACCCTGCGCATGCCGGTTTTTCAGCGCCACCTGCAGGCTTCGCCTTGGATAATTGGGACGAAATTCTGGGCCATAAAGCACAAATTCAACGAGTCGTGGCTAGTCGCTATATGCCACTGGGTAACATGACAAATATGAGCGATGAAGAGCGCGATGTCATTGCCGCTTGGGAGGAGTGATTAAAGCGGCCTGTAATCGGAGGTGCGCCATTTGCTGAATGATGTGCTGCATTGCGCACCGTTTTGTATTGAGGCGCTTCCGGCTTGCACCTTTGCAATGCGATAAGGTGCCGAGGCTGTTTATTACTGCTGTAAATAGGCGTGGAATTTAATTTCTACTGATTAAATTTATCGAGAAGCAATTCAAGCGCTAAGCCCTTCGTGTATACGATAACAATATATTTTGTATATTAATTTTTTCTACAGCGAACTTTATTTTTATTGCTGGTGCATCTTTTGGCACCTCCCTTGCATTGTTTATTAGCAGCTTAGGCATTACTGGCTTTGTATTCTTGCTAAATAAACAGTAGGGGACAGGTAAAATGGTATACAAAAAAATGGTGACGGCCCTTCGCCACCTGCGTCAAGCCAAGCGTGTTGCTCTGGTGTCGGTAGGTGTGGCGCTTTTCTCCACACCGGCTATGTCAGAAGAGCAAGTGTTGCGTATAGCGATGACAGCCTCTGATATTCCGCTTACGACAGGGCAGCCTGACAGCGGTTTTGAGGGCTACCGTTTTCTCGGCTATACCATCTACGATGCATTGATCAATTGGGATATGTCCTCTGCTGAGGAGGTGAGTGGCCTGACCCCTGGGCTGGCTGAATCCTGGGAGGTAGATGCTGAAGATAGCCGGATCTGGACCTTCCATTTACGCGAAGGCGTTACTTTCCATGATGGCAGTGAATGGAATGCCGATGGGGCCATTTGGAACCTGGATAAGATTTACGATGAAGACTCAGAGCAGTTTGATGCCCGCCAAGCAGGCAACGTACGTGGTCGCATCCCTTCCATGGATAGCTATGAAAAAGTAGACGACTACACCATCCAGTTTACCACCAGCGAGCCCGATGCCTGGTTTCCCTACCAGCTCTCCTTTCTACTCTTTTCCAGTCCCGCCCAGTGGGAAGCCTTGGGTGGTGACTGGGATGCTTTCGCCAGTGCACCTTCTGGTACCGGCCCCTTCAAGCTAACACGTTTGGTCCCGCGTGAGCGTGCCGTGCTGGAACCCAACTTGGAGTATTGGGATGAAGAGCGTGTGCCGCGCTTATCACGAATTGAACTGATTCCTATGCCTGAGTCCAGTTCGCGTACCTCAGCGCTGCTGTCTGATCAGGTGGATTGGATTGAGTCTCCAGCGCCTGATGCTATTCCCCGTATGCAATCTCAAGGCATGGAGATCACCAGTAACCCCTATCCACATACCTGGCCTTATCAGTTCTCGATGCAGGAAGGCAGCCCATGGCTTGATATTAATGTGCGCAAAGCAGCCAATCTCGCTGTAGACCGTGAAGGACTGGAAGCAATGTTAGGCGGCTTAATGGTGCCTGCCGTGGGCATTGTGGCCCCTGACCACCCCTGGTACGGCGAGCCAACCTTCGAAACCCGGTATGACCCTGAAGAAGCACGTCGCTTATTGGCGGAAAGTGGCTTCAGCCCTGAGAATCCCGTGGAGATTAAGGTGTTAATTTCCACCTCTGGTTCAGGCCAAATGCAGCCACTGGCAATGAATGAATATATTCAACAGAACCTTGCTGAAGTAGGCATTGCGCTGGACTTTGAGGTACTTGACTGGGAATCACTGTTTCCAAATTGGCGGCGCGGAGCGGGGGATGCCAGCAGCCGAGGCGCCCATGCCACCAACATTACCTTCGCATGGCTAGACCCTTTCTCTGCTTTCTACCGCTTTATGCACTCAAGCATGGCGCCGCCTAACGGATTCAACTGGGGGTATATGAATGACCCCGAGTATGACCGCTTGTTAGACGAGGCGAGGGTGACCTTTGACCAAACTGAGCAAGACGCCATCTTGGCTGAGTTCCATGCCCGCATGGTGGATGACGCTGCTTGGCTTTGGGTAGCCCATGATGTTGGCCCGCGTGCAATGCAGTCACGTGTTAAAGGCTTCGTCCAGGCTAAAAACTGGTTCCAGGATCTGACTCCCGTTTATATCGAGGAGTAAGTCATGCCAGCGGAGTGGCTATCGATGCCACTCCGCTCATGACCAGGAGGCATGATGAGTAGCTACTTCCTCAAGCGAATTCTGTATGTCATTCCGATCACTTTGGCGGTGAGTTTCTTCTGCTTCTCGTTAGTGCATTTATCGCCAGGTGATCCTATGGACGCCGTTGTCTCCCCCGATGCGCCCAGTGAAGTAGTGGCGATGGTGCAGCGAGCCTACGGCTTTGACCGCCCACTGCCTGAGCAGTTTGGGCTGTGGGTAAGCCGTGCAGTGCAAGGTGACCTGGGGATGTCGGCAGCCAATGGCAGGGCGGTGACAACAGAAGTGTTCGGCGCACTAAAAAATACCCTGCTACTCGCCATTGCTGCGTCACTGATTGGCTTTTCACTGGGCTGCACATTTGGAGCATTAGCAGGCTATTACCAGGGGTCTTTGCTTGACCGTATCGTCACAGGCTTTGCCGTGGGCGGCGTGAGTGTGCCGCACTACTGGCTGGGTATGCTGCTGGTAATTATCTTTTCGGTTGAACTGAACTGGCTGCCTTCCTCTGGTGCAGGGCCGGGTAGCTCAAGAGACTGGAATTTTGAGTGGGCTTACCTGCGCCATTTGATACTGCCAGCGGTAACGCTGTCTGTGATTCCCATGGGGGTGGTGACCCGTACTGTACGTGCCATGGTCGCGGACATCCTGGCCCATGAGTTTGTTGAAGCACTGCGTGCTAAAGGCTTGGCTGAACGGCGCATCTTTCTACATGTAATCAAGAACGTGGCGCCCACTGCGTTAGCCGTCATGGGGCTGCAATTAGGCTATTTACTCGGTAGTTCCATTTTAGTTGAGACCGTTTTCTCTTGGCCAGGCACGGGCTTACTGCTCAATAACGCTATTTTTCAGCGCGACCTGCCAATTCTACAGGGCACTATTTTAATACTGGCGCTGTTTTTTGTAGCACTCAACTTAATGGTCGACCTCGTCCAAGCGCGCCTTGATCCACGTATCCAGCGCGGCTGAGCTGGCAAGGAGAATTTCATGGCAACGACTTCTCTTGAAGTTTCGTCGAAGGTAGAAGCAGCGCCAGTAACCGCGAGCCGGGGTTACTGGGGGCCTGTGTTTAGGCGCTTGCGTCGAGACCCCGTGGCAGTGGCAGCAGGGCTTATTCTACTTTGTATACTTGCAATGGCACTGTTCGCACCGTGGCTGGCACCCGTGGATCCCTACAAAACCAGCATGATGACCCGCCTACGACCCATCGGCACTTCAGGGCATTGGCTAGGTACCGATGAGTTAGGCCGCGACATACTTTCCCGACTGATTTATGGGGCTCGTTTATCGTTACTCATCGGTGTAATGCCGGTCGTTAACGCCTTTATTATCGGCAGTGCTATCGGCATTGTGGCAGGGTTTGTTGGGGGTAAAACCAATACTGTGTTCATGCGCATTATTGATGTTTTTTATGCCTTCCCGGCAGTGTTGCTAGCCATTGCCCTGGCGGGCGCGTTAGGTGCAGGCATCATCAACTCGCTGTTCTCTCTAACGGTGGTTTTTATACCGCCTATTGCACGGGTGGCTGAAAGCGTTACTACGCAAATACGCAGCGCAGATTACATTGAAGCCGCAAGGGCCAGCGGGGCAGGTAGCTTAAAGATTATCCGCTGCCATGTGCTGGGTAACGTGTTAAGCCCGATTTTTGTTTATGCCACGTCGCTTATCAGTGTCAGCATGATTTTGGCCTCCGGGCTCTCCTTCCTTGGTTTAGGTGCCCGGCCGCCAATGCCCGAGTGGGGGCTAATGCTTAATACCTTACGTGACGCTATTTACGTTAACCCTTGGGTGACGGTCCTTCCGGGCGTCATGATTTTTACCGTATCTATCTGCTTCAACACCCTAAGCGACGGGCTGCGCTCTGCCATGGATGTTAAATTATGAATGTTGATAACACATCACGTCATCCTTCTGTGTCCTTGCACACGGCATTAGATAGCCGGGACCGAGGAGGCGCCGCTCAGCCGCTACTCAGTGTCAGGTCACTGCGTAAGCACTTTATTATTAAAAAAGACTTTTTTGGTCGCCCCGTGAGCCAAGTCCATGCAGTTGATGGCGTTGATTTTGATGTATTAAAAGGTGAAACCCTAGGCATTGTAGGTGAATCCGGATGTGGTAAATCAACCACTGCGCGGCTGTTAATGCAGCTACTAATCCCCGATGCGGGCGAAGTGGTTTTTGATGGTGATCCAGTGGGTAAGGCCGGTGGCCTATCGCTGCGTGAAATGCGTCGGCAAGTGCAGATGGTCTTTCAGAACTCCTACGCCTCGCTCAATCCGCGTATGAGTGTTGAAGAGTCCATTGCATTTGGTCCACAGGTGCATGGCCTGGGTAGGAAGGAGGCCAATGCAAGGGCGCGGAAGTTACTTGATCAAGTTGGCCTGTTGCCTGATCAGTTCGCAGGCCGTTATCCCCATGAGCTTTCTGGTGGGCAGCGTCAGCGGGTCAATATTGCTCGCGCCTTAGCGCTTGAACCACGGCTATTGATTCTTGATGAAGCGGTATCAGCGCTGGATAAATCAGTAGAGGCGCAAGTCCTCAACTTATTAATCGACCTTAAGCAAGAGTACGGTCTGACCTACCTGTTTATTTCCCACGACCTTAACGTGGTGCGCTATATCAGCGACCGGGTCATGGTGATGTACTTAGGGCGAGTGGCTGAAATGGGCGAGAGTGAGTCACTCTATAATGCGCCTGCTCACCCCTATACCCGCGCCTTAATGTCGGCAATGCCCTCCATGGATCCTGATAATCGCACCCAAGCGGCACCTCTCGCCGGCGACCCTCCCAATCCGATTGATTTACCCCCAGGCTGCCGGTTTTGCCCGCGTTGTAGCATGGCGGTGGATGCTTGCGGTGAAGAAGAGCCCGAATTAGCACCGCTATTAGCACCACTAAACGGTATACAGACGCGGCACCTCCAGCACCGTTCAGCTTGCTGGCGGGCAGCCGAGGTACAGGCATTAGCAGACACGCCTATTTCTGAGGAGGTTGCGCTATGACGGCCCCTAGTCCTGTGGATTACCAGACCATTCCTGAGCAGGCCCAGCGAGCTGTTGCCCCTAAAAGCGAACAGTTAGTGGACGTGCAAAATTTGAAAGTTCACTTTCGCTCTCCTGGCCGCTGCGTGCAGGCCGTGAATGGCGTCGATCTCACCCTTGCCAAGGGCGAAGTATTAACGATTCTAGGCGAAAGCGGCTCTGGTAAAAGCGTAACGTTACGTGCGCTGATGCGGCTGTTACCTGATCGCAGAACCTCCATCGAAGGACATATAAAGGTCGCCGGAAAAGATATATTGGCGATGTCGCGGCGGGAGCTTTCAGCTTATCGGGGCTTTACTACCTCAATGATTTTTCAGGAGCCCATGCTAGCGTTTGATCCTGTCTTTCGTATCGGTGATCAAATCGCTGAGACCGTATGCCGCCATGAAGGTGTCAGCCACTCTGAAGGCTTGGCGAGGGCGCTGGAGCTATTTGAGCTGGTGCGTATTCCGTCAGCGAAACGGCGCTTATCCAACTATCCGCATGAAATGTCGGGCGGTATGAGCCAGCGGGCTATGATTGCTCTGGCACTATCATGCCGGCCGCGTTTGTTATTAGCCGATGAGCCTACGACCGCGCTGGATGCCACCGTGCAAATTCAGATATTACTGCTGCTGCGTGATTTGCAGCGCGAGCTAGGTATGTCGGTTATTTTTGTTACCCACGATATGGGTGTCGCCAACGAGATATCCGACCGCATCGCGGTGATGTACGCAGGCCGGGTAGTGGAAACCGGCAGTGTCGATGAAATTATTCGCGCACCGCGCCACCCCTACACCGTAGGGCTAATGCAATCCCGCGCCTCTGGCGAGCTAAAAGGGGAGCGTCTCAGTGCTATTCCAGGCTCACCACCGGATATGGCCTTTCCACCCCAAGGCTGCGCCTTCGCGCCACGCTGCTCGCAGGCAACCGAAGAGTGCCAGCAACATGTGCCTCCCGCCAAAGTGCTTGGCCAGCAACACTGGGCAGCCTGTTGGAAGTTGTAAGGCGTGTTGAAAATCGTAAAGCCACCAACATAAATCTGTTGATAGCATGCGAAATGAGGTGACCGAGGGCAAAGTACCGAATACTCACTCTTGGGTATTCACCTCAAATCAAAAGGACGGCGAGAGAATCGCTAAACTGCCTATTCCAGGCATTCTGGAAGTTGGGGATATCATCTCTTAATTCCAGAGGAGGTCTCTACAGCTTCAATGCCCACAGCACGGGAAAATGTGTAGCGCAGCGAAAAATTTGTCTCTGTGCTTGTGATTGTCAGGGCTTCTCTCATTGTTAGACATCGAGGCATGCCTCAATTGACTTTTTCATATAAGAGACAAGCTCTTCGAACTCCTCTCGGCTCTCTCCCCATCTATCTTCAATCCTTCCGAGATAGCCTTCGCGAGCTTTCTGTAATAATACCGCATGATCAGGAGGCGCTTGCTTTTCCGCCCATTGCGCCGCTGTCTCTTTTGGAGCGATATCACCAGTAGCAGCGGTCAACCACATCCGTGATAAGGTCAAAACCACGTTGCGTTCATCACCAGCTGTCTCCGCAAGAAGATTGGGCAATGAATCCCGGATTGCCATGCGAAGATCCGCTAGCGGCACAGATCCGAAAACGCTAGCAGCCTCACCGCCATACAGCGGCAAGCTATCATCAATTACCTTTTTTAGAACAATTACAAGATCAGGATCACGGGCTGGTTCAGGGATGCCTCCAGCTTCGAACTCCTCTCGCAACCATTCGCCGTATACAAACTCAGCCCGAGGTGGAAACTGCCAGGGGACAACATCTGCAACGGTTACGACAGTTAGCTCTATCGGCCTGATGAACTGTTGATTTCCGATCGCTCCGGATACGCTCATCAACCGAGCGACAAGTTCTTTCCTTTGCCAGGCGGTAAGCGGATCACTAACAGCGACCAGAATATCCACGTCACTGTCACGTTTTAAGCCACCAACAACTGCAGACCCGAAAAGATAAATGCCGACGATTGAATCACCAAGCAGGTCTTCAATGATCGACTTGGCTTGTTTCGCTTCATCAGGAATCGCTGGACTCAATCTCTTCTCCGGGATCTGCTGGATGGCCTAGTTATGTGATTTTAATCCACTACGAATAGCTTGGCCCCTTGCTCTGTCGAGGAACGATGAAGCTCAGCGTTGTCTGCGACCTGATAGCTCGACCCTGGATGAAGCACAAAACAACGTCCGTCTTCTAGCTCAGTGTGGAGCTCACCTTCTAGGCAGAGCAGAATGTGCCCTTTGGCGCACCAATGATCGGCTAAGTAGCCAGGACTATACTCAACCATACGAACTCGGATGTCGCCAAAATTACGGGTTTTCCAATACGCAACTCCCTGCTCTCCGGTGTGTTCAGTTTTCTCAACTGCAGACCAGTCAGTAACCCCAAAAGGTAAATCGGTAATGTTCAAACTGCCTATCCCTCTATCCTTAAGTACATAAAACGTGCCATAGCCGTAGCAAATTTGCAGCACAGCGGAATATTTGTCCAGCAGACTAGATCTAGTGCCGAGGAGCTACTTACTCGCCACTAGCCTAGCTGCTAATCCCAGGAAGACACCTAAAATACCACCTATATGACGACCTGTTTTTAGCTTATTTACGAAATAAGCCTCCATTTTGCTAAACCCCAAAGAGGATCGTTAGGCATCTTTAATTGATTGGTACTCTGACTTCTGGGCTAATATTTCGTTGGTAACCAAGCCTCATCGATACCAAACTGTTGTCATACTTGGGAGATCAATTTCTCAACTAAAAAACTGCTGCTTGAAATAAAGTTATGAGAGATTATCGCCGAGTAATCATCTCGATACGCCCATCACTGTCAGTCATTTAGGACGCGGAGGCTATAAGCACCTATAATCTGACTCGAGAATAGAATAGAAATATTCATCCCACCATACTCCCTCACCTTTTGGAATACATCGTCTAAAATGACCTTCCCTAACCATACCGAGCTTGTCCATCAAAAGATATGAAGCTGGATTTTCTGGTTGAGCAGTCGCCACTATCCGATGAAGAGCAAGTTTATCGAAACCATGGGTTAGCACGCTTGAGGCTGCTTCATAAGCAATGCCTTGTTTTTGGTATTTAGGATTAACTACCCAGCCGATTTCGTAGGTATGATCTCCAAACCAAGCATAAAACTCCACATGTCCAACCAACCTTCCGTACTGTTTGTGGTATATCGCGAAAGCCTTATGTGTTTCGGTGATAAACGATTGAACTGCTTCCTTCGTTAATATGCCTTCAGCCAAATAATGAGTGGTTTCGGCGTCAGACATATATTCAAACACATCCTCCATGTCACTAAGTGAAAATGGCCGTATGATAAGGTTCTGAGTTTCAATATTCATATAATCCACAAGTTGTGAGTGCTCCCTAGCAAAGCTGTAGAAAAAACCTCAACCAGTTTGTCGATGATGCTCATACGTAAAACCTAGAGATACTTTCGGTGAAAATTGCTCCATATTTTAAGATCAAAGACTATTTTTCGCTCAATTATTGAATGATTTTAGGTTTATAAAGGCTTTCGACCTATTTCTACAGCCTCGTTAGCCGCCTGTGCGCGCCAAGTAAGCTTTTGCACACTCACCTACAAAACGCCGCCCATGGTTATTACCAGATATCCAATCTTCAACAGAAAATAAATCAAATAGGCCGACCTTGATAAGTGTGGGAACTGCAAGCTCCAGCTCCCTTTCCACTTGACCTCGCTCACCAGAGTTATACAGGCTAATATTATATAGCATCGCTGCAACAGTCCCTGTCTGAACCTTGCTGCCATCTTTCAAATGAACTGTAGGTAAAGCTTCTCCTGCGTTAACAACTTTCTGATTCACAGCAGCCAACTGTTCCGTATTTTCTACCACTTTTTTCATTGGTACTAATCCTGGTTAAATAAGTTGATGGTTTATTAATGCGCGTTTTCCTAGAGGTTAAAGCTTCATTAATAATTCGAAAGTGTCTGGCGTGGAATGAAAATGCTGACTTTGTCCAGATGAGGTTCTACTATAAAGATACGCATGCCCGTTATCATTTCATGCTATTTTTGAATTACGCATAAACATCTACAGCTCTATTTCAACCTGTCATTTTAAATGTTTTAATTAAAATTTTTCCAGAACAATAAGCATGCCATCCACTGAAAATACCAGAAAAACGCGCACTACAAATTGAAAATACCTCATTTCGATGAGCATTAATACCGCAAAATGCGCTGCCTGATATGGCTATGGGAGGTTGCTGAGAGGTGCCAAAATGACCGGGCCAGCACGTGAGTTAAAAAAGCGCCATCGGCTTTATGCCGATGGCGCTTTTATACTTTTCTAATCAGTTGGTTATGGCTTTTTCGCCTTAACTTATCTGCTGTTCAGAAAGCGTGGGTGCTGTTTTAAACTGGTTCATCAAGCCGTAGTAGAACAGCCCGCCTAGGGCTGCGCCAATCATCCAACCAAAGCCGTCAAGGCCGGTAAGCGCAGGGACTAATACGGTGGAGAGTGAGAACAGCGCTGCACCGCCAAAGGCGAGGAGGGCGCGGGTGTTCCAGCCGTTTACATAGTAGTAGGCGCTGCTTGGTGCTGAAGAGAATAGCTCCTGCATGTTTAAGTTCTGACGCTTAATCAAGTAGTAGTCGACCACGATAATGCCGTAGAAGGGCGCGACGATTGCCCCTAGCGCATTTACAAAGCCGGGAACACCGATCTGGCTGATCACCGAAAGCCATAGTGCGCCAACAAAGAATGCAATTACAGCGGTAATCAGGCCACCCATCTTGAAGCTGATCTTGCTGGGGAACAGGTTAGCAAGGTCGTAGGCGGGGGGAATAAAGTTGGCGACCAGGTTGATACCTACCGTGGCGGCAAAGAAGGTGAGAGCGGCGACAATTGTTAGCGGTAGTGAATCCACCCGTTCAACGATATCAGCGGGGTTGGTCAGCGCCTCGCCAAACAGTACCAGTGTGCCTGCGGTAATAATCAGCGCGATAAACGAGAAGAACGCCACGTTAAGTGGCAAGCCCAGCAGGTTACCAAGCTTCATCTGACGCTCGGTTTTTACAAAGCGGGTAAAGTCGCCGAAGTTGATCACCACCGCCGCAAAATACGCCACCATGGTGCCCACAATTGCCATAAAGGCGGCGATTGAGCTGCCGCTGGCTGCACCGTCACCGCTAAAGATGGTACCAATGGCGGGGATCAGCTCGCTTCCCGCTTGGAACCAGACAATGATCATCAACACCAGCATCACCACGTAGACCAGCGGGCCTGCCCAGTTTAGGAAGTGTTTAATGCGCTCAATGCCCTGCCAGAAAATCGCGATCTGGAACAGCCACACAATCACAAACGACACCCAAGCCACGCCAGAAAGGCCCAGGAACGTGCTGCCATCGCCTGCGCCATAAAAGGCCGTAATCAGCAGAGTAACGGCGGTTGAGGCAAAGTAGGTCTGCACGCCGTACCAAAATATCCCCACAATGGCGCGCAGCATCGCAGGTAGGTTAGCCCCCCGTACCCCCATGCTAGCGCGCACCATAACCGGAAAGGGAATGCCGTATTTAACGCTGGGCTTACCGGTGAGGTTAACCAAAAACATCACAATCACACCCGCCAGAATAATCGCTGCCATCACCGCCCAGCCGTTCAGGCCGTAGGTTAAAAACAGCGAGGCGGCCAGGGTGTAGCCAAACAGGCTCTGAATGTCGTTAGACCAGACATTAAAAATCTCAAAGGCGCCCCAGTTACGGTTTTGGGGTTTTAGCGGTGCAAGATCCTCGTTGTACAGGGTAGGGTCGATGTGCTGAATATCTAGCTCACTCACAACGTTGTTCTCTTTCATTGTGTCGGCTCGCAGGTTGGTTAATTAGGCTACTGGCTAAAGCGCTGGCAAGGAGTCCAGTGCTTCATCAGCAGGTAGTAGGTAAGGCCTGCGGGGATAAGGCTGGCGTACCAGGAGATGGCCGAGAAAGAGAGCGCCGCGACTATGCCTACCACGGTAGCGATCAGCGCAGCGGCGTTGACGCCTTTATAGGGGCCTTCTGGGTCGTAAAGCTTATTAATGTCCAGGGTGCGGCGGCGAATAACGTAATAATCCACCACCAAAATGGCGAAGATCGGGCCTAAAAAGGCGGAGTAGGTCTGCACAAACAGCTGCAGGCCCGCAGCAGAGCCTGGCTGAACCAGCTTCCAGGGGAAGGTGGCGAAGGCCAGTAACCCAACGATCACTGTGGCAACCGAGAATTTGAGCTTAAATACGTCCATCAACACATAGGTGGGCGGCACGACGTTGTTGAGTACGTTGGTGGTCACCTGGGCAAAGGCGATGAACAGTAGGGTGGTCATCAACAGCGGGGTGTTGTCCACTGCGTTGGCGAACACCTGAATAGGGTCGGCGGTGCCGGTGGCCTCGGAAACCATATAGCCAATCAATCCCATAAACAGCGTGCAGGGCAGAATAGACATGGCATAAATGGTGGTGAGTAGGCTCTGGGGTGTGCCTTTTTTGTGCTCACGGGAGTAGTCGCTAACGTTAAGCATCATGGTGCTGTAGATGCCTAAAAACAGCATGGTCGCGCCCCAAAAGGGCATGCCCCAGGAGCCTTCCATGGTCAGCAGGTTGGCCGAAAGCTCATCGCCATAGCGCTGCACAGTGGCGTAGAACATGTACATCAACGAGGCGAGGATAAAGGCGCTGCCGATATTCTCTAACCATTTGATGCCCTGGAAACCCATCACCGAAAGGCCGATTTGTAGGAGCTGGAAGGTAATGAAGTAGAAGATAAGGTTGTCGAAGCCAAATAGAGTGGCCGACACCATATTGAGTGCCCCCGCCCCAATCCAGCTTTGAAAGCCGTACCACACCACTGCAGGTACCGCGCGGACCAAGCCAGGTAATCGCGTACCGGTAAAGCCAAAAGCGCTGCGCGCTTGCACCATAAACGGGATACCGTACTTGTAGCCTGCTGCCCCATTGATGGCGAGTGCAATACCGATCACAAAGCAACCGATGGCGATGGCCAGGGTAGCTTGCAATAGGTTCAAGGTGCCGACGACGCTGGAACCCATGGCAAAGGTGCCGATGGATACACAGCCGCCGAACCAAGCCAGAAAATAAGAGCTACGCCCCATTATTCTGGTGTGTTGTGGGGCTAGACTTTCAGCCCCTAGTGCTTTCGACCCGGCATCGGGCCGTTCTTCTGACTCAAGAGCCGAGGGTGTAGCGCTCATGGTGTCGTCCTCGCAAGATTATCGGTTTTATTGGCAACTTGGGTATGTTGTATACCCAAGCAATGCTTGCGGCGTGGCGTGCTAATGGACGTACTTGTCTCTCAGACTTCCATTTAAGTTGTTGTTGCCGAATACTTTTTGAGTAGTCGTTGCTTCTGTGGACTGAGTAGCTTCTGTGGACTGAGTAGCTTCTGTGGACTGAGTAGCTTTTGTGGACTGCCTAGCTTTTATGACTTAAGCGGTAGCTCAAGATCAGAGAGCTCGGAAAACTTACCTGTGAAGGCTTTTGGCCGTGGGTAGGCGAGGTCTCCGTGTTTGCTGGTATAAAGCCCTAGACTGACGAGCGACTCCGCCAGCTTGAGTGCCGCGCTTACGCCTTCCACTACTGGAAGACCCACCTCGCGGCTAATCTCCTGGGTCAAATTAGCCATGCCACCACAGCCTAAAACGATGGCACCAATGCCATCTTCATCCCGGGCGCGGCAGCACTCGTCAACAATGCGGGCACACGCCGTTTCAGGGTGATGCTCAAGATCCAAAACGGGAATTTCAGCGGCGCGAATGCGACGGCAGTGGTGGCTAAAGCCGTACTGCTGAAGTAAATGCTCGGCGATAATGCCGGTGCGTCCTAGGGTGGTAACGATTGAAAAGCGGGTGCTGATAAGCGTGGCTAAATGAAAGGCTGCTTCGGCAATGCCAATCACCGGCGCGCGGGTTAACTCTCGGGCAGCCAATAGGCCAGGATCACCAAAACAGGCCACTACATAGGCATCAATACCACCCTCGCGTTCGCCTTTTAGCACTTCTTCGGCAACCCCTACTGCGCTGATAACTTCATCAAAATGGCTTTCAATGGAGACGGGGCCCGCTTCGGGCTGTGAGGCACTGACCGTAGTGCCCAAGGTGGCCTGTTGCTGGGCTGCATGATAAATAGCAGCGGTCATGGACACCGTGGTATTGGGATTGATAATTCGTATATGCACAATAATCGGCCTGCATGTAAACAATGTATATGTTGTTGTATACGAAAATAGGTCGATTTCACTTGCTATGCAAGTGCTAAAACAGGAATGAGTAACAAAAATAATAACCAAATAGTTTGACCATTTGTTCAGTTTTCAATGGTTTAGTATTATTTTAAGAAATATAGTTTTTAATTATCAAATAATTATCATTCAGCTAAGTTTTATTTGGTCATTATTTTTATAATTTTGTATACAATTTTGTTGCTGAACTATCTGGTGTGCAACCCTGATGCTGCTCTGCACTTAGAGCTGGATGGAGAAGATTTAGGGATGGAGGGAGAAGGTTGCCGTTACGTCAATAGGCCCTAGAGCGATGATTTGCCTTTTTGGCCCAGGATGACCGATAGTCAGAGCGGTGGGCATGTCCACCAGAGCGTTTTCGTGTGCTGCACACTTTTGGATTACATCGAAACCCTCGACTGCGTTTGGGTTGTCTGGCGGGTATTGTCTGCCACTGGGCCGAGTACCAACCAGCACCTCCAGTACGAGCGCGTTGATCACATAGTTGAATAGGATGCTATGACGCCGCATATCGGACAGCGAATTACCGCCCAGTTTGACGAGTTAAGTGCTCAGGAGCAGCGCGTAGCGAGCTTTATTCTCGACCATTTTGATGATTTGGCGGTGTATAGCGCCGCCGATTTGGCCCGCCTAACCGGTGTTTCGAAATCGACAGTCAGCCGGTTATTTAAGCGGCTGGGGTTTGAGAGCTACCGTACGGTTAAAGATCACGCCCGCCAATTGCGTAACCTGGGGGTGCCGTTAGTTATTGATGCTAACGCCATGCAGGAAGAGGCGGGGGCGCCGTTTCAGCGGCATCTTCAGCGGGAGCAGGATAACCTGCAGCGCTGTTTACATGGCATCGCACATCAGGACTTTTCATCCTTGGTGGCGTGCTTGGATAAGGCACGCCATGTGGTCGTGATCGGGTTTCGTAACAGCTACCCATTGGCGCTGCATTTCCGCCAGCAACTGATCCAGGCGCGCTCTCAGGTACGCGTGGTGCCCCAGCCCAACCAGTCGTTAGCTGAAGAGATTGTTGATCTCAGCGAGCAGGATGTAGTGGTTCTGTTTGGCTTTCGGCGGCGACCGACGGCATTTGCCTCGCTAATCAATACACTTGAGCGCTCGCCTGCTCAGGTGGCCCTCATTGCTGATCCCACGGCGATAAATTTCGCGTCGCAAGTAAACTGGTTTATGGAAACGCCGCTGGAAAGTCTCTCAGCATTTGATAGCTATGCAGCGGCCAATAGCCTTATCTGTTTGCTGGCCAACGGTGTGTTGCACCAACGCTTAGCGGAAGGCCGAGAGCGAATCAGTACGATTAGCGCTATTTACCATGAGCTTAGCGAGCTGGAAGCTCCGACGATGAGTGTTGATTGGGACGCTCACTAGGCTTTCTCATTACGTGGTCGTTCCTTTGTCATTACGTGGCCACTATTTTGTCATTACTTGGTGCATTTCGTTTTTGTGTGTATTAGGAGTGCACCAATATCTTTCATGTTTCTCTCTTGCCGCTCTTTTTCCTATCAGACGATTGCTACTTTTTAGTGCATCGTGTTCGCTAATTCATTGTTATAAAAAACGTTCGCTACTTCTGGTATCTCAATTGCTCTTCAGTGATTAGGTGAAACGAAAGTTTCTTTTAGTGTGTATATGCAACAAAGCTTTCGTTCGCTGTGCGTCCCTTGCTACTGCTGCCACTGCCTGTCACAGAGCATGACCTTAACAAACTGTCCCGAGAGCATCCCCCCTGCCAGGAGAGTCTTATGAAATCGTTATCACATCGCCTTAGTGGTTCGTTCAATAACCACTTCAAACGTCTACAGTCCAGCGTTTTAGCAACGGGCCTGTGTGCCGCTGTTGCTCTGGGGGCGTTAACAACCAGCCCAAATGTTCAGGCGGATGCGTTAGAAGCCATTGATTCCCGGGGCACTATTCGCATTGCCGTGCCACAGGATTTTCCGCCCTTCGGTTCGGTAGGTACCGACCTTCAGCCGCGTGGCTACGATATCGATATGGCTCAATACCTTGCTGATGAGATGGGCGTTGAGCTGCAGCTGATCCCAGTTACTAGCGCTAACCGTATCCCCTATTTACAGACTGGTCAGGCGGATTTGGTGATCTCCAGCTTAGGTAAAAACCCTGAGCGTGAAGCGGCGATTGATTTTTCCGATGCCTACGCACCGTTTTTCTTAGGTGTATTCAGCGCTGATGCGGATGAAAGCGTGGATAGCCCTGAAGGATTGGCGGGTAAAACCATTGGGGTAACCCGTGGTGCCGTGGAAGATATGGAGCTTTCTGAGGTTGCTCCGGACTCCACCAGAATCCAGCGCTTTGAAGATAACGCCACGACCATCTCCGCATTTCTTTCCGGCCAGGTTGATTACGTGGCCACGGGGAATGTGGTTGCCGCCGAGATCGCTGGGCGTAATAGCAGTCGTGCCCCCTCGCTGGTATACCAGCTTAAAGATTCACCCTGCTATGTGGGCATGAACAAAAACGAACCTGCGTTGATGGAAGAAGTGAATCGCTTGATTGCCCAGGGGTTAGAGAATGGCACTTTAAACGAGTTGTCCCAGCGCTGGTTCAGCGCCGATCTACCTGAAAATTTTGGTAGCTGAGGTTCATCATGGGGCCAACACTCGACTTTCTTACCCTGTTGCCCTACGCCAGTGAGCTGCTGCAAGGTCTTACCACCACGGTCGTGCTGACCGTGGTGACTACCTTAACGGGGTTAACGCTAGCAGTGGCAGTGGCGTATTTGCGTGTCAACGGGCAGCCATGGGTGCGCTGGGGATTAGGCGGTTACATCGAAGTGACCCGCAACACGCCCTTTATTGTGCAGCTATTTTTTATCTTTTTCGGGTTACCTGGATTGGGCATCAAGATTGATGCCATTACCGCAGCATTTATCGCCATGACGCTTAACTTAGCCGCCTACAGCGCCGAGATCCTGCGCGCTGGTATCAGTGCCACGGCGAAAGGGCAGTTAGAAGCGGGCCGCGCACTGGGCATGACCACACTACAAAGTTATCGCCATGTCGTGTTGGTACCTGCTTTTGCACGGGTTTACCCCGCACTGATCAGTCAGTCGATAATCGTTATGCTGGGCTCGGCAGTGGTATCGCAGATTTCGGTATTTGACTTGACCTATGCTGCTAACTTTATCCAGTCACGTAACTTCCGCAGCTTTGAAGTTTACCTGCTGATCACGCTGGTCTATCTGCTCCTTGCCTTTGGCATGCGCCGCAGCTTTATGCTGGTAGGTAAGCGCGTGTTCGCCTATCAGCAAGGAGAGCAACGATGATTGAGTTCACCTTCTGGGACATTCTGCGCAACCTGCTGCTGGCAACCCGCTGGACCATTGTGCTGTCACTGATTGCCTTTGTGGGCGGCGCCACGGTGGGGCTGGTGTTGACCTTCATGCGCCTCTCCAGCAGTCGCTGGCTGCAGCGTTTAACGGCACTCTATGTTGACCTTTTTCAGGGCACTCCACTGCTGATGCAGCTGTTTTTGATTTTCTTTGGCGCTGCCGCCATGGGGCACCCGATCTCTGCCTGGTGGGCGGCCTCCATTGCTCTAACGCTGTTTACCAGTGCATTTCTGTGTGACATCTGGCGTGGCTGCTTGGAAGCAGTGGCTAAAGGCCAGTGGCATGCGGCACGGGTACTGGGCATGAACTACTTCCAATCCATGCGTCATGTGATTTTGCCACAGGCGTTGCGCCTCTCTATTCCGCCTACGGTGGGCTTCTCAGTACAGGTCATCAAGGGGACGGCGTTGGCTTCCATCATTGGCTTTGTGGAGCTGACCAAAGCCGGCACCATGCTCAATAACGCGACCTTTGAACCCTTCACTATCTTTGCCCTTGTGGCACTTCTTTACTTTGCGCTGTGCTACCCACTTTCCTGCTACGCGCGCTATCTGGAGAAAAAGCTCTATGACGCTGGTTTACGTTGATAACGTTCATAAAGCCTTTGGCGATCTGGAAGTGCTTAAAGGCATTAACCTTTCGGTTGCGCAAGGCGAAGTAGTGGCGATTATTGGTCGCAGTGGCTCGGGTAAAAGCACCTTGCTGCGCTGCCTGAATCAGCTGGAAAAGCACGACAGCGGAAAAATCACCATCGCTGATAAACAGCTGGATGCGGCGTCGATGTCGCCCAAAGAGCTGAGTGAAAACGTGGGCATGGTATTCCAAAGCTTTAACCTGTTCCCTCATAAAACCGTGGGGGAGAACGTTTGCTTGGCGCCGTTAGTGGTGCGTGGAGAAGGGAAGGCTGAGGTTGAGAAAATCGCTCGTGAGGTGCTTGAGAAAGTCGGCCTCTCGGATAAGTACGATGCTTATCCGGCGCAGCTTTCTGGTGGTCAGCAGCAGCGGGTAGCGATTGCCCGGGCATTGGCGATGCGCCCCAAAGTAATGCTCTGCGACGAGGTAACCTCTGCACTTGACCCTGAACTGGTGGGGGAAGTGTTGCGCGTGCTGGAAGCACTGGCGGCTGAAGGTATGACATTGATCCTGGTTACCCACGAGATGGGTTTTGCCCGTGACGTTGCCGACCGCGTGGTATTTATGCACCAGGGGCGCATCCATGAAGAGGGCGCCCCTAGCGAGCTGTTCAGTAATCCACAAACACCGGAGCTGAAGCAGTTTATCTCTGCCGTGCTCTAACTTAAGGCCGCCTCGCTGCTAGCGAGGCGGAGCGGCGAGATAATGTTCCTAACCGGTCCACTGTGTTGCCTGGGCAAAGATAAGAAAGCCCAAGGCAATCACAATCCATACGCAAAAAAGTGGGAAGAAGAATTTGACCCACTTTTGCCATGGCACACCAGCAAGTGCCAGGGTCGCCATAAAGTAGCCTGAGGTCGGGTAGAGGATATTGCCAATGCCGTCACCAAGCTGAAAGGCTAACACTGCCGTTTGGCGGGTAACGCCGATAATGTCGGAAAGGGGAGCCATCAGTGGCATGGTGACCAGCGCTTGGCCGCTGCCGGAAGGAACAATGAAATTGAAGCCAAGTTGGGCGAAGAACATGCCAATAGCAGAAAGCAGGGTAGGCAGGCCACCGACAAGATTACCAAGCCCGAACACCAGCGTATCCATTATCTGGCCGTCTTCCAACATAACGGCGACACCCCTCGCTACGCCAGCAATCATGGCCCCCACTAATACGTCTCGGAAGCCCTGGTTGAAACCTGAGCAGATCTCATCAGTGTCGAGGCCAGCGATGAGGCCCACCACGATCCCCATAATGATAAACAGGCCCGCCATCTCCATCATGAACCAGCCTTGCTGCAGCACGCCATAAACGAGCACCGCAAAGAAGACGAAGGTGGCGATGGCCGCGAGCTTCTGGCGCGAGGTGGCGATTAATGCAGGGCTATTGTCAGCGTGTTGGTATAGCGTGCGTTTTTCAGATTCATTAGTGTCACTGCTCAATAAACTAAGTGAGGGAGTTTGATGCACCATGCGGGCGTAGCGCATGACAAAGAAAATGGCCGCCGCCAGCATGACAATAAACGCCATGATGCGTATGCCGTAACCGGAGTAGAGGGGCAAGTCTGAAAGTTGCTGCCCAAGCCCCGTATTGATGGGGTTGAGCACGCCCGTTGTAAAGCCGACAGTGGTAGCGCAAAGCGCTACCGCCGCTGCCGTGACTGAATCAAAGCGTAAAGCAATCATCAGCGGCAGGATGACCGGCACGTAAACCAGCGCCAACTCTTGAGTACCGATAACAGTCGCTACTAGGGCAAATACCGTCATCAAGACAGGGATAGTGAGCAAGCTCTGGCGTGCAAAGCGCCGGGTGAGTTTATCAACGCCTATCTCAATAATTCCGGTGCGCCTCAGCACCATAAACATGCCGCCAATCATAAAGGTAAAAAAGACAACTTCACCGGCGCTCATCAGGCCATTGGGGATCGCCAGCATGAAATCAACGAAGCCAATCGGGGTTGAGGCGATCTGTTCATAAGACGTAGGGTCAATAGTGATGCGTCCGTTGGGGCCAGGAACCCGTTCGAACTGCCCTGCGGGTACAAAGTGAGTTGCTATCGCTGCCAGTCCAATAAATATGAACAGAACTACATAGATATCAGGAATTCGGCACCAGCTTTTTTTAGGCTTTTGGCTATCAGAGAGGGGCGAAGGAGGTGTTTGTTGGGACATGCTATGCCTCGCGTTTATAGGGCCGTCATCTATCTGGGGTGGCTGTTGTTATAAATAGCTAACCTTAGCAACAAATAGCGGGCATCAGGTTGTGCCAAGGTTGCTGCTGAGCATCGTTGTATGGTTTTAGAGTTATGAAACGAGTGTTGCTAAAGAAGTTACTATTGGGAGGTATGTTTCACAAGCTCTTTGATAAAGCACGTTACTAAAGCCTAACCATTAACGACAGAAGCCTCGGCCTCTTTGGGCGGTGTGGCATAAGCCCGCCCCTGGCGATCATCGTGGTGTTGAAGAAATCTGTGTCTGATGTGTTGCAGGGCTGTCATATAGAGCGCGTTAAACTGGTAAGCTAGCGTCAGTTAGTTGAGTCACTACACGTCAATTTTGCATGGTTGGAACATTATGAACGCACTGCACTTCTCTTCGATCCGTCGTACCAAAATTGTCGCCACCCTTGGCCCCGCCAGCGACCGGGAAGGTGTACTAGAAGCCATGCTTGCGGCGGGTGTCGATGTGGTGCGTTTAAATTTCTCCCATGGCACTGCTGACGACCACCGCCAACGTTTAATGCGAGTGCGTGAAATTGCTGCCAAGTTAGGTCGCAGTGTCGCGGCCCTGGGCGACCTGCAAGGTCCTAAAATTCGTATTGCACGCTTTAAAGAGGGGGCTGTGGTCCTTAAAGAGGGCCAGCCATTTATTCTCGATATGGAGCTGGATGGTGATGCGGGCGATGAGCAGCAGGTGGGCTGTGACTACAAAACCCTCTCCCAAGATGTAACTGCCGGTGACCGCCTGTTGCTAGATGATGGTCGAGTGGTCTTGGACGTTACTCGCGTTGACGGCCAACAGGTGCATACCAGCGTGGTAGTGGGTGGCAAGCTCTCCAACCATAAAGGCATTAATAAGCAGGGGGGTGGCCTCTCTGCTCCTGCGCTAACTGAAAAAGATAAAATTGACCTCAAAACTGCGGTTGAGATTGGCGTCGACTACTTGGCTATCTCGTTCCCCCGTCATGCAGAAGACATGCTGGAAGCACGTCGCCTGTTAGGTGAGGAGGGTAAAGAGATTGGTTTGGTTGCCAAGGTTGAGCGTGCTGAGGCGGTTGCAGATGACGCTACGCTGGATGGCATTATCGAAGCCTCCGAAGCGGTGATGGTGGCGCGGGGCGATTTAGGTGTAGAAATTGGCGATGCCAAGCTGGTTGGCGTGCAAAAGCGCATGATCAAGCGCGCTCGCTCGCTAAACCGCGCGGTAATTACCGCCACGCAAATGATGGAAAGCATGATTTCGGCGCCGTTACCCACTCGGGCGGAAGTGTTTGACGTTGCTAACGCAGTACTGGATGGCAGCGATGCGGTCATGTTGTCAGCGGAAACTGCGGCAGGCGACTATCCGCTGGAAACCGTGGAAGCGATGTCGCGTGTTTGCTTGGGTGCTGAGCGGGAAAAATCAGCCCAGGAGTCTGGCCACCGTATCCATGAAGGTTTTTCCCGCCCAGATGAGACCATTGCTCTCTCTGCGATGTATGCTGCCAATCATATGGAAGGGGTCACCGCGATTGCCTGTATGACGTCGTCCGGCTATACGCCACTGATTGCCTCGCGTATTCGCTCTGGGTTACCAATTGTAGGCTTAGCGCATAATCCCATTGCCCAGCGCCGTATGGCGCTCTATCGTGGGGTAGTATCGCTACCGTTTGATACCTCTGAAATGACGCCTACTGAACTTAATGACCGTGCACTTGAGCTTCTAGTGAAGACTGGAATTTCCAAAGCCGGTGACCATGTGATCCTTACCCGCGGTGACCATATGAATGCCCACGGTGGCACCAATACCATGAAGGTGATGGAGATTACCGACCAGCATGCTGAGCAAAGCAAAGGCTAAAATAGCCCATGGATTAGTGTTGGCGTGTCTACTGATAGGTTCCCCCGTGTTAGCGGGGGCGCCTCCTATTGTGGCAGCCGCCTCTGATTTACAGTTTGCACTCACTGAAGCCGCTGAGCAGTTTCAGCAGGAAACCGGACATTCGCTGAGGCTTAACTTTGGCTCGTCGGGCAACTTTCGCCGACAAATTGCTCAGGGTGCGCCTTTTGAGCTCTATCTCTCAGCGGATGAACGCTACGTTCAGGCGCTCTATGACGAAGGCCACACCAAGGACGAAGGCGTTATTTACGCCATTGGCCGCTTAGTTTGGCTGCAGCGCGCCGAGCGCGGTGATTTACCCAGTAACGACGCACCGCTTGCCGCCGTGCAGGAGGCGTTGCAAGCTCAAGCAAACGGTGTTGCTGAACGTATCGCCCTGGCTAACCCCGAGCATGCGCCCTATGGCGTTGCAGCTAAACAGGCGCTTCAGCACGCTGAGCTTTGGGAGCAATCCGAGCCTTTACTGGTGCTAGGCGAAAATGTCTCTCAGGCAGCGCAGTTTGCGCTCACTAACGATGCCCGAGGCGGGCTGGTCGCTTATTCACTTGCGTTAGCCCCGGCGCTTGCCGAGCGAAGTGAGTACGTACTTATCCCTGACTCCTGGCATAGCCCGTTACGCCAACGCATGGTACTAACCAACCAGGCAGGAGAGGTGGCCAGTACTTTCTATCAGTGGCTGCAGCAAGATGATGGGCAAGCCATTTTACGCCGCTACGGCTTTAGCGCTGAATAATGGTTGGTTCATGATGGATTGGTCATAATGGATTGGTCGGCGCTTTCGGTTTCACTTCGCCTTGCGGGGTTTACCTGCTTAATCCTGATCCCCATCGCTATTTGGTTGGGTCGCTCTCTGGCCCACGCGCGCTTTCGTGGTAAAGGTTTATGCGAGGCGCTAGTGGCATTGCCGCTGGTGTTACCGCCCACCGTCCTGGGTTTCTATTTGCTATTGAGCTTTAGCCGTGACGCACCATTTGGCGCCTTCTGGGCAGAAATGACAGGCAGCGGTCTTAACTTTACCTTTAACGGTATTTTAATCGCCTCCTTGATTGCCAACCTACCGTTTGCCGTACAGCCCATCCAACGTGCCTTTGAACATGTGCCCCACAACCTGCGTGAGGCTGCCTGGTGCAGTGGGCTTAGCCCCTGGCAAACGCTACTGCGTATTGAACTGCCGCTGGTATGGCCAGGGATTATGTCAGCGGCTGCGTTAACCTTTGCCCATACACTGGGTGAGTTTGGGGTGATCTTAATGGTAGGTGGTGCGATTGATGGCGAAACCCGCACCCTCGCAATTGCTATTTATGATCGCGTACAGGCCTTTGATGAACAGGGTGCCGCGCAGATGTCGGCGTTACTGCTATTGGTATCATTTATTACCTTAGGGCTAGTGTATGGGCTGGCCGGGCGTAGGCGGTGGGCACGTGGCTGATTCGCATATATCGGAGCTAGCCGCAGGTCTTCATGTAGCGGTCAACCAAATGGGGCCGATCCCACTGGCCGCTGAATTTACTTGCCAGCCCGGTGAGCTATTGGCACTGGTGGGCCCTTCCGGCAGCGGAAAAACCACTCTGCTGCGTACCATTGCTGGGCTTTATCACCCTCAGCATGGGCAGGTAAGCTGTGCTGGAGATGTGTGGCTTGATGCCAAACGTAAGCACTCACTCTCGCCCCAGCGCAGGCAGGTGGGGATGGTGTTTCAGGATTATGCGCTGTTTCCACATTTAACCGCATTGGAGAATATCCAGCTTCCGTTGCGCCACTTACCGAAGCCTTTGCGCCGTGAACGGGCGGAGCAGTGGCTTGCCAAGGTACGTTTGGAAGGATTAGGTAAGCGCTACCCGAATGCACTTTCTGGCGGGCAACGCCAGCGAGTGGCACTGGCTCGTGCGTTGGCTCGTGACCCCAAGGTACTACTGCTTGATGAGCCGTTTTCAGCGGTGGACCAAGTCACCCGGCGGCGTTTGCAACGAGAGCTTGCACTGCTACGTCAACAGATTGATATTCCGATTGTATTGGTCACTCACGATTTAGAGGAAGCCGCTGCACTAGCAGATCAAATTTGCGTGCTGCACAGCGGCATAAGCTTGCAGCAGGGTAGCCCGGAGTCACTGTTCCGCCAGCCTAGAACACCGCTAGTGGCCAGATTGTTGGATCGTCATAATGTCTTTGAAGGAGAGGTGGTGCGTATGCATGGTCAGCGCCGCCTAAAGTGGGGTGAGTGGCTGCTGGAGGTGGCTGGGGAAGGGCTCAATGCGATAGCCGAGGGTAAGCGTGTTGCCTGGTACCTGCCGCCCTCTGATATCGTGCTTCACCGTCGAGGCCGTCCTTCACATGGCGAACGTGAAAATCCTGTGGCTGCCACTGTCAGTGAAATGGTGGTACTTGGCGGCATGACGTCGATTGCACTGCGCGTTTTAAACGGCGATATGCTACGTTTCGACATCGCTACCCATGCGGCTAGGCGTAACCAGCTAATGCTGGGAGAGCAGGTGCATGTATCACTCCTAGCGGAAGGAATTCACCTTATGCCGGAACATCGTGCACACGCGGTGCCGCACAACAAAAGGAACCTGTTATGACGCTTACTCGTCGTCAGCTGCTCAAAACGTCCTTGGGCGTTTCCCTGGCTGCTAGCCTACCATTGCCGCTACTCTCTGCCTGGGCGGCGCCTAGCCAAGCTACTGTTTTGTCGTTGGCTATTCATAGTGATAGCGGGCCTCACCGCTTAGAGGTGGAAGTTGCGGAAACCACGGCTCAGCGCCAGCGAGGCTTGATGGGGCGAGAACACTTGCCAGAAGAGAGTGGCATGCTGTTTCGGTTTGAAAGCGAGCAGTCTGCTGATAATGCCTTTTGGATGTATCGTACGCTGATCCCCCTCGATATTGCCTTTATTGATGCTGATGGGCGTATTGTGGCGATCAATACCATGCAGCCCTGTGAGTCTGACACCCCGCGTGAGTGCTCCTCTTACCCTGCAGGGGCGGCGTACCACTCTGCACTGGAGGTTAATGCAGGCTATTTCGCTGAACGTGGCATCAAGGTGGGTGACTGTGTCTCTATCCCAGAGGTCGCTGGTTTCTGCCAACCCCCTGCTTAAGTATGGTGGGGTCGCCAGCGAAAATTGATCACAATCAGGGCGATACCTGCAACCACTAAGCCACCGCCCATCAGTTTATGGAAGCCTAGGCTGTCGCCCATTAGCAGCGCACCTAGGCCCACGGCAAAAACCGGTGTGAGTAGTGTCATTGGCACCACGCGATTGACTGGGTGGCGGCGCAAAAGCGCGTACCAAATGCCGTAAGCAACAATCGACGACATCACCGCGGTGTAAACCATCGCACTCCAGCCGAGCCAGCTTGCCTGCTGCATCGCCTGCCACTGGCCGCTTTCAAATAGCCATGACCCCAGCGCCACCTGAGGTACCGCAAACAGCGCCACCCAGCCTGCCAGGGCCAAGGGGGCAATGGGCGGGCCGCGTTTAATCAACAGCTGCGACACCGCCCAGCCCAAGGCACTGCACAACAAAATCGCCAGGGGCAGGGCCGTTGGTAAGGTGGGCCCTCCGGCTAACACAATAATTCCCGAAAATGATAGCAGCAGCCCCACGATACGTTTTGGTCCCAGCCTCTCCTTAAGAAAGATAACGGCCAGCAGCGTTGCAAAGGGTGTCCCCATTTGCACCAACAGCGCACCTGTGCCCGCTTCTGCCTGGCCCAACCCAATAAACAAAAGCGCGAAGTGCAGGCTGCCGAAAGTCACCGATAGCAGCAGCAAAAACGGGAGCTGAGCACGTGCCACTGGGTAAAAAGGTACTAGCAGCGCCGCGACTAGCATAAAGCGCAGCGTGGTCATCAATAACGGCGGTAACTCCGCCACGCCGACTTTAATAACAATAATGTTCAGCGCCCAAATGGCGATCACAAACAGGCCGAGCAGCAGGTCGCGTAGTGGCACGATGATCTCCATGGCTAATAAAAAAAGACGGCCATTGTAACAGCTTGGAGGAAGGGCAAAATAATGCGGAACATTACCAACTTTACTGCATTGTTGCGTTACTTTATACCAAAGTTTAAAGGCTCGTTTTTATACTATTTAACTTTTTTATAATCAATTGCTTATTTATATATTGACGTTTTAATAACGCTATTTTCCATGTATCTAAGTTTAATAAATCAGTCTTTTCTTGCATATATTGCTGTAATGCCCTAAAAAAATGTAACCGATTACATTTTGTGGTTCGGTGTTTTTAAAGCCTATAACAATCCAACAATAACGAGGTGGATATGGATACCCCGCTACACCCAGGCCCTGTGGGTTTCAAGGTGCTGTTCGCTGCTGGTGTGCTGACATTTTCAACGCTGAGCACCGCTGGTTTTGCCCAAGCGCAAGCAGCGGATACTGCCGAATTACCCATTGCCGTTCAGATGTATACGCTGCGTGATTTTGGCTCTCTTGAAGAGCAATTAGCGGCGGTGAATAGGGCGGGTATTTTGGCAATTGAAACGGTGGGCACCCAGGATGTTTCTGCCGATGAACTTAACGCTTTGCTAGAGGAGTATTCGCTAACGGTGATCTCCAGCCACGTGCCACTGGATGACCTGCGCCACCGTTTAGCAGAAACGATGGCCTTTAATCAGGCGGTTGGTAACGACACATTGACGTTGCCGTACTTGGCTGAAGATGCTCGTCCCGATGACGCAGAAGGTTGGCAGACGTTGGGTGAAGAGCTAGGCGAAATCGCCGCTACGCTAGATGCCGAAGGATTCCGGCTGGCGTACCACAATCATGCCTTCGAGATGGAGGTGTACGGTGATAAAACCGCACTTGAACACCTGTTTGATGCTGCCGGATCCGATTTGCTGGCTGAGCTAGATATCGCTTGGGTGGCGCGAGGTGGGCTTGATCCGGTGGAGTATATCGCACGTTTTGATGACCGACTTTTTGCCGTGCATGCCAAGGATAACGCCCCAGAGGGAACTGCTGAGGATGAGGGTGGTTTCGCTACGCTTGGCGAGGGAGTGCTGGATTGGGATTCGCTACTACCTGCCATCGAAGCCGCCGGTGTGGAGTGGTACATCATTGAACACGATATGCCGCTAGACGCAGAAGCGGTGATTACCGAAGGAAACCGCTTTTTACAGGAGAAGCTAACAGCGCTTCGAGAAGAGTGATACACGCACAGGCCATCTCTGTTAGATGACAACTGCGAGGATGCTTTATGAAGCGCTACCCTATTGATAGACGCAGCTTGCTGCGCAATACCATCACCAGTGCTATCGGCTTGACAGCTCTCCCTTATATCGGGACTCGAGCCCTAGCGGATGAGGCACCTGCTCTACGAGCTTTAAAGGGCAATATCAACCATGCGGTTGCCCGCTGGACCTTCGATTTTCTGACCCTTGAGGAGCTGTGCCAGCTCTCAACTCAATTGGGCATTAAGGCCATTGATTTAGTGGGACCCGACGAGTGGCCTGTGCTACAGCGACATGGGCTCGACTCCTCCATGTGTAATGGCGCTGAACTGAGTCTTGAAGATGGCTGGGGAGATAGCCGTTTTCACTCAGAGCTGATTGAGCGTTATCTCAACCATATCGACTTAGTCAGCCAAGCAGGTTACACCAACCTAATCTGCTTTAGCGGTAATGCGCGGGGAATGAACCCCGAGCAGGGGCTGGACAATGCTGAGGCGGGGTTAAAGCAGATACTTCCCCACGCGGAGGCGAAGGGCGTGGTGTTACAGATGGAGCTGTTCAACAGCAAAATCGATCACCCTGACTACCTTTGCGACAACTCCGCCTGGGGGCTTGAGCTTTGCCAGCGGCTTGATTCACCCAACTTCAAACTGCTCTACGACATCTATCACATGCAGATAAGTGAAGGGGACATCATTCGCACTATTCGCGAAAACCATCACTTTTTCGGTCATTACCATACGGCTGGTGTACCTGGTCGCCATGAAATAGATGATACCCAAGAGCTGAACTACCCCGCGATTTGTCGCGCTATTCGAGATACCGGCTTTAAGGGCTATATCGCCCAGGAATTCCTCCCAGACCGTACTAGCCAACAAGAAAAAATAGCATCACTGAGGGCAGCAATTCAGCTCTGCGATGTGTGATTTAACCTATCCAACGCGAAAAACAACAACACAATAAGGAAGACCACAATGCCAGATAATCACTACGATGCCATCGTGGTTGGCTCGGGTATTAGCGGCGGTTGGGCTGCTAAAGAACTAACCGAAAAGGGCTTAAAAGTTTTACTGCTTGAGCGTGGACGCAATATTGAACACGTGAAGGATTACCATAATGCCAATAAGGAGGCTTGGGATTATCCACACCGTGATCAACCCACCCAAGAAATGATCGCCAAATTTCCCGTGTTGAAACGCGATTACCCACTGAACGAATCAACCATGGGATTGTGGGCTGATGAACAGGCAAACCCCTATGTAGAAGAGAAACGCTTCGACTGGTTCCGAGGCTATCACGTAGGAGGGCGCTCCCTTATGTGGGGTCGTCAAAGCTACCGGCTTAGCCCCATGGATTTCGAGGCCAATGAGCGTGAAGGCATCGCCATTGACTGGCCAATTCGCTATGCAGATCTCGCCCCTTGGTACGACTATGTTGAGCGCTTTGCTGGTATTGCGGGCACCCGGGAAGGGCTAGATGTCCTGCCAGATGGCGAGTTCCTGCCACCGATTCCGCTTAACTGTGTGGAAAAAGATGTTGCCAAGCGCATCGAAGATGCCTTTGGTGGGCAGCGCCATCTTATCCACAGCCGGGTGGCCAATATCACCCAGCCAAAGCCGGAGCAAAACCGGGTTGATTGCCAATACCGTAATAAATGCTGGTTAGGTTGCCCCTATGGCGCCTATTTCAGCACCCAGTCCGCGACCCTTCCTGCTGCCGTGGCAACGGGCAACTTAACCCTGCGACCTTTCTCGATTGTCAGTCAGGTGCTGTATGACAAAGACCGCAAACGGGCGCGGGGCGTAGAAGTTATTGATGCCGAAACTCATGAGGTCCACGAGTACACCGCGGATGTGGTGTTTCTCAATGCCTCAACCTTCAACACCACCTGGATTTTGATGAACTCCGCCACCGATGTTTGGGACGGTGGACTGGGCAGTAGTAGCGGCGAACTGGGTCACAACGTGATGGATCACCACTTCCGCTGCGGTGCCAGTGGCGATATTGAAGGCTATCTCGACCAGTATTACTTCGGGCGCCGTCCGGCAGGCTTCTATATTCCGCGTTTTCGTAACGTCGGCGATGAACAGCGCGGCTATGTGCGTGGTTTTGGCTACCAAGGGTCGGCCAGCCGCCAGGGCTGGGATCGTGAAATTGCCGAACTCAATATTGGTGCTGATTTTAAACAAGCACTAGCCCAGCCTGGAGGCTGGAGGATTGGTATGACGGGGTTCGGTGAGATGCTCCCTGATCATGACAACCACATCTCTCTTGATCACTCCATTCGTGACAAGTGGGGATTGCCGGTGCTGTCCATTAGTGTCGAACTTAAGCAGAACGAGCGCGATATGCGTCGGGATATGGTTCGGGATGCGGTCGAATTATTTGAAGCTGCTGGTGTGAAAAACGTTAAAGGCGAAGAAGGCGATTACGCGCCGGGCATGGGCATTCATGAAATGGGTACGGCGCGGATGGGCCGGGACCCGAAAACCTCAGTGCTCAATAGTTACAACCAAGTGTGGGATGCCCCGAACGTTTTCGTTACTGATGGCGCTTGCATGACGTCATCCTCGTGTGTGAACCCTTCTTTGACCTATATGGCGCTCACTGCTCGGGCGGTGGACTTTGCTGTAGAAGAGCTAAAGCGGGGGAACTTGTCATGAATCGGCGCGAACTACTCAAATTGATCGCCCTTACGACCGGTACAGCAATGATCGGTGGTAAATCTTTGTTTGCCTTTAGTGATGTTGGGCAAGCAGGGCGCCTCTTTAGCGATGACGATGTGCAACGGCTGAACGAGCTTGCCGAAACCATTCTGCCAAGAACCGATACCCCAGGCGCAAAAGATGCGGGTGTTGGGGAGTTCATGGGGGTGTTTGTCAGCGCCTGTTATACGCCAGCAGAACGAGAAGTCTTTTATCTTGGTTTAGCGCAGCTTGATGCGCGTAGCCGAGCGGCCTATGAGAGCGACTTTATGGGGTTAAGTGGCGAGCAGCGCTTAGCACTTGTCACCGAGTTAGACCGTGAAGCGATGATGCATGCCCGGGAACAAACCAGCAGAGAGCAACCAACGTCCGCCGAAGCACAGAGCACGGAAACCCAGACCGCTCAAAACCAAACAGCGGACACTCAAGGATCCCAGGAGCAAGCGGATAGTGTGGAAGCGCTGCCTCACTACTTCACCATGATGAAGCAATTAACCCTGTTCGGGTTCTTTACTTCAGAGGTCGGCGCTAAAGAAGTATTGCGCTACGAGGCGGTCCCAGGCCGTTACGATGGCTGCGCACCCTATAGCGGTGAGCCTGCCTGGGCAACATAGTTGTGATTTAAAGCAGTGGTGCCAAATGGTTCCCCCTAATGTTGGCGGTACATATTGGCACTGCTCTTAGATTGCCATTACCTCTTTCGATATCCCCTTCGCCGTGGCTGCTTGATGACAAACGTCAAGCAGAGCGTTTTGTTGCTGCCGTTCGAAGGGATAACTCCGTATTAGCAACAACAATAAAATAGGAGCAAAGCGAATGATGTCTCAAAGACTCCCGCTTGGTGGTTTTCTTGTGACCTGTGTTGCGGCACTTAATAGTACCTCCAGTATTGCCCAAATTGTTTATGAGGATGAATCACAAAGACTTACTTTCGGAGGCGATGTTGAGCTGGATATTAACGCTCAAAATAACCATGCAGGTGACGGACCTATTTTCTTCGAAGGCGATGTCGAGCACAGTGATGAATTTGATCAAACTGGGCGTGTGTTACTCGATATTGGTGGCGAACGCCGTAGCCCTGATAACCACTATGCCCGCTTTAAAGTACAACCGCTGATTCAGACTAATGGCGGTTTTGGCGTTGATGATGCGTGGCTTGCAATCGGTAGTTCCAAGGGGCTGGAACTCAAGGTCGGGCGTTTCGAAGCATTTGATCTTTTTCCATTGGGGCAAGACGTGTTCATTGGTTTCAGTGGTGATACGTCCGATAGCCTTTATCGCGATGGGCAAGGGTATGTCTATCAGGCAAAGGAAGGGCGTGGCCGAGGAGGGGACTCTGGCCAGGTAATGGTCAGTCAGCGCAGTGGTGACTTCTACGCCGAAATTTCAACGCTGTTAGGCGACCGCACGGACCTCTTCGACACCGATACTTATCATGGCTACCAGATTGATCCTGAGGGGCGAGTTAAGAACTCTTTTATTGTTCGCCCTGTGGTGGCCTGGTCGCCGGGAGCTTGGACGCTTGCAGTAGGGCTCGAAACTAACCTAGTGAGTGATGCAGTTGTCGATGAGCGGGGTGCTGATATCAGTGACCGTACAGGTTACGGTGCGCGGCTATCGTATAACCAAGGTGGCTGGCAACTGAATGCCAACCTGGCTTATTTGGATGCCCATGAAGAGACTAACCTGACGCTGGGCTTAAACGCGCTTTGGCGAGGTTTCGGCGTTGGCTACATACATGCGCGCAATGAAATTGATGATGTCAGGCCGATTAACGATGAAGAAGCCGTTTTCAGTATGCCAGGCCGCTACGACATCGACACGCTATATACCTCTTATCACTTTGCCAATGTGCTGAGTATTGAAAACTTGAGTATTTATCTTGGGGCCTATTTTGGTCGTATTGATCATCATGAGATTGACAGTCTCGATGATGCAGATCGATACGGCGGACGGGTGCGCTTCAAATACATGTTTTAACGTATAAGGAGAAACACTATGCAAGTTAAGACGCAACTTCTTTTAGCCGTTTGTAGTGGTTTGGTAACGCTTCCTATAATGGCGAGTGAGGGCTCTGGGGAGTTGAGCCCTCACCAACAGGCTGAAAAAACAGAGGTATGGGAACCAGTACCTGCAACGATTGAAGTGCCTGAAAATGGTGTGCCGTCCGATGCGATCATGCTTTTCGATGGTACCAATATGGATGCATGGGAAGCGGAGGAAGGAGGCGCTGCCCAGTGGCACTTGGAAGATGGCGTGATGACGGTGAATCGTGGCGCTGGCGGCATTCGCACTCAGCAAGATTTCTGTGATGTACAACTCTATCTGGAGTGGCGCTCGCCAGAGGATATTGATGGCATGGATGGCCAGGACCGGGGCAATAGCGGTGTCTTTCTACAAGAGCGCTATGAAATTCAAGTACTCGACTCCTACGACAACCCAACCTACCCCAATGGTCAGGCTGCATCCATCTATAAACAGCATATCCCGCTAGTCAACGCATCGCGCCCGCCTGGGGAGTGGCAAAGCTACAACATCCTCTACACCGCACCGCGTTTTGATGATGCAGGCATCCTTGAATCACCAGCCTACGTTACCGTGCTGCATAACGGTGTAGTGGTTCAGCACCACGTTGAAGTGCAAGGCACCACCGAGTGGATTGGCGAACCCAACTACGACGAAGCCCACGGCTGCGCACCTATCTACCTGCAGGATCATGATGCCGCCGTTAGCTTTCGCAATATATGGGTACGGGAACTGTAGTAGGGCATTTATAAGCAATCTGAGCGCCCGGCCCGCTGATGCTAAAGGCATCGGTGGGCTGGGTTTTTGCGTTATGGGTCTCGAAGTCAACTGGTGGGTCGTGAGCTTTCCTTTCCGATGGTTGGTGCTGACATATTATTTTAATAAGTTTTACATGGATGTAGGAAGTTCTATATAGATAGCGCGACGGTAAATTATATTATTAAATATAAGTAGGCTAGTGAGATGAAAAATTAGCGCGCTCATATTTTAAGTATGTAGGCGCGTCTTTCAATAATGAGATGATCAGCATAATCATGGTGAGCTTCAATTACGATCCAGGCTGTTACTATTTCGCAACGGAAATTAAGAATGATCAAAAAAAATATGTTGAGTGCTTTAACAGCAGTTACTGCAGCATTATTGTTCGTGGGATGCCAGCCTGCGGTACCTGATGAACGTTACATTGATAATGGTGATGGTACCGTCACTGATGAGCAGACCAATCTAATATGGCAGCGCTGTAGCTGGGGGCAAACTTGGACAGGTAAAACATGTGATGGAGAGCCCATTCGAGTTACCTGGGAGCAGGCAGTAGAGCTAGAGCAAGATGGTTGGCGTTTACCCACAGTAGATGAGTTGTATTCTTTGGTGCACTGTACCGGAGAACGACGTGAGTCCATTCGACCAGATGGGCAATATGTTGAAGCAACAGATGGCCAGTGTCTTGGTGATTTTCAGCAGCCCACTATCAATAAGAGCGTATTTCCTGGAACCTCAAAAATTTGGTTTTGGTCGTCCTCTCCTTACGAAGCCCTTGACGGGTATTTGTGGTTCGTTCATTTCGGCTCTGGTCATGTCGGTAGGGGAGATGATTACTACGCCATGCATGTGCGGCTTGTGCGCGATGGAGAGTGAATAAGCTCATTAAGTGGCATTTGTGAACGCAGTAGCCGCGATATTGATCAGTGTGTTGAGCGGCCAGATATCGCTCCATCCCGACCTTTGGTGTGTTCCTTTCACGCGCTAAGTGCATACAATAGGTGAGGCTTTTTAAAAGCCTCACAACTGACCTACGTGCACACCATAAAACGCTTATCATAAAAATAGATAAAAAGGATCTCCCATGACGCTGACACGCTCTATGGCTCGTTTCACTGCTGGCTTGGCTGGCGCTGCACTGCTTTGTACTTCTCTTTCTGCACAAGCACGCGAACTCTCGGTTTCTACCGTTTTATCTGATGCTTTCCCTTGGGGACAAGCGGCAGAGAAGTGGGCAGAGCTAGTGGAGGAGCGTAGCGGCGGTGAGTTAACGCTGCGGGTGTACCCTAACTCCCAGTTGGTTTCTGGTGACCAAACCCGCGAATTTTCCGCTATGCGCTCGGGATTAATCGATGCTGCTGTGGGTTCGACCATTAACTGGTCGCCGCAGGTACCGGAGCTGAACCTTTTCTCTTTGCCATTTTTCATCCCCGATGAAGCCGCTGTTGATGCAGTAACTGGTGGCGAAGCGGGGAAAATGGTCTTTGAAGCGATTGAGTCCCGTGGTGTGATCCCGCTGGCCTGGGGCGAAAATGGCTTCCGCCAAGTCTCAAATTCCCGTGGGCCGATTAGCGAGCCAGATGATTTGGATGGCCTGAAAATTCGTGTTGTCGGCTCACCGCTGTTCCAAGACACCTTCTCTGCACTTGGCGCGGATCCCACGCAAATGAGTTGGACCGACGCACAGCCAGCGCTGACTACTGGTGCTGTGGATGGCCAGGAAAATCCACTATCCGTGTTTGATGTGGCGCGTATTGATCAAGTCGGCCAGGAGCATTTAACGCTTTGGAACTACATGAATGACCCACTGATTTTTGCGGTCAATCAGCAGGTATGGCGTTCCTTGAGTGAAGAGCAGCAAACGCTTTTACGCGAAACCGCTCAGGAAGCCGGTGAGTGGGAAATTGCCATGACCCGGGAGGAGGAGAGTGAGCGCTTGGCAGCTATTCAGGAGCGCGGTGTTACCGTCACTGAATTAACAGATGAGCAGTACCAGGCCTTTGTAGATGCTACCCAATCGGTTTATGAAAAATGGGCACCGCGGATTGGTGAAGAGTTAGTCGATGCTGCCCAGACAGCGATCGACGCTCGTTAAACGCACTCTATGCCGTTCTTCGCTATCGGCCCTTGGGGTCGGTAGCTTTTTTGCTGTGAGGCTGTCATGAAAGGCTTTCCTGATGCTCGTCCTGAACGTTGGTTGGGCGCGCTGGCATTAATTATTATCTCCTTGATCAGCCTGGGAAATGTCATTACTCGCTACATTACGGGAGGCTCTTTTTCGTTTACTGAAGAGTTTTCTGTTTTTCTGTTAGTGGTACTGACCTTTGCTGGCGCTTCCGTGGCGCTACGACATAACCGGCATATTCGTATTGGCTTCCTGGAGCGGGCGATACCGCCTAAGTACCGTTCTGCCTTAATCCTTTTTCAAGCGCTCTGCGGCGCCATCGTTTTGGGGTTGATTACCTGGTACGGCGGCAAGCTTGCCTGGCAGGAGCAACAGTGGCAGTCATTGTCACCAGGGCTGGGGCTTCCCCAGTGGTGGTATTTGGTGTGGCTGCCGGTGCTGACCACCGCCATGCTCTGGCGCTTAATTCAGCAAACCCGTGACCGTTTGAAGGGGGAGTTGAACAATGACGCCTGATGTTTGGATGATCCTCGCCTTCGCAGGGCTGTTGATTGCAGGCGTGCCAGTCGCCTTCTCACTGGCGCTCTCCGGGGCGGTAGGTATTGTGGTTGGGCTATCACCGGATATGCTTGCGACGCTGGGTACCAATACTTATAACAGCATTGCGAAATACCCCTTAATTGCGATACCGCTGTTTATTTTAACTGGGCTTATTTTTGAGCGCTCTGGCGTGGCGCTACGCTTAGTCCGTTTTGCTCAGGCTCTGATTGGCCCGCGCCATGGTGGTTTGGCGTTGGTCGCGGTGTTGGTATGTATGATTATGGGGGGCATGAGTGGCTCTGGCCCAGCGGATGCAGCGGCCGTTGCCATGGTGATGCTGCCTAGTATGACCAAGGCGGGTTACCCCAAGCCTTTTTCGGCCACGCTTATTGCCGCCTCTGCGTCTACGGCGATTCTTATTCCCCCTTCGGTAGCACTGATTCTCTACTCAATCGTCGTGCCGGGTGTTGATCTGCGCGCACTGTTCGCGGCGGGCCTGTTTCCCGGTATTTTGGCTGGGTTAGCGCTACTTGTGCCTGCAATGATTGTTTCCAAGCGCTACGGTTGGGAAGGGGGCACGCCAGTAGAGGGGGCTGAACAGCTCAGCGTACGCACCACCTTTAAACAGGCGATACCGGCACTGTTTGCACCCGTACTGATTCTGGGCGGGCTACGTTCAGGGCTATTCACACCAACGGAAGCCGCCGTAGTGGCGGTGGCCTATGGGGCACTGGTAGGTCTATTTTTGACCAAGGAGCTTTCGCTACGGGATTTATGGGAACTGCTTGGCGAGGCGGCGATTATTTCCGGGGTCGTGATGCTGATTATCTCCCTGGCAGGTATTTTTGCCTGGGCGGGTACTATGCTGGGTACCTTTCGCCATTTGGCAGAGTGGATCATTAGTTTGACCGATAACGGCGTGCTGCTGCTTATTTTGGTGATGCTGGCGGTGCTAGTGGCGGGCATGCTACTGGATGCCATCTCAATTTATCTGATCATGATGCCGATCCTTATCCCGGTTATGCAGCACTTTGAGTGGAACCCAGTATGGTTTGGAATTTTATTGGCAATGAACATCGCCATTGGGCAGTTCACGCCACCAGTAGCGGTGAATTTGATGGTGACTACTGAAGTCGCCAAAATCCGCTTGGAGCATACCATTGGATGGGCACTGCTATTTGTCGTTGCTATGGGCTGTGCGCTCGCTTTGGTCGCTATTTTTCCTGGTATTGCGCTTTGGTTACCCACAGTGTTGGGCTACAACGTTTAGAGATAGGGGGGGAGTGCGCCTAATAGGGAATGCAATGCCTGATTAATTGGCTGCTTGGCAGTGCGGGGAATCTCGCGAATAATTGATGAGCAATTGATTTTCTTATTATTAGTATATTCTTTTAGGTTTTATACTGGTGGCGTTGAGCTATCACGCGCCTACCTTGGAGTTACTATGCTGTTCCCCCCACGCTTCGCCAGAATAGTGTTTGCGGTTTTAATGTCCATTTACATGGTCACCCTGATGACGTTTGTGATTACCTGGGCAAATACGGGGTTTATTGATGGCTTTCTTGGGCGCTGGTGGCGGGCATTCTATATTGCTTGGCCAATTGCATTTTGCCTGATTTTACTTGGTGCTCCTCGATTTCAGCGGCTAACAGCGTTGCTAATCAAATCACCCAATTAGTCGTGAACCTCTCATTTAACTGCTCTGCTCTGCGCGTGGTGGTAAATGCGAGCTGTCTACAAACCTACATGGGGTATGCGTGACGCGCATACCTTCTCTCGGTTACCACAATTAACGCCTACTAAACGCTTAAGGCGACTAGACTCAAAGCACAGAGCATTAAACTGTGCAGTGGTCTTAGGCGCTTGTTAAGCGATCAGGTGCTTGAGAGTCAATTAAGTGTTTGAGAGATAATCGGGTTCTTGAGAGGCAATCAAGCTCTTGAGAGACAATGGCATTTCGCCAAATGCATCTTTTTTCGCTAAAGTAGTAACAGTTGGCACTGGCTTTTGGTGCTTGCAAAAGATTGTCTTGAAAACGTTTTGAAGTAGATGCACCTGAGGGGAACCGTTCTGCAGGTGGGTTCAAAGCGCATAACGCTCATAACATCAAGATAAAGAGGTATTTCCATGAAACGCCATGTATTTTCTACCGCTGCCTTTTCAGGCGCGCTGATAGCAGCGGCCAGCTTCGCTTCTCCGGCAGTGGCTCAGGATCGTTACATCACCATCGGTACCGGTGGCCAAACCGGCGTTTACTATGTGGTGGGCCAGTCGGTCTGCCGTATGGTCAACCGCGGTAGCGACGAGCACAACATTCGCTGTAACGCTCCGTCTACTGGTGGCTCGGTTGCCAACGTGAACGGTATGAAGAGCGGCGAGCTGGACATGGGCGTCGTGCAGTCTGACGTTCAGTACCGTGCTTACCACGGCGAAGCCAACTTCGAAGAAGATGGCGCCTGGGAAGATATGCGCGCTGTCTTCACCATGCATGGTGAGCCGCTAACGGTTGTTGCCCGTGCTAATTCCGGTATCGAAAACATCAGCGATTTCCCCGGCAAGCGTGTCAACATCGGCAACCCCGGCTCTGGCCAGCGCAATACCATGGATGTGGTCATGGGGGCGTTTGGATGGGATGAGGGCACCTTTGCGTTAGCATCTCAGTTGGATGCTGCCGAGCAGGCTGCGGCGCTGTCTGACAACAACATCGACGCGATGGTGTATGTGGTAGGTCACCCGAACGGTTCCATTCAGGAAGCGACTACCACGATCGACGCACGCATTGTATCGGTGACGGGCGACGAAATTGATACGCTGATCGAAGAGTATCCCTACTACACCCGTTCCGTTATTCCGGGCGGTTTGTACCGTGGTAACGACGAAGACGTCGAAACCTTTGGTGTAGCAGCAACCTTTGTTTCTTCTACAGACGTTGACGAAGACATTATTTACGAAACAGTAAAAGCTGTTTTCGAAAACTTCGATCGCTTCAAACGTCTACACCCAGCGTTTGAAAACCTGAATGAAGAAGACATGATCTCTGACGGTTTAACCGCTCCACTGCACGATGGCGCAGCGCGTTACTATCGTGAGCGTGGCTGGATCGAGTAAGTCGGTAACATGACGCTCATAGCGGTAGATGAGTAGTGTTCATTTTTGCGTGATGGAGCGCGGGCACCCTGGGTGTCCGCGCTTCTTGTTGAAAGCGCTGATTCTCAGCGCTGACCATTAGGCAGGGCAAGCGTATGCGTGATGACAAACACCCTTCGGCAGCCGCTGGGAACGATCTGGAGGATATGGTCGCATCCAGCGATACAGGGGCAAGGAAACCCCTAGGAATACCCGGTAAGCTGCTCGTTAGTATTGCAGCTGCCTGGTCGCTGTTTCAGCTATGGATTGCATCGCCACTTCCTTATATGGTTGGTTTCGGTGTATTTAATGCGACTGAAGCCCGTTCAATCCATTTGGCATTTGCGCTTTTTTTGGCCTTTATGGCCTACCCCGCGCTAAAGCGATCGCCTAGAGATCGCATTCCGCTGCAAGACTGGCTTTTTGCAGCAGTGGCCACTTTCTGTGGTGCTTATCTCTTCTTATTTTACTCAGACCTTGCTCAGCGGCCGGGGCGTCCTATCACCCAAGATGTGGTGGTTGGCGTTATCGGTATCGTGCTATTGCTGGAAGCGGCGCGACGAGCACTTGGGCCGCCATTAATGGTTGTGGCAGGTTTGTTTATTATCTATTCGCTATTCGGTCCACATATGCCGGGCATACTGGCCCACCGCGGTGTTAGCCTTCACGGCTTGATTAACCACCAGTGGTTAGGTGCCCAGGGTGTTTTTGGCATCGCTGTTGGTGTTTCCACGAGTTTTGTTTTCCTGTTTGTACTCTTCGGGGCGCTACTGGATAAAGCCGGAGCGGGAAATTATTTTATAAAAGTTGCCTTCTCGATGCTTGGGCACTTTAAAGGCGGCCCTGCGAAAGCCGCTGTGGTTGCATCGGGTATGACTGGTTTGATATCGGGGTCGTCGATCGCCAATACGGTGACAACAGGTACCTTTACGATTCCGATGATGAAGCGAGTTGGCTTTAGTGCCGAAAAGGCAGGTGCCGTTGAGGTCTCCTCGTCAGTCAATGGCCAGATTATGCCGCCCGTCATGGGGGCCGCTGCGTTTTTGATGGTTGAGTATGTCGGCATTCCCTATGTAGAAGTTATTAAGCATGCCTTTTTGCCCGCGATAATCTCTTATATTGCATTGATTTATATTGTTCACCTTGAGGCACTTAAGGCGAACATGACAGGACTGCCGTCCAGCAACCCTGTTCGCCCACTGCTTAATAAGGTAATTGGTTTTCTAACTGGCCTTATTTTGCTGATGGCGCTTTCGTTTGCTGTCTATTATGGCCTTGGGTGGCTTAAGCCTGCGTTGGGCGATGCAACCCCCTGGGTTGTCGCTGTGGGCCTTTCAGCGATTTATGTTGGCCTGTTGAAGGTGGGGGCTAACTACCCTGAACTGGAGTTGGATGACCCCTCATCACAAGTCATCAAACTTCCCCAGACAAAGCCTACCGTAATGGTGGGGCTGCACTACATTCTTCCCGTCGTTGTGCTGGTATGGTGCCTGATGGTGGAGCGCCTGTCTCCTGGGCTATCTGCATTTTGGGCAACAGTATTCATGATCTTTATCATGGTAACGCAGCGCCCTATTATTGCCATGTTCCGTGGGCGCAGTAAGCTAGCCGATGATGTAAAAGAAGGCTGCTTAGACCTGTGGGACGGCTTGGTAGCTGGTGCGCGTAATATGATTGGTATCGGTATTGCGACTGCCACTGCAGGCATTGTGGTAGGCGCTGTATCGCAAACCGGGGTTGGCCTGGTCTTAGCTGACGTAGTGGAAATCCTGTCAGGCGGTAACCTGATGCTGATTCTGCTGCTAACCGCGCTACTCAGTCTGATCTTAGGCATGGGCTTGCCGACAACTGCTAACTACATCGTAGTATCGGCATTGATGGCACCTGTTATCGTCATGCTAGGCCAGCAAAACGGCTTAATTGTTCCGTTGATTGCGGTTCACTTGTTCGTTTTCTATTTTGGCATCATGGCGGATGTAACCCCGCCGGTGGGGCTGGCATCGTTTGCGGCAGCGGCGGTCTCCGGGGGCGACCCACTGCGTACCGGCTTCCAAGCGTTTTACTACAGCCTTCGCACAGCGGCCCTGCCATTCCTGTTTATCTTTAATACCGATCTGCTGCTCATTAATGTGTCGTTTATGCAGGGGATTGTCGTGTTTATTATCGCGACCATCGCCATGCTGATTTTTGCCGCTGGTACGCAAGGGTATATGTTAGTGCGTAGCCGCTGGTATGAATCACTGCTACTGCTATTGGTCGCCTTTACGCTCTTCCGCCCTGGGTTCTGGATGGACAAAATCCATGACCCCTATGAATCAGTGCCTCCAGCTGAGTTTGTGCAAGCGCTTGGTGAAGTGGAAGATGGCAGCAGTCTGCGCGTGCAAATTGCTGGAGAAGATAGCTTCGGTGATCCCATGACGACCTATCTACTTGTACCTGTCCCACGAGGCGACACCGGGGAAGAGCGTATGGAGAGGCTCGGTATGGAGCTATGGATAGAAGGGGATCAGGCGACGATCGACTTTGTACAGTTTGGCAGCTTGGCACAGGACTTGGGCTTCGATTTTGATCAAGAGATCATCGAAGTGCTAGCACCTGTGGATCGTTGGGCGAAGGAGTGGATGTGGATACCTGGCTTTGCCATTTTTGCCCTTGTCGTTCTTCTTCAGCGTCGACGCCGTAAGACTGGGCGTCCAGACAAGGCGGCAGCAGCGGCCTAACGGAGGTTATTATGTATAACAAGATATTACTTCCTGTTGATTTGAACGAGCCAGCGTCATGGCAGAAGGCACTGCCTACCGCTATTACGCTTTGCCAGACCTTCGGTGCCTCGCTACATCTTGTGACCGTGCTGCCGGAATTTAAGATGCCCATGGTGGGCGCTTATTTTCCTAAGAACTTCTCCCAAAAGGCTCATGAGGCCATTAAGGAGGCCCAGCATGTGTTTATTAAAGAGAATGTGCCTGAAGACGTGAAAGTACAGAGCGTGATTGTCGATGGTTCGCCTTGGGAAGCCATTATTAAAGTAGGCAAAAAGATAGATGCTGATTTGATTGTGATGGCGTCACATACCAAGCGAAAATTTGTTGACTATGTTCTGGGGCCAAATGCCGAGCACGTGGTGCACCACTCCAAGGTGTCGGTAATGATCGTACGCTAAGTAGCACCTAGCATAACCAACAACGCCAGGCTTTAAGCCTGGCGTTGTTGGTTTTGGCAGATGAATAATTTCTAGTAACTAATTAATTGCGTTAACTGACTGACAGCTCACTGGTATGCCGAGCCTGTTTATCTTGGTCATCTTGCCACTCAAATACGAGTTCTCCGCTCTGGTGCGGCGTCAGATGAAATCGCAAATAGGGGTTAGCCGAAATGGATTGATGCAGCTCAGCCTCAAAAGCGACCTCGTCTCCTAAGCGCACGGTAAACTGCTCGATAATATGGCGCGGTAAGCGCTCACCATTGCTGTCTTCCCGCAGGCCAGTTTCCATTGGGTGATTAATCAGCGTGCGGACTTCTAAGGCGTCACCTGCTGCTACTTGCTGGTTTACGCTGACACGGGGATTTGTCAGTGGTTCGGGCTGGTTGTCTTCGCCACGCATTAAGCAGCCGCTAACGGTAATACGCACTTCCTGTGATACCGCAAATGTCTGCCCTTGATGGCTTTTGGCAATAGCCACCACGTGCTGGGTTTCGTTGAGGCGTACGCGTGTTGCTATATCGGGATAACGGCTTAATTCATTAAGCCGAAACGTGGCAATTTCAGGCTGGGGATTGCCAGCTGCAAATAAGTGAATATCGGTTAAATAGTCGCCATCTGCTAAATCTCCATTGAACTGAATACCTAAGGGCACCGCAGAACCATCTTCAGAGACATGTGGTAAATCAAGCGTCAGCCCTTGGGTGATCGGTGTTGCGCCGTTTAAAACTTGCTGGGCAGCATCAAGCTGTTGCCAGGCTCCACTGGCCCAAGCAAAGGGAGACAGCAGTAGTAATCCTAAGCCCGCAACGCCGTGTTGCAGGACTTTTCGACGAGATAGCGCTGTTTTTATGCGATATGAGTGAGACATAAGCCTCTCCTTGATAACGGGATGCAATCCAATCGTGCGGCTACTGCTGGCTGCTTGTGAGGTTAGCAAGCGAAAGCGGGCCTTTAACCCCTAGATAGGCGCCAAGCATAATACACAGCAGTGCGATGACGCTGGGTAGTGCCAGCGTAGACATACCAGTTAGCCCCTGGCCGATTGAGCAGCCCAATGCCAATACTCCGCCAACCCCCATCATGAATGCTCCCGTTATGCTGCGTGCCATTTGCCCAGGCCCCTGGAACCCCTGCCAGTGAAAGTCACGCCGGACCAGTGCCATGGCAAATGCACCGATAAGAATGCCTCCCACAACCGCGACGCCAAAACTTAGCCGGGTGCCCGTTGAAAGCATTAAATATTGCAAGGAAGCGCCGATAGGCGCCACAAAGGTCAGGCTTGCCAAGCGCATTGGTTCAAAATCATCAAAGCCGAGCACCCCCGTTGCATACCAGCCAGCGGGTACTAACGCGCCAATGATAAGGCCACTGACCCAATCACGTGGTGAGGCGCGAAAGTTTGCGTTGGAAAACGCCCAAGCGGCTATGAGCAAGCCGAGAGGTGTTGCAACGGCCCACGCGGGTAGCGTCACTAGCCCCGCAATATCTTGGGATGCCAAAGCCATTGAGGTGGTTTGTTCAAGGTAGATACGTCCTGGAGCAAGTACACCGGAAAGGGCAATATAGGCCCCAATACCAAGGCACATAACGACAACTAAACTGCGTAGATTACCGCTCCCCAATAAGACGAGCGCTCGCGCACCGCAACCGTTAGCTAACGCCATTCCATAGCCAAACAGCAGGCCTCCCAGCGGCAGCGAAAGCCATGAAAATGAGGGAGTAATATAGAGCGAGTCCGACAGTGAGAAGTAGCCCAGTGCGGCAAGCCATTGGGTTCCCAATAGTGCGGTGGCCATTGCCAGTATAAAGGCGCGAAGTTTTCGAGAGTCTCCCCGGGCTGTATTGGCAATGCCACGGAGTAAACAAAAGCCACTAGCCTGACCAACAGCGCCAAACAGCAGGCCAATCAACGCGCCTACCCACAGGGTCAGTTCAATATGACTCATGCTAGTCTCCTTTCATCACAAGGCGGGCTAATTAACAAAACGGGCCACCGTTCAGGTAGCCCGTCGATGCACTGGTTCGAAGCGCAGGTGTTAGCTAACAGCGATGGCTCATAGTGCTAACTTATACCTGTGTGCCCCAGGTATCCTGGCAGATGGCATTGTACCAGCCAACCGCATACTCAGCCTCTAATGCCCGAACCGTGTCCGGTGCATCGGCAGGGCTAATGCCTCCCGCACCAGCAACTTCAGCAATCGCACCGTCGGTGACCCTGTACACGCCAGCGACAGAAATACCGTAATTAGGGCCAACCAAGCTATAGCAGGTATTGGCCCAGTAAGCCGTAGGTGCTGGCTGTTGTTCCAATGAAGATGCAATGGCAGCGGCCACTACTTTGGCTTGGGCGTTGGCACAGAAGCCCGATTTTGGCATCGGCGCTGCTACTGTTGCGTCACCTACCACATAAATATCGTTCACCTGTTGCGATTCAAATGTGTCTGGTTTGACAGGCACCCAGCCAGAACTATCGGTTACTCCGGCGCGGTCTGCGATCCACCCAGCCTTCTGAGGAGGGATTACGTTGAGCACATCGGCGCGATGGCGCGTACCAAACTCAGTTTCCACTTCTAGATTATCCGCGTCGACACGAGTAACGCGACCATCATTGGAAAGACCAACCCACTCGATACGGTCACCGTACAAGTGCTGCCAACCCGCAGTGAACAAACCTTGCTTGGAGAAGTTATCTTTAGCGTCTAAAATCAATACTTTAGAGCTAGGTTTATGCTCTTTGAAATAGTGCGCCACCATACCGGCACGCTCATAGGGTCCTGGTGGGCAACGATAAGGGTTATCTGGCGCCACCATAATAAAGGTGCCACCATCTTCCATGGCTTCAAGCTGCTGTTTTAATAAGGTGGTTTGATGACCAGCTTTCCAGGCATGGGGCGCTTTTTCAGCGGTGGCTTCATCGTAGCCATCTAACGCATCCCAGCGCATATCAACACCTGGTGACAGCACCAAGCGGTCGTAGTGCAAGGTATCACCTGTAGATAAGCGAACCTTGTGCGTATCGGCATCAATGTCTTCGGCTAATGCATGTATAACGTCAACGTCGTAACGCTGGCGCAACTCATCATAGTTGTGGGCAATAGAGCGCATATCCCTTAAGCCACCCAGAAAAAGGTTGCTGAAGGGGCAGGTGTAAAACACTTCGGCCGGTTCAACGAGCGTTACCTTAATTGCAGGATTGGCCCGTTTGAGATACTTGGCGGCTGTCGCACCACCAAAGCCACCCCCGACAACCACTACGTGCCCAGCATGCTGCCCACCAATTGCCAACGACGGCATAGCACCGAGCAGGGGAAGGGCTGAAGCGCCACCTAAACCTTTCAATAACTGGCGACGGCTAAGACGGTTCCACGGCTGGCTCATGGTGTTAGCTCCTCTGTGGCAGGTAAGTGAGAGAAGTAGTCAGCCAAGCTAGCCAATTCCTCATCGGTGTAACCCTTAGCGATGCGATCCATAATAGTGGCGCCCGTATTCTCCTCATGCTTAAACGCCAGCAGGCGTGCTTCCAATTGCTCTGCAGAACGGCCCGCCAGTGCTGGTACTGCGCCTACCATGCGCCCATCAGTGCCATGGCAATTCGCACAGCTACCGGCTAGCACTTCGAGCTGCAATGCGTCGGTATCCAGTCTTGTTTCTGCACCGGCGGAATTGGCCGTCCCTAACGCTACCGCAAGAGCAAAACAAGCACGTAGGTGCATGCCCATGGAAGCACTCCTTAATTGTTTGTAATAGCGCTATACCTTAAAACAGTGTTGTTAAAATAAAAAAGAATATTTAATGATTTTTTTATGCTCTTTTTAATGTTTAGGGAGCGCTAACGCATCAATTTAATTGGCGCTAAAGGCTGTAATGGTGGAATTTTTGTACTTACTGGCGCCGTTTTCACTCGGTGCCCTCGCGCTCAACTACATTAAAGAGACGTTAAGCCATTAATTTGGGATTAATGTTTAAGGCAAGAATGCAGCTCTGGTAAATCACAGGAGTTATGCCATGAACGGAACAACGACAAAAAACCAAGTCCATGCAGAGACGCCGATGACGAAAGATATGCCCACCATCAAAATCACGATTAATAAGATCGGTATGGATCGCCCCCGTGCTTGGCTAACGGCAGGTTTGGAAGATTTTAGGCGTGCCACTGCTGTGAGTTTATCCTATGGGATGTTTTGGGTGGGCTTGAGTATTGCCATCACGGTAGGGGCTTTTACACTTGGATATTGGTATTGGCTACTGCCGATGATTGCAGGGTTTATGTTTATTGGCCCTTTAGTTGCGGTAGGCTCCTACGGTATCAGTCGGGCTTTAGAGCAGGGGCGAGTCCCCAGCCTCGGTGATGCGTTTGGCAGTTGGAAGCCCCATGCTGGCCAGCTAGCAATGATGGGCGTGATGATGATGATTTTCTTTCTTGCCTGGATCCGTTTGGCAACGCTTCTGTTTGCGCTGTTTTTTGGCTTTGAAGTGCCCAGCCCAGCCACACTTTATACGTCGCTGCTAACCACCCCAGAAGGAATCGGCATGCTGGCGGTAGGCACGGTAGCGGGCGGCATCCTGGCGTTTGGTGCGTTTGCCATTAGCGTTGTTGCCATTCCAACATTGATGGATCAAGACCTAACCTTTATGGAAGGCATTGAGGCCAGCGTGCGCTGTGTTGCACGTAATTTCCGCCCAATGCTGCTGTGGGCCGCTATTTTGACAGGCTGTGTGCTAGTAGGGGTAATGACGTTTTATATCGGTTTAGCGCTCATACTGCCGGTATTAGGCCATGCCAGTTGGCATGCCTATGAGGATCTAGTGCGTTTTGAGCCAATTGAGGAGCTAAAAACCTAATCTGCGATTTGTCTAAAACAGCAGTCCTTTGTCTAACACAGTGGGTCGTTGTCTCAAAAGTGTTCCAATGACATTGAGACGAAAGGCTAAGCTACGAAAAAGTTTGTAATTAGCCTGACCTACGAAAAGAGATGGCGTACTCTTCACGCTGTCTCTTTTTTTATTGCCTGTAATAGGGAGCATCCCAATAGCATGCAGGGGTTCTACAGGGCACTTGGATACGAGGTATAGCTGTGAAAGCGTTGTTGTTGGGGTGGATTATGCTGGCGTTCAGCATTCCCCAGGCGGGACTGGCTGAGTCGCATAGGCTATTAGATGAGCCCGGCGGGCCCATTATGCTGACTGTGGTAGGCGATATTGCGCTAGCTAATGCTGGTGATGATGATAATGATAAAGAAGCGCACTTTGACAGAGAAATGCTACTAGCACTGCCGCAACACACTTTTGAGACAGGGACTCCCTGGACCGAGGGAACCAGCCACTATAGTGGGCCATTGATGCGTACTTTGTTGGAGCATTTAGGCGCAGAGGCTGAAAGCGTATATGTGTTGGCGCTGAATGGTTATGAAGCAGAAATACCACTTAGCGACTTTTACGACTACGACGTTATTTTAGCGCTTGAGCGCGACCAAAAAGCCATTCCTATCCGTGAATACGGCCCGTTATGGGTACTGTATCCCTTCTCTCAGGACGATGCGCTTTTAAGCGAAAAAATCCGCTTTAGATCCGTCTGGCAGGTCATGCAAATTAATGTCCGTTAGCGATTCAACTGCGAAAGCGCCCCGCCTGCTTAGATACCCTCGCCGGTTTAAGCTAGTGGCTATGATTACCGTGTTGCTGTTCGCAGCGGCACTGGTAGTCGCTGCCCTGGCTGCCTGGCGGCAAGACAACCTGACCCAAAGCCTGCGGGAAGATACGGCTTGGGTGGTCTATAAGCTGGATCGCGACGCGGTTCAACTGCTTAATCACCTGTTGGCGGCAACCCGAGGGCCTGTATCTCCTGCAGAACAGGATGCGCTGAACTTACGTTTTGAGCTGCTTTATAGCCGTATCACCTTGTTGAAAGAGGGCGAGGTTAATTCGATACTGCAAAATATTAGGACAGCAAACACGCTGCTAATCAATATTCAGCAGCAGCTAGACACGCTGGATCCCATGCTGGCACCCCATGATACGCTTCCCCAACTGCCGATCACCGAGTTGGAAACTGAGCTGCAAGCACTCACCCGACTTACTGAGCGCTTTGTGATTGCGGTTAATGGCTACCTCGCTGAATCTGCAACGGAAGAGCGTGCGATATTAAGTACGCTATATAAAGCCCTGATGTCACTGTTAATCGGCATGAGCTTAGCAGTACTGCTGGTGATTGGGTTTCTGGTGCGTGAAATGCGTGAGAGCGCCGCAGCACGTCGAGAACAGGAACTATTGAGCCGCCAGCTGGAAGTAACCGCCAAACAGGCACAGGCGGCCAACCATGCGAAGTCCGATTTTCTAGCCATGGTCAGCCATGAAATTCGCACCCCGTTAAATGGTGTGATTGGCATGAGTGAGCTGCTTCGCGAACCAGCCAGCGTTGCCCAAGTAGAAGATTACGCGCGTACTATTCACGACAGTGCCAACCAGCTGTTGGCAATGATCAACGAAATACTCGATTTCTCTAAGATAGAAGCGGGGCACTTGACCCTTGAAACATCCCCCACGGCACTCAAACCATTGGTTGATAGCGTTATAGCGCTGTTTGAGCCACGCGCTCAGGCAAAAGGCCTCCAGCTATTGCTGCACATCGATCCATTGGTGCCTGGGTGGGTCATGATAGATGCAGGCCGGTTGCGGCAAATACTGCTTAACCTAATCGCCAATGCCATCAAGTTCACTGACCATGGAAGAGTGACTCTACGTCTTTATACCAGTGTGTACTGGCTTACGTTTGAGGTCAGTGACACCGGCTGCGGTTTAAGCAAAGAGCAGCAGTCACTGCTGTTTGAACCTTTTCAGCAGGCCGATGAAAGCGTGGCGCGCCGCTTTGGCGGTACCGGTCTGGGACTTGCTATTTGCAAGCGTTTGAGTGAGGCCATGCGGGGGCGCTTGTGGGTGACAAGCACCCCAGGCCAAGGGAGTATATTTCGGTGTGAACTCCCTTTAATTGAGACGAATCCGGTAGCTACTCCGCTACCGGCTGAACCGACCAGGGACTTCCATGGCACATCACTGCTGCTAGTCGAAGATAATGCTGTGAACCGCAAAGTCGCTATTAGTCTGTTATCACGTTTAGGCTGCGATGTAGTGTGTGCTGAAAATGGGCAAGATGCGCTGGAGATGGTTCAGTCTCAACAAGTTCACCTGATTTTTATGGATATTCAGTTGCCCGACATAGATGGCCTGACCGTCACCCGGAAACTGCGTGAAGCAGGTGGTTGGCTTGCAGAAGTACCTATTGTGGCAATGACAGCGGGAGGCGTTGAGGGGGACCGAACGCGCTGTCTTGCCGCAGGGATGAATGACTACATCACTAAGCCTCTCTCTCTGTTATCGCTGAGCAATGTACTGTCACTTCAACTATTACCTTCATCGCAGCGGTTGCCTTCGCTTACCTCGTATGCCCCGACCACTGAAGGGCAGATGTTGTTGAATAACGCAACACTGCGTACTCTGCTCAGCTCATTAGGCCAGGAAAGCACCACCCAACTGATTATGCTCTATCATCAACAAGTAGATGATTACGCCGCTCAGCTTGGGGCTTGTCTCGGCAGTGCCGATACGCTCTCTGATGCGCAAGCCCAGCAGGTGGGGCGCTTAGCGCACCAGCTAAGGGGGGAGTCGCTCAGCGTTGGTGCAGAGCAGTTGGCGGCTCAGGCGAAACGGCTGGAGTTATTAATGGCCAACAAAACACACTCTGCTTGCCAAATAAATGAAACTTTTAGTGCGCTGCGCCAGAGCGTAGCACGCACCCATGCAGCCTTGGAAAAGTGGCGCCGTGATGGCTTCCCTGGAGCATAACGGCCTCTTAACCGCTGCTAGCAAGCAGCCAGAGCCGATAAAGGCGGCTCGTGAGCTGGCCCAAGCGCTATGCCACGAGCAGTTAGGATTTGTGCTGTTTTTCTGTAGCGCGGAGTACCCGTTACCAGCGTTGGCTGACGCACTAAATGAGGCGTTTGGGGAAGTGCCTATGAGTGGCTGTACCACTGCAGGTGAGATTACTCCTCAAGGGTATGACCGTGGCTCAATAGTGGCGATTGGGTTTGATAGGCGTGTATTTGCCATAGAAACAGCGCTAATCGATGACCTTGAGCACTTTGACCTTGCTTGTGCACAGCCGTTAGTAGATGCCTTGTTGGAGCGCTGCCGTCAGCAGACTCTTGCTCCCATCAATGAGCATAGCTTTGCGCTGACTCTGCTAGATGGGTTATCCAGCCGTGAAGAACAGGTATTGGCAACGCTGGATGCAGCACTTGGGCGTATTCCCAGTTTTGGTGGCTCGGCGGGTGATGATAATCATCTTGCGCACACCCACGTTTATGCCAATGGGCGCTTCTACACCCGTGCGGCTGTGGTCGTCATGCTAAACACGCGGCTGCCGTTTGAAGTGTTTTCAAGCCATCACCTTGTTCCTCTGGCGCATAAGCTAGTCGTCACTGATGTTGATCGCGAACAGCGTCGCGTATTAGAGCTGAACGGGCTACCCGCCAGCGGCGTGTATGCAGCACTGGTGGGGTGTCGTGTTGATCAGTTAACGCCTAATGTATTTGCCCAGCATCCCCTCGCGGTTCACCTTGGCGGCCAGCACTATATCCGCTCCATTCAGCGGGTTAATAGTGATGGCAGCCTGAGTTTTTACTGTGCGGTAGAGACAGGTATTGTACTAACCGCAATGCGTCCTACGCCGCTGCTAAACGACCTAAATGCGATGTTACTCAGCGTGAGGGAGCGTCTGGGAAGTGCCGCTACGATTATTGGTTGTGACTGTTTTCTGCGCCGCATGGCACTGGAGTCCTTGCAGCAAATTGATCAGGCCTCAGCGCTGCTGCGCCAAGCACGGGTAGTAGGGTTTAATACATACGGTGAGCAGCACCACGGTATGCACGTTAACCAAACCTTTACGGGGGTGGCGTTTGGCGCTCTTCCAGCTGTCAGCAGATAGCAACGAAACGGCCGATAACGCTGCGCTGCGCGAAGAAAACCGCCGCTTGCGCAAGGTCTGCCAAGCGCTCATGGAACGGGTTGAGTCGGGGGGCAGCCCTAACAGCGCACCTTATGCAGCGTTTGAGCGTTCGGTACTGCTGGCCGAGCAGGTCCGTGAGCGCACGGATGCACTACACCGTACACTGGATGAACTGAGCCAGGTAAATGCACGGTTGCTCTCTGCTAATGCTGAAGCAGAAGCCGCGAATCTTTCTAAAACGAAATTTTTAGCAGCTGTTAGTCACGATTTATTACAGCCCTTAAACGCCGCTCGATTATTTGCCAGCGCCCTGGAAACCCATGCATTACCGGAAGCCTCCCAAGCGTTAGTTGGGCATATAGGTCGTTCGCTAAAAGATGTGGAGGGGCTACTGGGTACGCTGGTGGATATTTCCCGTTTGGATGCCGGTGTACTGCATGCCGACAAAGCGCCCTTTGCAGTGAGCACATTATTGGATGCGCTAGCCGAGGAGTATCAGCAGGTGGCGGCGGTGCGTGGCCTCACCCTGCACTATGTGCCCTCTAGCGCATTGGTAGAGTCCGATTTGGCGTTGCTGGCGCGCGTGGTGCGTAATTTTCTGAGCAACGCTGTGCGCTACACCGAACAGGGCCATCTGTTGCTTGGTTGTCGCCGGCGGTCTCAAGGCCTGGAAATTATTGTGGGCGACACGGGCCCCGGCATCCCCGAGCTTCAGCGTAAGGCTATCTTTCTTGAGTTTCGCCGGGCAAGCCAACCGCTTAATAACCATAGCCGTGGGCTAGGGTTAGGCCTTGCTATTGTTGATCGTATCAGCACGATGTTGGACCACCCCATTACGCTTACCTCAAAGCTGGGGCGCGGGTCACTCTTTTCTATTTTGGTGCCATACGCCCCTAGCACCACTGGGGGTGGTGGCAACAAAAAAGCCAGCGCGATAGCTCGCAGCACCTGGGAGTATGACGACCCGCTACAGGGCTGTGTGGTGTGGGTGATTGATGATGATCCCGCGATTATCGAAGGTATGCAGGCGTTGCTAGGCAGTTGGGGGTGTCGCGTGCGGGCGGCGGCCACCGTAAGCGCTCTAGAAGCGGTTAGCGACGGAGAGCGCCCAGCTGTACTGCTGGTGGACTACCACCTAGGTGAGCATCGTGAAAACGGTATTGATTTGGCCACCCGGCTGCGGCGACGCTACCCTGGGCTTGCGACGGTTGTCATTACCGCCAACCATGAAGCTGCGGTAAAGCGTGCCACCCGAGAAGCAGGCATGCACTGCTTGCTGAAACCGCTAAAACCACTGCGTTTGCGGATGCTTCTGGGCACGCTACTCGATAGCCATTGAAGGGTGCTCGCTTAAAAGACTTATCAGGTCAGGCGCTTAACGTTTGGCGAAAGAGTGGGGCAGCTCCTCCTCGCTGGCAATTACAATTGCATGCACCCGGCTGGTAGCACCAAGCTTACGCAAGATCGCCGACACGTGGGTCTTTACGGTAGTTTCAGCAATCGACAACTCCCTAGCTATCTGCTTGTTAGACATCCCCTGGGCCATGTAGCGTAATACATCCTGCTGCTTATCGGTTAGGCGTGCCAAGCGCATCTTTTTCTCTGTTGGTACTGCTGATAAAGAGCGTGCCGCATTGGGCGGGGGAGGCCGGCGCATGATATCCGCGGGTAAATAGAGCTGGCCCTGAAGTATCTGCGTTAATGCCGCCAGCAACTGCTCCCTAGGTGTTGATTTGGGGATATAGCCGACGGCCCCAAGCGTAATGGCATCCAGCACTAACTGGCGCTCCTGGTGAGCGGAGACAATGGCAACGGGGAGCCATGGGCAGCGCTCTCTCAGCGTTTTTAGCCCCTCCAGTCCTTCAGCGTCGGGCAGGCTTAAATCGAGCAGCAGTAAATCCAAGCCGTCGTGCGCCTCTATAAGGTGAATCGCCCCTGCCAAACTATCTGCTTCAAATAGCTGAGTGTCGGCGAGTCCGGCGCTAACCACCGCATGCAGCGCATCGCGGAACAACGGGTGGTCATCTGCCACTAACAGCGAGTACATGGCGTCTCCTACCAAGGGATGAGGGTGCGTCCTGCCATCGGGCTATATCGCTAACAGCCTATGTGTTCAACACTGAGTAGGCACCTTTTTTTAATAATCATAATACTCAGGAGCTTTACGATGATCTACGCCAATCCAGGTGACGCGGGTTCCGTTGTGTCGTTTGAAAAACGCTACGGAAACTACATTGGCGGTGAATTTGTGCCCCCAGTGAATGGTCAATACTTCGACAATATTAGCCCTGTTAACGGACAAGTATTCTGCGAAATTCCTCGCTCTAGCGCTGAAGATATTGAAAAAGCGCTGGATGCAGCCCATAAAGCAGCGCCAGCCTGGGGTAAAACCTCGGTTCAAGAGCGCAGCAACACTCTACTCAAGATTGCCGACCGGCTTGAGCAAAACCTAGAAATGCTCGCTGTTGCGGAAACCTGGGACAACGGTAAAGCGGTTCGTGAGACCCTCAATGCTGATATTCCCCTAGCGGTTGATCACTTCCGCTATTTTGCGGGTTGCCTACGTTCTCAGGAAGGTAGCGCAGCAGATATCGATGCTAACACCGTGGCCTACCATTTCCATGAACCATTAGGCGTGGTTGGGCAGATTATTCCCTGGAACTTCCCGATTTTAATGGCGGCCTGGAAGCTCGCACCTGCACTGGCAGCAGGCAACTGTGTGGTCTTGAAGCCCGCAGAGCAAACCCCCGCCTCAATTTTGAAAGTAATGGAAGTCATTGGTGATCTGCTACCACCCGGGGTGTTGAATATCGTTAATGGTTTTGGCGCTGAAGCTGGCCAAGCACTAGCCACGAGTAAGCGTATCGCCAAAATTGCCTTTACTGGCTCAACGCCAGTTGGGGCGCATATCCTTAAATGTGCGGCGGAAAACATTATCCCCTCCACCGTAGAGCTAGGCGGTAAATCCCCCAACATCTACTTTGCCGACATCATGAACGCTGAACCGACGTTTATTGATAAAGCCGTCGAAGGGTTGGTGCTAGCGTTCTTTAACCAGGGCGAAGTATGTACCTGCCCGTCTCGCGCATTGATTCAGGAGAGCATGTACGACGAGTTTATGGCCAAGGTCATTGAACGCACAAAAACCATCAAACGTGGCAACCCATTAGATACCGATGTGCAGGTGGGTGCTCAGGCATCTCAAGAGCAGTTCGACAAAATCATGTCGTACATGGATATCGCTCGGGATGAAGGTGCAGAATTCCTCACCGGCGGTGATAAAGAAACTCTGGACGACAGCATCAACAGTGGTTACTACATCCAGCCCACGCTGTTGAAGGGTAACAACCAGATGCGTGTCTTCCAGGAGGAGATCTTTGGCCCGGTGGTGGCAGTGACCACCTTTAAGGACGAGGAAGAAGCGCTGGCGATTGCCAATGACACCGAGTTCGGTCTGGGTGCTGGCGTATGGAGCCGCGATATCAACGTCGCTTTCCGTATGGGCCGTGGCATCCAAGCTGGTCGCGTATGGACCAACTGCTACCATCAGTATCCCGCCCACGCAGCCTTTGGCGGTTATAAAAAGTCAGGCGTAGGTCGCGAGACCCATAAAGTCGCCCTTGAGCACTACCAACAAACCAAGAACCTGCTGGTGAGCTACGATATTAACCCACTAGGTTTCTTCTAAGAGGTTAACTTGCAGTAATAGCGCCCGGCCATGTTGCCGGGCGTTTCTGCTCCCCCCTGACGCCCACGCTACCGATAAGAGCAGTGATTAACTGCCACATTTTAACATCATTAGGAGTCGCATCATGGATAGCACAATGCGGGCGGCGGTCGTGCGCGAGTTCGGCCAGCCGTTGGTGATAGAAGAAGTAGACGTACCGCGCCCTAAACAGGGGGAGGTGTTGATGAAAGTGGCAGCCTCTGGGGTGTGCCATACCGATTTACACGCGGCCCATGGAGATTGGCCGGTGAAGCCCTCTCCGCCTTTTATTCCAGGGCATGAAGGTGTCGGGCATGTGGTCGCCGTGGGGGCTGGCGTATCCCATGTCAAAGAGGGCGATCGCATCGGTGTACCGTGGCTCTACTCTGCCTGTGGCTACTGCGAGCACTGTTTAGGTGGTTGGGAGACACTTTGCGAGTCCCAGCAGAATACCGGCTACAGCGTTAATGGCGGGTTCGCTGATTACACCCTGGCAGATGCAGGCTATGTAGGGCGCCTTCCAGATGCTGTCGATTTTATAGAAATAGCCCCTGTTCTGTGTGCTGGAGTAACCGTTTATAAAGGTTTAAAAATGACCGATACCCGGCCCGGTCAATGGGTGGTGATTTCGGGTATTGGTGGCCTGGGCCATATGGCGGTGCAGTACGCTAAAGCCATGGGCCTGAACGTTGCTGCTGTTGATATCGACGATGGCAAGTTAGCACTGGCCGAGCGGTTAGGTGCAACTGTGACCGTTAACGCCATGAAAACGGATCCAGTGGCCTACCTGAAGAAAACCATAGGCGGTGCCCATGGCGCGCTAGTGACGGCGGTATCGCCAAAAGCATTCGACCAAGCCCAGAATATGCTACGCCGTGGGGGCACACTGGTGCTCAATGGCTTACCACCGGGTGATTTTCCACTGCCGATTTTCAGCACGGTGCTCAATGGGATTACCATTCGTGGCTCTATCGTCGGTACCCGCAGTGACCTGCAGGAGGCGCTGGACTTCGCCGCTGAGGGCAAGGTCAAGGCAACGGTTGCAACCGATACGCTGGACAATATTAATGACATCTTCCAGCGCATGATTGATGGCAAAATCGAGGGCCGTATTGTGCTTGATATGGCGAGCTGATAGCTGGCTGGTTGGCGCTAATACCAGGGGAGGGCGACTTCCCCTGTTTAACGTTACGCATGAACTTCATACCAAAACACTTCACATCAACCATTCACATCAACGCTTCAGACCAAAACACTTCACACCAGTCATTCCCTATCCGCTATCCGCTATCCGCTATCCAGCATTCTCAGTGGCTCTTTCAGCTAACCAGCGGCGCGCCATACGCTCGGCGTGGGCTAGATTGCTAACCACTGCTAATTTTCCCGCTTCACGACGAATACCTGCGCGTTTAATCTTCAATGCCATGCGCGGTGGCAACCCAACAAACATTACACCTACACCTTGTTCACTCAGTTCACTGCGCAGCGTATCCAGTGCCACCATGGCAGTGGTATCCAAGCTCGGCACATCGCGCATATCCAGAACCACAACCCGAACGCCATGATCAATGACCCGTAGCGTGGCAATGGCTTTTTCTGCCGCGCCAAAAAACAGTGGGCCGCTGATTTTATAGAGCGCTACTTCCGGCGGGAAATATTCATGGGTGGAAGGCGTGTCTAAGCGCTGGGTATTGGTCAGCTGCGCCATACGGCGGATAAACAGCGCCGCCGCTAGGCCAATGCCCACGGCTACCGCGATGACCATATCGAAAATCACCGTGAGTGCAAAACAGATCACCAGCACTGATACATCGCTGACGGGGGCGCTTTTAAGTGTGTGAACAAAGTGGCGTGCCTCACTCATGTTCCAGGCAATGATAAATAGCAACGCGGCCAGGGCCGCCATTGGGACAAACCCCAGCACCCCCGCCAGCGCAACAACAGCAAGCAGGACCACCAGAGAGTGCACCACGGCGGCGATGGGTGAAAAAGCACCACTTTTGATATTGGTGGCAGTACGGGCAAGGGCTGCTGTGGCGGTAATGCCACCAAAAAAAGGTACTACCAGGTTGCCCAGCCCCTGACCAATCAGCTCAGCATTAGGGTCATGGCGCGTACGGGTTAGACCATCCGCCACTACAGCACACAGTAGTGACTCAATGGCCGCCAGTAGCGCAATGGCCAGTGCCGGGCCAAGCAGCGCCTGAATCAGTGCGAAGTTGATCTCAAGTGGGGTGCCGTCCGCCCCAGGAAAATGCCAAGGCGCGGTAAAAGTAGGCGCGAAGGGTGGAATGCCGCTGCCGCTCTCTCCCTGGAATTCCCAGCTAAAGCGTGAAGCAATAGTATCGACTTCAACGCCTCCCAATAGCAGCAGCGTGGCAGCCAGAGTGCCCACCGCCAACCCGACTAACGGAGCGGGAACCGGTGTCTTTAAACGTGGCCATACCAGCAGCGTTGCCAAGGTGATCAGGCCAACGCTTACCTCCGCCAGTGACAGGCTTGGCAGCGCTTGGCCAATCAGCAGTAAGTTATGTAGGGTGCTATCACTCAGTTGAACCCCGGCCAAGCCGAGAAAATCAGGTAGTTGCAGCAGTGCAATCACCACGCCGATACCAGCGGTAAAGCCGAGAATGACCGGGTAGGGGACGTACTGAATCAGGCTGCCCAGCCGCGACAGACCCAGTGCGACCAAAATAGCGCCCGCCATTAGTGTTGCTATCAATAGCCCGCCAAGGCCGTGATTGGCAACAATGGGGAACAGAATGACCACAAAGGCCGCAGTGGGGCCAGAGATGTTAAATCGTGAGCCGCCGGTTAGCGCAATCACCGCGCCTGCTACGATGGCGGTGTAAAGCCCATGCTGGGGTGGCACGCCGGTGGCAATTGCCAACGCCATGGAAAGCGGCACGGCTACCACGCCAATTGTCAGCCCCGCCATCACATCGCGTTTGAGTTTGCCCAGTGAATAACCTTCGCGCCAAGCGTTAAGCAGCGCACTACCAGGTATCGGGAACACGTACCCCGAGGGACGATGGGCGCGGGACATGGGACAAGCCTCCTAAGCGATAGGGAAAACAAGCCATTACGCTACGCCTGCCCTAAACCTTGCACAACTGGGCGTTAGTCTTGAGCATTCGTCTTGAGCATTCGTCTTGAGCAAATGCAGTAGCATAAAAAATCCCGGCGCTGTGGCCGGGATTGTTTTACACGTTAAGCACTAACACGATTACATCTGGGAATTTTCAGGCGGTTCGCCGATAGTGCCGGGCATAGCCTGCACATGGCCCATCTGCTCACCGGCCAGGGTGAGAAAGTGCAGGTGGCGTTCATACTCGGCCACCAAGTCACCAATCACCTGTCCACGGGTATAACCGTTAAGGTCTTTATCCTGGCCGCCTTCCGCCAGATAAACGTCCAAACGCACATAGAAGTCATCGTCTGCACGGATGAAGCTAGGCGTACGCATGCGGTGCGGGCACACCTGGTAGACAAAGCTTGTGGCATCGCCAAAATCTACCTGGAGCGTCAAGTTAGGCAGTGATTCACCTTCAAAGTGCTCTTCAGTGACGTTGGCGGTTTGGCCGCGGCTTTCAAGCTCTTGAGCAAACTGGGTCATGGCCGGACGAATCGAGTGCTCAAGGGTTGCAGCCGCACCTGCTCGTGTGGAGGTATCCAGGGCGCGGTCCAAACGCTCGCGCCAGTCGCCACCAGGGGCGCTACCGGCAATCATACGACGGGCGTCGGCTTTTCTGCCTTCAAGTTTCAACGCTTTGTACATACCCACCATGACGGCAAAAATGACCAGCGAGAACGGCAGTGCGGTAATCACTACGGCGCTTTGCAGCGCGGCAAGCCCGCCTGCCATTAGCAAGGCGATGGTGATCAGACCGATCACTGCTGACCAGAAAATACGCAGTTTCACCGGAGCATCGTGGTTTACGTCACTCAAAATAGAGGTGAAATTGGCCAGTACCAGCGCGCCGGAATCCGCTGAAGTAATAAAGAACACAATGCCCAGTACAGTAACGGCGGCAGCAGTAATGCCCACGTAGGGGTAGTACTCGAGCAGTGTGTAGAGCGTGGTTTGTGGGGTGTTGAGTGCTTGCTCACCCAGCTCGGCAACGCCCTGGTTGGCGACCAGTTCAATACCGCTGTTACCAAAGATTGACATCCACACCATCATAAAGGCCAGCGGAATAAACAAGGCGCCGGCGACAAATTCACGGATGGTACGACCACGGGAGATACGCGCCAGGAACAGGCCCACGAATGGGGTCCAGGCAATCCACCAGCCCCAGAAGAAGATTGTCCACCACATTTTCCACTCTTGGGCATCTTCACCGGCAAAGGCGTAGGTATCAAAGCTGGCACCAACAAACCCGGAGAGATAGTCACCGGCGTTATTGACCACTTTATCCAGTAATACCAGCGTGTCGCCGGAAAAGAGCACAAATAGCATTAGTGCTAATGCCAGCAGCATGTTGAACTCAGAGAGGCGGCGAATGCCTTTCTCGACACCGGTTACTACGGAAATGGTCGCCAAAATCACCACCAGCACAATCAGGATCACCTGCACGCTAAGCGTTTCCGGCACGCCGAACATATAGGTGAGGCCATAGTTGAGCTGCATCACCCCAATACCAAGACTGGTGGCAATACCAAACACAGTCGAAATAACCGCAGTAATGTCTACTGCATTGCCAATTGGGCCGTGGATACGTTTGCCCAGTATTGGGTAGAGCGCACTGCGAATAGCCAGCGGCAAGCGGTGGCGGTAGCTGAAGTAAGCCAGCGCCATACCCATCAACACGTACAGCCCCCAACCGGAGAGCCCCCAGTGCAGATAGGTTTGAACGACGGCATTACGCATCGCAGCCTGGCTTTCCGGGGTTAAATCCGGCGGTGCCAAGTAGTGCGCAACCGGCTCGGCAACACTGAAGAACAGCAGGTCGATACCGATACCCGCGGCAAATAGCATGGCTGACCAGGAGAGCAGTGAAAACTCGGGCCGTGAATGATCAGGGCCAAGCCGGATACTACCAAAACGTGACATACCAATGGCAACCACAAATATCAGGTAAGCCACAATAGCCAGCATGTAGTACCAGCCAAAGGTTTTGCTCACCCAGGCAAGACCCGCATCAAAAAAGGCGCCTGCTTGCTCGGTGAATACCATGGTGAGCACTAAGAAGATAAGGATACCGGCCACACTGCCGTGGAAAACCACAGGGTTGAGCCGGTCGCGAGAGGGGAGAGCTGAATTGTCTTTCGCCATGGAGGCAGACTCCTGTTGTTAGACAAGGTGAGGCAGAGTATTTATTTTTGAATGAACGTTCAAATAAAATACGTGGTTTAGTCACCCAATTCAAGCTAGCACCTTTAACCAGATGCGCCGAACACCCTGCTATTCCAGAGTATAGAGACAAAAAAGCCCGGCAAAGCCGGGCGCTTAAAGCATTTAAACGGTGATTAAATGGTTACTCAGCAGCATTTTCCACTGCAGGCTTTTCATGCTGATGACCACGTTTACCGTGCCCACGTTCGCTACGCTGCTCTGCATGCACCTCGCGCATTGCTTCGCTTACTGCCTGCCGCTCCTCCTCAGTGAGAATCTCAGCGATTCGAGCGTGATACTCCTCTTGCAGTGCTTTTACTGCTTCACGATGCTCGGCGTGGGCTTCATTCAGCGCGTCTTGTTGCTCCTCGCTTAGCTCAGCACGCTGGTAGACTTCCTGGCGGCGCTCTTCCATACGCTCTGCCATTTGTTCGCGATCGTAGCCGCGCCCTTCATGGTGGCCTGCCTGGGCAGTGAATGCCAAGGGCATTAAGGCTACGGCAAATAGGGCGGGGGCAAATAGTTGGCGAAGTGACATCTTCATGGCATACCTCTTAATAGGTTAGCGGATGCTAAGTTGACGATCTCAGTATCGTAGAGTGGCGTGCAAGCCGTTTGCACAAAGTGTGCAACAACCGTGATCATTTACAGGGCTAGGGGGGCGTTGCGTTAAGTGGGGCTCTGTTAACAACAAGAGTTAACCAAAAGATCAGGAGGCATGAATGCCAGCTCTACGTGCGATACGTCAGTGCCTTAGTTTAGGCACTCTAATACTACTCATCAGTGGGTGCGGCTCAACACACCAAGGAGCGCTTTCCCTCACTGCTGAAGAAGAGGCCAATCGTAAGCAGGAAGTGACCTTTACCCGTCTACAGCCTCAGCGCTACACCCCCGATGAGTGGCCCCAAGTGCTATATGCCCGAGTACTGCTACCCGATACGCTGAATGCTAAGCAACGGCCAGCGGCGTTGATTGTACATGGCGGCGGCTGGCGCAACCGCAGCCCCGACGACATGGATGGCATTGCCGAGCAACTAGCGCAGCAGGGGTACGTGACAGTCAATATTGAGCATCGCTTTGCCCCTGAGTACCGTTTTCCTACCCAGTTACATGATCTACAGCAGGCGATGGCATGGATTCATGCTAACTCGCAAGAGTGGCAGGTAGATACCAATCGCATCGTGGGTGTCGGGTTTTCGTCCGGTGCGCACTTAGTGAGTCTGCTGGCACTGGCTGGGGTAGAGGGAGCGTTGGCCAAGCCCTATGGCGGTGAACATAGTCGTCTAGCCGCTGTGCTGGCAGGAGGGCTGCCGAGTGATTTACTGAAATTTGATGATGGCCGTCTGGTGGTCGACTTTATTGGCGGTACCCGTGCTGAAGAAAACGAGGCCTATCAATTAGCATCCCCCGCCCGGCAAATTACGCCACAGGCACCGCCATTTTTTCTATTTCACGGCAGCTGGGATCGGTTAGTACCGGTGGATCACGCTACTGATTTTTATCAAGCTTTGCAGGAAAACAACATTGAAAGCGAACTTTACCTGCAAAGCTTTCGGGGGCACTTTGCCAGCTTTTTGTTCCGCGGCAGTGCCATTGAGGCGGGTATCGCATTTCTCAATCGGCAGGTAAACCATTAGTTTTCAGTTGCCTCTTTTAACGATCAGGTTGTCAAATGTGCCCGGAGTCCACGGTGTATTTGACAACCGTCGCACCTATTAGGACATGGCAAATGACATTGCTTCAATAACCGCTCCTTCATCGAGATCCATCTGGCGAACGAGTTTGCTTAACTGCCCCATGGCTTCTTGAAGAGCGCTATTCAGGCTGGACATTTCCTTCTGCAGGGCGCTGAGCTTTGCTTGGCGTTGCTCATCGCTCAGGGATTGGTCGCGCATGGCATCTTCCAGCTCCTGCTGCTTCTCACTGATCTTTTCTCGATATTCTACTATCCGCTTTAGTAGCTCTTTAATCTCCTGCGGCAGATTACTGTCCTCTATGTTGGCTTTTTTTGTTTCTTGGCTACTCTCAGCTTTTTCTGAAGAGAAGACGATTCCTTTTGCCAGCGGGGAAAGGTCGACATGAATGCCTGCACTGCTCCCCGATGTACCCGATATGTCTGACGCCACCGATGCTACTGTGCTGCCACTGCTTGGCGGCTCATTACTTGTAGGTTGTGCGCCGAAATAAGCAGGCCCTGTGTATAAAGAGATAGTCATGACAACCTCTAGTAAACGTATCAATAGCTAACATCGTCAGCTTAAAAGGCGCTGCAGCGCCTGCCTTAACACGCTTATAAGTATTAAGCGGGCTAACAATGATATCGTCAGATAGCACCAATACTTTAGTTTTTTAGCGATACTGCCATTGGTGCGGGCACTACACTGTTTAAGCGTCAGGGGCTAATCCGAAGGGCTAAGTTAGGAGGGCTAAGTTAGAAGCGCTCAGTTAGAAGGACTAAGCGAGGACTAGACTTTAGTTGCGTTCTGACTTCATGCAAGGTTGGTGACAGTTTCGTGGGGTAGCGTTTGAGGTGCACAGAGTGATTCCTGTGTCAAAACATCAACAAACTTATAAAAAGAGAGCCTCGCTATGCTTAACACTTCCCGCGCTTCACTATCGTTTAATCTTAAATCTTTATTGGTAGGTGCAACGGCCGCCATTGCTTCACTGTCGATTGCGCTTCCTGCTGTAGCTGATGATTTTCCGACGAGACCGCTCAACGTGGTGGTGGGCTTTGGTACTGGCGGAAGTGCGGATCGCTTGGCCCGTATTATGTCGGGCCATATCTCGGAAGAAGTTGGCGTACCGGTACAAGTGACCAACCGCCCAGGTGCGGGAACGCAGGTAGCCTCCAACTATGTGCTTAACGTTCCTGACGATGGCTATACCCTCTACGCCTCGACATTTGCGCCTTACCTGCCTAACTCTATCCTGACCGGTGGGGCTAACTTTAGTGTCGATGACTTTTCTTATATCAACTTTCAGTGGTTCGATTTAGACCTTATCGCTGCCAATAAAGATAGCGGTTACGAAGACTTACCCAGCTTACTGGAAGCCATTCGCGAAGAGCGTGGCCAGGTACGTGGTGCCGTGGTGCAAGGCTCTGCTGGTCATTTAATGGTTCGCTTGCTGTTGGATGAGGCGGGTATTCCCCAAGAAAACCTCAACTTGGTGACCTATAACAGCGGTGGGGAAGCACGTTCAGCAGTAGCGGGTGGTCAGGTGGATTTTGTCTCTATCAGTGCTCAAGGCAGTGAGGGGATTCGTGAGTTTCTTACCCCACTGGCGATTGTGAGCGATGAGCGTATTGAGCAGTGGGATGTGCCGCCGATCAATGAAGCATTAGCACCGATGGATCTTGAAGTGCCGGTACTACAAGGCTCCATGCGTGGCTTTGCGGTAACAAGTGAAATGGAGCGCCAACACCCAGAGCGTTTTGAGAAGCTCTCTTCGGCGATTCAAAGTGCTCTCGCCCGTAAAGATGTACAAGAGCAACTTGAGCGCAATGAAATGGGGGGTGTCTGGGTTGGCCCAGAACGCTCCAACGAATTGATGCGTGAGAACTATCAAGTGTTTGAAAAGTACGCCCACTTGCTGAACTAATGTTTGCGAGTTGACGTTTCAACATTCATTTTCCTAACTAATCCTTCCATGATAGTTGGCCCCTGTTGTTAATAAGGGGCCAGCATGGGGTTTTACCATGTCTGAATATAAACGTGACTATGGGGACTTTATCGTTCTCATGGGCCTGGCTGGCTTTACGCTGTGGTATTTATTAGATGCCATTCGTGTATCGGCTACTCCCCAGAATCTGCTGCTCATACTGCCACTTGCCATCATAGTGCTAGCGATTATCGCGCTTGAGTTAGCGCTGCGCTTGAAGCATGGCTCGCTATTCAAGTCTTCTGCAGACGAGCCCCTGCGTAAAACATTACCCGTGGTGGGCTTATTTGCCGCCTATGTATTGTCACTTGAAACCTTGGGCTTTGATGTTGCCACCGTGCTTTTTTTGGCACTGTTCTTGATCCTGAAAGGGGAGCGCAACTGGTTACTGGTAGGTGGCTATAGCGTTGCTTTTGGGCTTGGTGTCGCGTTCTTTTTTTCGCAGATGCTGCCTTATCCCATGACACTACTGCTGCTACCAAGCTAAGGAGACAACATGATTGATTTTGGCGCGGTCGGGCAGGGTATGGATCTGCTTTTTTCCAGTTTTGGCCCTTGGTTGGTAGTAGTGCCGGGTATCATCTTAGGGCTAATTTTTGGCGCTACTCCTGGTCTGCAAATTTCCATGGCCATGGCAATTTTCCTGCCCATGACCATGTACATGGATTTTATTCAGGCCATGCTGTTTCTCACCGCTATTTTTACCGGTGGCTCATTTGGTGCTGGTATCCCCGCTATCCTGATGAACATACCGGGTACCTCTTCGGCGATCGCCACCGCTTTTGATGGTTACCCAATGGCGCGTAAGGGCCAGCATAATCAGGCGTTAGGTGTCGCGTTAGCATCATCTGTGATTGGCGCGCTGATCGGGTACGTGGTGCTGTTCTTTATGATTCAGCCGCTTTCGTACATGGTGTTGCGGTTGGGGCCAGCAGAGATGTTTGTGGTTATTCTCTGGGGCATGACACTGATTGCGAGCCTAAAAGGCGAGCAGGTTCTCAAAGGGCTAGTGGCTGGTTTCATTGGTCTGTTAGTTGGCACGATTGGGTTTAGCGAAATCGGTTTGGCTCGCGGCACGATGGGGCAAACATATCTGTTGGATGGCGTGCCGGTTATCCCAGCCATGATGGGGATGTTTGCGGCCTCAGAGCTGTTCAAGCTGGCGAATAAAGGCTTTATCGTTGAATCTGCTGATGACCGCAAGGTAAAGATTGGCGAGATTTTCGAAGGCTGCAAGATGGCGATCCGCTACCCCGTGGTGATGATTCGCGGTGGTTTGATAGGGGTGTTAGTAGGCGCGGTTCCTGGCGTAGGCTCTTCGGTGTCTAACTTGCTTTCTTATATAGAAACCAAGCGTCGTGACCGTGATCCCGACTCGTATGGGAAAGGCAATCCAAAGGGCGTAGTGGCATCAGAAGCGGCCAATAGCAGCTCTGAGGGTGGCTCAATGGCAACGTTGCTGGCGCTTGGGATACCCGGTGGTGGTGCAACAGCGGTTATGTTGGCGGCATTTGCCATGCATAACATTACGGGTGGGCCGCAGTTTATCCGCCAGCAGACAGATGTGGTTTACGCGATTATTTTTGCTAACTTCGCCCAAGTGTTTCTACTGGTAATCATCGGCTTACTGTTTATTCCGCTTTTGGCCAATATCGTTAAGGTACCCATGCGGTTTTTGATTCCTTCGGTACTAGTGCTAGCGGTAATGGGCTCCTTTGGTTTAACCGGTAATATGACGGGCCCCGCCACGGTACTGGTTTTTGCTGTGATCGGCTGGATATTCCGCCACTACGGCTACTCCGTGCCTGCCGCCGTAATCGGCATGCTGCTGGGGTCGTTGGCTGAAAAGTCGCTACTCCACTCCTACCAAATCAGCGGTGGTGACATTAGCTATGTGTTTGAGCGCCCAGTGACGCTGGCTATTTTTGCATTACTGCTAATCTCGCTATTTAGTCAGCCACTAATGAAGCGTCTTAAAGCGCGCCAAGAGGCTGTTCAACTGCGATAAGTCTGTTCTGTAATAAACCTGTTCTGTAATAAACCTTTCCCTCTAAGTAGCAGAGGGAAAGGTAACTGAGACTTCAAAGCCGCCCTGATGCCGATTGGAGAGTGTGAGAAGCGCTGAATGGGCGGTGGCGATCTGCTCGACAATCGCCAGCCCTAGCCCACTACCAGGCGAGTGCTTGTTGTGGCGGAAAAAGCGCTCCGTTAGCTTGGCAATTTGCGCTTCATCCACTCCAGTACCTTCATCACTCACTGTTAAGACTATCTGGCCTGCATCAGCCGTTAATGTAACGGTAATAGTGCCTTGGTAAGCATGGCTGCCGCCTGCATGCAGGCTGGCATTTTCGATAAGATTAGTGACTAGCCAGCGCAATGTAATAGGGTCGCCAATGATGGTGGGTATTGGCTGTTTCAGGTCAAACGCTAGCTCTTGGCCTCGCTTATAAATATTAGGAGCGGTTTGGGCACAGGCTTCCTGGCAAATCGCCACTAAATCGACCCTTTCCAGGTGGGAGGAATCGACTAGCTCGTTACGTGTTTTGGCGTACTTAAGCAACTGCTTTACGGTATGGCTGGCATGCTCAGCGATGCGCTGGATTTCTTGTAGACTAGAATGCACCGGTGATTGCGGTGTGTCTTTTAGCGAAATTTCGGTTAACGCGCGAATCTCTGAAATGGGCGTTCTAAGTTGATGTGATACGTCGGCATTAAGCTGTTGGGTACTTTCAATACTGCGTTTCATCCGCTGCATTAAATGATTGATGCTTTGGATTAGTGGCAAGATCTCTTTGGGAGCATCATCATCCAACGCCTGCAAATCATTCGGTGAACGTTGGCGTAACGCTTGGCTAACGGCGTTGAGCGGTGCCAGCCCCAAGTGAATCGCCAGTAAAGCAATGGAAATAGCCAGCAGTCCCGTCACGACCATTAGCCCTGTAAGGGTAACCATAAAGTCGTTGGTGAGCGTATAACGTGCTTCTTTCGATTCGGCCACAATGACTTCAATGTTTACCGGCTCACTGCCTCGGTTGAAGGGAAAGGTGAGTGTCACTGCGCGTAATTCATTACCGGCATAGTTCACATCATAAAAAACCGGTTCATGTGATGCGGTTGGGGGATCTGACAAACCGCTAAAGCCCGCAATCATGTTGCCGTTAGTTTCTTTAATGCGATAGAAAATTTTGCCTTCACCTCGGCTGCCAAGTGTACTGACACTGAAGTAGTGCATATTGATACGTAGTACGCCATCTGCAGTGTAGATGCGGCGCTCTAACCGTTGAGCTGCGTTAAGCAATAGGTCATCAAAGGTTTCATTAATCTGGTGAGATAACAAAAGATGGCTAGAAATTAGCGCTAGAATCGCGAGTGCGCAAAAGGGAAGGCCGATCCATAAAAGTAGGCGGCTACGAATAGATTGCCTTTTACTCATACGTCTGGCCTGAAGAGTTTTGAGGTTCCTGGTCTTTCGACTCTAAGTAATAGCCCAGCCCACGCACTGTTTTTAAACCGAAATCGTAGCCAATTTTTTTACGAATTCGCGATATGTAGGTTTCTACAGCAGCATAGCTAACCGACTCATCAGAGGTGGAGAGCCGATCAATGATTTGATCCTTATTGACGAGGCGATTCTGGTTGATCAGCAGGTACTCCATAACCTCCAGCTCTCGGCGGTGCAGCAACATAGGTTTACCATCAAGACGCAGTTCCATGGCATCGGGGAAAAACTCTAAACGCCCACACTGCAGGGTTTCTCCGCCAAAGTGTTTAGCCCGCCGGACGAGTGCCCGTGCCCGCGCAGCAACCTCTTCCAGGGAAAAAGGCTTACATAAATAGTCATCTGCACCCACTTCTAGCCCATGAATGCGTTGGTCCAGGCTGTCTCGCGCAGAGATGATTAACACGGGGATGGTATTTTGTTGATGGCGTAGTTTACGCAGAAGGGAGATGCCATCTAGCTCCGGCAGTCCAAGGTCCAATACCAACAGGTCATACCCACCCTGTTCGAGTATATGGAGGGCTTTTTTGCCATCGTCGGCAACATCAATATTGAAAGCCGCCTCCCTAAGTGTGGCTGCAATAGAGCGCGCTAAATTAATATTATCTTCTACTACCAGCGCTTTCATAAGGAATCCTGTTGTTACCCAGTGCGGTATCAATGGGGTCTGCAGTAATAGCGCGCCGGATATAGTGGATAAGTGAGGTAGTACATTAACGGTTTTCATGGTCTTCTCCTATCGCGAGAGCGTGCAGCATAAAAGGACGTTGTAGTGACCTTGTTGACGTACTGGATCGGGTTCGAGGACGTCCTGGATAGGGATATAGGGCAAAATGACGGGTAGAGTGGCAAGCGTTAAGCGAAGATCAATAATCAAGCGGAACAGACATGATCGCTATTCCATTGCCTTTTGTAGTTGCCCTGTTGTTGTCTATATTGGCGGCGTTACTGTTTATTCGCCGTGAAGAATCCATACCATCGGCGTTTGTTTTTATCGCCTTCTGTGCGCTAACGACGACAATGGTGGGGCTGCGTTGGACGTTTGATTGGCCACTGTTTCGTGTATTACAACCTATCTTGGCATCCTGTATTCCAGTGACCGCCTGGTACTGCTTTTCCAGTGCACACCAACGCCATAAGTTTCGTATATGGCATCTACTACCACCAATGTTGGTTACTTTAGGTTCTCTTACTTACCCATTCTGGCGCTTGCCCTTAGACCCAGTGTTGACGCTGCTTTATGTGGGGTACGGCGTCGCGCTGATTAAAGCCTCGTTTAATGCGTCCAGCCCTCCCGAGCAAGTACGCATTTCGGATATCGATAAGGCATTGCAAGCCGAACGTATTGCCGGGGTGATGCTGTTGATGTCAGCCTGTATTGATGGAGCCTTAGCGATTGATTTTGAGGTTTTTGCAGGGGCACATGCGCTGACTATTTTGGCCATCGGTCATGCGGTATTGCTACCGGTACTTACCGTCGCGGTCATTTTTGTTAGCCTGAGTATCGCCCCAGTTGCTAATGAAAGCGCCAGCCAAGAGCAGCAGGAAAAGCCCACCGAAAAGCGCAAAGAGAAGTCCCATCAGCCCCTCACTGATGATGAAGTGAGGGGGATAGTGGAGAAAGTAGACCGCTTGCTCGTTTCTCAACAAGTGTTCCTCGACCCTGACTTGACACTGGACAGGCTCGCCAGAAAAACCTGCATCCCCGCGCGGCAGATCTCTACCTCGATCAACCGCGTTTATGGTCGTAACGTCTCGCAGTTTGTTAACGAATACCGTATTGAACGGGCAAAAATGCTACTGATCTCGACAGACAGCACCGTCACCCAGATCTACCTGGACTCGGGTTTTCAGACCAAATCCAACTTTAACCGGGAGTTTTTCAGGGTCACAGGCCAAACGCCCAGTGCTTTTCGGCGTTCGGCAGTGGATAAAGAGATGGGCTAATGGGTATCAATAAACGCCAGAATATCTTGGTAGATAGCTTGATGAAGAGCTTCCCGTGAGCGCCCATTGCCGTCCTGACAGACGATGCCATCACCTGGTACTTCCTCTTCGATTAGCTCAATTGCTCCAGGTTTGCAAAGCTGCATAAAGCTGAAGTGCGCCGCATCCGGATAAACAATGTAGCTTTGCTTACTGGCAGGAATGTATTGCGCCAGAAACCCTGACTCTTCCGCTTGGGGTAAGTCACCAATATCCACGCCTGCAGCGAGAATAAGGGTAGGCGTGGTGAGCGCTTGCAAGCTCTGATGCGATAAGCTGCGTGCCAGCCCCACATCCAACGAGGCAACGCGCTTGATTCGGTGATCTCTAAGGCTTCCTGTGGGCTCGCCTGCTTGTGGTTTGTCTAAACCCAGCTCTGCCATAAGACCACAAACACGCGGGTTCGCCTTGCTTACACATTCTGCCGTTAGCTGGTCACGATCAAACTGCGCGCCAGCTAATAGCATTACCGTCCAACCACCCAGCGAGTGGCCAATGGCTGAAATGTCATCCGTATCGATATACGGTAGCAAGTATGATTCTGTTAATAACCAGTCCAACAAGCGAGACAGGTCGTGAGGTCGTTGCCACCATTGAGCGGCGGCTAGTGGGGAGTTATCAAAACTGGTGGTGCCAGGGTGGTCAAGCGACGCAACGATAAAACCATCTTGGGCCAGCTGGGTGGCCAACCAGTTTTGATTGCGCCAGTTGCCACGATAACCATGTGAAAGCACCACCAACGGGTAGGTTCCCGTAGCTGGGGTGCCTATCCGTATGACATCGGTGCCTAGCAACGCCGGGTTATCAGCCACCCTTTCCTTTGGAAAAATCGTTTGGGAAGGGTACCAAATACTGGTCTTTAACAGGCGGTCACTGTCTGCGTATAAGATAGTTTGGTCAAAGCCCACCGCCGACTGTGCGGCGACCTGGCTCGCCATACACATCAATAATAACAACAAACCCAGCCGTATTTTCATTGCTTCACTCCTCATGGTCATTATCAAGACCATCACTATGAGGAACACGAAGATAGGCAACGACCTGAAACAGGATCGAGGACAAATACAGGAAATGCGACGGTGGTTTCAGCCCTCTGGCTGATACTTATAGCCGACGCCATATACCGAGCGAATAATTTCCAGCTCAGGGAGTGCTTCGTGGATTTTTTTGCGTAGTTTTTTAATGTGGCTGTCCACGGTGCGCTCCGATACAATGCGGTTATCTCGGTACATATGATCCATAAGTTGCTCGCGGCTGAAGATACGCCCCGGCGATTGCATCATTACCCGCAGTAGCTGAAACTCAACCGCCGTCAGGCCTAAGTCGTGGCCGTTGGCTAACGCCTGCCAACCCTCTTCATCCAGTGTAACGGGGGCTTGGCGACTGTTTATAGAGAGTTCAGTCGTTTCATTAACGGCATGGCTACGGCGTAGCACGGCTTTTACACGGGCGACGACCTCGCGGGGGCTAAACGGCTTGCAAATATAGTCATCCGCGCCTAGTTCTAACCCCAGCAGCCGGTCTACCTCTTCTACCTTGGCAGTGACCATAATGATCGGCAGCGTTGGCCACTGTTGGCGAATCTCCCGGCAGAGTGTTAAGCCATCTTTACCCGGCAGCATAACGTCTAACAGCACTAGGGAGGGGGTGTGTTGCGTTAACCAGGGAACGACCTCGTCACCGTTACTAACAATTGTCGTATCGAAGTTGTGGCTAGCCAGGTAGTCGGCCATCAAACGGGCAATTTTGGGTTCATCCTCGACAATGAGTAGCGAGGCATTGTGGATCGAGGTTTGCTCAGTCGTGTCTTGTAAGGACATAGTCAGCTCGCTAAATAGTTAACAGAAGTAAGTAGAGGGAAGCGCAACGTCCACTTTAGGCCGCCAAGCGCCGAAGCACTTGCCTCTAGCGTTCCGCCATGGGCATTGACCAATGCGCTGGCTATGGAAAGCCCTAAACCACTACCGCCGCTGGCGCGGTTACGTGAGCCTTCTACACGGTAAAGGCGTTCGGTTAGCCTGGGAAGCTCGCTGCCAGGGACTCCCGGTGAACTGTCTTGCCATACGATAACAGCATGCTGGTGCTTAATGTTTAGTGTTACCTGTAGCTCGCCGGGCGCCTGTGTGTAGGCACAGCTGTTGTCGAGTAGGTTATTCCAAAGTTGGCGCAGGCGCTGGGCATCACCACGAACCATAACATTGGGGCTTATTTGGGTAATCAGTGCTAACCCGCTCTCCTCAAGCCAGCGGTCAGCATCGCTTAAACGGCCACTGAGGCTCTCGCTTAGGTTCATAGGTGCTAGCTGAATATCCAGGGCGCCTGCGTCGCTTTGTGAAAGCAGCCGTAGGTCATTGACCAGGCGCTCCAACTGGGCGACTTCCTGGGCCAGTGAAGTAAGGTTTTCCTGGTTTAATGGACGTATGCCATCCTGCATTGCTTCAATTTCTCCACGTAGTACCGCCAGCGGCGTGCGCAGCTCATGAGCGGTGTCGGAAACCCAGCGTGCCCGAGCATCGCGGCTAGCTTCCAAGGTGGCCGCGAGTACGTTGAAGTCCCGTGCCAAGCGGGAAAGCTCATCACGGCCACGTTCAGGCAAGCGAGTGTGGTAATCGCCTTCGGTAAGCAGCAGGGTGGCCATTGCCAGCGCTCGGGTACGCCTGCCTAGCCACCAGGAAAGCCCTCCAGCTAATAGCAAAGATGCCAGTACCAGCGAGGCCACAATGACCACTAGATTGCGTTGCTGACGCTCTAAAAAGCGGCTTTCCATGCGCTCCATCATGTGGTGGGGAGGCCGAAAGCCCAATGAACCGATGGCTTGTTTGCTGCCGTTTTCTGTTATGTCGCTATACAGCGTTAGCCAGCGCCAGTCGCTTGGGCCTTGGCGGCTGTTGCCGGGTTGAATGACATAGTCACCATGACTATCGCGTAGGGCGAAATCCCGTGCTTCGCCCAGTGGCGACGGGCGGTCACGGTGCTCTTGGCCAAGCTCAAAGCGGACAATAAATGGCCAGCGTTCTGGGGATTGGGTTAGCCACTCCCAACTGCCCTGAGTTTCCCAGCGGGTAATCAGTCCGTCTGCCAGTAGCGTGGCCCGACGCTCCTGGGCTTGGTTAAGGTAATCAATGAAGCCTCGGTCGATGCTGTAGGAAACGGCCAGAAACATGCTCGCTGCAATCACAACATTAACGCTTAAAATGGCCACAAATAGCTTGAACCCCAACTGCGAGGGTCGCCATTGGCGTAGCGAAGCGAGCAGTGCCATTAGTTGGCTCCTTCTGGTAAGGGCGGGTGCGGCTTACTCAGTTGTTCGCGAAAATTCTCAAGGCCCAGATAGAGGCAGGGCACCAATACCAGCAGTATTACCGTGGCGAAAATCATGCCAAACCCTAACGAAATCGCCATAGGAATCATAAAGCGCGCCTGGCGGGAGGTTTCCAGAATCATCGGCGCAAGGCCTAAAAAGGTGGTGAGGGTCGTCATCATAATAGGTCGTAGACGCCTTGTGGCGGCAGCAACAATGGCTTCCCGCGGGGCCATACCTTCGCGGCGTTTGCGGTTAGCGTAGTCGATTAACACCAGGGCGTCGTTAATCACCACGCCAGAAAGCGCCAGCATCCCCAGTAGGCTGATGATGGAAAGCCCAAAGCCCATAATCATATGCCCTGCAACGGCACCCACAATGCCAAAGGGGATAGCGGCGAGTACCAACAGCGGCTGCAAATAGCTTCTAAATGGAATCGCCAACAAGGCATATAGCGCCGCTAGCATTAGCCACATAGCGGTGCGCAGGGTAGCTAGGTTGTCAGCGGTATCCTGCTGGCGTCCCCCCATGCTTACTTCAAGCCCCGGCCAGGTGTTGCTAAGCGTGGGGAAAACATCTTCCTGCAGGGTCGCCAGCACCTGGTTAATTGACTCATCGCCTTCAGAGTCGGCGGTTACCGTGATGATCCGGCGTCCATCCACGCGCTGAAGGCTGCTTGAGGCTTGGCTAAGGGTAATGTCGGCTACCCGTGATAGCGGTACGCTTAGCCCATCTGGGGTGCGCACGGGGAGGCGGTAGAGTTCGGTTAAGCTATCGCGGTCTTGTTCTGGCAGGCGCACTTCGACGCTTACCTCGCGACGACCAATAAACTGTTCAACGGCGGTGGCACCCTGCAAGGGGCCACGTAGCGCCTGGGCAAGGTCGCTACCGGTTAAGCCCAGCGCCCGCCCTTCGGCAGAAAGGCGCATTTCAAGCTGCGGCTTGCCATCCCCTAAGCCACTGTCGATATCGGTTAAACCATACTCACCAAGTAACTCCGCCAAGCGTGTGGCAGCGGCTTCCAGTACCTGGGTGTTTGGGTGAGAAAGGCGAAGGCTAAGTGCTGCGCCACTGCCAGGGCCACCAAAGTCAGACTCAAAGCGCACCGACTGTGCACCAACCAGATCGCCGGTTAATTCACGCCACTCCCGGGCAATGCGCGAGGGGGGCCACTCCTCTAAGCTTTCTCTGGCAATATCCAGGCGCACGGAAAGGCTTTCGCCATCCAGGCGGCTGCGCGAGCTGCTAAAGCTTAGCGTCTCTTCTCGCTCGCTAAGGTGCTCGGCCGCTGCCAGCAGCTGTTGGCTAAGCTCTCGACTGACACTGATATGGCTACCAATAGGCAGGGTAACGCTGGCTTGCACTTGGTCAGACTCTGCCCGTGGCATGAGCGAGAAGCCCAGTCGACCGCTCATTGCCCAGGCCAGTGCGATGGAGAGTATCGCTACCCCCAGGGCTACGGTAAGCAGGCGCTGGTTAAGGGCGCGCTGCAAAAACGGCTCAAACTGCCGGTACGTAAAGTGGTGTAGCCCTCCTTGCATACGCTGACGAACTGCTTCAATTGGGCGCTGCCAAGCAGGCGTTTGGCGCGGCTTACGGCTGTGGGCAAGGTGGGCGGGTAAAATAAACAGTGCTTCCACCCAGGAGATTAAGAACACCGTAATCACGACCACCGGTACGGTGGCAAAAATCAGCCCTAAAAAACCAGGCAAGAACAGCAGCGGCAAAAAGGCGACAATATTGGAGAGAATGGCAAAGGTAAGCGGAGTGGCGATTTCACGCGCGCCCTTCACTGCTGCATCGCGTAGCGAGTAGCCCTCTTCGCGGTAGCTGTAGATGTTTTCGCCCACCATAATGGCATCATCCACGACGATCCCCAGGGCGATAATAAAGGCAAACATCGACATCATATTGAGCGATACGCCAATCCAGGGCAGGAACAGCATGGCGCCTAGAAACGCGGTGGGAATCCCCAGCGTTACCCAAAATGCCAGCCGTGCTTCCAAAAACAGCGCCATCAGGATCATCACCAGCGCAAGGCCCATCCAGGCGTTTTTGAGCAGCAGGCTAAGGCGGTCCTCGTATACTACTGAGCTGTCTCGGGCAACATCCAGGCTGACACCAACCGGTAGGTTGGCGCGCAGCCTTTCAAGTTCGCCATAAACGGCATTGGCAATACTGGTGGGGGTTTGGTTGCCGATTTGGTAAATATCCACCGATAGCCCACGCTGGCCGTTGTAAAACTCCTCTCGGTCGGTTTCCGCAAAACCCTCGCTGACCCTGGCGATATCACCCAATACCACCTGTGAGCCCTGGGCCGTCGTAAGGATGGGCAGCTCGGCGAACTCAGAAGCACTGTTGCGCCGTCCTTGGTAGCGAATCAGCCATTCGCCCTCTGCGGTAGTGAGCTGGCCGCTGGCCAAGTCCAGCGCTTCTGCGGCAATGCGGTTAGCAAGTTGTTGATGGTCTAGCCCATAGCGCTCAATGGCTTCGTCATTGAGATGAACCTGGATTTCGCGATCACGGTTGCCGGAAAGCTCAGCGCGTGAAATACCACTGGTCGCCTGTAGTTCGGCACGTACGTCTTCGGCGGCATCGTGTAGTGCTGCCAAGCTTACTGAGCCGTAAACCTGTAGGCTAACCACGCTGCGCGAGCGGCCTGATAGGGTAAAACGTGGCGGATCGGCGGCATTAGGCAGGGTGGTAATAGCGTTAACAGCTTGCTGAATATCCTGATAGGCGCGCATCACCTCGACACCATCGGTGAGCGTCGCCCTCAGTACGGCACTACCCTCGCTGGCGGTGGCGATTAATTCTTCGATACCTTCTACATTGGCAATAGCGGCTTCCACTGGCAGCAGCAGGCTCTGCTCAATGTCTTCTGGAGTTGCGCCAGGATAGCTAATAGTGACCTGGACAATTTCAGTCTCAAACTCAGGAAAGACTTCTTTTTTAATCGCTAGCGACGCAAGCAATCCACCGACGATAAACAGTACCATCAGTAAGTTAGGCGCCACACCGTGGTCGACCATCCAGGCTAGCGGTCCACGGCGGCTCATAGGGTCTCTCCATCTCGCGCGGGGGTATTGCCTCGCTGGCGTAGCCGCACTTGTTGGCCTACCCGCGGCTGGGCAAGGCCGGCAATGACGACGCGCTGGCCTGCTTCCAAACCACTGCGTATCAATGCTTGCTCTTGGCCTCGGTAGGCTAGGGTAACGGTGGTGTTGCGTAAGCGGTCTTCGTCATCCACCCACCATACCTGCTCGCCGGGCCGCAGCGCGGCTGAGGGCAGGGCGATTAGCGATTCATTGGCCGTGGTGTGGTAGGTAATACGCATCACATCGCCCAGCCGCAGGGCAGGGCCACTACTCTCCAGTGCCAGTGGGTCATCTACTGCTATCAACAACTGTGCTTGTAAGCCGTTTTCTTCTAGGTTGGGCAGTATCGAGACTAGGCTACCATCCCGGGTGGCCCCTTCCGGCCAGCCTTGGCTGGTAAGCGAGACGCGGTCACCAGGCTCAAGCCACGCTAAGGTATCCCCCGGCAGCGAGGCGCGCACCCAAAACTGTTCAACGCCGACCAGACTAAGCACTTCTGTGCCTTGGCTTAGCAGGCTGCCTGCGCCGACCAAGCGGTCTTGAACCATGGCTTTCCAGGGGGCTTTTAAGGTGGCGCGTTCTAGGTTCAGCGCCGCTTGATCGCGTACCACTCGGGCCTGGGTGAGTTGGGCCTGGGCTTGGCGCAATTGCGGTTCGCGTAGCACCAGAGCGCGCCGTTCCGCGGAGAGCTGGCGGCCAAAAGACTCATATTCGCTGCGGACGCGCTGCTGTTCTGCCTGCTCTAGAGCAAGCAGCGCCTGGGCGTTGGCCAATTGAGCCTCTGCATCTTCAAGTGCTAGCCGTAGGTCCGCTTGGTCGATATAGACCAGTGGCGCATCCTGCTCTACCACTTGGCCTGGAAATACCCCTTGCCCAAAGCGCTCAAGCTGGCCTGCAACACGGCTGGCCAGCATGGTGGCCTTTTCGGCTTCGACTCGCCCAAAGCCAGTTAGTATCGGCGCCTGAAGGCGTTCCTCTACGGTGATGACATCAACAACCGGCGGGGGTGTTGGCGGAGGCGGGCGTCGCTCAATACGGGGCGGCTGGCTAATAATCCACCAAGCCAGCGTTAAGCCGCCGGCAAGTACCAACAGCGCTGCCATGGCACCGAAACGAATGCGGCCTTGTTGATGTGAAGAACTGCGAGAAAGGGTCATTACCGCGCGTCATCCGTTGGCTAGGGGCGAAAATTCCAGGCAAGTAGGCATACCATGCTAGCATCCATGATTCCTAAGCAGCGATTAGGTAAGCAATGTGCAAATAGCGTGCAACACGCTGTCTGAGTGCTTGAAAATCAATAGATGATGGTTCCGCGTAGCATGATGCGCAACATCGCTATCCACTATCAGCAACAGCTATGTTTAACCTCCCACTCACTCCTGTTTATCGTCGTCTGTCCAGTTCAGTGGCGAGCACGGAAGTGATGCTCATCGGCAGCCACGTCGTTTTGGGTTGCCGCTATCAGAGTGTCATCAAGTGAAGGGTCATCCAGTGGGATTAAGCCACACTGCGTTAGGGCCTTGCGGAGACTGATTCGTTCATCCAGGCGCTGGTACACCACCCGTACGCAGCAGGGCATGCGCTCGCTGTTGTCTGCTACGCCCATTTTTAAACCGGTTAAACGCGTCACCTGACTCTGAAAACTCGGGAACAGAATTGTCTGGGTGATTTCATGACCGTTGAGCGTTTCGTGATCGATCAAAAATAGCCGGTCTGCAAGCTTAACTGCAGTGCCCACATAGCGGTTGTGGCATGGACGGCCGCCGGGAGTGGTCTGCATCCGCTCGGTGCGCTGATAGACGACGCCGCCTTCGCGCGCCTCCAGGCACACCAAGGTGCGCATTAACTGTCCTGGCCGCGACATGGAGTGGTAAAGCTCAAAGTAGCGGCCAATATAGCGCTCCATGCCTTCACTGCCGCGTTGTACCAGTGCATTGGGCCAGGGTAGTGTTGCTGGGCTCGCCGCTTCCGTATTCAGCTGGCCTGTTTGTACCAGAGCACGAAAATCGTGGTGGGGCAGGGCGATATCTTCAGCGGCTACGCCAAAAAAGTGGCAAATGCGTTGAAGCGCCGCGTGGCTAGGGTGGTAGCGACCACTCAGATAGCGATTAAACTGGGCGCGGTTGATTGATAAACGCCGGCAAACGTCAGCAATAGATGGGTAGTAGCTACAGAGCAGGCGCAGGTTGGCCACAAAATCGTCATGCATGGGATGACTCTAGTTCTCTTAGGGGGCTCGTTGTTGCCTAATGTGATGCCTCGCGCCCCAGAGTGCAACGGCCACGTGCAGGGCCGTTGCATTAATCGAGTTCAATACTGCTAACGATAAGTGCTGCATTGACGCCACCAAAACCGAACCCATTACACAATACATGCTTAGTGGCGTGCTTCTGACGAGTCGCCGTGACAAAGGTTAAATCCTGCATATCCTCATCGCACTGCTCAAGATTGATAGTGGGTGGAAGTTGCTGAGCATTGATTGCCAATACAGAAAAAATGCTCTCTATACCTCCCGCTGCACCTAATAGATGGCCTGTGGCGGCTTTCGTTGCCGAAATAGGGATGGCAGGTAGGCGCTCACCGAATACATTACGTAACGAGGCAATTTCAGCCCGGTCGCCAACGGGCGTAGAAGTGGCGTGGGCATTAATATGATCAATAGCATCAATGGTAAGGTTCGCCATACCGAGCGCCGATTGAATCGCTGCTGCTGCACCTGCTCCATCTTTTGGGCCTGCTGTTAGATGGTAGGCATCTGCACTGGTGCCGTAGCCGCTAATAACAGCTAACGGCGTTGCACCACGCGCGAGCGCATGGTCGAGCGTTTCGATCACCATAACCCCAGCGCCTTCTCCCATCACAAAACCGTTACGGGCTTGATCAAAGGGCCGGGATGCACATTCTGGGGCGTCTACTTCCGTCGAAACGGCCTTTAAGGCGTTAAAACTGGCGAGTGAAAGAGGGTCAATACACGCCTCAGCACCACCGACGAGGGCAACATCGGCTTCTCCATTGCGTATGATACGCATACCGTCGCCAATTGCCTGCAGGCCTGCCGCGCAAGCCGTTACCGGACACCCCAGAGGGCCTTGAAAGCCATAACGAATGGACAGATTACCAGCGGCCAAATTGGCCAGAAAGGCTGGCACTGTGAAGGGGGAGAGTTTGCGATAACCGCGCTCTGCAAGGGTTTTTTGGGCTTGAGTAATCGTCGGGAAGCCGCCAATGCCAGAGCCAATAATGGTGGCCGTGCGGCGTTTTTGAGCCTGTTCAACGGGGAACCAGTTGGCCTGTGACAGCGCCTCTTGGGCTGCCGCTAGCGCGTAGAGGCTGAACAAGTCCATTTTGCGCTGTTCTTTAGGGTCGGCTATCTCATCCAGGTCTATACCGCCGGTGGGGTCATGGCTAATGTTTGGCACCACCCCGGCAATTTTGATCGGGATACTGCTTGTGTCAAAGCGGTCAATGGTACTGATTCCAGACAGGCCGTTAACCAGTCGCTGCCAACTTGTATTGACGCTGTTGCCTAGCGGGCTGACCATACCCATGCCAGTAATCACAATAGGTGATTGCATAGTGACTCCTGAGTTATTGATATGGTTACCCTAGCAATGGACAGTATATGATCAAGATAATATTTAGCTGACGAGGTAGATATGCCTTATCCCAAGAGCCATAAATCGAAAACCAAAGAGCGGATTTTGGCTTCGGCGACGGAGCTATTCAGCCGCAATGGGTTTCATAAGGTATCGATTGGTCAGATCATGAAGTTAGCGAAGATGACGCATGGTGCCTTTTATGCACATTTCGCTTCAAAAGAGGCCCTTTATCATGAGTCTATCCGGCTGACCATTGATAACAGTCGGGCGGCTAGATTGGTAAAAGGGCCTCTTTCGTTACAACACCTAACCGAATTGGTCGCTAACTACTGCAATCTCCAAGAGCTGGAAGCCAAGCATCAGCCGGGGCCTGAAGCAGTACTATTCAACGAAATAGGCAGTGAAAAAGCAGAAATCCGCACCTTGTTTGAAGCGTCATATATGAGTATGAAAAAGATGCTTGAAACCCGCTTGATAGCTCTGAGTAAGTTAAAACAACTTCCCTTTGCCAATGATCGCAAAGCAATTGCTGATAAATCCCGCGTCATATTGGCATCCCTGGTAGGGGCCGTCGCCATTGCCAAAAGTCTGCCAGGGGAGGCGGAACGAAAGCAGGTGTTGATAGCAACACAGCGCCAGATATTACTGATGCTCGGGGTCAGTGAAGCTGAGGTAGAGCGTATGTTGCAAGCACAGTAGTTCGGCCGCCTACAGCAAGATATTCCTAATTGATGCACTTTGGTGCACTCGCTGATGCAGTGAGTGCACATAACTGCACCGATGCGCCAAATTTAATTCTGCCCACCACTTGGTACAACGTTCTCCGCACGATGCGATTTCAAAAAGCGCGATATCAAAACGCGAATTAAAAACATAACGCTAATACAGAAACGCGGAGAGAGTCACATGCTCGATATGCTTAATGAGCTCCTTTGGGGCAAGGTACTGCTAGTGCTGCTGGTGGGCGTGGGGGTTGGTTTTACCATCGCTTCCCGCTTTGTGCAGTTTCGCTATTTTGGTGAAATGTTTCGTATCCTCGGCTCGGGGCAAGCGTTTAAGCGCAATAAGCACGGCCATTTAAGCTCGTTTCAGGCACTGGTTCTATCGGTAGCTGGACGTGTAGGTGGCGGTAACATCGCTGGTGTTGCGGTTGCGATCACCTTGGGTGGCCCTGGGGCGATTTTCTGGATGTGGTTGGTTGGCTTAATGGGCATGGCCACCAGTTTCCTGGAATGTACCCTGGCGCAAACCTATAAAAGAGCAGAAGGCGATGGTACCTATCGCGGTGGTCCGGCGTACTACATCGTTAAAGGACTGGGTAAACAGTGGCGCTGGCTAGCGGCGTTCTACTCTGTTCTGCTGCTATTAACCTTCGGTTTTGCCTTTACCGCGCTGCAATCTTACGCGGTAGCGACCTCATTTGGTGATGCTTTCGGCGTGCCGGTGCTGTATAGCGGCATTGCCCTGGCCATGCTGGTCGGGCTGATTATCTTCGGTGGTATTAAGCGCATTGCACGCATCTCTGAGTTTTTGGTGCCCTTTATGGCGGTGAGCTATATCGCCATTGCACTGCTAGTTATCGCCATGAACATTTCTGAAATCCCCAGTGTGATCACGCTAATCGTCAAGAGCGCCTTCGGCCTTGAGCCGCTTATTGGTGGCGGGATTGGCGCGGCCATTATGATGGGTTTGAAGCGCGGCTTGTTCTCTAACGAAGCGGGTCTGGGTAGTGCTCCCAACGTAGCCGCGGTCGCCTATGTACCACACCCCGCTAACCAGGGCATCGTACAAGCGTTTTCGGTGTTTATCGATACCGTGATTATCTGCTCTGCCACCGCGTTTTTGATCCTGCTAAGCGGTGTTTACGACCCTGCCGCAGGTGCAGGCGTTGAGGGTATTGCGCTCACTCAGGCGGCACTGGCTGACCATGTAGGCGAATGGGGCCGGACCTTTGTCAGCTTGGCACTGCTGCTGTTTGCCTTCAGCACCATTCTTTATAACTACTACCTGGGCGAGAACAGCCTCAACTTCTTTAGCCGCGACAACCAGAATCTGTTTAACGCCTTCCGCGTCGCTATCGTATTGCTAGTGTGCTGGGGTGCGACCACTGATTTGGGCACTGTATTCGGCTTTGCCGATGTCACTATGGGCCTGCTGGCGGTAGTGAACTTGGTTGCGCTGATTCTGCTGTTCAAATGCGGCCTACGGATTCTTAAAGACTACGATGGTCAGCGTCGTCAGGGAATTAAGCAGCCGATTTTCGATGCCAACCAGCACCCGGATCTCGACCTGGACCCGAAAGCTTGGGAGCTAGAGCCTAAAGAAGCCGAAGCATTAAAGCAGCGTCTGGCAAGTGCGCCTGCCAAGTAAGCCTTCACTAAGGCCATGTTAATAAGCTCATTTTAATGAGTCCGTGTGAAATAGATAAGGAGTGGCCATGCCCCGCGTACTAATGCTCTATACCGGTGGCACCATCGGTATGCAGCCTTCTCCACAGGGGTATGTGCCCTGCGCGGGGTTGGCCGAACGTCTAGCAGCGCATTTAGCGCTGGGCGATTCCGGTCGGTTGCCAGTGTTTGATGTGGTTGAAATGCAGCCACTGATTGATAGCGCTGAGCTAATGCCGGAAGCCTGGAACCGGCTGGTGGCGCAGTTAGAAAGCCACTGGCAACGCTATGATGCGTTTGTGGTGCTCCACGGCACCGATACCATGGCCTGTAGCGCCGCAGCGCTTTCGTTTATGCTCGGCGCACTGAATAAGCCGGTGATTTTCACCGGCTCTCAAATTCCACTGGGTGAGCCTCGCAGTGATGCGCTGAATAATGTTGTCAGTGCGCTGCAGTTAGCGGCGCATCCAGATACTCCTCGCGAAGTCTGCCTAGCGTTTCACGACAGGTTATTGCGCGGCAACCGAGCGCGCAAAGTGCGTACTCAAGGGTTAGATGCGTTTGACTCTCCCAACTTTCCCTGGTTAGGGGAGTTAGGCATTGGCATCACCCTGAACGTTGATTCAGCCCTTGCGACAGGCACTCCCAACTTTGCGCCTATCGACCTTGATCCTGAAGCGGTGGCACTGCTGCCGCTGCACCCTGGGATGTCGCTGCGCCGCGCTAAGGCGCTATTAGCCGATGACAGCTTAAAGGGCCTGGTGCTTTACAGCTATGGCGTTGGCAACCCGCCCAGCTTTGAAGGCGAACTGCTAAGTGCCTTAACCGCTGCCAATGAGCGGGGTGTAGCGCTGCTTAATGTGACGCAGTGTGCGCAAGGCGATGTAGTGCAGGGGGCATATGCCACCGGCGCGGCGCTCAATAGAGCGGGCGTGGTTGCCGGAGCCGATATCACACCTGAAGCTGCTGTAGCGAAACTCACTGTTTTGTTAGGCCGTGGCATTAGTGGCCTCGAACTGCGGCAAGCGCTGAAAAACGCCTTACGGGGCGAGTGCAGTAGCCACTAGCCACCTACCTCAATGTGTGGACCCTGAATAGCCCTGGCTGCCGACCGGCAGCCAGGGCTCTTTCATGCTTTGTTAATGCTTCAAGCAATCGCGATAGGGGAGCGTTACTGAGTGTCATTCATGGGTGAAAGGATAAATGGTCATAGGCGAAATGGTCGTAAGCGAAACGGTGATAGACGAAAATTCCAAGCAAATAGGCGTATTATGCTAGCATCTACGCTTCCTAAGCAGCGATTAGGTAAGTTGTGCTGTAAGTGCTTGAAGAGCGTGCGTCACGCTTGCTGAGTACGACACTGCCTAAAAGCATCGGCGAATTACGCCTGCTCACTGCATCTGAAAATCACTAGACTACCGGTCTACGTCATATGATAAAAAATACCGCTACCCGCGATAAGCTAATCGATGCTGGTGCTGCGCTCATTGCCCAACAGGGGTATAACGCTACGGGGATCAATGCCGTTTTAAAAAACTGCGGTGTTCCCAAAGGCTCGTTCTACCACTACTTTTCCAGCAAGGAAGAGTTTGGTTTAGCGGTGATTGAGCATTTTGCCAGCGAGTATGATGACAACCTAGCGGCACTATTTGAAGACTCGTCACAGCCGCCCCTTGACCGGCTGCGCAGCTACTTTGCCGCTGGTCGCGAGCACATGCATGAGTGCGACCATTCTACCGGCTGCTTGATTGGCAATTTGGGCCAAGAGCTTTCCGGCCAGAGTGACACCTTTCGCGATGCGCTTAACTTAGTGTTCCAACGCTGGGAAAAGCGCTTAGTGAGTTGCCTGAACGAGGCGCAAGCCCAGGGTGTCGTGAGCCCCGCCATTTCTTCAGAAGCCCTGGCGAGTTTTATTCTTTCCGGATGGGAAGGTGCAATTCTGCGCGCTAAAACGCTTAAATCAGTTGCCCCTATGGAACACTTTGAAGCGATTTTATTTGAGCAGGTGTTAAAGGTTCCAAAACTTGAGGCGGTTCGCACCGGGTGAGCTCTCATAGCATCGCTAGGTTAGCAATATTAGCAATAGTTGCGCAGGGCCACCTTCAAAGCCTGACGGTGGCCCTGAACAGCTTCGCAACAGCACATGCTGCCCATACCTAGTAGCGCGCGGCCTTCTGCGTAAGTAGCGCTGAATAACGAGCCAAGCGAGGCTAAGTGTTAAGTGCTAAGTGTTAAGAACAACTCCGCCATTTAAGTGCAGTGTTTGGCCGCTCATATAAGAAGACTCTTCACAGGCCAAGTAGACATACGCGGGGCCCATTTCGCTAGGCTGACCTGGGCGCTTCATGGGCACTTGGTTACCAAACTCGGCTACTTTCTCTTTAGCAAAGCTTGCTGGGATCAGTGGTGTCCATACTGGCCCAGGCGCCACGGCGTTTACGCGAATACCACGATCCATCAATGATATGGCCAGCGAACGTACCAGACCTTGAATAGCACCTTTGGTCGCCGTGTAATCAATCAGGGTATCGTTGCCTTTAAATGCATTAATGGAAGATGTTGCGATAATGGTATCGCCTTCGCTTAAGTGGGGCAGTGCTGACTTGGTGAGATAAAAGTGGCTGAAGAGATTGGTCTGAAAGGTACGCAGTAGTTGATCATCAGGAATATCAGTGATGTCATCCCAATCGTACTGTTCAGCGGCGTTATTGATGACGATATTGATTTTGCCGAAGTGGTCTAAGGTGCGCTTAACGATCTCACGGCAAAATTTGGGCTCTGCCACATCGCCTTTCAATACCAAGCAGCGGCGACCCTCAGCTTCTACAAGCCGCTTGGTATCCTCGGCATCTTTATCTTCTTTCAAGTGCACAATCACGCTGTCCGCGCCTTCGCGGGCATAGTGAATGGCCACAGCACGGCCGATGCCGCTGTCACCGCCGGTAATAATCGCCACTTTATCACGCAGCTTTTCAGCGCCTTGATAGCTGTCGCGAATGTACTCAGGCTCAGGGTGCATGGCGTATTCATCGCCCGGCTGCTTATCTTGATGCTGGGGTGGTTGCTGTTGATCACTCATGTGCGGTCACTCCATTGTTGGCACACTTATGGTTGGCATACAGTTAACGCATCACTAACGCGCGGCTTTAAGTGAGCCTTCGCTAGTGTTGGTGTAAGCGCTCATGTCCTAGAGCGCCTTCACGTTGTTAACGTAGACCAAGGTCTTGATAGGGGCAAACTTCTGACTGGAGTGCTTAAGTGGTGTGCTTAAGAAGAGGTTGTTGATAGGCGGAGAATTGGCAACTCTACTGCTTGATAGTTTTAAACTATTCTTTATCAAGACTGACAATTTTTGAGAAAAGATAAGGTCGTGTTTTAACCGATTATTATTTAAAGATTTTTATTTTTATTATGCTTTTCATTAAAGAAGGCGCGAATTGTAAGTTGTGAGGAAGGAGCTACAGTGAAGGCAGGTTGGATATAAGGGTGGTACCTAGATACCGCTGACGTTTACGTTTATTACGGAATCCAATAAGCATTCAGGGAGCCTCATTAGTTAGTGAGGCTAAAGTAGTGAGGCTAAGAAGCCAAGACCACATGACACAAGGATGAAGCAATGAATCAATCTACTGACAATGGCAAGCACGCACCTAAAGATCACGACGATCATCACGACGAAGGCAATCCAATGCCGGATACGCATCATGTCAATCCCAAGACTGATGATGATGACAAGTCGGATGATAAGTCTCGTCAAAAAACTGGTGGTGGTAAGAAATAATTGACCACTGGTTATATACAGCAGAAGGCGCAAAGCAGCAGGGCGCTACTGTTGCCAGCAGCGCCCTGAGTTATGGATAAAACCCACGCCGACTACACTTCCACATTGATGGTCGGCATTATGGATACCGAGACGTCACTGCTAGGTAGTAGCTGCCCTAATGATGAGTAAAGAGCGTCGGAGGTGGATGCCGCAATGGCTTGGTCCGTCTTTTTCATGGCCTCTTCTGCTTTCTTTAGCTCACGGTGGGCTTCTTTATCTTCTTCTCTCAGCCGAATCTTGAGCTCGTTAACTACTTCTCGTAGTTCTTTTTGAGCTTCAGTCAGTACGCTGCGTAGTGCGTGCTCACTAGCACTGGGGCCAGTGGATGTTGATTGGCTGTCGTTATTGTGATGCGTAATGTCAGATAAGCTAGGCAACAACACGACTGCGTCATCTTTGACAAAGTCCGCTGCGTTATCCTCAACCGCTTGTTCAGCAGCGCGTTTAGCATCCTCCTCTGCCGTTTTTATATCGGCTTCTGCACTAGCTAGTTGGGCATCTATGGATGCATCGGCTTGGTTGCTTCCATCGCTGCTGGCCTGTGAGGCCGCTGGGTCAGCACTGCCAGCTGGGGCTACTGCTTGTTGAGCTGATGCTGCTGGCTGCATCACGGATGGGGTGGCGGTAATGCCAACACTGCCACCACCCTGGCTACCTAAAAGCTTAGCTGCACTCGCCAACTGATTAGCGATACTTTTGAGCTCCTTTGCCATGCTCTTAAGCCGTTCAGGCGAGGCAAAGCGCATCGTTGCTTTGAGCATTTCAAGACGCTGGCGCAAAAAGCCAACTTTCTCGCTGGCCTGCTGCTGGGACAGCTCCTTGGAGCTTGGTAACGATGCCAAACTCTTAAACGCTTCCTGCTGCTTTTTGATGCGTTTCGTGAAGGGGTCGTCTTTAGCAGGCTCGCTCTTTTGGAGAGCGACGCGAGTAGGCGTTAAAAACTGCGGTTCATCTTGGCGCTGGTTAATCAGTGTAAATGACGAAAATCCTATCTTCATGACGGCCTCCTCTGCTTATTACCCCTCTGCTTATTATTAGTTATCGGCCATTTAGCCTAGGTCTTTAAACCCCGGACTTTAGACGCCGCTTAACTTCCACGCTCAACCTGCCTTCACCGAGCTTCAATTTAAGCTTCTGGCCGGGCTGGGTATCGTCGGCCCGGCGGATAACTTGGCCTTTCTCATCCTGAGCGATAGCGTAACCGCGGCCTAAAACCGCCAGTGGGCTGATAGCATTTAGCTCTCGAGCAGCGCTATTTAGCCGAGCCTGACGAACCTCAAGCGTGCGCTGCATAGCTTTGCCCAAGCGGCGCTGTAGTTGGTCAACATACTCCTGCTCGGCGCGGTGCAAACGCGCCATGTCCTGGCTGGATAAACGTCTTTCCAGCTGTATCACCTGAGCTTTTTGCTGGGTGAGCGTTTGCTGCATAGCGCGCTGCAAGCGTTGGCTTAGCGTGGTTAAATGTTTGCGCTGGTGCTCAAGTTGCTCGCCGGGGTGGCGTAGCCGAGCGCGCAGGGTATCCAGCCGCTGGCTGTCGCGCTCTAAACGGGCTTGCATGGCACGGTGTAGCCGGTTTCCGAGCTGCTCCAGTTGGCGCGTTAGGGTGTGTTGGTCTGGTACTAAGCGCTCAGCGGCTGCCGACGGTGTGGGGGCGCGAACATCCGCTGCAAAATCCGCCAGAGTAACGTCCACTTCGTGGCCCACTGCGGACATCACCGGCAGTCGGGAGTGAAAAATCGCCCGTGCCAGATGCTCGTTATTAAATGCCCACAGGTCTTCCAAGCTGCCGCCACCCCGGGTTATCAAAATTACATCTTGCTCGGGGTCTAGCCGAGCTTGGCGGTTGAGGAGTGCCAGTGCCGATATCATCGCTGGTGCTGCTTCTACTCCCTGTACCGGCACTGGGATCAGTGTTACATCCGCCAGTGGCCAGCGCGCTTCCAGCACCGCTAGTACATCGCGAATGGCGGCGCCGGTCGCCGAGCTTAAAATCAGAATCTTGCGCGGCGGAAAGGGCAGGGGGCGGGCATTGGCAAACACGCCTTCACCTTCTAACTGTGCTTTTAGGCGTTCAAATGCTGCTAATAGCTCTCCGAGGCCCGCTGCTTGCACTGCTTCCGCAATCAGTTGGTAGTCGCCGCGTGGCTCAAACAGGGAAACACGCCCACGCAGTTTGACCTGATCGCCATCGCGCATGGGGGCAGAAACAAACCGCGCCCGCTGACGAAACAGCGCGCAGCGGATTTGTGCTCGGTCATCTTTTAAGGTGAAGTAGATGTGCCCCGACGCCGGGCGGGAAACATTAGAAAGCTCACCTTCCACCCATACCTCACCCACATCGCGCTCCAGGGTTTGCCTAGCACGCTGATTTAACTGACTAACGGAGAGTGTTTGGGGCATTTCGGGCATGGGCTGGCCTTCTTGATGAGATAATGAACATAGCTTATTAGCCATTGGTCTTTATTGAAAACCTTCTTCACATTGCTGCTAGGGCCTTCGAAACGTTATAATGGGGGATTAACTTTTCACGCCCCATCTTCCCACTTCACATTGGGTGTTGCCGCTATGCTACGTATGGCCCAAGAAGCGCTTACGTTCGATGACGTACTTCTCGTTCCAGGCTTCTCCGACATTCTCCCTAAGGATGTCAGCCTCAAAACCCGCCTGACCCGCAATCTCTCGCTTAACATTCCGCTTGTTTCCGCTGCCATGGACACCGTCACTGAAGCGCGCCTGGCGATTGCGATGGCCCAGGAAGGCGGCATTGGCATCATCCATAAGAACATGACCATGTCTCAGCAGGCCGCTGAAGTGCGTAAGGTTAAGAAGCACGAAAGCGTGATTGTAAAAGACCCGGTAACCGTTAGCCCCAAAGCCAAACTGGAAGACCTGCTGGCCATGGCCCGCGAAAACGGCTTCTCTGGCTTCCCGGTGGTTGAAGGCGAAACCCTGGTGGGTATTGTGACCGAGCGTGATATGCGCTTCCAGCCCAACTACGGTGACAGCGTAGCGGACATCATGACCCCTCGCGAGCGTCTGGTGACTGTCAAAGAAGGCACCGATCTTGAAACCAGCAAAGCCAAAATGCGTGAACACCGCATCGAGAAAATGCTGATTGTCGACGACGCCTTCCACCTGCGCGGCCTGGTGACCTTCCAGGATATCGAAAAAGCCCGCACTTATCCGATGGCTGCTAAAGATAGCGATGGCCGCCTGCTGGTAGGTGCCGCCGTTGGCACCGGCCCGGAAACCCCGGACCGCGTTGCAGCGCTGGCTGAAGCCGGTGTAGATGTCATTATTGTTGATACCGCCCACGGCCACTCCCAAGGTGTTATCGACCGCGTTCGCTGGATCAAAGAGAACTTCCCGCAGATTCAGGTGATTGGTGGCAACATCGCCACTGGCGCTGCCGCTAAGGCGTTAGCCGAAGCCGGTGCCGATGCCGTTAAAGTGGGTATTGGCCCAGGTTCTATCTGCACCACGCGCATTGTAGCGGGTGTGGGCGTACCGCAAATCAGCGCCGTATCTAACGTTGCTGAAGCGCTAAAAGAGTTCGATATTCCCTTAATTGCCGATGGTGGTGTGCGCTTCTCTGGTGACTTGGCTAAAGCCATTGCCGCTGGCGCAAGCGCCATCATGGTAGGCGGCCTGCTGGCCGGTACTGAAGAGGCTCCGGGTGAAGTAGAGCTTTACCAAGGCCGTACTTACAAAGCCTACCGCGGCATGGGCTCCATGGGCGCCATGGCCCAGAACCAAGGCAGCGCCGACCGCTACTTCCAGGATAAGAGCGAAGGTGCCGAGAAGCTGGTGCCAGAAGGCATTGAAGGCCGCGTACCCTACAAAGGCATGATGAGCGCTATCGTTCATCAGCTAATGGGTGGCCTACGCGCTTCCATGGGTTACACCGGCTGCCGTGATATTCAAGAAATGCGTACCAAGCCGGAATTTGTCCAAATTACCGGTGCTGGCTTTAATGAATCCCACGTTCACGACGTGCAGATTACCAAAGAAGCTCCCAACTACCGGGTGAGCTAACCAGCGCACAAAGCCATGGAGCCTCTGATCAACGCAGTATGGTTAAGCGTAGTAGCGAGTCAGAGGTTTCCAAGTTTAACGGCGGCGGGCACTGTGCCCCGCCGCTTGCTTTTTGGCCTTACCAGCGGCACCCACACCGCTCAACCGAGACACCGCCATGAGTGATATTCACGCCCATAAGATTCTGATTCTCGACTTCGGCTCCCAGTACACCCAGCTGATTGCCCGCCGGGTACGCGAAATCGGCGTATATTCCGAAGTTCGTGCCTTCGATATCACCGAAGAAGAGATTCGCGAGTACAACCCCAACGGTATTATCTTAGCCGGTGGCCCTGAATCTGTGACCGAATTGGACTCACCACGCGCACCCCAGTGTGTGTTTGAAATGGGCCTGCCGGTGCTGGGTATTTGCTACGGCATGCAGACCATGGCCGAGCAACTCGGCGGCAGCGTTGCTGGTTCCAACCAGAGCGAGTTCGGCTACGCGCAGATTCAAATCGATGCCGACAATGCCCTGTTCAACGGCATTAAAGACCATGTAGACGCCGCCACTGGCAAGGCCCTGCTGGATGTATGGATGAGCCACGGCGATAAAGTCGCCAAAGCTCCAGACACTTTCACCGTGACCGCTTCCACACCAAGCTGCCCAATTGCCGCCATGGCATGGGAAGAGAAGCAGTTCTACGGCGTACAGTTCCACCCGGAAGTGACCCACACCCTGCAAGGCCAGCGGATTCTTGAGCACTTCGTGGTCGATATCTGTAAAGCCGAAAAACTCTGGACGCCTGCACAAATCATCGAAGACCAAGTACAGCGCGTGCGCGAGCAAGTGGGCGACCGCCACGTACTGCTCGGCCTTTCCGGTGGTGTCGACTCCTCCGTGGTTGCCGCACTGCTGCACAAAGCCATTGGCGACCAGCTGACCTGCGTATTCGTAGACAACGGCTTGCTGCGTAAAGCAGAAGGCGACCAGGTAATGGAAACCTTCGCCAAGCACATGGGCGTTAAGGTGATCCGCGTAGATGCCGAAGACCTGTTCCTCGGTAAGCTGGCGGGTGAAAAAGACCCAGAAGCCAAACGCAAAATTATCGGCAACACCTTTATCGACGTGTTCGATGAAGAAGCCAGTAAGATTGAAGGCGTGGACTTCCTAGCTCAGGGCACCATCTACCCGGATGTGATCGAATCTGCCGCTTCTAAAACCGGCAAAGCCCACGTGATCAAATCCCACCACAACGTAGGTGGCCTGCCGGAAACCATGAAGCTCAAGCTGGTTGAGCCGCTGCGCGAACTGTTTAAAGACGAAGTGCGCAAACTCGGCCTGGAACTCGGCTTGCCCTACGATATGGTTTACCGCCACCCGTTCCCTGGCCCTGGCCTGGGCGTGCGTATTCTGGGCGAAGTGAAGAAAGAGTACGCCGATATCCTGCGTGAAGCCGACGCCATCTACATCGAAGAACTACGCGCCTCCGGTTGGTACGAAAAAACCAGCCAAGCATTTGCCGTGTTCCTACCAGTTAAATCCGTTGGTGTAGTAGGCGACGGCCGCCGCTACGAATGGGTTATCGCGCTACGCGCAGTAGAAACCATCGACTTCATGACCGCCCGCTGGGCGCACCTGCCCTACGAGCTACTGGAGAAGGTATCCAACCGGATTATCAATGAGTTGGGTGGGGTTTCGCGGGTGACTTATGACGTTAGTAGTAAGCCGCCTGCTACTATTGAGTGGGAGTGAGTGGTTCCTTCATTTCTACGGTTATGAGCCCGCCGCAAGGCGGGTTTTTTGTGAGTGGCAGCAATGACATCTGGCGCTTGGCTGCAGTAGCATAAGGCCAGTTATTTAATTTAAGTGAGTAGTTAATGAACAGCACGGAACAGCAATTCCTCAAGTCCCTGGACGACAAGCTTTGGAAAGCCGCTGATAAACTGCGCGCTAACCTGGATGCCGCCAACTACAAGCACGTGGTGCTGGGCCTGATCTTCCTGAAATACGTCTCCGACGCCTTCGAAGAGCGTCAGGAAGAACTGCTGGAACTGTTCCAGAATGACAGCGACGACAACATCTATTACTTACCCCGAGATGACTTCAACAGCGACGAAGAGTACCAGCAAGCGTTGCTCGAAGAGCTGGAAGTATTGGATTACTACCGTGAAGCCAACGTGTTCTGGGTGCCCAAGCCGGCCCGTTGGAGCACTCTGAAAGAGAAAGCCGTGCTGCCCGTGGGGAGTGTGCTGTGGCAAGGCGATGCCGGTAATGAGATAAAGCTGCGTTCCGTTTCCTGGCTGATCGACAACGCCCTGGAAGAGATTGAAAAGAGCAATGACAAGCTTAAAGGCATTCTTAACCGCATCAGCCAGTACCAACTGGATAATGACAAGCTATTGGGCCTGATCAACACCTTCTCTGACACCTCATTTACCAAGCCTGTTTTTGAAGGTGAGAAGCTGAGCTTGCAGAGTAAAGACATCCTTGGCCACGTGTACGAATACTTCCTCGGCCAGTTTGCCCTAGCGGAAGGCAAGCAGGGTGGCCAGTATTACACCCCCAAGAGCATCGTCACCCTGATTGTCGAAATGCTGCAACCGTATTCCGGTCGTGTGTATGACCCGGCCATGGGGTCAGGCGGCTTCTTTGTCTCTAGTGATAAATTCATTGAAGAGCACGCCAAAGAGCAGCAGTACGACCCCAGCGAGCAGAAAAAGCACATCTCCGTATACGGCCAAGAATCCAACCCTACGACCTGGCGTTTGGCCGCCATGAACATGGCCATCCGGGGCATCGACTTCAACTTCGGCAAGAAAAACGCCGATACTTTCCTCGACGACCAGCACCCGGATTTGCGCGCTGACTTTGTGATGGCCAACCCACCGTTCAATATCAAAGATTGGTGGAATGAGTCCCTTGCTGAGGACGTGCGCTGGAAATATGGCACCCCGCCCAAGGGCAACGCCAACTTTGGCTGGATGCAACATATGCTCCACCATTTGTCGCCGACCGGCAGCATGGCGCTGCTGCTGGCCAACGGCTCGATGAGTTCCAACAGCGGTGGTGAGGGCGAGATTCGCCGTCGCCTGGTCGAGCAGGATTTAGTCGAGTGCATTGTCGCCTTGCCGGGCCAGCTATTCACCAATACCCAGATTCCTGCCTGTATCTGGTTCCTGACCAAAGACAAAACCAACGGCATGGTGCGCGATGAGAAGAAGCGGGATCGTCGAAAAGAGTTCCTGTTTATCGACGCCCGCAACCTGGGCTTTATGCGGGATCGGGTACTACGGGACTTTACTAATGATGACATCGCCAAGATCACCGAGACTTTCCATGCTTGGCAACGGGGTGAGGACTACGAGGGCATCCCTGGCTTCTGCAAATCCGCCAGCCTGGACGAAATCAAAAAGCACGACTTTGTGCTGACACCTGGGCGCTATGTGGGAGCTGAGGCACAGGAAGACGACGGCGAGCCGTTTGCAGAGAAGATGGCAAGACTGACCGGCCAGCTGCGGGAGCAGTTTATAGAGAGTGATCGGCTGGAAACGGAGATTAAGCGGAATTTGGGGGGGCTGGGTTATGAAGTTTAAGCCTCTCTCAGAATTGCTTGAGATACCTTTACGTAACGGACTCACTAAGCCTAAGAAGCTTCGTGGCTCGGGGGTTAAGATGGTGAATATGGGAGAGCTGTTCAAATATCCCAGAATGACCAGTATCCCAATGGACCGCGCCCCATTAACAGAAAAGGAAGCTGACACATCGTTTCTGAGAACAGGTGATTTACTTTTCGCAAGACAATCATTGGTTCGTGAAGGTGCTGGTAAGTGCTCTATCTTTTTATATGATACTGAGCCTGTTTTTTTTGAATCTCATCTTATTCGCTGCCGCCTGTGTGCCAAAAAGTGCAACCCTCTTTTCTATTATTACTATTTTGATAGCCCTGCTGGAAAGCAGGCCATAGACGCAATTATTGAGCAGGGTGCTGGAGCAGCAGGTATTCGAGGGTCAGACTTGGCGAAGCTAAATGTACCTTCACCCTCCATCGATTTTCAGAATAATGTCGTATCTATACTTGATGCTATTGATAAAAAGATCGAAACAAACCACCAAATCAACCAAACCCTCGAACAAATGGCTCAGGCCCTGTTCAAAAGCTGGTTTGTCAATTTCGAGCCGGTCAAAGCCAAGATCGCAACACTAGAAGCTGGCGGCAGCGCGGAAGACGCTCTTCTAGCCGCCATGCAGGTCATTTCTGGCAAAACGGCTAATCAGCTGGTCACGTTAAGCGCCGAACAACCCAAGCACTACGCCGAGCTGCGTGCCACCGCCGAGCTATTTCCATCGACTATGCAGGATAGTGAGTTGGGGGAGATTCCGGAGAGGTGGTACCCCTCGCGACTCGACCAAAATATCGAATTAGCTTATGGCAAAGCGCTTAAGAAAAGCACAAGAGTTGAAGGTAAATACCCAGTTTATGGCTCTGGTGGAGTAGCTGGGTCACACAACGAATTTTTGGTTTCTGGCCCTGGAATCATAGTTGGCAGGAAAGGTACTGTTGGAAGCATCTATTGGGAGCCGCACAATTTTTATCCGATTGACACGACTTTCTATGTAATCGTCAAAAACGGATATTCTCTAGCATTTGCGTATTACCTTCTTCAAACGCTAGGACTATCAGAGATGAACACGGATGCTGCTGTACCAGGCTTAAACCGAAACAATGTCTATAGGCTTGAAGTCCCTTCTTTCCCGGAACCACTAATTAGCCAATTCAGCCAAATCATCACACCGCTCTCAGAGAAAATATCAGAATCAAATGCTGAAAGCCTGACTTTGACTCAATTGAGGGACAGCTTGTTCCCCAAGCTCCTCTCTGGTCAGCTCACTGTATCTGATGTAAAGGGGCCACGACAGGAAGCTGAGGTGTCGGCCGATGTTTAAACTCGCTTTAACCTACAACCGGACGGGTCCCTTGAAAGCAGAACTCTATGGCGATCCAGACTTGATTGACCTCAAACACTTGGGTAAACGGTTGAAGCATCAGATACTGACGGATGGAGTCGTTGCGAATGAGTGAAGCCTACACTTGGGACAAAGTACCAATCTGGAATAGTGAAAGCCCCGAAACTAGTTTCGACATTCTGGCTGACGATATCAGCGGACGCATCCCTGTAACGCGGTTAGAAAGTTGGCAGGATTTTGTTGGGATGCTCGAGAGTCCGTTCTTTAATCCACATGAAACCGAACTGGTTTTTCGCGGACATCGCCGCTTCGACTGGAGCATGACTCCAACGCTCGGACGTTTAACCGAGAACGGCATTATCACCTCGAAATTGGTCTCTGATACCTTGGCTCTGTTTCGTAAGGCAATTAGAGGGCGTGTCACTGACCACACATTACTTGATGAGGGCGTTGAGGATGATGAGTTGTGGTCGATTGGGCAACACCATGGTCTTATGACGCCTTTACTGGACTGGACCTATTCACCTTACGTGGCGCTGTTCTTTGCGTTCTCAAAAGAGGATAGAAAAGACGAAAAGGAAAACCCGTACAGGGCCATCTATGTACTGAATAAGTCGTTTATTGCCGATGAAGAGGTATGCCCTGACATAAGGGTTTTCGAACCTCGAAAAGATGACCACGGCCGCCTGGTAAGTCAAGCAGGGTTGTTTACCTTTGCACCTGAAGACTCAACGATAGAAAACAAATTAGCGGAAGTGTTGTGGGGTGACGATTTCCCTATCGATGCATTGAAAAACGCGTCAAGCAGTGAAGAGCCAGGGATATTGGCACGCTACATTTGCAAAATTTACATTAAGAATGAAATGCAGCAGGAGTGTTTACGTCATCTGCGGCGTATGAACGTACATCATGCCAGCTTATTCCCTGATTTGATTGGTGCCGCAGACTATTGCAACGCATTCATGACTGATGCTGAAAAAAATCGAGCAGCCCAAGCTAGTAAGAAAGCTCTGAAAAAGGCGGCAAAAGATGATGAGACGCCTACAGCTCCTGTAATATCTCCGCCTGAACCCTATGTAGGAGAGTTCCAGTCCGTCACGGATCTGCTCTGCCAGCCGAAAGAGGCCGAGGGGTTTGATCATAGCTCTCTAACTGCTCTGTCGAAAGAACTGTCAAAACTGCTCGCAGCTCGGAAGCTGGTAGACTGGCAAGACAGAGAATCAATTCAAGCTGAGATAAAGGTCAAAGCCCGCGCCTTGCTTCGCAAACATAAATATCCTCAGAACGCTCAAGAATTGGTGATTTCAAACATACTCGATATATCAACAGCCCAAAATGAAAGCGAGAAAGCAAACGCTTAGATTCTTAGATTGGGATGTGTCCGCAAGGCTGATTTAATAAAGGGTAGCGGAGTAAGAGGCATTCTCATTGCGGGCAACTGATTTTGGCATTGGTGGGTTAGAAAATCGCCGGTTTTTACTCAACGACAAGGAGCGGTCATGGCTGAACAACAAGTACGCATTTTTACCTTAATTGATGGCCACGCGCAGTTGGATAAGGTACCTGAAGGGATTGGTGGAACCAGGGGCACCGCCGCAGCTGTTAGAAGAAAGTCCCCAGCCGAACAATTTACAAGGCGGCTTGCCGCATTCCATCAAATAACAACTTGATGTTCTAGAAAGGGCGCTGAGGATCATGCTCCGTTATGATTGAGATCTATTCAGTAGAGGACATAGCCGCACTGAAAGAAAGCGTCGATGTCGAATGCAAATTGGCCGCCGGCCAAGACGGTAAGGGCAAGCTCCCAAAGGATTTCTGGGAAACCTATAGCGCCTTCGCTAATACTTATGGCGGCGATGTGTTTCTGGGTATCAGGGAGCAATCAGCCGGGCAATTCGAGCTATCCGGCATTGTAAACCCGAGCAAGGTGATCGACGAGTTGTGGACAGGGCTAAATAATCCACAAAAGGTCAGTTCCTGCGTTCTGCGCGACCGGTGGGTCAAGGTTGTCGACATTGATGGCCACTCAGTTATCCATGTGCATGTGCCTCAGGCTACCCGTAAACAGCGACCGGTATACATCAAGGGCAACCCTCTGCTCGGCACCTACAAACGTTTTAACAGTACCGATCAACTGCAGAGTGAGGAATCCGTCCGCAGAATGTTAGCTGAGCAAGTGGAAGACACCCGCGACGGTGAGACATTGCAAGGCTATGGGCTGGATGACCTGGACATAGACAGCTTTAACCAATATCGCCAGATGTACATCAACCGACAGCCCGACCATCCCTGGAACCAGCTGGATGCGCAAGAGTTTTTGTATCGCATTGGCGGTTGGCGTAGGGATCGCGAAACCGGGCGCTCTGGGCTGACACGGGCTGGCCTGCTGATGTTTGGCCACCTGACCGCAATCAAGGAAGCCTTCCCCAACTACATGCTGGATTACCAGGAACGGCCGGAGCCAAAGGCGGAACTTCGCTGGGTTGATCGATTAACACTGGACGGATCGTGGTCGGGCAATGTTTTCGATTTTTATAGGCGAGTGATACGTAAGCTGACGACAGACCTGAAAATCCCATTCCTGCTCGAGGGTGATCAACGACAAGACGACACCTCTGTGCACAAAGCGCTGCGTGAAGCGCTGGTTAATACGCTGGTTCACGCGGACTTCTCTGGCCGTGCCTCTGTATTGGTCGTAAAAAGACCCGACATGTTTGGCTTTCGAAACCCCGGACTTATGCGAGTTCCAAGAGATATTGCACGGGTCGGTGGCAACAGCGACTGTCGGAATCGTCTGCTCCAAGATATGTTCCGCTTTATTGGTCTCGGTGAGAATGCTGGATCAGGTCTTCCAAAGATTTTCCAGGGGTGGGTTAGTCAGCACTGGCGTGAGCCGGTTCTTCGGGAGGCAGATAGTCCCAGTGATCAGACCCTGCTTGAGCTCCACATGTTGAGCTTGGTGCCAGAAGAGGTCCTGGAGAAGCTTCAACAGGTTCTTGGAGAAGAGACTTTCTCACAACTGACGGACCGTGAGAGGCTAGTGCTTATCACAGCCAAGATTGAAACAACCGTGGATCATGGACGGATGATGTCGATCCTCGATATACATCCTCGGGATCTGACAACACTTTTGTCGGGATTAGTGGAGAAAGGGTTGATTGAGCGAGAGGGCGCGGGACGTGGGTCTGTCTACTTCCTTCCGGACGCACGGTTTAATGACCTGCTGCGTGAGAATGGTGCTGATGAGACGTTAAGTTCCAAAGGTCCGGAGCTTGGGTCCGGACCTTTGAATAATAGGTCCGGACCTTTGGAGAGCAGCTCTGGACCTTTGGCAGAACTACAGGATCTTGCTCGGCCAATTGCGGAAAGAAAAAAAGCACCAAGATCTGACGTTGAGGCCGTAATATTGGCCCTGTGCGAACGCCAACCGCTTCGTCCTGAGGAGCTGGAACAGTTGCTCAATCGTTCGGCGGAGTCTCTGCGAAAGCGATACCTGCAACCCATGGTTAAATCAAGAAAGTTACGGTTGAAGTACCCAACCAAGCCCAATCATCCGCAGCAGGCCTACATGCTAGGAGACGACACGCAGTGATCACTGAAGATGCCCTAGAGCAACACTGTTTGGAATGGTTCGCTGAAGGCGGCTGGGAAATCGCCCATGGGCCGGATCTTGCCCCAGAGGGTGACGCTCCAGAGCGGGCGGATTACCGGCAGGTGTTGCTACTGGCGGATCTCGAAGCGGCCATTGTCCGCATCAACCCGCACGTGCCCCAGAGTGCCATTGAGCAAGCGGTGGCCGTGGTTCGCAAACCCGAAAGCCTGGATATGGTCGTCAACAATCGGGCCTTCCATCGCCTGCTGCTGGACGGCGTGCCGGTAGAGTATAAGCGCGACGATAAAGTGGTTCATGATCAGGTCTTTTTAGTGGATTTTAGCGAACTGTCTGCTAACCGCTTCAGGGCCATCAATCAGTTCACCATCGGGGGAGTTAAGCAGCTGCGCCGTCCGGATGTAATCTGTTTTATCAATGGCCTGCCGTTGGCGGTGTTAGAGCTGAAAAGCCCTAGCGCCGAAAATGTGGATATCTGGGATGCCTACAACCAGATTCAGACCTACAAGGAGGAAGTCTCGGATCTGTTCGTTTACAACCAAGCGGTGGTGATTAGTGACGGCTACCTGGCCCGGGTAGGCTCCCTCACTGCTAGCCAAGAGCGCTATATGCCCTGGCGTACCCTCAAGCACGAGGACGACAAGCCTCTGCTGGAGTGGCAACTGGAAACCATGGTGCGGGGGTTCTTTGATCGAGAACTGCTGCTGGATTACATCCGCTACTTTGTGATTTTCGAGACGGACGCAGACAAGCTGATCAAGAAGATTGCAGGTTATCATCAATTTCATGCGGTGCGTGAAGCGGTGCGGGCCACCGTCATTGCCGCCCAGGCGCCGGAACAAGGCTTCCATGCCAGAGAGAGGCGTGCGGTCTATGGCGATGAGGTTCATCCCGGCAGCAAGAAAGCTGGGGTGGTGTGGCATACCCAGGGCTCGGGCAAGAGCATTTCGATGGCCTGCTATGCAGGCAAGCTGCTGCAGCAACCGGCGATGCACAACCCAACGCTGATCGTCGTGACCGACCGCAACGATCTTGATGGCCAGCTGTTCGCCACCTTCAGCGCCGCCCGAGAACTGCTCAGGCAGGAGCCGGTACAGGCGGATGACCGAGATACCCTGCGTCAGCTGCTCTCGGAGCGGGAGTCGGGCGGTATTATCTTCACCACAGTGCAGAAGTTTGTCCTGCTGAACGATGAGTCTGGCCACCCGATTCTCAACGACCGTCACAACATTGTGGTGATCTCTGATGAAGCCCACCGTAGCCAGTACGGTCTGAAAGCAACCCTTAAAAAAGACGGAACCTACAAGTACGGTTACGCCCGTCATATGCGGGATGCCCTGCCTAACGCCTCGTTTATAGGTTTCACCGGCACCCCCATTGAGAGCGAAGACAAAGACACCCGCGCCGTATTTGGCGATTACGTTTCCATCTACGACATTCAGGATGCCGTCGACGATGGGGCGACGGTGCCCATCTTCTATGAGTCACGTCTGGCCAAGCTGGACATCAACCGTGATCAGATTGAAGAACTTTCGGCCCAGGTTGATGAAGTAGTGGAAGACGAAGAGGACGTTGGCAACCGTGAAAAAACCAAGGGTGAGTGGAGCCGCTTGGAAAAGCTGGTGGGTTCCGGCCCGCGCTTACAACAGGTCGCAGAAGACCTGGTAAACCACTTTGAAACCCGTTCCAGTACCATTGCTGGCAAAGCCATGATCGTGGCAATGAGCCGGGAGATTGCAGTGCATCTCTATAACGCGCTGGTGACACTTCGACCGGAGTGGCACGACGATGATCCAGAGAAAGGTGCGATCAAGATTGTCATGACTGGCTCTGCCTCTGACCGGGCGTTGCTACAGCCGCACATTTACAATAAGAAAACCAAAAAGCGCTTTGAAAAACGCTTTAAAGACGTCAACGACCCGCTCAAGTTGGTGATCGTGCGGGATATGTGGCTCACCGGCTTCGATGCTCCTTGTTGTCACACGATGTATGTCGACAAGCCCATGAAGGGCCACAACCTTATGCAGGCCATTGCCCGGGTCAACCGCGTGTTCAAAGATAAGCCCGGCGGCCTGGTGGTGGACTACATCGGTATTGCCAATGAGCTAAAACAGGCTCTGAAAACCTACACCGACGCCAAGGGTAAGGGAACGCCTACCCATAGCGCCGAAGAGGCTTACGCCATCCTGGTAGAGAAGCTGGATATCATCCACGGCATGCTCGCCCCCAGCCCAAAAAGCAACGGCTTTGACTACCGAGGGTTCGATGTTGAACCACACAAATGGCTGATACCCACTGCCAACTACGTGCTTAGCCTTGAAGATGGCAAGAAACGCTTCCTGGATACTGTCCTGGCCATGAATAAAGCGTTTTCCCTGTGTGCGACTCTCGATGCAGCACAAGACCTGCAGAAAGAAGTGGCGTTCCTATCCCAGGTGAAGACCGCAATCACCAAGTTCACCAGCGTTGACAAGAAGCTCACCGAGGAAGAGAAGAATACCGCTCTCAAGCAGATTTTGGACAATGCGCTGGTCTCCGAAGGCGTTACCGATGTCTTCGCCTTATGCGGCTTGGACAAACCCAATATCGGCCTGCTCTCTGACGAGTTTCTGGAAGACGTTCGTCAGATGCCCTATAAGAACTTCGCCGTGGAGCTCTTAGAAAAGCTGCTCAAAGATGACATCAAAGCCAAGACCCGCAACAACGTTGTTCAAGAGAAGAAGTATGCGGACCGTTTGCAGGAAACCCTGCGTCGGTACAACAACCGGGGCATTGAGACGGCGCAGGTCATTGAAGAGCTGATCGCGATGGCCAAGCAGTTTCAGGCGGAGTTGGAGCGGGATGCTGCTCTTGGCCTGAACTCGGACGAGGTCGCCTTTTACGACGCCCTGGCCAGCAACGAAAGTGCGGTGCGTGAACTGGGCGACAAAATCCTGAAAGCCATCGCCGTCGAGATCACAGAAAAGCTACGCAAATCTACCACCGTCGATTGGCAGGTGCGGGAAAGTGTAAGGGCGAAGCTGAGGATTCTGGTACGCCGCACATTACAACGCTACAAGTATCCGCCCGATCAGGCTCCAGAAGCTGTGGAGCTAATACTGCAGCAAGCAGAGGTTTTATCGAATCATTGGACCGCTAATTAACCCCTTCCTCAGTATGGAATCAACATGACACCTACCCAACCCCGCCCGACCTCCATTCGCATCTTTTTAGCTGATGGCATCCCTGAAGGGTTGCGAGTAGTCGAGAAATCCAGCTGGACGGGCAGGGCAGTGGTGGCTAATCGCTCACAGCTTGAGCGTGCGCTGGCCCGCAGCGAAATGGCGCAGCCGGGCGTGTATGTGCTCACCGGTCAAACGGAAGACGGTGCTTCCAAGCTTTACGTAGGTGAAGCCGATGCACTTGGGGAGCGTATCAAGCAGCATGTATCGGGAAAGGAGTTCTGGACGCGGGTGGTTGCCTTCACTAGCACCAATGAAGGCTTAAACAAAGCCAACGTGCGTTATCTAGAAGCAGGTCTATTAGCTCTGGCGAAGACCGCTAACCAGTGGGCGCTAGACAACGGCATCTTTCCGGCACCGCCCCCGCTTTCTGAAGCCGACCGTGCCGACGCCGAGTGGTTCTTAGCCGAGATGCTGGTGATTTTTCCGCTATTAGGCATTGATGCGTTTGAAGCAGCTAGCAGCCAAGCCGCCGCGTCATCTTCAGAGCGAGTCGAGCCGCCGCTGACACTTTATCTCAACGAACGTGGGGCTGAAGGCATGGGTAGAGAAGTCGCCGATGGCTTTGTGGTACTCAAAGGCTCGTTGGCACGTGCTGAGGAGACTCTTTCCATCCATGACTACATGCGCGAGCAGCGCCAACTGCTGCAAGAGCGTGGCGTCCTAGCGCCGCAAAATGGAAGGTTGATATTCACCCAGGATTTTCGGTTTTCTTCTCCTTCTACTGCCGCTGGCGTATTGGTTGGTGGTGCTTCAAACGGGCGGATTGCCTGGAAAGATGCGAATGGGGAAACATTGAAGGCTCTTCAGGGGACGCTTTTAGCAAGCATTTAATGTGTTCCCGCCACAATCAGCATCGTCGCTACAATGGATAGCCCTATACCAATTTTACTGGTGTTACTTATAGCTTCCTTGCGCATCATTGAGCCAAAAATCACGGGTATCAGAGGATACATCGACACAATCATAATGCTTACAATTGCGAGTTGCCCTTCGCGAGATAATGCATAGAGTGTAAGCCCTAACGCACTGATACCTCCCGCGGCAGTAGCAAAAAATGCATAGTGCTTACGGTTGGAACTTTTGCGAGAACAAAAGGGGAGGAGGCATATGCCACCGCTTAGCATGCATAATGCAATACCATAAAAGGCAGCTTGCTCTGGTATCTGTCCTAGAAAATGCAGCTGTAGTGCAAAACCTATACCCGCTCCTACTCCTAGTATTAAGCCAGCCCCTGCTTTTTTCTGCCCTAATACATAAGTGAAAGCTTTTCCTCCGGCAGTTAGCCATATCGCTGGCAATGCGATTACCACGCCTGTCCATATCCATATATTGAGCTGCTCGCCTAGAAAAATAAATGACAGACCGAGTGAAATCATTACCATGGAAACTGCACTTACAGGCACTACAATACCGAATGGGGCTATGGAGAGACCTCGATATAAAAGTAACGCTCCGAGAGCCGAGCCTGTCCCAGCTAGCATGCCCCATAGGATTGCTTCTATATGCCAGTCAGAAAGTGCTAATGCGCAGCCAAGACCAATTATGCACCCACCGATATGCGTATATAAGGCAATTCGTATGGGAGGATAATGTTCAGACACTAGCCCATTAATAAAATGAGTAAGCCCCAGAAGGCACATTGCGATTAAAGAAAATGTTATGCTCATGAAAAGCCTGTTTAATAAGAACCATATTCGTCATGCTCTATATCTCCCCTGCAAGCGGGAGTAAATATACAAATTCCTCTTATGTTTGTTATGGCTTTTAATCTATGCTTATCATTTTTCCTGACATGGTAGATAGTGTTGGGTTCTAGCTTATAATGCTCTTGGGTATTGTAGTCATATATTTCTCCTTCGCCTTCAATAATATAGACATATTCTTCATTGTTCCTATAACATAGCTCTAAAACTTCATCTTTATGTATGGTTGTGTCATGAATGGAGAGTAGGCTGTTATATTCATTTGTAATTATTCGTGTGCTTTTAAATGATTTTGTTTTTAAGACGATGCAGTTGTTTTTTATTTCAGATGGTGTCATGACGTTCATGGCTGATTTTCCTCCATTAGTGGTCCTATTCTAACTAGTACTTCTTTATGATGATTGGTTGAAAATAAATTTTCATCGAAAATATCCTTCTTTGAAATTTTAGTATTAAATAGTTTAGATATTCCTTTGAGAGTTTTTTCTGCTCCCTTGTTACTTGGGTCAATCGTAGCTTCTATAAACCGAGTGCCTTTTAAGCTGCACTGCTTGGTCAAGTTATATAGGAGCTTGATGCCTATGCCCTTATTGATTGTTTCTTTACTCATGGCCTGTTGCCAGAGAAGAAGAGTCTGCGGATCATCTGGACGCAAGTACCCTATGATGAAGCCAGCAATATTTTCTCTTTTCTTAGCTACAAGGGAAGTGTTTTTAAAATCTCGACACCATAGTAAGTAAAAGTACTCTGGATAGCTGTCTAGCTGTGGGGTTTTTTGGGCGATATGATATATGCTTGTAGCATCGCTGATAGAAGGGTGCATGTAGATATAACTCATTTCTCATCTCCAAGGGTTTACTTTTTATTAGACTATTTTTTTAGCCAGTGGCATGTAAAATTAATCCAACTCATATAGAGCATGAGGTTGAAGAATGATTAGGGGGGCGGATATATCTATTTCTCAGCTACGCGTTTTGCTTACAGTAGCGGATGATAAATCCTATACACGTGCGGCAACTCGCCTTGGCGTCAGTCAGTCGGGTGTGAGTCATTCCATGCATGCACTTGAGAAACTGGCGGGTGGCCCGCTGATCATAAAAAGCCCAGAAGGCTTGGTACCCACCGCGCTAGGAGAGTTAGTGCTTACTAGTGCCAGGAAGATTGTTGGTGAGCTTCAGGTACTAAGTCAGCAACTCGCACAGTTTCATAGTGACGTGGATGAAACGCTAAAAGTAGGTGTTATCCCTAGCGCGTTAGCAGGCTGGCTGTCTCCCTTGCTTGCGAGCTTTACGAGCCGTTACCCGGATGCCGTCAGCCTTGTTCTGGAAGGAATGGAGGAGGAGATAAAAGAGTGGGTGGAAAGCGGCGTGATCAACATGGGGGTTACAACCGATGTCACTCAGTTGAACCCAACCTACTGGCGTGAGCACTTTGATTGGCAGCTATTAAAGAAGGATGAGATTGTTGCCGTGCTGCCTGAAAGCCATCCACTCAGTAGGCAAGCTAGCGTGACGGTGGCGGAACTAGCGGAGCACCCTCTTGTTATGTCGTCAGGCGGTTGTGAAGCGCTGATCCAGCAAATATTTGCCTACTCGTTGGAAGAGGTTGATACCTTCCAGGTCGATTTTTGGGTACGCGACACGCGCACGTTATTGCAGATGGTAGCTGGCGGTGTCGGTGTGAGTTTGGTTCCTACCTTGGCGTTAAACAGCAAGCCAATAGCCAATGTTGTGATCCGGCCGTTAACTCCCCGACGTAACCGGAACCTAATTGCCTTTTGGCCAAAAAAGCAGCCGCTCAATAAGGTAGGAAGGCAATTATTGAAAGAATGCCAGTCATAAACATGTAATGCTAAGATTTTGAATTGGAATGATTGAGAGCAATGGATAATGATATGGAACATAACTCGAGCACGTTACATGACCAAGGGACTGATTGGAAAGTCGAGGTTCGGAGGGCGGCAGATTTTGTAATGAGCTATTGGGCTTTGCTGGGAATTGGAACTCTAGCTCTCTCTGTTATTGCAATGCATGGCTATCTGATAGGAGAGTAAATTCGACTTAGCATTACCTCTTCTGATGTGGTTGCAGGCTTGCCGACCCTAAAAAGGCTGCCTTTGCAAGCTGCCCAGTGCTGCTTGAGCGAACAGTGGATGTGGCGATCGTTGCTATTAAGCGCTGAATCGCCACCGAATAAGAGCGTACTACCTACCTCAGCTGTTTATACCGCGTTAATCCTATAAGCGCAGCCAACGTAATCACTGCCATGCCGCCTGTATAGACGATAAGTGGCCATGCAGTACTACCATTTAGCGCTATCACAGCACTCGTGCCTATAACGCCGACTATGAGGCTCTGAACGCAGAAGTGTAGGGCGACCGCAGTGCCTGCCATCTCGCTGAATTCATGTAGTGCTCCATTGGCTGTCACCGATGTTGTGAATACGATGCCAACCGCAACCAGCCACATGGGTAACACGAAAGACCAAAAGCTGGGAGTTAGGAAGATCTGGCCCAGCCCAAGCAAACTCGCACTGAAAAGTAGTATTAGCATGCCTCGAGTCACGCAACCGGGGATTCCCCAGCGAGCCACGAAGCGCTTGGCAAAGCGTGTTGTACCGATCATCGCGAGTGCTACTGTAGCGAAGGCATAGCTGAAACCCAGTTCAGAGAAGCCTGCCCCTTCGATGAGTACCCGCGGGGCGGTAGAAAAGAACACAAAGAACGAGCCCATTGCGGTGCCGAAAGCCAGTGTATAAGTCCAGAAGTAAAAACTCCTAAGTACGATACCAAAGCTTGCTCCGCTAGCTTGTGTTCTAGTCCTCTTGGTTTCATGCCATTTCGGTAATACGAATGGCAGTGCTATGAGTGCTGAGATACAAAGGGCAAGGAATATGGCTTCCCAGCCGAAATATCTCGCAATTAAGGCTCCTGCAATTGGGCCGAGCGCGGGAACGAAAGCCAACATCGCGTTCATTAGGCTATAGATGACTGCGCTTTCGGGAGTATCCGCATAAACGTCGCGTACTGTTGCGAAAACGGCCACCAGCATCGCAGCTGCCCCAACTGCTTGTACTAGCCGTAGTAAAACGAAAAGCCAAGCTGAAGTGGTAACCGCGAGTGCCAATGAAGTTGCAGCGAATACTAATACCCCGCCAATTAGTATTGGGCGCCGGCCAAAACGATCTGAAAGCGGCCCAAAGACAATCTGGCCTACACCTAGCATAATCATGTAGAGGGTAAGCGTAAGCTGCACTACCTCGGGCGTTGTTCCGAGAATTGTCGGCATAGCAGGCAAAATCGGCAGATAAATGTCCATACCGAGCGATGCTAGAATATTAAAAGGAGCCAGTAGCACCAGCGCTACCGGCAGGCTGTAAGTCCACAGCCGAGGATTTTTAATAGGCACGATAAAACCTCCGCGCAAATAAGATTATTTGGCGGCGGCCTACATTTAAGGAAGTGGTTTAAGCAGGCTGCCGCAACAACGAGAAAGCAAAGTTGTTGCGGCTTAGTGGTCTGACTTTTTTGAATCCATAAGTTAGCGCTTCAGTGTTTGGCCTAATGGCTTTAATAGCCTATCAGGCAGAGGGGAGAACGCAAGCCGCCTGCTACAATTGAGGGGGTGAGATAATCACTTAGGATGGTGATTGGCTAGACTCATTAAGGATGCTCAGTGCATTGAACGGCCTTTTGTATTTTGTGCGTATGCTTACTGGGAGCAGCATGGCGAACGAAGAGATCAAACGGAATCTTAGGGAAGGGGGTATGAGATATACAAGAAGTTGGTGGTCACCCTTATGAGTCGCTATGTTGTTTCTGGTAGCGAAGGCGACTACCAACCTGGCTCGGAAAATAGGGTGCTGGGTAATCTCGTTGGAATCACTAGCCCAACAGAGATGAATATTGCAGAAACGGAGCTGCTCGAAGCTCTCTATATACAGGTTTTTGACGCCTTCCCCGAAATGCTCACTTTCCAGGCGATTTGCCAGTGGCATCGAGCTTGGCTGGGCAATGTGTATCGTTGGGCGGGCCAATATCGAACTGTTGATATGTCCAAACCAAATATTCGGTTTGCATCGCCTATACAGATCCAAAGACTGACAAAAGAGTTCGAGGATCAGTGTCTCTCGCGCTTTGCTGAACTACCGGAGATGGGTGACGAACAACTGGTCGCATTTCTTGCCGAAACGCATGTTGAGTTCATACTGATCCACCCATTCCGAGAGGGAAACGGGCGTATATCACGCTTGCTGCTGGATGTGATGGTCGTCAAAGCAGGTGCTCAACCACTGGATTACAGCCTATGGAATGAGCATAAAGACTACTATTTCAAAGCGATTCAGGCCGGGCGAGATGGTGACTATCAGTTTATTGAACGATTGATTCGAGATGTTTTGGAGACGCAGTAAGAAGGGTTAGATAGACTGCGGACAGTCTCAAAAAGCCAAGGTCAATTTAGCAAAACGACGCGAACGAGACTTGAGTCGTTTCTCAACCGCTGCCGTGCGCTCACCTGTTTCTATCGCGCTTGAGCTGGCGACTGCACGCACAATACGCTCTCGGGAAACAGTGACTTTATTAGTTGGGGTCTTGCGAACCATCACAATGCTCCTAGAACAGATCGATAGTAACCATTATAGCAGTAACATCGCTGGGCTGTCGTGCATGATATCCAGTCTTGGAGGCGGTCAAGTAGTGGTGCAATCAAACTGCGATAGCGACTTAGATGCGCTGATGGAGCATTTAGCCGCCGCCGATTGTGATGATGCACTATTACCCCTAGGTTGTTGTGGTTTCTGGACACACGCTCCAAGGGGCGACGCTGTTAAGGATCGTCCGTGTACTTATGAAAACCACCTTCTGGCAGCGCCATGCTATTACGATACTGAATGAACACAAGTTTAAGCTGCTAACCGTTTGTTAGTTACGACAGGGGAGGAGTTTGAGCAAGGTATAAACGCCCGCAAGTAGCAATCGTTGGCCAAGGTAATAAAGCCACCACAACACAGGATTTGGCGGAGCTGTTGGAAAAAGGCTGCCTTCATAAGCTAACCGGCGGTGGGCAGTGCACGTTTTATTCGGGTTCCTGAGGTGAACAGTGGGTGGCACCTTGTAGTGGCGATTGTAGTTATTAAAGTGTGATCGCCCCTGAGTTAGTGAAAACTACCTAGGTTCTTCGGCACTAAGTGTGGGATTAACTCTGACAGCCTGATGGTAGCTCCCGTGGGAGTGGGCTTCAGCTCGCGAATATTTGTACTCCTAGCGTTATGAAACCAAGGGGCTTATGGCGCTCTCCCTCAAAATATAGATAGCTTAGTAGTTTCACCCTGAAGCTTGAGATACAAAATAGCTAATGAATATTACATCCACATGGAGCGACCGAGAGCCAACAAAAGGGATGGTGTAACGGCTCAGCAACCGCATCAGCAATTTGTCGGCTGATGCTGTATATCGCGAAGATCTCTAACAGGCAGGACCTCAAACGCTATTATTAGCTGTATAATTACCATATTCCTTAGAAGGCACTGCATCATTAATCACCGTTTACAGTGATGAAAGAAGTCAAGACCAAATAGAATAAGCTATTTATCAAACGGGTAGTCAATGATTCGAGATCCGACAACTAGCCAAAATTACTACCAAAGTTAAATTTTCAGAAAGTAAATTGTAGTTACTATCCGGCATATGATGAGCTCAAAGCCTGCTACCTACAGCATCGGTAAGTTGTATTATCCATGCTCTAGAGGAAGCGGCATGAGGGAAATACACAAGATGGATCTGCTGAGATAGCGGATTCTTTATTTTAAAAAGAGGGTGAAAAATGCGTGAGAATGACGTTTATCTTCTTGCTGAAGTCAAACACAATATCAGTAAAAGAGAGTCTGAGTATAAAGATGTACTTTCTTGGGCTTTTGAAAAAATCGGAATTACTTATTTTAGCTATGTTTATGTGGGAAGGCGGCCTTCAGAAGCCGATAAAGCGATCATTCTGGGAAACTACCCCAAAGATTGGGTAGATCTTTACGAGTCTCACGCCCTGTTTCGTAAAGACCCTGTAATTAACCACTCATTTAGAACCTCCACCGCTTTTTTTTGGGGACAGGTAAAAGGAAAAGGCAATAATTCAGAACATATTTTTGACTTGTCAGCCCAATATGGTATTGAACAGGGTTTTACTATTCCCGTACACGATCCAGGATGCGCTTTTGGCTCAATGCATTTTGCTGCTAGTCAAGATGATTCGGAATTTCTTGAGCTGATAGAAAAACACTCTGACCTAATATCTATTATTAGCTATATAGCACATCAGCAACGCCCAGTGGTTGAAGATGTAGAAACTTATCCACGTTTAACAGAAAGAGAAATTGAGTGTTTGCACTGGGTTGCTATGGGAAAATCTTATGGTGAGATTGCTTTGATATTGTCAGTCTCAGAGAGAACTATTAAATTTCATGCGCAAAATATAATAAAAAAAATGAACTCCATAAATATTAGGCAGGCGATGACAAAAGCTCTCCAGCTTAATTTAATTTAGGGTCCTTGGTTGGTGATTTATCTCATGTTCTTTTTTTTATACGCAATACATAATATGTTGTTAAGTGTTTTTATGTTGCATTGTAGAGTTCCATAATAAATTTTTTCATTTAAGGAGCCTATGTCTGAACTAATAATCTTAAGAGGCCATCCACACTGCCTTAAAATACGCATCATCATCGCATCAACTACAACTTCATAGCTCATAAAACCTTTAACCATGCTAAACTCAATCATACTTATAAAAAGGGCATAAGTTCTTGTGTCAATTCCGCCTATTTTATCATTAGTTACACTATCCTGAGTGATAAAAAAACGTGATGCCTCCCACATGCTTTTCGAGTTTTTAGCCTTGAAAAAAAGCGGATTTTTTAGTCGCTTTAAGGAGCCGGTCATAAGTGTAGGAGATGTAGAGGGGCGAAGTCTTACGCAGCCAGATATGTCGCTTTTATCTAATATATAAATATAGTATGAATCATCTTCATCATACTGATCGCACTCTAAGTCGCCACCTTTATAGCTTTCAATATCCCATTTTTTTCTTTCAATAAATATATTTTTTCGTGAGCGGTATATCTCATTAAGAATGTGATGCGGCATATCATTGTAACATGAAGAAATGGTCGTAACTCCAAAAAGTGAACTGCTCAGATTTACCGGGTATTTAAACATGTATTAGTTCCATTGTTACTTATATAGAATATTACTCGTTATTTCTTTTTGTGCAACTGTCTCATCGGACAGTTGTCATATGAGAATTGTTTGTATTTAATGATGTGGTTGCTTTTAAGATCTTAGTTGAAATACATTAAATATTATTATGATGTGAGATGGAGTTATAATTTCAATTTTTGTTAGTGTGGGTTTTGTGTTTAGGTTTCCGAGTTTAAATAAATGTTAAAACTATATAGTTTATAGTTTAATGCTGCTCACGGGAATAATCGCATGAAAATCAGAAAGTTAAGTGGCAGCAAATTATTGTCGCCATTAAAATTTAAGCAGTACAAAAGGCTGTTGTTATCAAATACATTAGTGCACATAGGCATGTGGATGACAACTATGTCTGTTGCTTGGCATATGACAGAATTAACGGACTCAGACTTTTTAGTTGGGCTTGTGCAAACTTCATCTACCTTACCGGTGTTTCTTCTAGCATTATGGGCAGGATATATAGCAGATAAAATGAAAAAATCATCTTATCTTCTTTTTTCTATTCTGGGTGCAGTTAGTACTATTTTAATATACTCGTTCCTGACATTTTATTTTATTTCAGTTTCGCCGCTAACATTATTGATATTCGTTTTCACCTTAAATTGTTTTTCTGCTCTTATATGGCCTGCTTGGCAAGCTGCTGTTTCATTAGCAGTGCCAAGAGAGGAAATAAAAAATGCCGCTCTTTTAAATGGTTTGAGCTTCAATGTAGGTCGATCACTTGGGCCGGCTATAGCAGGATTTTTAACTTCAATTATCAGTATAAAATCTATTTTTTTATTCAATGCTATATTGATGTTTCCTCTTGCTATAGTTCTCTATAAGTGGAGGAAAAATGAAGTTGCACCAATTAATGATAACGATGGCTTATTGGTCACATATAGTAAAATAATAAAATATAAGCCTGCATTGAATCTGTTTTTTATAACTTTTTTAAGTTTTATTTGCGCCAATGGATTTTGGAGCCTACTTCCTGTGTTGATTGCTAACACTAATGCTGGAGCCACCAGCTTTGGAACCATAATGGCTCTTACCGGAATTGGTGCTATAGGTGGCACTTTAGTGGCACCAGCAATACGAGAAAAATTATCTGAAATATGGTTACTTAGATTATCAATGTTAGGATTTTCAGCTATATGTTTAATAAGTCCACATGTATCTGGTTTGTTAGGTTTATATGCGATTTCTATAATGTTTGGATCTTTAACTCCTTGGCATATAGCTACCATTAATGCCAGAGCACAGACAGTTACATCTGATAACTTACGCTCTAAAACTTTAGCCATTAATCTTATTTCAATGTATGGAGGCATGGCTATTGGTGGTGCAACATGGGGCGGAGTATCACAAGCATTTAGTCCGACAGTATCGTTGACAGCATGCGCATTATTACTGATTTTTACTTCATTTATAATTAACAAGAGATTTAATGATGAAATATAAAATATTACTATGCACACCAAAAGTTCTTATGGCTACTGGGCTTAAAGATTGGTATGAGGCAACGGAAGGAAATGCAATACTAATTACTGGGACAATAATAAATGAAGATTACCTCTCTGCGGCAAAAAAAATATTTAAAGAAATTATCCAAATATTTAATTACGAAAACTCAGATGAGGTTGAATTAGTTGCAGACAAAAAATGTAAAGAATATTCGGCTGAAGGTGTTATAGCTTTATCTGAAGTAGATGTGTTACGCGCTGCTAGAGTGCGTGAAAATAATGGCTTAGAAGGGCTTTATTCATCTACTGCAGAAGTTTATAGAGATAAAAGTATAATGATAGAATATGCTAAAAGTATGGGTATACCGTGTCCCAAGTCTAGTGTTGTTTCAAACGTGATTGAGCTGCAGGATTTTTATAATAAATTCAGCAAGAAACTAGTGTTTAAGCTTCCCTTTGGCCGTGGATCTTCAGGCGTGTCAGTAATAAAGAACCATCAAGATTATTGCAATTTAGTAAGGGGTGGCCCTTTTATATCCCAAGAAGTTAATTCACGATTTCTTGCTCAAGAATATATACCTTATGATTTGTATCGAGTTGATGGGGTCGTTATAAAAGGTGATTTAGTGCTTTGTAGTACGGCAAAGTATTATTCTTCTCACCATAATTTTTTAAATGGAGGGGCCCTAGGCAGTATAATGTTAATGCCGAGTGATGAAAGGCATTTAATTCTTAAAGAATTAACTGTTAAGATTTTAGAAAAAGCCCTTATGTACGATAAAAATTGTATTTTTCATGCAGAGTGGTTCATGAGCAACAAATTTGAAACATATTTATGCGAAGTGGCTATACGGCTTGGAGGGGGAGTTGTAAATGAAGATGTGAAAGCTGCTTACAATGGCTTTGACATAAAACTTGCCTATATTGCAGCATGCTTTGGTAATTATGAGAATTGGATTAATAATCAGCCTTCTCCAGTTTTTAAACGAATAACTGGACAGCTTGGTGTTTCACCTAATAAAGGTAAACTAATAGAAAGGCCAAAAGTATGTGGTATTTCAGGTTTAATTAGTTTTTTTCAAAGAGGAGTTTTGGGTAAGGTTTATACTCAAATGGAAAGAACAAATGGAGAAGTAGCTAATTTTTTATTTGAAGGAAGTACTGAGGAGGAAGTTTTTGAGAGGCTCAAGATAGCTGAAGAATGGGTGAAATCTAATTATTTGTGGGAGGAGGTATAGGTAATGAAATATGTTGTTCGTGAGCTTGAACCTTTACATGAAAAAGAAATATTAGAACTTAGGGAGAAGGTGTTAAATTCTTTGGAAGACAAAGACTTTTATATACCAGAAGACGATCAAAGTGATTTTATATTGTCTCACTTCCCCCCTAATGGCAGAACACTTGGAGTCTTTAAAGATTTAAAACTTATAGCTTATGGCGCAATATTATTTAAATCTTCCTCATCGGAAAATAATTTATCAAGTATTTCAGGACTAAATGAAAAGCTATCATTAAATATAGTGGATTTTTCAGCTTTTATGACTCACCCAGATTTTAGAGGTGAAGGGTTGCATAAGAAATTGCTTAACGAATGCGATAAAGTAGCTGATTCTTACAATAAGAAAGCTTATTTGGCAATGATTTCAACGAAAAATTTTATTAGTCTTAAAAATTTTCTAGCGGTAGGCTTTAGAATTGAAGCAATTTGTAAGCCTTGTGAAAATCATAATAACTTAAGGTTCATAGTCGCAAAAACAGAAAATTTCAAACCATCTCCACCAAGTACCTTTGTTGATATCGATGATGTTGATGGCCATAGACGGGAACTAAAGTCAGGTAAAGCAGGGTGCTTAATTTTTCCAGGAAAGTCTGGGGAAATGTGCGTAGGTTATTGTTAAAGGGGGATTTCATGAAAAATCAACTCGAAAGTTTATACGACATATGTATAGTAGGCGGAGGTGCTATATGTTCTGCCTTACTTAATTCTTTGTGTAAAAATAATTGCACCAAAAGAAAAATAGCTATAATAGCTCCTGATCGTGAGATTGGGCCTGGCTCTGTATATAAATGTGATCTCACAACAAATCTTATTAATAGAACAGTAGCAGGAATGTATATTGATAGCAATGACAAGCATGGCTTCTATAAATGGCTGATAAAACAACCGAGGAAAAGATATAATCTGAAAGATAGTGACTATGATGAATTACATAAAGCCCATGTGCCAAGAGAAATATTTGGTCATTTCTTGAAAGAATCGAGTATTGATGCAATTCAGTTTTTGAGGCTAAAAAACAATTGCATTGACCATTTTATAGACACTGCAGAGGATTTGAATAAAACTGCTGATGAAAAATATGGAATTTCCACTAAAAAAGGAAAGTATTTTGTTTCGAAGTCGGTTGTAATTGCAATAGGGAGTGGTCAGAGAAATCCTTATAAGGAATTCAATAAAAATAAAAGCTATAGCTCAGTTCCTTATCCTGTAGCTAATGTGATATCGTCTATCCCAAGTGATAGTGTTAATATTGGAATAATAGGCAATCAGCTAAGCGCTATTGATGTTGCTATAGCTGTTTTGCTTAATAAAAAAAATTCCCACATTACTATGTTTTCAAGGACTTCAACTATCCCGCCTATATCCGATAGAAATGACGCTTTAGAAAAAATTATTGGTCAAGATGTTTTGAAGCTGTCTAATATAGACGACTCTATTAGTTTGAATAAAGCAGCTAAATTGTTTGCCAGTAAGATTAAGAAAGAAGTGATGCCAAATTTTTCACTTAGCTCCTTTCTTCACAATGATAATGCAGAGGAGTCTCATAAAATTTCAATCGAAGATCAAATTCTTTATAAGACGATTTCTTCTTGTTCTGAGGGGCTTTGGCATAAGCTAGATAGAAATTCTAAAGTTGTTTTCTTTAAATATTTTAAGAATCGATTTTTTTCAAAAATAACTCCAATGGCTTCACCGAACTATAAAATTATAATGAGAGCTAAAGAATCTGGTCGTCTTAATTTTGTAAATAATATTAGTTGTATTAAGGCTGCATCTTTTGATGATGGGTTCGAAATAACGACCAAAAATGCTGAGCGATACTGTGTTGACTTTCTTATCAATGCTGGTGGTGCAGGCATCAGACCAGACGAGTTTCCTTCTATTGTCTCAAGAATGATATCAAATGGGATATTAAAAAGTAATGAAATATCTGGAATTGAGGTTGATTATAAAACTAATCAGATTGTTGGGCGTGAAAACAGGATACAAAAGGGGTTATTTGCGTTAGGTAATATTACATCCGGAGTTTTTCTTTACACTAGCTCTCTTCCAAAGAATGTAGAGCATGTGGAAAAAATAGTGCCAATTATACTTAGCGAGACGGCCCGGGTTGAAATGAATACCGAGTCAACAAATGCTAGCGACAAAAAGCATATAAAAAAAGAGTGCTTATAGGAAATTTCTATCACGGCACTGTCGCCACCCGCTGCGGTTGCCAGCAATGAAGGCGCTTTTGTGCTGGGTGTACATGTTGATAAAAAGGCAGACACACGGTGCCGCTGAGCATGCAGAGCGGGATGCTACAGAAAACGCTTGGCTCAGACACTTGGCCAAGAAAGTGGAGCTGCATGGCAAGCCCAAAGCCTATGCCTAAAACTAATAGCAGACCCGTTCTGGAGCCGCAACTCATCTGCGTTTTGCTCGGTTTACTCCCGACCGCCGTTAACCATGTGGCGGGCAGGGCGATCATCATGCCTAGCCATAACCGCGTGTTGTACGCTCGCCAAGCAGTATAAGCAAGAGACCAAAGGCGATGGTGATCATCGCAACAGAGCTAACAGACATCACTTTTGGCCTAAACGACAGTCACTGAATTAGGTTGGTCAACATTGGTTGAGTGAGATCACTCAGCAGAGCAAAGCTCGGCACCTGATTTGATGTTGCTAGCGGTAGCGATTGGGTAATATCGCTGCGTTAAGAGCCTGATCAATCTTCCCGAACCCGGTCATATCGCTCTACAGCAGGGAGGGGCGGCAACCAATGTTCACGTCGAATGTTCCAAAGCTCATACGTCGGTTTCAGCTGATTGGGTGCATCAAGGGCGCCAAGATGTATTTCGATTTCTTCCTCGCTTACCGAAAAAACCGACGAACCGCATGTCGAACAAAAGTAGCGCCCCTGATAACTGTGTGGTTCGCCTTCGGTAATGACAGCTTGCTTGGGGTAAACAGCAGCCGCATAGAAAAGTGCCCCGTGATGCTTGCGACAATCCAGACAGTGGCAAATACCTACCCGAAGCGGCTCGCCATTGGCCACGATTCGGATTTTACCGCAGAGACAGCCACCCGTTAGTTGAGCCATTGCTAATCTCCGGAAGACTCATACATTCAAAGTAGGTGGCTCTTCTGGTTTTGTCTTGCTGCCGCTTCGTTCGTATTTGGTGCCAGCAAACTGACATAAACCGAACTGTTGTAGGAGTCGGATTTACCCTCCGAGCCTGGAATTAGGTCGTATCTCGGTTACTGGCAGGCGCTGGTCTTAAGCTGGTAACCATCCGCGCTATCGGATTATGGTGCCTGAAGAGTTTGCATGACGGTACACCCGATTTCGATGCCATTGATCGCCCACGAGCAGCGGATCTGCCCGCCGTACGTTGGAAACTAATCAATCTGGAAAAGCTGAAAAACGAAAACGCCGCTAAACATGCTGAACAACGTCATGAGCTGGCAGTGTTGCTAGGGTAGGGAGGCTAAATCGGCGCCCTTGTTTTAACTTTTATTAAAAATAATCCTTCACTGTTCAATCATGCTCACTTCGAAAATACCCCTTGAGCCGAATACAAAGCCCAATCGGCTCAATTTGTGAGCCGATTGGATCATTGCTGAGCTTTGCCCTCTTCTAAGAACCTTTCCCCCAAAGTGATGTTAGTAGCCCGCCTACCGGTGTCTCTTTTGGTAAGGTCACGGAAGCCACTCGCGCTTGTGCGGCCGCAAGCTGTGCCGGGTCGCCGCGCTCAATTTCAGGATTTTGATCCGATGGGTAGGCGCCTACCATGCAGAAATCATCGTCCGCCTCTAGGCTGGCATGCACAATTCCTGCTGGAAGCACGAGTACATCGCCTGGGTAAAGCATCAGCTCGCTGCCGTTAGGGCCTCCCAACTGTGCCAGGGCTTGCCCACGGAAAACGCCTAATGCCTCGTGGGCAGTGGAGTGAAAGTGATCAAAGTCATACAGGTGGTAGCGCCACGCAGGCGGCCATCCATGGCGTTTAAACATAGCTTCGAACGTTTCGGCCGCTTTTTCGGCGTTGCTGTTATCGATGACGTGGCGGTAAATCAGTACCGGCAGCGGGGAGTTGGGAAAACCGTTCGTTTCATCGCTGTCGAAATAAAGCGTTTCAGGCTGAGGGATACTCACTATGGCCTCCTAATGCTGAGTTAAGCGGCGAAGTTTGTAGATATCCGTTCTAGCCTAGCAGTGCTTTTTCACTATTGCGGCCTTGCACAGCTCGCATCTGTTGATCTGTAGCACCAGATCAGGAGCGCTGTAATGCTCTGAACCGTCTCGCCAACACCTGAACAAACTGCTTATCACTCCCCCTGCGGGCGAGTAGCAGCCTGAACAAAGGCGGTGGGAGATTGACCAAGCACCTTACGAAACATGCTGGAGAATGCGCCAGGGCTATCGTAGCCGAGCTCCAGTGCGGTTCGGGTAACGGAACTGCCGGACAGTAGCCTGGGCAGAGCCGCCATAAGACAAGCCTGTTGGCGCCATACAGCAAAGGACATACCGGTCTGTTGACGGAACAGGCGGTTGAAGGTGCGTGGGCTACGATGCAGCTGCCGGGCCCACTCCTCGGGGAGAGTGTGAATGTGCGGCTGGCTGAGAAAGTCTCTGCACAGGCTGGCTAATTGAGGGTCATGGGGTAAGGGCGCAAACAGCGGCAGGGCTTGCGTCTGTTGCAGTTCGTATAGGAGCAGTTGTGCAAGAGCGCCGTCACGGCCTTTTTCGTCATAGAGCGCAGGTATATAAGCGGAAGCCAGCAGTAGATGGTGTAGGAGATGCGTCACGACTAATACTTCACAGTTGTGGGAAGCGCGTGGCGCGGCGTGGGGCTCGATATACAGGCTTCGGGTGCTAACCCCATCCATGCGTACTTGATGGCGCTTGCCCGCAGGCAGCCAGACGCCGCTATAAGGCGGCACCATCCAGGTGCCGTCATCCGTATTGACTTCCATCACGCCGCTCATTCCGTAAAGAAACTGGGCGCGGCGATGGGTATGAAAGTCGAGCAGTGTGCCAGGGGTGTAGTCAGTGCCAATGGCCACAATGGGCCGTGCTACATGATCCACATCTGATAGAGGCGTATTGAGCATTATCGTCAACCTGGCTGAAACGCGTTGATTGTTGTCCGAGTGGCGAATGTCGGCCAATCCCCGCCAGCATATAGTGCCTGCTGTTTTGTTTCATCAGGAGAGTGCCGGTGTATAGCGTATTGCTTCTCTGTGGCGGGGTGGCGGGGGTGACCACCGTGTTGTTTGGTTTCGGCGGTGGGTTTGTTGTTGTTCCTTTGCTGTATACCCTGCTGATTGCCGTCCATGGGGCGGATAGTGGCACCGGTCAGGCGGCCATGCATATCGCGGTGGCTACCTCGACGGCATTGATGGTATTTGCTGCTTCGCTGTCCACATGGCGCCACCATCAACGGCAGACCGTGCAGTGGCATCTGGTGCGTCCGCTGGTCGGCTATATCGCCATGGGGGCTGTGCTGGGCGCGGCGGCGGCCGTGTCGTTAAGTGGCGAGTGGGTACGCTGGGCGTTTATCGGCTATTTGGCCCTCACGATTATGGATGCCGTTCTGCGGCCCGGTTTTCTGCATCAGGCGGAGAGCGATGTGCGTCCTATGGGACGTGGAGTAACGGCGATGACGGGTACCTTGATTGGTGCGGTGGCCGCCTTGTTAGGTGTTGGCGGCAGTGTGATGACCGTACCGCTCATGCGCCGTAGAGGCGCTAGCATGACGGCAGCCACCGCCATGGCCAACCCGTTGTCGTTGCCCATGGCAGTGAGTGGCACAGCGACGTATGTGTTGTTGTCAGCAAGTGACACCGCTTTGGGGGCTTGGTATGCGGGATATGTGGATCTGCGCGCGTTGCTGGTACTTGCAGTAGGCTCATGGCTCGGTATCCGACTGGCGTCGACCTGGATCGGGCGCATTCCTGACCGTATTCATGCCAGGGTATACCTGCTACTGCTGACCATGGTGATGGTGGTGATGTTTTTTGTACGTTGAAGCGTCTAATTTTGCTTGGCAGAATCATAGCGATATTTTGCTGTATGAATGAACAGTTTTTGTGGTAAGGTTTACTTAATCTCTGATTGCGGGCGCGCTTGAATCTCTCTTTTAGTATGGAAAGGTGACTACTGCCGTATTGAGTGCTGCTTGCTTGGGAGGTGCTTGTTTTAAAGACATAAAGCGTTTGATGTAAACCTGGGAGGCAGTACTCATGAATGAGCAGCAAATACAGATATTCACCAGCGAAGATGGGCAAGCACACCTCGAGGTGGCGCTGGAGCAAGATACCGTTTGGTTGAGCCAAGCGCAGATGGGGGGCTTGTTCGCAACTACGTCCGAAAACGTTCTCATGCACCTACAGAATATTTTTAAAGATGAGGAATTGAGTGAGCAGGCAACTACTAAGGATTTCTTAGTAGTTCGCCAAGAGGGTAAACGGCAGGTTCGACGCAGCATCAAGCATTACAATCTGGATGCTATTATTTCCGTTGGGTATCGGGTCAGTTCCAAGCGTGCCACCCAGTTTCGTAAATGGGCCACTCAGGTGCTAAAAGACCACTTAGTTCAAGGCTACACCCTAAATCAACGCCGTTTGACCGAGCGTGGTATAGAGTTTGAGCAGGCGGTGAGTTTGCTAAGCCGAACCCTGACCAATCAAGGCTTGGTTTCAACCGAAGGCGAAGCGGTTGCCCGTGTAATTAGCGATTACGCCCGCTCCTGGAGTTTGCTACAGGGCTACGATGAGCAGCAGTTGGCGGAAGTGGGCATCAAACAGCTGGATATGCAGCCTTTAGGGTTGGAAGAGGCACTTCAGGCCATCGGTGAGTTGAAGCAGACCCTGATTGGCAAGGGGGAGGCCACAGAGCTATTCGGTCAGTTACGGGGTGACGGACTGACGTCTGCCCTGGCCACCATTGAGCAAGGCTTTGGGGATGAGCTTTTTTACCCCAACGTCGCCACCCGCGCCGCGCACCTGCTTTACTTTGTGATCAAGAATCACCCTCTGGCCGATGGCAACAAACGCTGCGGTTCGTTTCTATTCTTGTGGTACCTGCGCCGCAACGCCGCGTTGCTGGCAAAGCCAGTAGAGCAACTGATTAATGACAATACCCTAGTGGCCCTGGCCCTATTGGTGGCAGAAAGCCTACCGGATCAGAAAACGCTGATGATTCGGCTGATCGAACATTTCATCTTGTTGCGATAGCTGTACCCCTCGCTGACGACCGCAGGGGCTGTGCCCATTAAGCCTCTTCTATTCCATCCACTAGAAAAACGCGATAGTCGGCACCTTGGAAACGGTGTTTGCGTGCTTCCTGATAGGCGGGACTTTCGTACCAGGCGCGGGCGGCGGCCATATCGGGGAAGCGTAGAATCACCGCACCTTCCATGGCGCTTCCTTCTAGTACCTCAAAATCACCATAAAAGGCGAGCGGCTGTGGGTCGTGGCCTTCGCGGGCGGCTTTGGCCTTTTCGCTGTAGCGCTTCATTTCTTCGTTGTCGTGAGTGTGCTCACGGGTTAGTACGATGTAGGCAGGCATTCGGCTCTCCTTGTTGGTATAAAAGGCGCTATGCAATCATACCTGTTGTTGGTTGGGCGCTGTCCACTTACTCTCATAACCTTAATCTCAAATCCCTGCTCTCAAAACCTTGCTCCCAAAGCCCCATTAGCAAACCACCTACCTATTCGATTGCCTTGATAGCAACTGTCGGTATCATATCGTGGGTGTTGTCCATCATTACGCCCCTTTACCGCGAGCTTCTATGACTCAATCTAAAACGCCGTTCATTGTGGTGCTGAGCCTAGCATTGACCATGATGCTGGGTCCGTTTTCCATGGATACGTATCTGCCGGCCTTTCCAGTCATCGGCGAATCGCTGGGGATTTCTCAACAGGCGGTATCGCTGAGCGTTTCAGTGTATGTCTTCGCGATGGCGTTTGGTCAGTTGATCGGCGGTGCGCTTTCAGACCGCTTCGGGCGCCAGCGGGTGCTGATGAGCGGGCTGGCAATTTTTGCGCTCTCAAGCATTGTCATTGGTATGGCGGATTCCTTGAACACGCTGCTTGGCGGGCGGGCCGTTCAGGCCCTTGGCGCTGGTTTTACCCTGGTATCTGTACCGGCGCTGGTGCGCGACCGGGTAGCGGGCCGTGACGCCGCGAAACTGTTCTCGATGATGGGCTTTATCATGGTGCTGGCGCCTGGTATTGCGCCAAGCGTAGGCAGCGCGATTCTGGCGCTGGGTTCCTGGCACTATATCTTTTTCGCCTTGGCGATATACGCGGTGCTGCTGGTGCCGTTGCTGGTGCGGGTGCTTTTTACCGGCACGGGCAAGGTGTCGCGAGCGAAGAGCCCTAAGATGAGCCTGCTGGCGCGTTACAAGCTGGTACTGTCGACAAAACCAGCCTTGCCGTTCATCGTTTGGCAGGCTGCCTCTTTTTCTACCCTGATGATGTTCATCACCTATGCGTCATTTATCTATCAGGGGCACTTCGGCCAGTCGCCTTCAAGTTTTTCGATGCTGTTTGCGGCGAATATTGTCGCTATGCTTATCTTCAACATTCTCAATCGAGTGTTGCTTTCCAGGCTACCGTCACTGCGTATCCTACAGTTGGCAACGGGCTGTCAGGCAGTTGGCATACTATTGCTGGTGATGGCTGGCTTTATGGAGTGGCCGTTGTACGCCTTCCTGCCCGCCATGATGCTGACCATCGGCGCGATAGGGGCGATCTCGCCGAATATTCAGGCCTGCTTTTTGGAGTTCTTTCCCACCAGTGGCGGGACGGCCGCAGCGCTTCTGGGCGCCGCCCAGTTCGGTGTAGCTGGGCTGCTGAGCGCATTGTCCGCCATGTTGCCGCATACGCTTGAAGCGGTCATCCTATCCATGGCCGCCTGTGGCTCGGTGGCGTACCTGATGCTTGCCCGTTCTATCATCAAAGGGCGCGCCGCTGTTGAGGCGAACTGAGCCAGACGGTACGCACTTGCCAAAAGCCTCGTGTTATCCAAAACATAATGACCCATGACGCTAGAAAAGGTTGGCTGTGATGAACATTGATCTTTACCAAGTAGATGCGTTTGCCTCTAAGCCTTTTGAAGGCAACCCTGCGGCGGTTTGCCCGTTGGAGGCATGGCTGGATGATGGGTTGTTGCAGGCCATTGCGATGGAGAACAATCTCTCTGAAACCGCCTTTTTTGTGCCGACTGAATCTGGCTACCATCTACGCTGGTTTACCCCTGCGGTGGAAGTGGATCTGTGTGGTCATGCCACCCTGGCGGCGGCTTGGGTGATTTTTAACGCCCTAGGCGATAGCACTGAAACCCTGCATTTTGAGACACGCAGTGGGCAGCTATTAGTTCAGCGCGATGGCGATGAGCTGGCGATGGATTTCCCCGCGAAAACGCTGGAACCCTTGGCGATGCACGCTGAGGTAGCCACCGCGCTGGGCGGTATTGCGATCGAAGAACTGCTGATCTCCGACGATATTGTCGTAGTGGTCAACGACGCACAACTGATCGAGTCGCTAACGCCGGATATGCAGCAATTGATGCGATTCCCTGGGCGCGGCATTGTCGTTACCGCCAAAGGCCAGGATGTGGATTTTGTATCCCGCTGGTTTGGCCCCAAGGTGGGCGTGGAAGAAGACCCCGTTACCGGCTCGGCCCACACCTCGCTTGCGCCTTACTGGGCGAAACGGCTGGGTAAATATCAGCTCACCGCGCGTCAGGGCGGCGCCCGCAAAGGCGCGCTGAGCTGCGTCGTGGAAGGCGAGCGGGTAATTATCAAAGGCCGTGTAGCACCTTATTTAAAAGGGGTAGTCACTTTGCCAAGTAGCATGCTCGTCGGGTAGCACTTCATTAGCAGAGGTATCACTCTCCGCCTTTTCAGGCGGGGTCTTGGCTTTTTAGGCTTCTTGAATCCCATCAACGATAAACACACGGTAGTCGGCGCCTTGGAAGCGGTGTTTGACGCCTCCTGATAAGCAGGGCTTTGGTACCAAGCACGGGGGGCGGCTATATGGGAGAGAGGATTGTGGCCTTCGCGAGCTGCTTGTGCCTTCTGGCTGTAGCGCTCCATTTCCTGGTTGCCATGGGGATGTTCATGGGTTAGTACAACATAAGCGAGGCGGCATCTTTAATGTTGCTAAACGGTTTTTTTTGACCTAATGTAACGTCATTACATGGATTAATGGAGTATCAAATGACATCTTGCCAGTCACATGTCCATGAGCCGGTTGCACCTGACCTTGTGCCGAGCGCTCAACAGCTAGCGCGAACAGCTGCTTTATTCAAAGCGCTGGGAGACCCGGCCAGATTGTTATTGCTGTACCAGCTGAAAGACGGTGAGCGTTGTGTCAGTGAACTGGTGGATGACGGCAATAAGCTATCCACCGTGTCGGCACGGTTGCAAACGTTGTTAAACGCTAATCTGGTGAAACGTCGACGCGATGCGCGGCATCTTTATTATCGCTTGGCCGATCAGCACGTTGTTCAGTTAATTGATAACGCACTCGCCCATGCCGATGAAGAGATGGAAGCGTCAGTGTAATACCTACTATTAATGCGCTACCCGCTAATGCTATCCAAGGAGTTAACGATGAGCTGCACTATCCATCAAAACCATTCCCACGAGCACGGCCCTGATTGTGGTCATACACAAATTGAACACAACGGCCACATCGATTACCTGCACGATGGTCACTTGCACCACCCCCATGGCGATCATGTTGATGAGCATGTGCTTGAAGTCTCAGATAAAAATCCTGATGCTTGCACACCACATCACCAGTGTACAGGCCATGATGCGGACCACGTACATGGCCCAGGTTGCGGCCACGAGGCAGTCCCCCATGGCGACCATGTTGACTACTTAGTTGATGGTCACTTGCATCATCCACACGGTGATCATTGCGATGACCACGGCCCGGTAAGTGTTGTTAGCTAATTTGCCTCTATGACTCGCTACCTCGTTCTATAACGAGCTACCGAGTAAAGGCACACCGGACAACGGCTTAGGCCGCTGTCCGTTCTGGGGCGCTATTTCACATCGTTACCTAAGGCCTTCAGCTGCTCGGGGCTGAGGGCGATATCGTCATTTTTGTTTACCCCAATACCTTGCTCAATGATGCTCTGTGCAATCTGTTTGGCTTCTTCTAAAGAGTGCATCACGAAGGTGCCGCACTGAAACTCATTGAGTTCCGGAATCTCTTCCATTCGATTTACCGCTAGTACATCGCGCATGGCGGCGAGCCAAGCATTGCCCACACTCTCTTCGCTTGGGTTTCCCAGCAGGCTCATATAAAACCCGGTACGGCAGCCCATTGGCGAAATATCAATAATTTCGATGCTGTCGCTATTTAAATGATTGCGCATAAAACCGGCAAATAAGTGCTCTAGGGTATGGATGCCTCTTTCACCCATCATGTCTTCATTGGGCTTGTTAAAGCGCAAATCGAACACGGTGATGGTGTCGCCGGAGGGGGAGTGCATGGTTTTGGCAACGCGCACCGCCGGGGCATTCATAATCGTGTGGTCAACGGTAAAGCTATCAAGTAAGGGCATGTTGTCTCCTGGCTGGGGCGCTTATATGGGCGATTCTAAAAATGCCATGGGCTGCCCTTGAGGGCCACCTATTAGTACGCCATCACGTACGACGGCTTGCCCGCGCACCACGGTGGCTATCGGCCAGCCGGTCACCGGTTTGTCGTGGTAAGGGGTCCAGCGACTAACACTGGCGATCCACTCATTAGTGATAAGGCGCTCGGTATTTAGGTCGACCAGAGTAAGGTCGGCATCATAGCCTAGTGCAATGCGTCCTTTTCCTTCAATGCCAAATAGCCGCGCGGGCCCTGCGCTGGTGAGATCGGCTAGCCGCTGCAGGCTCAACCGCCCCTTGTTGACATGATCGAGCATAATCGGCACTAAGGTTTGTACGCCGGTCATGCCGCTAGGAGAATCTGGGTAGGGTTTGGCTTTTTCGTTGCGGCTATGCGGGGCATGGTCGCTGCCTATCACGTCGACCACACCGTCGCGAATGGCTTGCCAGAGTGCCTGTCGGTGGGTGTCATCGCGTACCGGTGGGTTCATCTGCGCCAAGCTGCCCAGGCGCTGGTAACACTCAGGGGCACAGAGTGTCAGGTGGTGAGGGGTGACTTCAACGCTAACGCGGCGTTTGTGATGAGCGAGATAGGCCATCTCATCAGCGGTGGACACATGCAGTACGTGTAGCCGCCGGCCGATCTCACTAGCCATCTTCACTATGCGTTTGGTAGCCATCAGTGCGCTTTCAGGGTCGCGCCAGTGTGGGTGGTCACATACATCGCCGCTGGCTTCGACCAGGGCGCGGCGATCGCGTAGCCGTGCCTCATCTTCGGCGTGCACGGCCATGCGCCGTTGGCCATGGCGTAGAATGCGCTGCAAAACGGTGTCGTCATCGGCCAGCAGGTCGCCGAAAGAGCTGCCCATAAAGACTTTCACACCAGCGCAGCCAGGTAGTCGTTCCAGTTCGGCCAAGCGTTCGGCATTGACCGCTGAGCCGCCGATATAAAAGGCGTGGTCGCACCAGGCGCGGCCTTGAGCAAGGTCGAGCTTGGCCTGTAGATCCTCTGGCGTAAGGGTGAGCGGCGTTGTATTGGGCATCTCGAAGACCCCAGTAACGCCGCCTAGCACAGCACCGCGTGTGCCTGCTTCGATGGTCTCCTTGTGGGTTAGACCCGGTTCGCGGAAATGTACTTGGGTGTCGATGACACCAGGCAGTACGTGCAAGCCCATGGCCTCCAGGGTGTTATCAGCCGTCCAGCTAGCGCGTAGCTCCCCCAACGCGACGATACGCCCACCCAGGCAGGCGATATCCAGGCGTTGGGTGCCGGCAGGTGTGACCACTTGGCCGTTGAACACCAGCAGGTCGGCGTGGCGGCGGGTTAGTCGTGCGCTTAGGTCGTCGGTAGTGGTCATGCCGGAGTCTCCACTGCGGATGCCGGTGCGCGCAGGCGCTGTAGGCGGCTGGCTTGTTCGCGGCGCTGGGCATCGAGGTCGGGGGCACGGCTATGTTCTGCTAATAGCGTGATCGCCTCATCCACGGGAAGAGTCCCTAGGTCAGTGCCGTCACGATGGCGTAGGGTGACTTTGCCCTCTGCCGCCTCGCGGCCGCCGACGATCAGCAAAAAGGGAATTCGCTGTAGGGTCTGCTCGCGGATTTTGTAGCCGATCTTTTCATTGCGCACATCGGCCTTGGCACGAATTTCCGCGCCGCACAGTGTTGCAGCCAAGGTGTTGGCATAATCTGCCTGGGACTCGGTGATCGACATAACGACAGCTTGTTGCGGTGCCAGCCATGCGGGCAACTTGCCAGCATGGTGCTCAATAAGAATGCCAAGAAAGCGTTCTAATGAGCCGAAAAGTGCGCGGTGCAGCATCACTGGGCGTTGGCGTTGGCCATGCTCATCGACGTAGTCGAGCCCAAAGCGCTCTGGTAGGTTCATATCCACTTGCAAGGTGCCGCACTGCCAGTCGCGGCCGATGGCGTCGCGCAGCACGAACTCCAGTTTAGGACCGTAGAAAGCGCCTTCACCAGGGTTGAGTTGGTAGTCCAGGCCCATTGTGTCCAGGGATGCGGTCAGCGCATCTTCGAGGCGATCCCATACGGCCTCGCTACCCATGCGGTTCTCTGGCCGAGTGGAGAGTTTCAGACGCACCTCCTCGAAGCCGAACTCGCGGTAAATATCGAGTACCAGCGCCACCACCCGGCGGCACTCGTCATTCATCTGCTCTGGGGTGCAGTAAATGTGGGCATCGTCTTGGGTGAAGTGGCGCACTCGCAGTAGACCGTGTAGCGCCCCAGATGGCTCGTAGCGATGCACCTTGCCGAACTCTCCCATACGGATCGGTAGGTCGCGGTAGCTTTTTAGGCCGTGACGAAAAAGCAGCACGCTGCCAGGGCAGTTCATGGGTTTGAGTGCTAACGAGCGTCCATCCTCGGTCTGGGTGGTGAACATGTGCTCTTGGTAGTTCTGCCAGTGGCCGGAGGTCTCCCACAGGCTACGGTCCATAATGTCGGGAGTGTTTACCTCGACATAACCGCTGTTTTGCTGACGGCGGCGCATATAGGTGATCAGCGTCTGTAGCACTGTCCAGCCGTCAGGGTGCCAAAAAACGGCACCTGGGGCTTCCTCTTGAAAGTGGAATAACCCTAGCTGGCGCCCCAGGCGGCGATGGTCGCGCTTTTCTGCTTCTTCCAGACGTTGAAGGTAGGCTTTAAGCGCTTTTCGGTCAGCCCAGGCGGTACCGTAAACGCGTTGCAACTGAGCGTTGCGCGCGTCGCCTCGCCAGTAGGCACCTGAGAGTTTGGTCAGTCTGAAGTGCTTGAGGAAACGGGTGTTGGGTACGTGGGGGCCACGGCACATATCCACGTACTCCTGATGGAAGTAGAGCCCGAGGCTCTGTTCATCAGGCATATCTTCGATCAACCGCTGCTTATAGCTTTCACCACGCTCGCGGAAGATATCCAGGGCTTCGTCTCGTGGTACGCGTTGTTTGACGACCTCGTACTCCTGATCGATCAGCGCTTTCATGCGCGCCTCAATGGCTTCCAAGTCTTCAGGCGTAAAGGGACGCTCATAGGCGATGTCGTAATAGAAGCCGTCATCAATAACGGGCCCAATAACCATCTCGGCGCTTGGGTAAAGCTGCTTAACGGCATGCCCGACCAAGTGGGCGCAGGAGTGGCGGATGATCTCCAGCCCTTCGGGGTCGTTGGGAGTGATGACCTGTATGTGAGCATCACTGGTGATGGGGTCACAGGCGTCTACCAATTGCCCATTGATGCGGCCTGCCAGCGCCTGGCGAGCCAGGCCGGGGCCAATAGCGGCTGCAATCTCGGCGATACAGGTAGGCGATGCTAGCGTCAGCTGGCGCTCATCCGGCAGGGTGATAACAAGGGTGTCAGGTGGCAGGTGTGGGTTATTCATGGGTAGAGCTCGTGATAGAGGAACGTGGAGTGGGTATTGAGTCGGCAGGATCGCAACGCAGTAGCAAGTGCCTGAGTAGAGTGAGGTGGGGGAACTCGATCAGCATGCCGATGATGATGGCCGCATGGATTAGGGGCTGATCTGGCAATGCCACCATGGTCACTGCCAGCATAAGCGGTGCGTTGCGTGCCGCTGTTGTCATGGTCAACAGTGCATGTTCCGGATAGGCCAATGCTGCTAGGCGACTGATTAACTCACCCAGTAGGAACGTCACCAGAAAGAACACGAAGACGGCGAGCAGCATCCAGCCAAATATACCTCGTTGCTCAAGTATGACCGCGATATTGTCGGCGAAAATCTGGGCGACAAGCAGCGCGACGACAAGCGGTGTACAGCGGTCGATCCAGTCCAGTAAACAGCTGAAGTGGTGGCTGCTCAGCACTTTGCGCAGCGCATGATGCGCCGCGACTGCCACGACGAGTGGCAATAGGAACCACTGCAGCAGGGTGGTACTAATGACGGCGCTATCCACTGCTACCACGTTACTGGTAAACAAAAAGATATACAGTGGGTAGAGCAGTAGCTGTACCACCATATTGATTGGTATGAGTGCTGTGCCCAACGCAACATTGCCGTTGGCGAGTCGCGTGAAACCGAGAAACCAGTCGGTACAAGGTGACATAAAGTAGATGGTCAGCCCGACCATCAACATCGGGTGACTGCTCAGAAACAACGACGCAATCACATAGCCAATCGCGGGGATCAGCACGAAGTTGGCCAGCAGCACTACGCCGAGGAATCGCACATGCCCTAACGCCCTTACTATGCTCTCAAAGCGTACCCCCACAAGGAGTAAAACGATCAATAACAGCAGTGTGATGTCGATGCGCTCACCTAGCCACTGGCCCTCTGCTGGCAAGTAGTGACCAAGTGTGCCGCCTGCTACCATGCTCCCCACCAGTAAGCATGTGGTGCTGCACTTAAGCAGATGCTGTGCTTTTAACATTCGCAGCCCTCACAGCAGTCACGGTTGCCAAAGGGTCCCCAGGCATCTGCGCTGTTTTGCAAAGTTGCGCTGTTTTGCAAAACCCTGATATCCAGCCCCATGTGCTCGGCAATTTGCTCAGCAACAAGCCCGAACCGTTGGCGAAACTTGTAGATAAAACAGTAGATACGCTGGTCGTGGCGCACCTGAGGCCCTACGAGGAAAAGTCCTGGCGTAAGCGTGGATTCGTCAGCGTCGGTCAGGGCAATGTGCTGCTCTTCGGTCCAGTGCCATAGTGTGGAGATTTGTTGCGCGCCGCCGCCATCAAGAAAGCCGGTACCTAACAAAGGAGGCTGCTGGGTATCCCAGTAACGTTTATCGGCTGAGTGAATACGGAAACCATCGTGCTCGTTGCGGGTCACGTCTACCACATCGACGCCAAAGACGATCTCTAGTCGGCCCCTCTGAAACGCCTCCTTCAAGCGTTCGCGGCTGTAAGGCGAAAGTGACAGGCTTGGGTCGTAGGGGCCTTCACGCTGCCAGGTTGACTTGCGCGCCAGCAGTCGCACGTGGTGCCCCAGGCGAGTCAGGTTAACAGCCGCATCCACACCACTTTCGTAGCCACCAATGACGGTATAAGGGCTTGATAAAGTGTCTGGTGCTGTAAACCGCTTCCAATCACTTACTTGGGCGTAATGGACACACCATTTTGCACCTGGGAAGGGAGTGAGGTTGGGGTAGAGGTACTCTCCGGTCGCCCAGATAAGAAAGCGTGTACGCAGTTCCCCTTGCTGAGTTGCCAACAGGAAGCCGCCTTCATCGAGGGCACTAACCTGATGTACCTGGCAGTTTTCCGACAGGGGCAATTCATGTGCTTGGGCAATAAATGCTAAATAGTCGGCATACTGCTTGCCATCAAGATGCTCGGCGCCTGCAAAAATCGCTGGCGAGCTGATCTCATCGATGGCGTTCAGGTCCGCCAGACCGAAGGGATTGCTGTGGAAGGAGGGGGTGATGAGCCGCGTCTGTGCTGGCCAGCGTCTAAAGGACGCGCCAACTTGCTCGGCTTCGAGTATCACGTATTCAATGTCGACGAGCTTTTCAAGCGCCAGTGCCATGCCAATACCTGCTGGGCCAGCACCAACGATGACAGCGTCAACCGCAGGTATGTCCTTATCACTGTTCATTGTTGAGACTCCTCTGCTGGCTCCCAAACAGCGCCATTCGGCGTGTCGCGCACCACAACACCCAGAGCGTCTAGCTCACGACGCAGTGCATCCGCATGGTCGTAATCACGCTGTTGTCGGGCTTTTTCACGTTTGGCGACCAATGCCTCTATGCGGGCTATCGGCAGGTCCGAGCGCTCAGGTGAAAGCGCTTCAAGGGCCTTTGTCGGTGGGTGCTGCAGTAAGCCGAGTAGCTGCGCTGATGCCAATACACGCCCCTTGGCATCAGCGCGCTGGGTATCGTTCTCAGCGTTTTTTAAGGCTTCAACTAGCTGCTGTAAGCGGGCGAGCGCTTCAGCAACGTTGAGGTCACGGCGCAGCGCGTCGAGCAGAGCGTTATCAGGTTGGATATTGCTACCAACATCGAGCGCTTCCACCTCGGCCAGGGCTTGGTAATGGTGGGTTAGCGTACGCCGCGCACGGGTTAAACGTTCGGCATTCCAGTCCAACGGGCGGCGGTAGTGGGTAGAGAGCAGCGCCAAGCGAATTGCTTCGCCAGAAGCCTCGGCTAGTAGGTCGCGCACCAGTAGCACGTTACCGAGGGATTTGGACATCTTCTGGCCATCTACGGTAACAAAGCTGTTATGTACCCAGGTATGGCAGTAGCGGGTACCATGGGCGCAGGTACCTTGAGCGATCTCATTTTCGTGATGGGGAAAAATCAGGTCCTGGCCGCCGCCATGTATGTCGATAGTGTGGCCCAGGTGCCTGCCAATCATGGCGGTACACTCCACGTGCCACCCGGGGCGTCCACGGCCCCAATGGCTTTCCCAGCCTGGCTGTTCTGGGGTAGAAGGCTTCCACAATACAAAGTCCAACGGGTTGCGTTTGTAAGGGGCTACTTCTACTCGAGCACCCGCGAGCATATCGCCTGGTTGGCGGCGGGATAATTCACCGTACTCGGGGTAAGAGGGGACGTGAAACAGCACATGTCCTTGCGCTTCATAGGCATGCCCACGCTCAATGAGCGTCGCAATCAGCAAAACGATATCAGCAATATGCTCCGTGACTCTGGGCTCTAGGTCTGGCGATAGTACACCCAGCGCCTGCATATCCTCGTGATAGGCGGCAATGTAGCGCTCCGTGATTGTGCCAATTGGCACACCAGCTGCCAGTGCTGCAGCGTTAATTTTGTCATCCACATCGGTGAAGTTGCGTGCGTAAACGACACGTTTATAGTCGTGGCGCAGTACCCGTGATAGCAGGTCAAACACCACTGCCGGGCGCGCGTTACCAATATGGGCATAGTTATAGACGGTGGGCCCGCAGACGTAGAGCGTCACGCGGTCCGGTTGCTCGGTGCGCAGTGGCTCACGGCGGCGCGTCAGGGTGTTGAAGAGTTGCATCTGGCTCCTGTGGCGTCGTGCCCTGTTAGGCGTTAGGCGGCTGATATGTCAATGGCTCAACGGCTCGGTAATGACCTCAACCGTCTCGTTGCGAATGGCGTTGTAGAAGCAATTTGGTCGTCCGGTGTGGCAGGCTGGTCCGTGCTGATCAACCCGCAGCAGTATCGCGTCGCCGTCGCAGTCTAGTCGCGACTCGACCAGCCGCTGGCGATGACCGGAGCTCTCACCCTTGCGCCACAGGGTCTGGCGTGAGCGTGACCAGTAGCACACTTGGCCAGTCGTTAGAGTTTCGAGTAACGCCTCGCGGCTCATCCAGGCCAGCATGAGTACCTCGCCGCTGTCGTGCTGCTGCGCGATGGCGGTGATCAAGCCGTCGACATTCCAAGGAATGGCGTCGATCACCGCTGCCAGCGGTCGGTGCTCGCCACGCTCGGCATTTTCTAGCTGCATCCAGATGTTCATCGGTGTCTCGCATTGCATATTAATTATGTTATAACATAACATAAATGGTGCCTTGAATATCAAGGCTTGCTGGGAGCAGAACGCGTTAATACCCAATCCAACGGCGGAGATGATGATGAAGACACGCGCAGCTATTGCCTGGGAGCCTAATCGGCCACTAGAAATTGAGGAGATCGATCTGGAAGGGCCGAAAGAGGGAGAGGTTCTGGTCAGAATCGTCACCACCAGTTTGTGTCATACGGATATGTTTACGCTTTCCGGCAAAGACCCTGAGGGTTTGTTCCCTTGTGTATTGGGCCACGAGGGCGTGGGCATCGTCGAGGAGCTGGGACGCGGGGTCACCTCGGTTAAACCCGGTGATCATGTGATTCCGCTGTATACCCCAGAAGACCCGAACTGCCCCTATATTCGCTCAGGCAAGACCAACCTCTGCCAGACCATTCGCAAGACTCAGGGGCAGGGAGTGATGCCAGACGGCACCAGCCGCTTCTCCTACAAAGGCAAGATGCTGCATCACTACATGGGCACCAGCACCTTCAGCGAGTATACGGTGCTGCCAGAGATCGCGGTGGCCAAGATTAGCCGCGAGGCTCCCTTGGCCAAGGCGAGTGTGATGGGGTGTGCGGTACCCACTGGCATCGGTGCAGTGAGGAATACCGCTAAGGTGAAACCAGGCGATACGGTGGCAGTGTTTGGATTGGGCGCGGTCGGTATGGCTGTCATTCAAGGTGCCAAACTCCAAGGGGCCGGGCGGATCATTGGCATTGATGTCAATCCGGCCAAGTTCCCGCTCGCTATGTCGCTGGGCGCAACGGAGTGCCTTGACCCGAACGATTATCCCGAGCCGCTACACGAAGTGATCATCGAGATGACCAACGGTGGCGTTGACTTCTCTTTCGAAGCCGTAGGTAACGTTCGCTTAATGCGGGCCGCACTTGAGTGCTGCCACAAAGGCTGGGGAGAAAGCATCATCATCGGTGTTGCTGGGGCAGGTGAAGAGATTTCGACACGTCCCTTCCAGCTGGTTACTGGTCGGGTCTGGCGGGGCAGCGCGTTCGGCGGTGTGCTGGGGCGTTCCGAACTGCCGGGTATGGTCGATGAATGGCTGTCAGGGCGTTTCGACGTTGATCCCTATATCACACACAATATGACCCACGATAACATCAATACCGCGTTTGATCTGTTGCGCCGTGGCGAAGCGATTCGCTCGGTTATCCACTTTCAACCACAGGAAACGATGACAGGGCCTCTGCCGGGCAAGCTGGTCGGTGAGGAATTCAATAAACCTCAGCCTGCTTGAGGCTTATTGCTGATCGTACTTGAAATGGCGAGTTGCTTTCTTTCGTTTAATCCGTCCATTTAATCCGCCCACTGCCAGGGGGGCGCGTCCAGCCACCCCTGGCCGAGGATAACGGTTTCGCCAAATTCTTTATTCAGAGCGATCGAGTTACAACTCTCATCTTTTTCCAAAGTGGCTACTAAGCGTGGAGCGTGGGAAACCACCCAAACCTGGGTTTCCCGCGATGCACGAATAATCAGGCGCCCCAGGGCTGGTAATAAGTCCGGATGTAGACTGGTTTCTGGTTCATTTAACACCAGCAGAGAAGGCGGCCTGGGGGTGAGCAGGGCTGCTACCAACAGCAGGTAGCGAAGTGTGCCATCGGATAATTCCGACTGGTTTAAGGGACGCAATAACCCCTCCTGTAAGAACTGCAATAGGAGGCGATTACTGGTGTCGGCCTCAAAATTGATGGTTGCGCCGGGGAATGCATCTTCAATCGCTGCGTACAATGCCTCTCGGTCACCAATTTCATATATGGTCCGCAATGCGGCCACCAGGTTATGCCCATCGTGATCCAATACGGGAGTGCGTGTACCAATCTGAGGTGTGCGAATAATCGATTGCGGGTCAGTGCGGAACTGGTCGTAGAAGCGCCAGTGCCGGATGGTCTGTCGGACAGCATGCACCTCTGGCACGGCGACCGGATCACTGATTTCGTTCAGAATGCTTTCGTAGCTATTGAGGTGGGTATTATAAACTTCCCACCTTCGACCAGACCGCACTTTTACCACAGGTCCGACGCGGTCGATCAGGCAACTGCTGGGGCGGCAGACGTCGCCAGCCCATATGCATTCACGCTTTATCTCGGGGTCGAACTGAAACATGGAAGGCTCTTGATGGCCCGCAAATCCCTGAGGTGCTGGCATCCCCAATGAAATGGCATAACCGAAGTCTTCACCGACAAAGCCTAGTCTGAGACGAGGGTTATGCTTCTTGGCGGTTCCTTCTATGGGGGCAGAGCCGTCTCGCATGCCTCTGGTAAGTTTTTCCGGGCCAGCCCATAAGGTGTAATCAAGCCCACCCTCTTGTGCAATCGATGTGATCAAGTTGCCTTTTGCGGTGTCTGCCAGCAGCCGCAGTGATTTGTACAGGTTGGATTTGCCACATCCGTTGGCCCCGGTCACAACATTGAGACCTGCCAGGGGGGCGACAATACTCTTCAGACTACGGTAGTTGGAGACAGCAAAGGCGTTGATCATAGGTTCTGAGCTATTGTGGGTTAACTGCTCGGAGCAGCATGAGAAATATGAGTTTAGCGTTGTCGACTGCCGCACGAAATATACTGTTTCCAGGTTTAACCACTTACCTCTGTTTAGGTTTAGGCCACATCTCCACATCCTCGCTTGCTGCAGGTGGGCTGGTGGTCGTATAGCGTTTTAATAATCCTACAGTTGGCAGTTTTACCGCCCCGGCATTGGTGTACTACTTGACGTAGTTCATCGGCTAATGCCTGTAAGGCGGCAATGCGTTCTTCGAGGTGTTCTAGGTGGCGGCTGGCAATATCGTCGGCGGCAGTGCAGTCGGTGTCGGGATTGTCAGCAAGCGCCAGCAGTTCCTGAATGCTGTGTAGGTCTAGCCCCAGGCTTCTGCCATGACGAATAAATCCAATGCGCTCTAGCGCTGCCTGGTCGTAGCGGCGGTAGCCTTGTTCTCCTCGCTGTGGTGGTGCTAATAATCCCAGTTTTTCATAGTGGCGAATGCTTTCCGGAGAACAGCCAGTTCGGTTGGCCACTTCCCCAATGCGATAGGCGTGTTTCATCAGCTTGACCCTGTAACGATTACAGGGTTTAGGCTAGCCGTTACTCGATTGGTAAACAAGTAGGTAACAGGCGATGAAACTGGTATCGGAGTTATTGAGCATTGCGTTAACCGCGGCCCCTTGGTTGCTTTTGGGGCTGGTGATTGCAGGAATAATTAAGGCGTGGATGCCGGAGCATTTACTTCAGCGCTGGATGGGCGGACGTGGTTTAGGCAGTATTACACGGGCGGCAGTTATTGGGATGCCGCTACCACTTTGCTCCTGTGGTGCAATTCCCACCGCGCTGGCGCTTCATCGTGGCGGGGCTGGGCGCGGGCCAACGACGTCATTTTTGATCAGTACTCCCGGTGTGGGGGTAGATTCAGTGTTATTAACCAGCGTGCTACTTGGTCCGCTAATGGCGCTGGCGCGCGTGTTGGGGGCGTTGGTGACGGCCATTATCACTGGTGTACTGGTGGGATTTACCAAATCACCTGTGGTCGCGACCACTGCCGCTAGCGGCTGTTGCGCAACTAAAAGCTGCGGTGATAATAAACAGCAAGACGTAGTGCCAGTAGGCGGGTGGCAACGCTCACGGGCGGGGCTACGCTATGCATTTAGTGATCTGTTGGACGACATTAGTGGCTGGGTCTTCGCGGGGCTTTTGTTGGCCGGAGTACTGGTCACGCTGGTACCACCCAACACCATGGCAGGGTTTTCGGGAGGCCTGGGTGCCCTAATGTTGATGGCGGTTATTGGTATTCCTTTATACATTTGTGCTGCAGCAGCAACGCCTATTGCCGCTGGGCTGTTGTTGGCAGGCATTTCACCGGGTATGGCACTGGTGTTCCTGTTGGCGGGGCCAATTACTAGCCTGGCTACTTTGGCCATTCTGCGCCGCGAGTTGGGAAACCAAGCGTTAGCGGTTTACCTGGGTAGCGTACTGATGGTTACCGTGCTGGTGGGCTGGCTGTTTGATGTTGCGTTGGGCATAACTGGCTGGAATCCGGTGGAGCAGGCCAGTCAGGTGCAGGAGCTACTGCCGATATGGTTGGAGTGGCTGGCGTTAGTAGTGCTGGCACTGGTCGCTATTCGTCCTCTACGCAAGCGGCTGATGGGGTTTTAGGGGTATAGTACCTTCTTCTTAAGTCAATCAACGCCTAAGCCTTTTAAGCATGAAAATATCAAAAGCCACGCTGTATCGGCAGCTAGCACCAGAAACCCGCTTAAAGATTGGATTGTCAGCCACCAATCGTATTATTTGTGTGCTGATTTTATTGGCGTCATTAACGGCGATTCTAGAAACGGAACCAACGCTACGGGCACTTTCTCCGCATCTTTTTCCCACCCTGGAAGCCATATTTGTGGGGGTCTTTATTGTGGAGTATTTGCTGCGGCTTTATGCCATTGGCGAAGACCCCCGCTATCGTGGCTTCACCGGACGGCTGCGCTATATTTGCTCATTTTGGGCATTGGTCGATTTGTTGGCGATCTTGCCGTACTTCCTAGGGTTTATGGTCCAAGATAATGCCTTTTTGCTGCGTCTACTTCGTTTAGCTCGCATGTTGCGGCTAGCTCGGCTGGGCAGATTTAGCCAAGCATGGTCGGCGCTAGCAGATGCGTTGAAATCCCGCTGTCACGAGCTGCTATTGAGTGTAGGGGTGGCCGGGCTACTGCTGCTGTTCTCTTCTAGCTGCCTATATGTGGTGGAAGCGGCCTCTCAACCGGATGCCTTTGGGAGTGTGCCCCGTGCGTTATGGTGGAGTATCGCCACGCTAACCACAGTGGGCTATGGCGATGTCACACCGGTGACTGCGATAGGCAAATTCTTTGCAGGCTTAACGGCGGTGGCAGGTATAGGCATTATCGCCATGCCTACCGGCATTTTAGCGGCGGCATTTAGCGATGCGTTTCAGAAAAAACGTAATCATCCCGACGGCGAGCAGTCCTAGCCGATGGATGTGCTAAGGTGCCTTCTCGCTTGTTACTTCTTTGTTATGTTTTTGAATAAATAGTGGATCATCGCCCGTGAGAACCGATAGCCGCCTATCTCGCATGTTGCATGTGTTGCTGCACATCGCGCGGGAATCCCAGCCGATTACCTCTGAACAGATTGGCGCCATGCTTGGTACTAATGCTGCCGTGGTGCGCCGTACCATGGCAGGCCTGCGCAAGGCAGGTTATGTAAAGTCTGAAAAAGGCCACAATGGTGGCTGGCGCATTGCTTGTGATCTGCAAAATGTAACGCTGCTGGATATCCACAACGCGGTGGGCGGGCCGCGTATTTTCGCCATCGGCACCGACCGTGATAACCCGGACTGTGTGGTAGAGCAGGTGGTTAATGCGGCGCTTTTTGATGCCATGCGCGAAGCGGAAGCGCTGCTGATCAACCGCTTGGGAGCGGTTACGCTGGCAGAGCTTGCTGAACAGTTTGATGATATTGCCACCCGCAAAGGCTACCAACTGCCGACGCCTTAACACACTAACTCTTTCCTAATAGACGCTAACCTGCGTCTCAATATTGCCATTGATCTTGGTATGCTTTTTAATGTATCAATAAAAGATACGTGATATTGCTTGTTAAGCATTGGCTTTTTAGCGCTAAGCGACGACGGAGGAAGGGTAATGAGCTTCGACGCAGTGATTATTGGTGGGAGTTACGCCGGAATGGCAGCAGGATTACAGCTTGCCAGAGCAAGGCGGAGGATATTGCTAGTAGATGCAGGACAACCCCGTAACCGTTTTGCCTCTCATTCCCATGGGTTTTTAACTCAGGACGGCACGCCGCCTGCAGAGATAGCAGCAGAAGCTCGTGGCCAGTTGATGGAGTACCCAACAGTTGAGTGGCGTACGGGGCAAGTAGAGGCAGTAACGGGGGCCGTGGATAACTTCTTGGTTGAGCTGGCCGATGGCAGCACTTACCAAGCACGCCGCATTATCCTGGCTGCTGGCGTTACCGATAAGCTGCCAGACTTGCCAGGACTTACCGAGCAGTGGGGTAAGCACGTTTTCCATTGCCCGTATTGCCACGGCTATGAGCTGGGCAAAGAGGGAATAGGTGTGCTGGCAACCTCGGAGCTTGCGATGCACCACGGCTTGATGCTGCCCGACTGGGGCGCGACGACGTTGTTTCTTAACGATGCCTTTGAACCCAATGCTGAGCAGTTAGCCCAGCTTAAGGCGCGCGGCACCCAGGTAGAATATGGCGCAGCGGCACGTCTCAATGTGCAGGCAGATGGCGTTGAGCTAATGATACAGGGCGGCCGGGTGTTTCCCTTGGCGGGTTTATTCGTCGCTCCGCGCATTCAGCTTAGCCCACTGGTGGCGCAACTGGGGTGTGAGCTTGAAGAGTCTCCTGTGGGCAGTATCGTCAAAACGGATACGCTGCAGGCAACCTCAATTCCCGGCGTATTCGCCTGTGGCGATGTGGCCCGTGCTGTGGGGACGGTCTCCTTTGCGGTAGCTGATGGCGCTATGGCGGGGCTTTCCGCACACCGAACGCTGATGTTTGGGTGTTAAGCTGCGAAGTAAGCCGCTACACCTCCTTTGCACGGGTGGCATACCAAGCATGCACCAACCCAGCCTGGTAAAAGGGCACCGGTGTACTAAACCCCCCCGATTCAATGAGTGCACTGACACGTTCGGGGGGCGTAACTGCTACATCGCGGCCATACATAGTACGAAACCGCTCTATCATATCAGTGGGCACCTCTCCTGCGCTGAGCATCCTCACCCATGTGTCCAGTAGGCAGTGATAGGCTGGAGATTCTATGTCTGAGGCCAGATCGGCGCTAGCCAAATACCCACCCGGCCGTAGCCGCTTGGCGATGGCTCGGAAAAACGCCGAGCGCTCTTCTGGCTCCAGAATAAACTGGGAGACCAGCAGCGAAGTCGCTGCATCAAAAGGTGCCGAAGGCGCTAATGAGTCCAGGTAACCATGGTGGAACTCACAGCGGGAGGTGATGCCGTGCTCTTCTGCCTGGCGGCGGCATACGTCCAGCATGGCAATAGATGGTTCCACGATGGTGAATCGGTGTTCGCTAAAGCGCTGGGAGAGGTAGAGGATCTCCGTACCTGTTCCCGCCCCGATACAGAGTATGCGTGCGTCATTGGGAAGTTCCGAAAACACTGCGCCAATAAGCAGGTGCATTGCATCCTTGACCGGTGCCAGTTTGTTCCACTGCTGATCGTAAGTGGCGGCTTGCTGATCAAAAATAGCTTCTAGCTCTTTGCGTTCCATAATGCTTCGAATGCCTTTATGTAACTATAAAAGATACATGATAGCGAATGCTCTTCCAGAGGGGAATAGACTCCAGCGGACGTTGAACCAGCTGGAGAGGGTAACGATGCATTGAAATGTGCAATTAAAACGGGTCGTCTAGAACACGTAAGTTAATGACGAGGTGATGCTGCGAGGCTCGCCATAGACGCCGTAGCCATTGATGTGGTTGTAATACTTCTCGTCGAACAGATTCTTCACGTTGACCTGAAGTGACAGCTCCGGTGTGAACTGATAGCGGCCGAAAAGATTGGCCAAGGTGTAGCTGCCTTGCTCGAACTCGCTGGGAATTCCCGCCGGGGTGTTTAGGCCGCTAGCGAAGAGGCTGCTCTGCCAGTTAACCCCGCCGCCCACGGTCAGCTCACGCAGTTGGGGCACGTTATAGCTGGCGAAGAGATTGAACAGCGAGCGCGGCTGGTCGGTATTGAAAGTACCTTCGTTGGCCTTCGCGGTGAAGTGGGAGTAACCGACGGTCATATTGAGATCGTCGCTGATCGCGCCACTCAGCTCGACCTCAAAGCCTTCGCTGACCACGCCATTGGCGGTGGAGTAGGTGGTCTCGGTCTGTCCAGGAACCGTTGGGTTTGCCTGGGCGACGTTGTCCTGCTCAATACGGAATACCGAGAAGGAGCCATTCAGCAAACCACCGAACCATGCCGCCTTGAGGCCCGTTTCGTAGTTCTTACCAACCACTGGATCCAGGTAGGTTCCACTGAAATCACGGTAGTTCTGTGGCTCGAAGATTTCGGTATAGCTGGCAAACGCCGAGTAAGTGTCGTTGAAGTCGTAGACTAGGCCACCGTAAGGTGTGACTTCGCGCTTGCTCTGGCGATCCAGGTTGTGGAATTGAGTCATTCCATCCCAGTCGGTGTAGCGTGCGCCAATAATCAACGTTAGCGGATCAGCCAGCGAGAAACGTCCAGCGGTGTAAACCGCCTTCTGACGCGTGCTGGACGCTTCCGAGGGCGTAAATTCGGACCATCCTTCGTTGGGTGCCGAGCCATCCCAATTATTGAAATCATCAACGGGGAAGAGGCCAGAGATAAAGCGGTTGTCGTAGTTGTTTTCCTGGTCGCTGTAACTCCCTCCCACGACCAGCTCGTGTTCGCGCCCAAATAGCGCGAACGGGCCAGAAGCGAGTAGATCAACGGCATCAACCGTGCGCTCGCCGCGGTTCCAGCCGGTATAGAAGGAGACGCCGCTTCCTGTGACTGGGTCCGGCAGCCCCCCTTCTACATAGGGATAGGCCAGCTTACCATCCATATTGGTTTTTTTCGTGAGTCGCGGCGACACGCACGCGCCAGTCATTATCGAAGCGGTGCTCCAGGTTGGCGAAGACCTTCTCGGACTCGAAATCGTAGTAGGACCAGTCTGGTGCCACACTGAATGAGCGTGAGTAGTTCGTCGGCGTGCCATTGCTGAACCACAGCGGCAAACCGCCCCAAGTGGGCGAGGAGGTGTGGCTATCCTGGTAGTCGAAGCCCAATGAAAGTGTTGTGGACTCCGTCAGGTCGGCATCGATAATACCGTAACCAAACGTGCGACGTTTGTCTTGGCGGTCAAGGTGAGCGCCGCCTTCCTCGTAACCGCCGATAAAGCGCGCCCGCACGTCGCCAGAGTTGGTCAACGGGGTCGTCAGATCGACAGTGCTGCCACGCTTATCCCAACTGCCCAGGGTGCCGGAAACAGAACCAGTGAATTCGCGGCTATCGGCATGTTTGCGTACGAAATTGACCGAAGCCCCTGGATTCCCCGAGCCGCTTACCAGGCCGTTAGCGCCACGAACGACCTCAACACGGTCATAGATGGCTGTATTAAGCCGACCTTCGCCGAAGTACCAGCGGTTATCGGTATTGAGTGTGGGAATGCCATCGTACTGGTAGCTGTTGATGCGGAAACCGCGAGATGAGAAGGCAACGCGGTCGCTGTCCAGATGGCGTGCCGAAATGCCGGTGGTATTGCTTAGCACTGCTTCAATGGAGTCCAGGTTCTGATCTTGTATGCGTTGCTCGGTGATAATACTGATCGCCTGGGGTAGCTCTTTTTGGCTAAGCGTTAGGCCGGTGCCTGCATCCGTGCTACGTCGGGTATAGCCGACGTTTTCATAGAGATTCTCGCCGGTGATGGTAACGGTTTCCAGCGCTTGCGGGCTGTTGGCATCAGCGGTTTGTGCCTCAGCGCTGGCGGCAGCAAGCACGCAGGCAGAAGCAACGGCGGTTAACGTGGCGCACCGCCAGGAAAGATAGCCAACAGCGACCACATGGTTAGGCACACGATATCGTGTCGTGCTTAAGGCATGAAGTGATGACGTTTTCATAATATCCCTTGAGGCGCGCCTTTACGGCACTCTTTTGAAGATTTGTTCATTCTGAGGGTGAATGATCATATAAAAACGATTATTAAATGTAAATGTATATGAGAACTCTTAGTATTAAGTTTATGTGGTATGTAAATTACACTTAGGTAGTGTGAGCCCAAGAGGCAGTGAAATACCCATCCGATTATCCATAGCCATGCACAGACATGTCAGGTTTCACATCTTTTGTACCTTGGCCACTCTCCTTACTATGGAGCTTAGTAACGATGCAGCATCACTAAGCTGCATCGTTGATTCACTTGGAGAGCACCATGAGTAAACCTGAGTTTTTTGTGACACCCGGTTACGGGGATAAGGCGCTAGAGCTGTTGAATTACTCTCAGGCGGTTAAAGTTGATAATCGTGTGGAGATATCAGGGCAGGGCGGTTGGGATGATGAATTCCAAATATCGACTTCGCTGGTGGAGGAGATTGAGCAGGCATTCCGCAATGTTGAGCGCACCCTGAAAACTGCAGGCGCTGGCTGGGAACACGTGATCCACGTTAACTCTTACCACGTGGGTGGTTTCCCTCCGGAAGTTAACGAAACGATGACTCGCCTATACCGCCATTACATGCCTAATCACGCGCCTATCTGGACACAAGTCGGTGTGGAGGCGCTTGGACTACCCACTATGCGCGTTGAAATTCGAGTGACGGCAATTATTGCTTAGATAGCTGGGTACCGATCCCTAAACGTTGCCAGCAGCCACTCAATAAACACCTTTAGCCGAGTGCTTTGGTGGCGATTGGGTGGGTAAAGGATATGAAACGGTAAGCCTGGCCGTACCCAGTCGGTTAGCGCTGGCACCAGCTCGCCGCTATCGATATGGGGCTGCAAGCAGCGGGTAAAGTGCTGGCCTATACCGAGCCCTGCCAGCATCATTGCCAACAGACCGTTGCCATCATTGGCAGAGTAGGTTCCGCCACTCATCTCAAGCCGCTCAGCCCCCCGCTCAAACACCATGGGCATCGGCTGGTTGTTGGCCGCTATAAAGTAGCCTAGCCGTGCGTGTTGGGTTTCAAGCTCGTTTGGGTGGCTGGGCATTCCATAGCGCTCCAGGTAAGTGGGGGATGCGCAGGTCATATAGTCAAGCTCGACTAAGTGACGGCCTACCATAGCCTGTTCATCGAGACGGCCTGCGCGAATAACGCAGTCCACCCCTTCGCCGACAATATTGACAGTTCGGTCGCTGATCCCTAGTGCAATGGTAATATCCGGGTATTCGTGCTGAAACGCTTTCAGTGCGGGAATCAGTAAGCTAGTGGCAAAGGTGGAGGGAGCATCAATGCGCAGGTGCCCTTGAGGGTTTGATTTGCTGGTGCGCACCGCGTTGTCCATCGCATCCACTTCGGTGAGCAGATGCACTGCTTGATGGTAATACGCCATGCCTTCCGCCGTGGTGGCGACTTTTCGAGTGGTGCGATTAAGTAGTTTAATCGCCAGGTGCGCTTCAAGATCTATGATCAACTTGCTAATGGTCGAGCGGGGAAGTGCCAACTGCTCAGCGGCCCGGCTAAATGAGCCGGTTTCCACCACGCGGATAAACGCGCGCATTGCGAGTAGTTGGTTCATTGGCGTTAAACTCTGATTATTCTATTAGCGGGCATTTGCGTCTTTGGCATGGGGAAGACGAGATAATGCAGATAGCGAAAAGTATCATCATAGAGCGTGAAGGCAAACCGGATTAAGAAGTCTCCTGATGGCAGTATTGTCAAAAGATGTGCTGTGGAGTCGGCTACCGGTGCCGTCGCTGATGATGCCATGGTAGGGCGCTCTACATATCGAACGCTGATATTTTGGGATTAAGATAAATTAGGGGTGGTCTAGGCCAGAGCAGCGCTATCCACATAATAGACCTCGTTGTTATTAATGTAATGTTATTACATAATGTTTTGGCAAAAACGCTTCAACAAAACACACCACCCCCATCCCTAAAGATAAGCAAGCGAGATAAGAGAACGATGAACAAAAAGCGTGGTATCGCGATTACCTGCCTCTTGGCATTGGTGCCGGTGAGTGCCAGCTGGGCTCAGATGGTGGGGGAGCGCAGGGAAGCGGCTGAGCAAGAGCGCCCATCTCAGAGTGGAGCGTTGCCACAAATCGTGGTCACTGCAACGGCTTCCGAACGCGATATCACCGATGCACCGGCCAGTGTCACCGTTGTGGAAGGGGAGGATCTACGTCGTCGCCCCATTAATGATTTAGCCGATGCTGTTAGGGGTAGTGTGGGTGTTGATCTGGATAGTGTTGGAATGGGGCGTCGTGGTATTTCGATTCGCGGTATGAGCTCCGAGCACACCCTGGTACTCGTCGATGGGCAGCGCATTAACTCCTCCTCATCCGCCATTGCGCATTCCGATTTTGAGCTTGGCTGGGTGCCAGCCGAGGCTATTGAGCGAGTTGAAATTGTGCGTGGACCAATGTCATCGCTATATGGCTCGGAAGCCTTGGGTGGGGTTGTCAATATTATTACCCGTTCTGCCACAGATGAGTGGCAAGGGTCAGTCAGCAGCTACGCATTGATTAACGATCACGGGTTGGATGGCGACGGACATAAAAGTGGTTTTTATGTGGGTGGCCCGGTGATTCCGGGCACTTTAGGCATTAATGCCTGGGGTGAGTACCGCCAGCGGGACGCGCTGCGCGATGCAAATAATAACGATCTCACCGCGCTGGATGATCAGAGCGTCACCTCCGGCCATATAGGGCTTAGCTGGACGCCGAATGCAGAGCAGCGCATAGACGTTGCCGTTGATGCAGGCAATGAAACACTGGAGGGTGTCAGGGGAGGCACTCAGAGCCTCTATCAGTCCGATAACCATGTTCAGCGGCGGCGCTACTCTGCCGCTCACTACGGCGATTGGGAGTGGGGTAACAGTCAGGTCAGGCTTTATCGCAGCACCCTGGATCGTGACACTTGGCGCAGTGATGGCAATGACACAACGAGCCCCAATCGTTTTGTTGATACTGTTTTTGATGGGCAGGTGGGTTTCCAGGCGAGTGATTATCATGCGCTGACGTTGGGAGCAGAGGCCAGGCGCGAAAGCTTGGAAGACCCCAATATCAACAATCGTGGAAAGGCATCGCAGTCGCATTTTGCACTGTTCGGCCAAGATGAAATTTATCTCAATGAGCAGTGGGAAGCGGTGCTGGGTAGCCGCTTTGATAACCATGAAGAGTTTGGTTGGGAGTTTAGTCCGCGTGCCTATTTGCTCTACCACCCCAGTGATGAGCTGACGTTCCGAGCGGGAGCGGGGCGTGGCTTTAAAGCGCCAACCCTCAAGCAATTATCACCCGAGTTCGAGTCGCGTGCGGCCATGGGGGGACGCGGCATCATTCGCGGCAACCCTAGCCTGGAGCCGGAAACCAATCAGTCCTATGAGCTGGGGGTAACTTATGCCCCCGGCCGCTGGTCGGCTGGCGCCACTGTTTTCCATAATGATGTTCGCAATTTGATTGAAACCGTTCGCCAGCCAACCTGTAACGAGCCGGGACGCGTTTGCCTGGAGTATGAGAACGTGGCCAGGGCGCGCCTTCAGGGAGTGGAATTAACCACGGGTGTTGATATCAACACCCAGTGGCGTGCCGAAGCGAATTATACCTACCTGGAGGCTCAGGATCGGACAATCGACGAGCGTTTGCCCGATCGCTCCCGTCACCGTGCCAATGCGTCACTGGTTTGGTCGCCGACAGACAGCTTCACGACACGGGTGCAAACGGAATATATCGGGTCTCAATACCGCTCCGCAGGAGAGGATGAGCGCCCTGAGTATGCGTTGTGGCACTGGTATGCCGATTACGATGTAAGCGCTAACGTTAGCCTACAGGCGGGGGTCGAAAACATCGGCGATGAGCGCTTGGCCAATGACGATGCCAGCCTCTATGGTCGGGCAGATGAAGGGCGGCGCTACTTTGCTGGTGTAACGGTGCGGTTCTGATGCGCAGAGAAATGTGCAGAGCAATCTGTAGAGCAAAGTGTAGAGAGTGGCTGAGCATAGGGCGCTTATTGCAGGGTTGGATACTGAGACGTTGGACGCTGAAGCGTTGGGCAGCGCTCAGCTGTTTGTTGGCCATAGCAGGTGTCTGCTCTGCTTGGGCCGATGATGGTCCTTCACAGCCTATCGTTCAGGTGCTACATAACAGCTTCGTCACTGGAGAGAAGTTTCAACGTCTTGCCCCGCTTGCCGAAGGGGAGCGCGTAGTGATACGCCATTTGAGTGTTGAAGATGCCTCGCCCGAGACGCTACTCGGTGCACTCAATGAGGCTGCGCTGATTGTGCTTGATGGGCCGCGTCCCAATGACCGGGCAATGGTCGAGCAGCATTTAGAAGCGCTACCTGTAGCAGCGAACGCTCCCATGCTGACCGTGGGGGGAGGCCGCCCGCAATGGGAAGGCCTTGCGCCTGAGCATGGCAGTGCTCTGGCCGCGCTTTACGCTAGCGGTGGCGAGGATAACTTCCGACGTTTTTTTGCGTTAACCCGCGCTGTACTGGAAAGGGAAGCGCCCCCGGATGAGCTACTGGAGCCACCGCAGCAGCTACCCGCTACGGGCTTCTATCACCCTGGTGCGCCGCACCCCTTTGGGGAGGTTGCGTCCTATCTTGCTTGGCATGCTGATAATGTGCGGACTGAGGGTGATGCTGCTGAATCAGGCGTCAATGGTCGCGTAGCTTTTCTCGTTTATCAGGGCATGATCTCCAGCATGGTGACCGATGAGATCGACGAGCTGATTGAGCGTACCGAGACAGCGGGGTTGACGCCCATCGTCTTCTGGCTGGATGGCGCAGCGCCAGAGGGGCTGGTGGGTGTGCTTGAAGGGGCCGAGGTTGATGTGTTGGTCAACCTGTCGCATATGCAGAATGGTGCGGCCCGTAGCCGTGACTTCCTCGCGCTGGATATTCCCGTTATCCAAACACTACGCTTTCGTGAAGGCGATGCAAGCGAATGGCTTGATGCACCTAGCGGTGTGGCGCCACGCACCACGGCGGTATTTCTGGCGGGGCCGGAGGGGTGGGGGATCAGCGATCCACTGGTGCTCTCTGCTACGTCCCAGGGCCGGGAAGTGCTCTTGCCTGAGCAGGCTGATGCTCTCATCGAGAAACTGCGCAGTTTGGTGTTGTTGCGGCATACGCCAGCTGCGGAGAAACGCCTGGCGGTGATGTTCTGGAACTATCCGGTGGGGGAGAAGAACCTGGGAGCCTCGCACCTCAATATTCCACGTAGCTTACGCTCGCTTCATCAAGCCCTTGCGGAACAGGGATATGCAGTAGGAGATACGCTCGAAGAGCAGCAGATCATTGACACCAGCCAGCGCATGCTGAAGGCGTTATATCGCAGCGATCACCTGGATATCCTGCTTGAAGAGGGACTGGCCGATCTGTTCCCGTTGGCCGAGTATGAGCGCTGGCTGGAGGCGTTACCCAGGCAACATCAACGTGAGCTACGCCATATGGGCGGTGCGCCTGAGCGCCATCATGCGCTACGGGAGATCGATGGTCAGCGCTACTTTGTTATTCCCCGCTGGCAGTTAGGCAACTTGGTCATCATGCCCCAGTTGCCGCGTCATGCCGCTGCTCATGGTGGCTATCACGACACTGCTATGCCACCTGACCATCACTACATGGCTGCTTACCTCTATCTTCAGCACCATTACGATGCCCATGCATTGATTCACCTGGGTACCCATGGCACCCAGGAGTGGCTTCCCGGCAAGGACCGGGGGTTGGCGGCAAGCGACTACCCATGGCTGGCGCTTGGCAGCCTGCCGGTGTTCTACCCCTATATTCAGGACAATGTTGGCGAGGCTATCCAGGCCAAACGGCGAGGCCGTGCGGTCACCATCAGCCACCAGACGCCCCCCTTTGCGCCCGCTGGCCTGTACGATCAGCTGCGCGATTTACATCAGTTGATCCATGAGTATGAGCAGCTTGATGAAGGTAATGTGCGCGAACGGGTGACAGAGCAAATCGCCGCTGTGGCGATCGAAGCCAATCTGCACGACGACCTGGGGTGGTCAAACGAGCAGATCGATATGGCGTTCGAGGATTTCCTGGCGGAGTTGCACGACCACCTGCATGAATTAGCCCGGGTGGCTATGCCGCTGGGTCTGCATACCTTTGGGCAGCCAGCAGATATTGATCATCGCATTAGTACCGTTATGCAGCAGTTGGGGGAGCCTTTTTATACCGCGCTGGATATTGATGTGGAGGAGCTGTTTGCGGAGGATGATGATTTGTCTGCAAACCCCGCTCACCAGGCGGTACGGCAAATGCTCTCATCCGATGATGCAGTACTGCCGGATAGCCTCAACGACTTTACCCCCCGTGCCCGTGAGTTGAATCAACGCCTGTTGGATACCCAGGAGAATGAAGCACTCTTGGCTGGATTGGCGGGTCGCTTTGTGCCGCCAGGGGCTGGCGGTGATCCTATTCGCAACCCCGAGGTGATGAGTGGCCGCAACCTGTACGCATTTGAGGCCGATAAGCTGCCAACACGTGCTGCGTTTGAATCCGGTGCCGAGGCTTATGAGCAACTGGTGCAGGCGTTTCGCGATGAGCACGCGGGGGCATGGCCGCAAAAGCTCGCGTTTAGTTTGTGGTCTTCCGAAGCTATTCGGCATCTAGGGGTAACGGAAGCGCAGGTACTCCATGCGTTAGGGCTGCGGCCGGTGTGGGATGAGGGTGGGCGAGTCGTCTCATTGGAGATCGTACCTACCAATGAGCTGGGGCGCCCCCGAGTGGATGTCGTGGTTCAGGTGACAGGCGTTTATCGTGATCAGTTCGACAGCTTTATGCGCCTGCTCGACGATGCGATGGTGCGGCTTGCCCAACTGGACGAGCCACAGAACCTGATTGCCGCCAATAACCGACGTATCGCCGCCGAGCTTGAACAGCAGGGCGTGCCAGCCGATGACGCGCACGCCATGGCGCGGCATCGGCTCTTCAGTAGTGCCCCTGGGGCGTATGGTACTGGTGTTACCGAACTGGCTATGCGTTCAACCGAATGGGATGACGACGCAGTGCTGGCGGAGCAGTTTCTGGCCAGCAGCCGCTACGCCTATGGAAGCCAGCACTGGGGCGAGGCAGCCGGGCAGGTCAATCTGTTGGCGGAGCAACTGCGCGGGACACAGGCCGCAGTTATGTCGCGTTCTTCAAACCTTCACGGCGTGTTATCTACAGATCACCCCTTTGAATTCTTGGGGGGCCTGTCGGCAGCTGTGCGGCATCTGGATGGGCAGGCACCGCAGCTCTTGGTCTCAGATCTGCGCAGCAATATCCAAACGACGGGGCTGGCGCGTTTCCTGGCTGACGAACTGCGTGTGCGCTATCTAAATCCACAATGGATAGAAGGCATGCAGGCAGAGGGCTATGCAGGCACATTGGAAGTGCTCAATGTCACCAATAATCTGTTTGGCTGGCAGGCTATGGATGCCTCCACGGTGCGCGATGACCAATGGCAGGCACTGTTTGATACCTATGTGAATGATACACGTGACCTGGGCACCCAGGAGTGGTTTGCAACACACAACCCAACCGCCCAGGCGCAGATACTCGAACGCATGGCCGAAGCTATTCGCAAGGGGTACTGGGATGCTTCTGAGCAGACCCAACGGGAGCTAGCTCAGCGTTGGAAAATTCTGGAAGAGCAGTTCGAGGTAGACACTGGTGCCGCAATTAGTCGCGCGTTCATTGCCGATTTGGTTCAAGGGTTTGGCTTGGATATGAGTGCCCCTGCACCTACGCAGGCCACCTCTGATGCCGAGATGACGCAGAGCGCAGAGAGCCAACCCATTATGCAGAACGTGGAAGGGCAAGTGCTGGAAGCCGTAGAGGCCAGCACCCACCACGATGATGACCACTTACGATGGGCCATCTTATTGATGCTTGTGTTGATAGCCAGCGGCGGTGTAGTGCAAGCATGCCGTCGGCGCTACTAACCACCCATGAAGAGTTGACGTACCCAGCGAGAGAGTGAAATGCCCGTATTGAATGAGATGGAAACCCTGCTCTATGACGCTTCGCGCGTTTTCTTATGGCCTGTGTGGCTGCTGATTATGGCGGCGCTGGTTTATGCATTGGTAATGTTGGGAGCCTTTGCCGTTGAATCCCTGCAACGGCGCTGGAGCACACGGCCGCGAGCGCTCTTTTATTATGCCCAGCAAAGTGGCGCTTCACTCCTGGCAAGCGATGATCTGGAGCTATGGATCATGCAGCGGTTGGAGTGGCTGCGTATTGTGTCGCGTACCGCTCCCATGCTGGGATTAATCGCTACCATGATCCCCATGGGGCCAGCCTTGCTGGCGTTGGGTGATAACGATGCGGCGGCGGTGGGAGCCAATATGGTGGCTGCTTTCTCGGCGGTTATCCTGGCGCTATTGGCCGCCAGTATCTGCTTTTTTATTCTGACGGTGCGGCGGCGCTGGTTACTACAGGATCTCCGCTTGCTGGAGCGCCAGCGCGAACAACCGGAGGGCAGCTCTGATGCGCTTTCTGGATGAGGAAGATAACGACCCCATGCTCTCCGTCGTCAATTTGATCGATCTTTTTTTGGTGATTATTGGTGTTTTGATGATCGTGATCGCCCAGAACCCGCTCAACCCCTTCTCTCAGGAACGGGTGGTGGTGATTGAAAACCCCGGCGAAGTGGATATGCGTATCACCATCAAAGAGGGCCAGGAACTGACACGCTACGAATCCAGCGGGGAAGTTGGCCAGGGGCAGGGCGCGCGTGCAGGTGTGACCTATCGCATGGACGATGGACGAATGATCTATGTGCCAGAAGATTAATATGCCACAAGCCACTCGCCCATCTCTGCGTCGTTAGAATTAACGCTTATGGCGAGCCACGATGATTAGCTGCGTTGCGGCACCTACTGCTGCAATAGCCCCCGCGCCAAACGCTAATGACGCAACGGGAAGGTTGAGAGCAAGCATAATCCCCCCGCTCGCCGCACCAATGGCACTGCCTAAATAGAGCGCTGATTCGTTAAGCGCGACTGCCAAGTTACCGTCACCGTGAGCCTGACGAGTGCGCACAAGCTCGTTATTTTGCGGTACTTGCAACGCCCAGCCCACGGCCCCCCAAAGTGCAATAGGCAGTAATGTCAGCAGTGGGTGAGTCGATGCTGCAAAGGGCAGTGAGATAAGTGCCATAGAGAGCAGTAGCATGATCGCCAAGGTAATCATGGGACCGTTAAACTTGTCTACAAGGGGACCAATCAAAAAGCTGCCCACGACACCTCCAATCCCCCAAACCCACAAATACCCTGCAATGGATTGAACGGAGCCTGATTCAGTAGCTGCCATAAAAGGGGCGATAAAGGTATACATGCCTAAGCTGGCAATAGCGCCTAACAAGGAAACTGCCAGAACGCTCATGGCATGCGGGGCTTTCAAAATAGCCAGTTTGCGGGCCAGCGGAAGTGACGGTATAGATGGCAGCGCAGGTAATTTGGCATGTAATCCTATATAGGCAATTAACCCCAATATTGAAATAAGCCACATTGCTGACTCCCAGCCAAAACGTTCCGCCAGCAATAGGCTGATCGGCACACCCAGTACAGTGCCACTCGCCATACCGCCCATAATAATAGCAATGGCTTTACCGCGATTGGCTTCGGGGGTGATGGCAGCAGAGGCTGCAATTCCCATCGCGAGATAAACTCCCGCACCAATGCCAGCGATAGCTCGCCATACAGCAAGCGATACAAAACTGGTGGCGAGTGCGCTGGCGATGTTGGCGAGAATAAAAATGACCAATGCCACAAGTAATCCGCTACGTTGTCGATGGCCGGGCAGTAGTGCCACGACGATAGGCGAGCCTAAGCCATAGGCGAGTGTAAATGCCGTTACTAACTGAGCTGCGGTGGCGGCAGAGACAGTAAACGAGCTTTGTATTAGAGGAATAAGCCCCGCAGTAACATAAGAGGCCATCCCCAGTGCAAAAGCACCCAGTGCCACTAGATATACCGATAAACGAGATTGGTCAGCCATAACGCGCTCCAGGCATAAGCATGAGAAAAGTAAAGCCACCGGCAGCAGTGTTTCTGCCAGCGAAGGCTATTCTGGAGAGGCTTTTAAGGGGGTACAATTTAACTGTTTATGCTATTACTAAAAGTGCTAAGTTACTAAAAAATGATAAGTTACTAAGAAGGATAAGTTATTAAAGGTAATAAGATGACCGCAGCCCGGACACTTACTAGAACGCGGGAAGACTTGGCTGAGTTTCTACGCAAGCACCGCGAGAAAATTACCCCGGAAGAGGTGGGGCTTCCCCGCGGCCGTCGGCGGCGTACACCGGGATTAAGGCGTGAAGAGGTCGCCGCCTTAGCGGGTGTGGGGCTGACTTGGTACACCTGGTTGGAGCAGGGGCGAGATATTAGCGTGTCGGCGGCTTTTCTGGATAACTTATCCAAAACGCTCAAGCTGGATGCTGCTGAGCGACGCCATCTTTTCTTACTTGCCCATCAACGACTACCCGCTGAGCTAGGCAAAACCTGGTGCAGCGTGCCGCCGTTGATTCAACAGTTAATGGATGATCTGCCCACGAGGCCTGCTTATATTCTGAATCTACGCTGGGATGTGCTGGCCTGGAACGCCGCTGCCGATAAGCTGTTTAACTTCTCTGCCCATACACCTGAACGCCGCAATATGCTCTGGTTGATATTTACCGACCCTGTTATGCGTCGGCTGTTAGCATCCTGGGAAGAGCAGGTTAGCCAGATGCTCTCAAGCTTTCGACGCGACTTTGCCCGTGCGGCGCAGGATACCGCTATAGATGGGTTGGTTGAAGAGTTAACCAAAGTGGCGCCTGAGTTTAAAGCATGGTGGAAAACCCAGGAGATCAATGCCCCCTGCCAGGGAGTGCGTTATCTGCATCTTGAAGAGATAGGTGATGTAGCACTTGAGCACACGACACTCACCGTTGATGAAGAGCGCCACCTAAGGCTGGTTTATTATGCCTATAAGGGGGGCGATGCCAAGGAACGCGCTTTTAATGAGTGGGTGGTGAGCTGATTTTCAAGAAAGCTAAGTGCGACCAAACCGGTGGCGCAGTTTAGGCAGCGTGCGGGCTACCGGTGGAAGTCGGGTGGCCATGATTAGTGCAGCAATAGAGGCGTATATTGCCCACTCGCGCATATCAGCGCGCACTACCCAGAAGAAGTGCAGTAGCACCAGACCCAAAATGGCATAGGAAAACTTGTGTAGTGGCTTCCAACGTTTCCCTAGGCGCTTCATTGCCCAGCGGTTGGAGGTGGCCCCCAGCACAGCAAGGCCAATCAGCGCTATCATGCCGACAATAATGTAGGGCCGTTTAACGATCTCGCTACCCAGTAGTGCCCAGTTAAGACCCAGGATAAACAGCACATAGCTGAGCATATGCAGGGTGGCGTAGGCGAGTGTCCACAGGCCAAGCTGGCGCCGGATTAGTGCAAAGCCTTTCCAGCGGGTGAGTTTGGTGAGTGGGGTAAGACTTAGGGTGAGCAGCAGCATCCATAACCCGCCAATGCCAATATTTAGCAGCAGGTAGCGTCCAGGCTCTGGCCCAGCGGCATTATTCGCCACCTGCCAACTCCAGAACAGTAGCGGTGTTAGCGCGGCCAGAAACACGCCCACGCGCCACAGTAACCATACCCGCTGGACTGCCATTAGTAGTTTGTCCTCAAGTCCAACCCCGCATACATTTCGGCGACTTCGTCGGCGTAGCCGTTAAACATGAGGGTATCGATAGTATTGGTGCGAAAGAGGCTGTTGGGGAGTCGCCGCTCGGTGGCTTGGCTCCAGCGGGGGTGGTCAACTTCGGGGTTAACATTGGCATAGAAGCCGTATTCATTGGGCGCAATGAGCTGCCAGGAGTTAACCGGCTGCTCTTCCACCAGCGAGATACGGACGATTGACTTAATACTCTTAAAACCGTACTTCCAGGGCACCACTAACCGTAAGGGGGCACCATTTTGATTGGGCAGCTCACGCCCATACATGCCCATGGCCAGAAGGGTTAGTGGGTTCATGGCCTCGTCCAGGCGTAAGCCTTCCACATATGGCCAGTCGATCAACGAGAATGAAGAGCGCTGCCCTGGCATTTGCTCTGGATCCACCAGAGTTTCAAAACGGACATATTTCGCTTTACTGGTAGGGGAAGCGCGTTTGATCACCTCGGCTAGCGGAATGCCGAGCCAGGGGATGACCATCGACCATGCCTCAACGCAGCGCAGGCGGTAAATACGCTCTTCAAACCGCGCGGGCTTGGCGAAGTCCTCGAGATCAAAGCGGCTACCGTTATTGACCTCGCCATCGATCACTACGCTCCAGGGCTGGGTTTTCAGGCTGCCTGCATGGCGGGCGGGGTCGGTTTTGCCTGAGCCAAACTCGAAGAAGTTGTTGTAGCCGCTGGCGTCATCAAAGGGAGTTAGCGTATCTTTTTCAGGGTCGCTGGGGGTGATGGCTTGCCACTCAGTCTCACTAATTTTTTCCTTTAGCCATGCTGGCGCGTTGCCTTCTGGTACATCAGAGTAGTCTTCATTGGCATGTACGTTCCCGGAAAGGGCGAGTCCCGCGCCTAAGCCCACCATGCCGCCCATAAAGCGTCGCCGAGAGAGGTAGATTGATTCTGGCGTTACATCGGACTCATGCAAGTCACTCGGTTTGGCAATTTTTATCAACATGTGGTGCCTCCACTAGGGAAAAGCCTATGGATAATGTGAGCTGTAACTACTGTGACCAGTATGAATGAGGTTTATCACAGCTAGCTCCCCAGGTTATTACGTATTTATAACGTTGGGTGGGGCGGGAGTGTACGTCGGTAAGCGTATACAAAAGGATGCTCCCCCAGTGCTGAGGTTTTCCACCCAGATATCACCGCCCTGAAGTGTCATTATTCTGCGCGCAATCGCCAGTCCTAGTCCGGCATGGCCTGATCCGCCAGAGGTTTCACCGCGATAGAAAGGATCAAAGATATACGGCAGGTCTTTCTCCGTAATGCCTGGGCCGCTGTCTTGCACGCAAACCTCCGGTTCGCCGCCCGTTTGGCCAACAATAACGTCAATTCGGCCGCCAGCGGGGCTATAGGCAATGGCGTTGCTGATCAGGTTATCCAGCACACGCTCGGTCATGGCCAAGTCTGCGTAGGCGGTTGGCAGCGCTGGGTCTCCACTCAGCGTGAGTTCCAGCTGGTTATCCCGAGCTGTCTGGCTGTGTTTCTGAACCACATCGTGTACCAGTTCGGCGAGCGGGAAGGGTTCTGGCGCCGGCTGTTTTTCCTTCGCTTCGAGTGCGGCAAGCTCGAATAGCTCGTCCACCAGGCGGCTTAAGCGACGGCCTTCTTTTAGGGCAATATCGAGAAAGCGATCCTGCTCTTGTGGGCTGAGTCGGTCACGTCTTAATTTCAAACTTTCGATATAGCCCTGCATGGATGCCAGTGGCGTGCGCAGGTCATGGGATACCTGGGCAATCAATTGACGGCGCTGGGCATCTTTTTCCGTCAACTGTTCGATTTGAGAGGCAATTCGGCATGCCATATCATCAAAGGTGACGCCTAAATAGTCGATCTCATCACGCACAGTGGGTCGCTTGTCACGCCACCTTTTGCTACGCCAAGCGCCGGGTGCGCCTTGGTTCATATCGCTGTTCTCGAATTCTGCCACTAGTCGCGTGAGTGATCTCAGCCGGCGGGTCAACAGGCGGAAAATAGTCAGCCCCGCGATCATGGCTACTGCCAAACTGACGAGCAGTGCCCATGCGCTCATCTGTAGCACTTTGCCGCCACGGGCCATGGTTTCTGCTGCGTCGTACTCCTCTCCTCGTAACACGACGTAGAGGTAGCCTTCAGGGTTATCTGCGGTGGGCACTGGGGTAACAGAAAATACTTTTTGCCGGTCATGGCTACGCGGGTCATCCCCCAGTATTGGATACAGGCTCATGTCATCCATCAGCCTGTGTATGGGGGCCAGCGAGACCTGGTTGCGTTTGATCTTCGCCGGGTCCGCTGAGTAGGAGAGAATAGTGCCATCCAAAGCCAGTAGGTAGATCTCAATGCTGGGATTAATGGCCATGTAGAGGGCGAACAACTCTTCCAGAGCGCTTCGGTCAAGCTGCCCGTCACTAACCAGGTTTCTATCTGACACTAGGTTCTGAGCCAGATCTTGGTGCAACGCCTGGTTAACTGAAGCACTGTATTCGCGCAGCGCATAGAGGCTGATAAAGGTATATAGCAGGCCGACAACCAGCAATAGCAAAAATAGGCCGAGGGCCAGTCGGGTGTAGAGTGTTTTCAGCATATATTATTCGCGGAAGCGATAGCCCACCCCCCAGACGGTCTGGATGAACTCCGGTCTAGCCGGGTCTGTTTCGATTTTCCCCCGCAGGCGGTTAATGTGGGTGTTGACGGTATGCTCGTAACCTTCGTGGCTGTAGCCCCATACGGTGTCGAGCAATTGAACACGACTGAATACCCGCCCTGGATGGCTGGCAAAGTGCCAAAGTAGGTCAAATTCCCGCGCGGTGAGTTCGACTGCTTGCTCCTTTATAAACACCCGTCGGCGCAGTGGGTCAATACGCAGCCCATCGGCGACCAGCTCATCATCGCTGGTTTTCTCGACTGGCGTGGACGCCATGGCATCCACGCGTCGGAACAAGGCCTTCACCCTGGCGGACAATTCCGCCACGCTAAAGGGTTTGGTGAGGTAATCATCTGCACCCATTTCCAGGCCCAACACCCGATCCAACTCCGTGCTTTTGGCCGTTAGCATCAATACTGGAACATAACCTGGGCCTGAGCGGATTTCGCGGCACACTGATAGCCCATCCAGGCCGGGCAGCATCAGGTCAAGAATCACCAGATCGATACCCCCTTCACGAAAGCGCTCAAGCCCAGTATCCCCCCGCGCACAAAGAATAGGGTTCATGCCGAGTTCAGCCACGTGTATACGCACGAGCTCACCGATACCTGGGTTATCTTCTACGATCAGTACGTTGCGTGTCATAGGTGCCTGGCTTTTAAACGCCCAAAATGAATTTGTGTGTCTGAGGCTTACATGCCCCCACTTTCCATCTCCTCTTCCATCTCCATATCGCTATCCATCTCCATATCACCTTCCATAGCGTCGGGCATCTCATCCATCTCCATATCGCCATGCTCCATTGGCTTACTTTCCATTGCCTCATGCATGTCGTCTTCCATCATGCCATCTTCAGGCATCATTTCATCCGCGTGGCTGGCGCTTGTCATCAGGCTGAATAGACCGATGGCCGCGATTGTCATGAACTTGTTCATGTGGTGTCTCCCCTAAGCTTTATGCCTGCCAAACTGGCAGGCTTGAAACTTATCTTCGCTGTATACCATCACAGGAGAGTCACCGAGAGTTAAAGAGTGTATCGCGCAAAGTTCACAAATGTGTCACGGGCGAGGGAAAGATCGCGCGATGATGAGTACAGCACCGCCGTGTTTTGAGTTCCGGTTGCTAACAGACAATAATTTAATGCCATCACAAAAAAGGAGCTCCCATGACCACTAAGCGGCGTGACCTCGTATCGTTAATTGAGCGGGGCGCGATACCCCCTGAGCAAGTGGCGTTGGCCACAGAGGTTGCCGGGCTACATCCAGGGCCCCGTGCCTGGGCAATGTTGATTGACCGATTATTACTATGGTTGGGGGGCTTGGCGCTAGCCTTCGGAGTGCTGTTTTTTGTGGCTTATAACTGGGTAGAGATGGGCCGTTTATCTCGCTTTGGTTTAGTGCAAGCGGCGTTATTGCTAGCGGTGGGTATCGTGTTGTGGGGTCGGGCTAGCACGATGCTTGTTCGGGTGGCGTTAACGGCGGCGTTTCTGTTGGTGGGGGTGCTTCTGGCGCTGTTTGGGCAGGTGTATCAAACCGGCGCAGATCCGTGGCAGCTGTTTTTTCTTTGGGCAGTACTTGTCCTGCCCTGGGTATGGGTAGCGCGCTTTGATGTACTGTGGGTGGCGTGGCTTGGGCTTTTAAACTTGGCGATATGGCTTTATGCCAGTACCTGGGGTGGCTTCTTGGGCAATATGCTGACTGCCAGTGATGCTGTTTTGTGGGGCATTGTGTTCATCAATATTACGGCGCAGGTGGTGTGGGAGTGGGGGGCGCAACAGCGAGGTTGGCCAGGGCGCTGGGCTATTTGTTTGCTAGCTCTGGGGGGCGGGGTGCCAATGACGCTGCTAATGATGGAGTGGGTGACTAGGGAAAGCTATGTGTTTGCGCCGATTATGGTGGCATATCCAGTGTGGTTGGCTGCGTTGTATGGCGTTTACCGCCATTGGCGGCTTGAGCTATTTATGTTGGCAGGCGGTTGTGTCTCGGTAATTACGGTGGTGACATTGCTGCTTGTACGTCATGTGTTTTGGGAAAGCTGGCATGCCGAAAGCTTACTGCTGTTGGCGGGCGCCGTCTTTGCTATGGGAGCGTTGGCCGTGGCCTGGTTGAAGCGATTAAATGCCGAGGTAGCGCCATGAACCGCTCCATTGATGCGCTCAAACAGCAGCTCGCCCAAGCAGGTGTTGTGGTCAATGAGTCACTATCCCCTGTGCCGCTGGAATCACCTTGGTTTGTACGGGTGCTACAGGCATTTTTTGGCTGGCTGGCGGCGCTATTTTTGCTTGGATTTATCGCCATGGGCATGGTGTTTATAGCGGAAAGCCCAGTGGCTTCGTTTGTCGTTGGTGGCATTTTGATAGGGGGGGCGTTTGCACTGCTGCGCACAGTACAAAGTGATGTACTGGAACATATGGCTCTAGTGTTTAGCATGGCGGGGCAGTTGCTAGTGGCCTGGGGAATGGTAGAAATATTATCGAACTCCGCTTACCTGTGGTGGGCATTGCTTGGTTTGCAGTGTGTATTGGCGTTGATTATGCCGAGCCAAGTTCACCGCAGTTTCTCTACCTTTGCGGCAAGTTTGGCGCTCTATATGGCACTAGCAAACAATGGGCTTGAGCAAGTAGCCAGTGGTTTGGTGCTGTTAACATTTACGCTGCTTTGGCTAAATGAATTTCGCTGGTTTAGTCGTGTAAGCTTGGTCCAGGCGTGGTGCTCTGGCCTGCTAGTGGGTTTGCTAGTGCTACAGGGGCTTGCGCATTCAGGTGGCTCCTCCTGGTGGTTTAGTGATCAATCTGCCACTGAATGGTTTGCTGCTTGGCTGATTGGTTGGCTAAGCGCTGGGCTGGCGGCACTAGCGCTATTGTGCGTTATCCAAAAAGTGTTTCGTCAGCAGTATGTTCAGCCTGCCATAGGGGAGCGGCTCGCTATTTATGGAGCGGTTGCAGTCTTGGCTGTGGCGTCGGTGTATGTGCCGGGGCTATGCCTTGGAGTGACTGTGTTGTTGCTTGGGTTTGCTATTAGCCATCGTAGGCTAATGGGGTGCGGTATTTTGCTGCTACTGATCGCCATTAGCAGTTATTACTACTGGTTGGATGTCACGCTGTTGGTGAAGGCGCTACTACTGTTTGTGGTTGGTGCGGGACTGTTGGCGCTGCGTTGGGCACTGCGGCGGTGGCTAACACCGCTCACGCCAGCAGCGAAAGGAGCTTCCAATGAGTAATAATACCAAGCGAAATCGCTGGATAGTCATTGCAACCGCATTACTGGTGCTGGCGGTGGTCAATTGGTCAATTTGGCAGAAAGAGCGCCACTTAGCCGAAGGTGAGATTATTTATCTGGCGCTTGCGCCTGTTGATCCACGCTCATTAATGCAAGGCGACTACATGGTGCTACATTTTGCGCTGGCCGACCGTATACGTATGCAGCGTGCAATCAACCGGCATGAGGATGACGAGCCACTAACGGCAGCAGACGGCAGCGTGGTTGTTCGCTTGGATGAACAGCGTATCGCGCATTTTCAGCGCTTGGATGATGGTCGCTCTTTAGCCAATGACGAACGCCGCTTACGCTACCGCTTACGCCATGGCCAGGTACGCTTTGCCACCGATGCCTTCTTCTTCCAAGAGGGCCATGGCGAGCGTTTTGAGCCTGCCCACTATGGTCAATTTCGGCTAAATCGCCACGGCGAACTGTTGCTGGCCGCGCTATATGACGAGGAGCTCAATGCGCTGGGTGAGATGGAACGGTGATGGGTGTATTAGTGTTCAATCCCAATAGCTGCGTAGCGCTCGGCAAGAAAGTCTAGCAGTGCTCTGACAGAAGGCAGCAAACCTCGACGGGAAGGATAAACGGCATGGATGACTTCCCGCCGAGGCTCCCATTCGGGCAACACCGCAATAAGGGCTTTTGACGTTAGTGAATCCCCTAGCATTAAGCTTGGTAATTGAACGATGCCAACGCCTGCCAGCGCTGCGCGATAGAGTGCGGTCATATCGGTGGTTATAAATCGTGGTGAATGCTCAATTCTTTGTTCTTCATTGCCACGTTGCAGATGCCACACATGGGTTTCTTCAGGTCTTGCTCGGCTCAGGCTAGGCAACTCGGAAAGGGCGTGTGGTTCTGATGGCATGCCGTATTGATTGATCAGTGCTGGGCTGGCAACTAAGCACTGTCCGCGATCCGATAACACCTTCAGGACAAGTTCGCTATCTTCCAAAGGAAGGGGGCGGGCACGGAGTGCAATATCAAAGCCTTCAACAAATGGGTCGATGCGGCGGTTAGTGCCTTCCAAATGCACCTGTACATCTGGGTAGAGCACCATGAAATCCGCTAGCATCGCGCTTACGTGAAAGCTCAACAACCCAGTGGGGCAGCTGATACGGATGGTGCCACAGGGGACTTGTTTGGTTTCTTCAATGAACTGCTGGGCTGCTTCAGCTTCCACCAGCATGGCTTTGCAGTGTTGGTAGTAGCGTTGACCAATATCAGTGAGCGTTAAGTGGCGGGTCGAACGGTGCATTAGTCGTACATTAAGCTGGTTTTCTAGCTCGCCAACCCGTCTGCTTAACTTCGATTTGGCAATACCCAAAGCACGGCCCGCTGGGGAAAAACCGCCGTGGTCGACTACCTTCACAAAATAATAAAGGTCATTCAGATTGGGGGCTGCCATGAGTGTTCTCCCTATGCAACGCTGTGTCTTAATTTTGAATCTAATCATCAAGGAGTCGAGATACTACACTCTATGAGGCATGTGGAAACGCATGTTGGAACTTCATTTTCCACAAACTCTCTCAGCCGAATAGATAAAAGGAGTACGCCATGGCTAAGCCCTATGTTCGTCTCGATAAAGATAATGCCGCTGTTCTTTTAGTAGATCATCAAACTGGGTTGTTGTCCTTGGTTCGGGATATTGACCCTGATCGCTTTAAAAATAATGTTTTAGCGCTAGCAGATCTGGCTAACTATTTTGGTCTACCAACCATTCTAACGACGAGCTTTGAAGATGGGCCTAATGGGCCGCTAGTGCCCGAATTGAAAGAGATGTTCCCAGATGCGCCTTACATCGCACGCCCCGGACAAATCAATGCCTGGGATAATGAGGATTTCGTGAAAGCTGTTAAGGCTACCGGTAAGAAACAGCTGATCATTGCGGGTGTTGTCACTGAAGTATGCGTTGCATTCCCAACTCTTTCCGCACTGGAAGAAGAGTTTGATGTGTTTGTTATCACGGACGCATCGGGAACATTTAATGAGCTTACACGTGATTCTGCCTGGGATCGTATGTCAGGTGCAGGTGCCCAGTTAATGACTTGGTTTGGTGCTGCCTGTGAACTTCACCGTGATTGGCGAAATGATATCGAAGGCTTAGGGGCGCTCTTCTCTAATCATATCCCTGACTATCGCAACTTAATGAATAGCTACAGTACTCTGACACAATCCACTGCGAAGAAGTAAGCAATGTTCATGACCAGGGGCAGGTAAGCTCCTGGTCACCGCTTTCCAGGATGGCATCCATCAGTTGTCCATCGGTTATGGAATATCACAATGACCCCTGAACATATTGCAGAGCCACCCGACGAGTCAGGTGCGATAACACTGAAGATATGTCATCGCGTTAAACCCGATGCCCGGGTTGAGTATGAAGCATGGTTAAAAAGAATTATTCATGTGGCGGGCCAGTATCCTGGCCATCTTGGCGTGCACATTCTTCGTCCTGCTGAGGGGCACAATGACTATGAGATCGCCCTCAGGTTTTCTTCCCATGCCGATGCGGGAAGATGGCTTGAGTCTGCTGAGCGAAAAGCGTTGATCAATGATGCATTACCCGCCTTTAGGGAAGAGGAGGTTATTCATATTCAAAGCGGTATTGATTACTGGTTCTCCCCACCTGATGCGCCCGTTAACAAACAGCCTGTGCGCTGGAAGCAGTGGCTCGTTACAACCTCGGTTATCTGGCCTCTTACCATGGTGGTGCCGTTTCTTTGGGGGCCGATTTTCACATTACTTCCCTGGCTGAATACATGGGGTGTTCGCCACGCTATTGTCGCGGCCAGCGTGGTCGGATTGGTGGTCTATGTGGTGATGCCCCGTGTGGTACGCCTAGTCGCGCCATGGATGTTTCGCTGATATCTATTAAGTTATAGGAATAGGCCTTTGGCTGGGTAACGTGCAATACAAGAAGGAGAAGGCGATGTCTGATACACCTGCAAGCCCCTTTACCATTGAACATGAAACCAGCGATACCAAGGGACGCTATGTTATCGAGCTTAATGGTGTCGAAGCGGAGATGACTTATTCAAAAGCGGGTGACTCGATGATTATCATTGATAGTACCGCGGTGCCTGATGCCATGCGTGGACAAAAAGTTGGTGTTGCGTTGGTTGCTCAAGCGGTGGGAGATGCACGCTCCTCGGGTAAGAAAGTCATGCCGTTATGTCCATTTGCGAAGGCGCAGTTTGCACGCTACCCAGAGTGGCGTGATGTGCTTGCTTAAGGAGCGTTACACACTTTCCTGCCTCTCACTTCTGGAGAAATCCCTATGAGCTGGATGCCTGATATTGAGCCTAAATGTCCTTCCGCAGGTAATCTGCACGATATCGAAACCCTGATTATTCCCCGTGCGCGAGATCTAGGTGGTTTTGAAGTGCGCCGTGCGCTGCCTGCCCCTAAACGGCAGATGGTAGGGCCGTTCATCTTTTTCGATCAGATGGGGCCTGCTGAGTTTCTAAGAGAAGACGGTATTGATGTTCGCCCTCACCCTCATATTGGGCTAGCCACGGTCACCTACTTGTACCAGGGTGAGTTTCAGCATCGTGATAGCCTTGGGACTAATCAGATGATTTATCCCGGGGCTGTTAACTGGATGGTGGCTGGTAACGGTGTGACCCACTCAGAACGAACCACCCCTACCACGCGTCAGAACAAACACTCGTTATTTGGTATTCAGACATGGGTGGCATTGCCTGAGGCCCATGAAGATAAGCCTGCTAGTTTTGAACACCATGGTAAAGAAGCGCTGCCGATACTTAAAGGCGAAGGCAAAGAAGTACGCTTGATCCTGGGAACGGCCTGGGGTGAGCGGTCGCCAGTGAAAACATTCTCAGAAATGTTTTATGCGGATGCAGTCTTAATGGCTGGGGCCAAACTGCCATTACCGGATGGACACGAAGATCGCGGCATCTATGTGGCGTCGGGCAGCATTAGTGTTGCGGGGGAAACGTTTGAATCTGGACGAATGATGGTATTTCGCCCTGGAGATCCTATCACTGTTGTAGCCGGCGAGAATGGTGCGCAGCTAATGTTGCTTGGTGGCGAAACGCTAAACGGGCCTCGTTACATCTCATGGAACTTTGTCGCTTCATCACGGGAAAAGCTAGCTGCAGCCAAGCAGGACTGGATCGAATGTGATTTCGAGCATGGCCGCTTTCGGCTTCCTCCTGGGGACGATGACGAGTTTATTCCCTTCCCTGGACAGCCCGGTAAATAGGAAAAGGCAAAGCTGGCTGCCTGATGGCAGCCAGCGTAACGATAACCGTGTTACCAAGACCGTGTTACCTAGAGAGGTAACCTCAGCGATAGCCAGCTAGATGATATCAACTGGGCATTTGGCCAAAGCGGCCACTGTTAAAGTCCTCTATCGCTTCAATGATTTCACGTTCGCTATTCATAACAAAGGGACCATGACCTACCACTGGCTCATTAAGCGGTTCGCCGCTTAGCAGCAGAAGGGTTGCGTCATTATTGGCTTCAAGTGTCAATGTGTCTCCATCCCTTGTTAGTTCGGCCACTTGCGCTTCGCGCAATACCTCTTCGCCATTGATTTGCACCGTGCCTTTCAGTACAACCACTAGCGTTGTCCAACCTTCCGGCTGCGTTAGCATGGCTGTCTTGCCGCCTTTTAGCTGCACATCCCATACATTCATTGGGGAAAATGTTTGCGCAGGCCCCATGTGGTTATCGTCATCGAGGCTGTTATCGATATAGTCACCAGCAATAACGCGTACGCTACCAGCTTGCTCAGGCAGGTCCACGACAGGAATCTGTGCATTAAAAATCGCCTGATAGCCTGGTTTGGCCATTTTGTCTTTTGCTGGCAAATTTACCCACAGTTGCACCATTTCGAGGGTGCCACCGGTTTGTGTAAACGTCGGTGAGTGAAACTCTTCATGCAAAATGCCCGCGCCTGCTGTCATCCACTGCACATCACCTGGGCCAATTACGCCACCTTTACCAGTCGAGTCTCGGTGCGCCACTTCCCCTTGATAGACAATCGTGACAGTTTCAAACCCTCTGTGTGGGTGCTGGCCAACCCCCCGTGGGCGTGTCGTCGGGGTAAAGTCTGCTGGGCCTGCATAGTCCAAAAGCAGAAAGGGGCTTAGCTGTTCAGAACGCGGGCCATAAGAGAATAATGAGCGGGCCGGAAAGCCATCGCCAACCCAGTGGGGGCGTGGTGCGTCGGTAACAGATACTAACCTTTTCATCTTTTTCTCCTTGAAGAGGAAGACGTTATGTAAGGAGAGTACGCCTTAGGGGAAGAAGAGAATAGATAGTGCAGTTGAGACTCAGCGTTGCACTGCTGGAACGCTAGGTTCTTGCTTGATTGAAGAACGTGGTCTGTACTTTGTTCTACCACTGACATGGATGTGCTGTGCCTAGCGTTGCACAGTGCTAGCGGCTTTGTTCGTTGGTTGGTAATGGATTCATTGGCACACTTTTTCCAATTAAGGTTGGTATGCAAAAAAATAGCTCGTGGCCTGTGTGGTTGGCGTTGGTTTTAATAGTTACCTTTTCCAGCATCTGCGTGGCACAAGCTCAAGGAGGAGAGAGCGAGGATAGCCAGTGGTTCAGTGTCGATACGCTGAACGCTGGGCTGGGTGAGATCCCGGATGAAGTGAAGCGTAGAACGCCACGGGAATCGGTGCGTAGTTTTGTCGAGCTGACCGAAGAGGAGGAGTATGCCGCGGCGGCTCATCTGCTTAACCTTTCTGATCTATCTCTTGATGAGCAGGCCGAACAGGGTAGTGAGCTTGCCAGGCAACTGGCCGAGATCTTTAAGCGTGGTGAGTGGCTGAATGTTTCCAACCTTTCGGGTCGCCAGGATGCTGCGATCGAGGATACCACTGGCCAGAATCCGCAGGCGGGGATGCCGCGTCGAGATATTGAAATTACCTCTCTTCAGGCTGACGGTGAAGCCTACGATATTCGTCTTGGCCGCTATCAAGTGGAGGGCGAAGATCCTGTCTGGCTGATTATGCCTGAGAGCGTTTCATCGATTCCTGTGCTTTATGAGGAGTATGGCCCCTCACTATTGGAAGAGTATATTCCGGACCGTTTCAAGTCATCGTTTGGGATGCTGATGGTGTGGGAGTGGATCGCTATCCCCGTTTTCCTGTTGTTTATCGGTTTAGTGGGGTGGGGGGTGTATGGTTTTGTCGGGTTAACGGCCAAGCTATTGCCTTCCGGGGCACGGAGCATTTTTGCTGCCCGCATTAAAGTACCCATGGCGCTGATCGTTATCTCGCTGATTACCCAGGTGCTATTGGATTACGTGGTGTCCTTCTCTGCGGTGGCTACCACCACGTTCAGGGTGTTGCTGATCGCTGTTCTGGCGTGGGGGGCTGGCACCATCGCACTCCGTTTAGTGGATACCATTATGCTGCGCTTAACGCGACGGCTTGTGGGTGAAATTGATGACACTAAACCCAGAGACCAGCGCAGGCTATTAACATCGCTTTATGCGCTACGTCGGATCATTATCCTTGTTACGGTTATTGCAGTATCAGTTTATGTACTGGGGCAAATCCAGCTCTTTGAGTCGTTAGGATTATCCATTCTTGCTTCGGCCAGCGTATTGGCGGTGTTGGTAGGTATTGCTGGCCAGGCAGTGCTTAGCAATATTCTCTCTTCGTTTCAATTGTCTTTCGCAAAGCCTATCCGTATCGGTGACTTGGTCATGTTTGAGGGGCGGTGGTGCTATGTAGAAGGTATCTTCTATACCTTTATACGCTTAAGGGTATGGGATGAACGACGGCTGATTGTGCCGGTAACCTACTTTGTCTCCAAGCCCTTTGAGAACTTGTCAGTCAAAAGCGCCAAAATGTACCGCTGCTTAGAGCTAACGCTCCACCTTAGTGCTGATATCCATCGGCTACGCGAAAAATTTCTGGAGTACGCAAAAGAAGAAGAGAGCATCGTCGAACACCATAAGCTCCTATGTTATGTCACTGGACAAAACGGCACGGCCCAAACGATTGCCTGTTATTTAATGGCCTCCGACCCATTATCGGGTTGGACCGCAGAAATGAACGTGCGTGAGAAACTGATGGCCTTTATCCGCGATAACCATCCGGAGTGGTGGCCAAGAGATGTCATTGTTATCAGCCATGAAGATATTGCCCGTGGGGAGATCCAAAGCAGGCGCTCGTCCGCCGCGAACAGTTCTGAAAATGGCCCAACAGATAGCGCTGAGTCGCCTGCTGAAAAATAAGGATAAATTAGGATTAATTTGTGAATAGGTGACTCCTTGCTATTATTGATGAAAATTCATCTCTTTGAGATGCGTTATGTCGTATTGAGATTCGTGGATGGTATGCGGGGTAACGTGTGAGTGTATGGGAAGCCTACGGTAAGCCTAAATGTCGTTAAATATTGCGCAACGCTTGCTTCCCGGCTGGGGCGTCACTTACGGCCCGGCTGGTGATGGCCCCTTTCCAGCGGTGATGCTCCTGCATGGCTCTGAAGGTGCCTGGGCAGGCTGGAGTCATCGTGATGCGATGTTATTTGCCGCCCATGGTTTCTTGGCATTTCCCTATGGCTACTCAAGCGGCGGTAATGCATGGAATGCAGGGCATATTATCGATTACCCACTGGATCGCAGCGTGGAGGCATTTAATGCCTTAAGGGATTTCCAGTTTGCTGATAAGCAAGTAGGGCTTTATGGTATTTCACGCGGTGCTGAACACGCATTATTGCTCGGCTCACTGATGGCCAAAGATGCCGTAGCAGGCATGCCTGACGCTATCGCTGCCCATAGCCCGCCCGATGCCGTTTGTGGCGCCTTTGACGCACGTGGCTTTCGCGATGCGGGCGACCCAGGCTGGCAAGCCTGGGATGTCAGTAAGCGTGCTTGGACATGGCAAGGTCGCCATGAAGGTTTATTGCCTACCACGCCGATAGAGGTCGAACGCTATCCTGGCCCACTGTTTCTTTCCCATGGCATGCAAGATCGCATGTGGTCGGTTGAAATGACCAAGCGCCTGGATAAACGCTTGTGTGAACATGGCCGCCACCCTGAGGTGCATTATTATGAGGGTGAGGATCATATCTCCAGTAGTGCTGGGCAGAATATTCACTATCAACGGCTGCTCGATTTTTTCACCAGGAGTTTGATAAAACCTCTTAGCCGCTAACGAGTTGGTAGCACTACAAAAAACAGCCGACTGCCTTTTACGGAATCGGCTGTTTTGCTTCTCTCTTCTTTAAATCATGGTCTAACGGCGGTAACTTCTAACTCGACCAGCCAGCCAGGATTTACCAGGGCATCAACCACCATGGCAGAGCGCACCGGCAGGTTAGGTTGCTCTTCGGTGCCGAAGAACTGTGTATAGCCAGCCATGAAACCTTGGAAGTCGACGGTCTCACCCTCTGGCGCTACCAGAAACGCCTGCATTTTGATGATATCGCCTACGCCTAACCCCAAACCTTCTAACTGCGCTTTAATGCGGTTCATAACCGTCACTGTTTGCTCTTCAGTGGTTCCAAAGGCTTCAACACTATTTGGATCAGCATCTTCATTAATGATACTAGGCACAGTACCGCTGAGATAAACCGTCGTACTGCCAGCGGGGACTTCAACCGCTTGGAGTATAGGGAAGTCAGAGTTTGGAATAGGGTGGCGAATAATATCCTCAGCTAGTGCAGTGCTTGCATAAGCTGAAAGAAGTGTTAGGCCGATAATAGCGCTTTTAAAACTCATCATGTCATTCCTTTTGGGGGCTAATGAAAGTGTTTTAGATTACTTTTAGTTCTGTTAAAGAGTGCTTGTAGCAGTGAAAAAGCCTTAGCGCATACTCTTAACCAGTTCTGCGCTTGCTTGGTTATCAGTGTAATGATTGCCAAAGTTGGCCCGTATAAAGTTCACTACTGTTGAAATTTGCTCGTCATCCAGTAGGCCGCCTAAAGAGGGCATGGCTTTATGGCCGTGGATAATAAGGCTGATGGGGTAGGCGGTTGCCATTAGGTTGGGGTTGTTAGTCAGTGCTGGGTATTCGCCTGCGCCCTGGGCTCCTTGCCCATTAGACATATGACAGCCAGCACAAACAGAGGCATAGATGGACTCTCCATCTATTTGCGTCAAAGTGGAAGGGTCGTCGAACCAGTGGCTTGTATCAATAGCAATCTCCTGAGCGATGGCAGGCATAGAGAGAAAGAGTACTGTCATTAAAGTGAATAACATTTTCATATCGCGGACTCCTCAAGCCTCAGTAATGGTGGTGTGTAGGCGCTCTACGGCATCCAGGGCGGAGAGCACCGCTCCTTCCATCCAGGCAGGTAGATATGAAATATGCTCGCCAGCCATTAGTGTGCGGCCGTCCATTGCGGTGGCATCCTGATAGTCAGCTTCGCGATCTTTCCATAGGCCATAGCAGCCTAGCGACCATGGAACACGATGCCATGCTACTGAGACGCCAGCTTTAAATTCATCGTAATACTGAGGATGAATCTGCGAACCGTACTCCATTACTTTAGCGATACGGTCTTCATGAGAAAGCGCATTAAATTGATAGGAGTAAGCACCCCATGGGTAAGCAGCCAATAGGACGCCTGGGCCATCGCTAAACATGTCGTAGGGCGGGTAAGAAATTAGTGTTATGGGCAGGTTGGTATAGCTAATGCCGCCATAAATATACTCGTCCTCTTCCCAAAAACGCCGCTTAAATTCAATACCCGCTTTGAACGCTGACGCATAGGGCATGGAATCAATGATCTTACTCATGCGTGGTGAGAAATCGTGGTCAATCTGGCTCAGCACGGAAAACGGAATGGTACAAATGCAGTAATCGGCGGTTTCTATTTGTTCGCTGCCGTTACCACTGGTAGAGACCCAAGAGGCGGTTACCTGATCACCTTCATGTCTGATCTGTGTGACTTTTGCGTTATAGGTAATCAGTTCGCCAACCTGCTCTTCAAACCCCTTGGCAATCATGTCCATCCCACCCACTGGCTGGAAAATAGTGGATTGCATATGCAGGTTGTCGCCAGCCGTCAGGTTGCGCCACAGCGTTGAGTTCAGTAGGTCTGATAATGAATTGACCTGAGATGGCTCCGGCTTTCCGTCCACACCGCCACCTTCTGGGTGCGCCCAGCCTCGGAATTTAGAGGACTCACTGCCTGTGACATACTCTAAATTGTCGTTTAGTGCGCCATAGCGCTTAAGTGCGGCAACCAGTTTTTCCGCATCTTCAGCGCTTACCGCCTGATCCAGACCTGTTTGATCAACGACTTTGGCAAGTAATTCTGCCACGTGTCCTCTGAAGTCACTGGCTACTTCTTTAAAGCGTTGGGGCTGGCCATTGAAGGCCTCTGAGTCATGTAAGTACGCGTTATAATTGACTTGGATAAAGGGCTCCAGTTTTACCCCGAAGCGTTTGCAATAATCCAATACGGCAAAATGATCCGAGGGGATTCTCCACGGGCCTGGATTGAAATAATTGCCCTCGGCGAAATCAATATGCTGAGTAGAGCCACCTAATTCGGTGTAGCTGTCTCCGCCACGCAATGTCCAGCAGCGGCCTCCGGCCTTATCGCGATACTCAAGTATCTTGACGTTATACCCTGCGTTGCGCAGCTCGAAGGCTGCCGTCATACCTGCTAAGCCAGCTCCCAGAATTAATATGTTGGTATTATCAGGTGCTCCCTGGAGGTTTAAACGACCTCTCCAATTGGACGGGGATGCGAAGCCCATTGTGCTCATTGCAGAGTACATGGCCGCCGCCCCTGCGACCGCGCCTACCATGCCCAAAAAAGATCTACGCGTAACACCTTCTGGGTTGAATGACATTGCTACCTCTCTATGAAGTCAGAGGCAGGTAAATAGAATCCTTTGGCAGTGTAATGCCGTCTTATATATAGCAATAAGGGCATTGTCTTATTTTAAGAATTTATCTGCAGGGCTCTAGTTATCCAGCCAATATACGGTACATGCGAACCTATGCATGTACCGTGCCAGATTTAATAACCCTTTGTTTTAGATATATAACAAAAATCGCCAAGGTGTTTTTAAGGCTGCATGTATGGGGGTAAAAGCCAAATCAGTGCGCACCTTTAGGTTTTATCGCTTTTTTGGTGCGAACTGGGGAGATATTTTACTGATAAGCAGGTACTTGCTTTTGCTCATCAACTAATGCGGCTCTCCCCAGCTAGCAGTTAGATTCAAAAAAACAGCTTCAAAAACCAGTGTTAAAAAACCATCCTCATCGGAGGTCCGCTGATCAATATCATGCTCGCTTTGCTACCCTGCTGAATCTGCTGGCTGTGTCGGCCTAGTGCACCCGGCAGGTTAACCGAGAAAGGGCGGCACCAGCAACACACCGTCTGTGGGTTGTTAATGCATGCCGGCCTAGCTAGCACTCCAGAAGGTCCGCCATTGGGACTAGCGGCTAATAAGCTCTGGACGCGGGATAAGTTTAAGGGAACCTCGGCTCTCAAACGTAAGATAACCCCGCCCCATGTACCCATCGATCAAAAAGAGAGCATGCGTTGGCTCGATAATTTGCGCCTGCAGATCAGTGTCGGACAGAGGTAGTACAAAACGGAATTTTATGCTTATCGTCCTGGTTCAATAGTCAGACTTATTAGAATAGCGGAAAATTTATGTTCGACTACTTAGCATGGGGTATATCTCACCGGTTATAGATATTGTACTTGGTCATCGAACTCACTGTTCTACTTAAGTTGTAAGATGGATCTACAATATTCTCAGAGATATCTTACAGGTCTAATACATCTAGAGATGCTACACTTGAATTGTATCTTTGTTTATTGAGTGTGGAGTATATAGCCTTTATTCTAACTTCGCCTTCAACCCTGAAGTGTTTGGGAGTCTTGAGTTACAGCCTTAATTACTGAGCGTGGGGTGTATAGATTTATTCTAACACTGCTCTTCAATTTATGAAGTTCTTGGGGGCGCTAAAAAAACGCAAGTGCGGTATCTGCTTGGGTTGCACTCAGGTTTTCAAGGGACGAGACGAGGGAAGCATGTTTACGTTTACTGATTGGCTAGCGCTTCATGGGTTGAGCGCACCCGGGGTAAAGGGTGTTATCTCGGCCTTTTTCGCAGGAAAATTTGAGTGCCTTCCTCCTTTTTTAAGCCCAGATAGGAAAGCATCTGTAGGAAATGATTCCATAAGCAATAAACTGTCCTCTCAAGAAAGTTGTTATAAAAATATTGTTGTTCCCGCGTTGGCTAGAGCCTTCGATAACGAGAGCGAGGTGCAGCACTTGTTGTGCAACTATGTTGAGCTCCGGAGCCTGAATAACTGTAAAGAAGCTCCATATACTCTTTGCAAGGGCCGTGGTAAGCCCCCCGCCGTTTTTATGGACTGGTACGGGCGGGTTGAAGATCTTGTTTGTCTTGTCCTCGAGACGGCACATGCATTACAGATACTTTTATCAAAGCATGAGCTAATGCCACCTGTCGCACGTGAAACCTGTGCGTTTGTTGGTGAACTTCTTTTACTGGATTATGTGAAGGCGCATCTACCTAATTTTTATGCAGTGTTTCTAGATGTTTGGCATAGCGAAAATAGTTTTTACTTGGACAGTTGTGTCGACGCGCTGATGGATGCTTTAAATCATTCGAAAATTCCTTATCACTATTACCAGAATTATTTTCTTGCGCGTTTAGCCGCCGTGCAAATATTTTATGTTACTCCTGAAGAGTCGCTTTCTGCTCTTTTCTCAAGTGGTAAAGACGCAATGGCGCATCTGCCTATAGATGGAATGGCCAGCTTTTCGATAGAAATGAAAAACCCACTTCCAGCTTTGCCGACACCTGATGCTGCGCAACGCTCCGTTGATGCGTATCAAAGTTTAGGTGTTATGACGTTGTTGGATATTGAGTCTTATCGTGATACGTCTTGCAAGCGAATAGACAGTTATTACCTGAATCTTTTAAAAAACTTACATGAGAGTACAGCCTTTATCGCGTTAGATAATGAAAATAAACCCGTGGGTTACGCAACCTGGGTAAGGTCTGTTGTAGATAATAACATGGTGCTAACGTGTCAGACGGCACTGTCGAATAATCGTTTTAATTTGCAGTGCGCACTTCAGCGTCATATCAGCATAAATGAGGGCGTCAAGGTAAGTTACACGCGAAACGCCTTCAAGGAGATGCTTGTATGGTGAACATTGATTACTACGCCAGCGTTGGTTATGCGCTCGAGTTACTGGCTTTGTCTGAATACCATAGACAGTTTGAACTTGGCGATTATTTCTGCACAGAAATTCTGCCTCCACTTTACTGCAATCAAGTGCGTTTTTATGTGACGTCAGAGGGTTTGCCAACAGGCATGGTGACCTGGGCTTGGCTTTCGGAGGAAATTGAGCGGGATGTGCATGCCACTGGGCGTGCGCTAGAGCAGGGTGAGTGGAGCGGTGGTGATCGATTGTTTTTTAACGACTGGGTAACGCCTTACGGCAATATAAGAGAAGTGCTCCACGACATGACGCATCATCATTTTCCCAACGAAGTCGCCACTAGCTTGCGCCGCCGCCACGATGGTTCGGTGCGTAGCATTAACCGATGGACGGGGGTGAATTTGCGTCGTAAGCAAAAAGGGATATCAGTGTTTTCCCCGCAGCGGTAGGCGGGAGTGGGTGGAGAGATGGTGAGATCTCTCCACCCTGTGAAGCCGCTGGGTAACCAAACCCAGCAAACAACGACAGCGGAGACGATAACAGATCCGACCCGCAACCAGAAGGAAATGAAACATGAGAGATGTTTGTCAGACGTCAATGATTGATCTCTACAGCACGACTAGCTTCGGTGGTGGAGGTGGTAGCGGTGGTTCTGGTGGGGGTGGTAGGGCTACCTTAGGCCCTGGTGGAGGTAGCGATCCTGGGAACCACCAATCCGCCCGCACGGGTAATGGATTAGGAACCGGACCTTTGTCGTCGAGGCAACATAATGCCGTAACTGGTGCACTGATTGGGGCTACTCTCTCACCAGTAGGTTCTGTTGGCAGAGCCGCAGGAGCATTGGGAGTGGCAGCATCGCGCGGCTATGCGTCGCCTGGACTAAATCCTGATAACCGCGGCAGGTGAGCGTTGTATAAATAGAAAGCTCATGGAACCCCAGTGTTCCCTCGCTGGGGCTCCATGTATTAAAAGGAGGTGGTGATGAAAGTCATTATAGTGCGATTAGTGTTGATTCTTTTGCTGATAGCTATTTTTGACACTTATCCTCTTGGGACTGGATACCCAATGGATAGAGCCGTTCACATTCTAGCTTTTGCTGTCATATTTATTATTGGTGATCGACTGATCTCTAAGTATCTGAGGTAATGATGACCCGAAATTCTTTTGGGTTTCCACCTCTTCCTAATTGGCGATTAGGATTAGTCGCAATTATTGCCCTGCCCCTGTTTGTTTGGCTTTTCAATACTCTTTTCGAGAGTCAGGAAAACCGTGTCTATATCCAAAGTACGGATGCACGGGAAGTTCAGGTTCATGTCATTTTCGGGCACGGAAACCCAGCTTTCGGATTAGCGCATTATGTGGAGCATCTTGCCTGGTTAAACGCGGTGAGTGCCAGACAGCGCAGCGCTGACCGGCACTCTAATGCCTGGACGAACCCCTATGCCGCTGGGTATTGGCTGTCCGGTAAGCCCGATGAGCTGGACGAGATTTTGCAAACCCTTTCAGGTCTTTTTGATCCTCTCGACGTTGCTGGGGAGTTTGCTGGCGAAGAGCGGGATATCATTTTGCGCGAATATGAATCACACATGGCCGATAAACCGGACGCGCAAGCGGCTGAGGCAATGAATGCGTTTCTCTATGCTGGAAACGCCATTGCATCCTCGGTGCTGGGCACGCCAGATGACATCCGTGGACTCACCTACGATGACGCTCGCGGTTTACATACGGCTACCCATCATCCAGAAAATGCCACTCTGGTGGTGATTGGCGATGTCACTAAGCGAGAAGTGAGCCGTGCGATGAAGGAAGCCAATTGGCCTGAGAGAAAAAGCGTTAAAACTGAGATCCAGCTTTCACCGTTTGAATTGGCTGAGCCTGCCGAGACCTTGCTACGTTACCCAGAGACGAAAGCCTCTTCACGGGTAATCTTGCACAGAGTGGTCGCGCTATCTGAGCCTGTACCCTTTGACCTGCTGGAAGCACATACGTCGCTGCTTGGGGATATTCTTAATACCAACCTAACCGGTGGTTTGGCAGGTCCGTTGCGCTTTGATTCTGCCATTGCACGCGTTTTTGATGCGCAGATATGGCCACTCGACGAATACCATATTGAACTCAGTTTTAGCGCCAGACCCGACCGTGACGTATCACTGACCGCTATGCAGGCTGCTTTCGAGGAAACGCTGGCTGATATTTCTGATACCGGTATTCCTGACGAGACCTATCAACGTGTTTTAAGCCGCTTTGAGCACTTTTGGCCCGATTGGGGTGACGACGACGAAACGGCGCGCTGGATGGCGAATTATACCCTTGACCGAGTCTCTGCGCTGCGTAAACCCTTGCCACTAGCTGATGTAAAGCGCCTTAAGCAGGAGCTCTCGCATCAAACGATCAATACCCTGTTAAATACAATAGCCGGGGAAGGACGAACTGCCGCTGTTTTTATCGGCCCCAAGGAGAGGTTTTAATGATTCGACTCATACTGCTTACCGTACTGATTGCCAGCTTGGCTGCTTGTTCTGCAGAAGAGGCCAATGAAAGTACGTTTTCCGTCAGTAAAGAGGCCAGCCCAGGGGGCATAGACTATACCTTGATTCATATGCCCGGTAATAATGATGTCGCTGTTCATGTGGCCTGGCCAACTGACTGGGCTTATCGTGAGGATACCAATAAGGCGGCAGCGCTGGTGGGAACCGAATTGATACTTACCGGTGGTGCTCAGGGGTACTCGGCAGGTGAGGTAGGTGAGCGACTGGCCGATCTGAATGCGGAAGGTAGACTCTATGGGGCGGCGAGTGATCACATCATAGGGGAGCTGGTCTTTGAGCGAGATGACATCAACGAGGTGGTCGAGATTGCTAATGCTCACTTGGGGGCCCCCTTATTGGATCAAGCATGGCTGAACCGAATAAACGATGGAGTTGGGCAGATCGTGACTGAAGAACGTTCACAGCCTGCTGCCGCCGGATTTGAAGCCGTTCGTTGGGCGGTGTTTGGCGAGCAACCCTTACGTAATGCGTTATCTCTGCATGATCTGAATGCACTGGATGCACTCACCCGAGATGACATCGTCGCCTGGCATGCCGAAACGTTTACGCGTTCACCTGAAGCGGTCACAGTGGCAGGTGCAATAGACGCCGAAGCAGCTGGGGCTGCGCTAGATGCGCTTTTCGAAGGGCTACCGGAACAAACGAGGGAAGTGCAACAAAACGTTTCAGTAGACTTTACACCACGCCGAATTTTACTTCATATGCCTGAAGCTGAAGTGTCAACGTTGGTATTTGTTGCGTCGCTACCACCGACCCGAAAGGGAAGTGAGTTTGAAGATGTGATCTTGGCTCATGCATTGGGGGGCGATGACCAGAGTATCCTGTTTGAGGCGGTGCGTAACCAGCTTCGTGCAAGCTATGCATTTGGCGCGGGTATGGATAATTACACTCGGGAGTATCGGGTTCTCATCATGGCTGGAGAGATTGACACAAGCAAGGTAGCTGAAGCTGAGCGTGTGGTTGGTGAGGCGTACACAAGGTTCCAGAAAACGGGGCCAGAGGGGGATCTTGCCGACCGTAAAGCCCCGCTGGAACGCTATCTTGCTGAGGTGACAGACTTTGTGGTGGAGCAGGCGAGCAATGAGTTACAAAGCGCATTAGATGGATATGAGCCGGGGCATACGCGGCAAATGACGAATCAGTTGGAGGAGATAACAGCGTCGTCGTTGAATGAGCGCTTGGGTACAGTCTTCCCCAACGAGGAGGAGTTTATCGTTATCGCCGTTTCGCCAGAAGCTGATGCTTTGCCAGCAGCTTGTGTGATCGCAGTCCCACGTGAAGCCGCTGACTGCTGATCATGGATCGTACGAATGACAAGTCCGGTGAGATTGCTCTCTCCTGGTTCGGTAAGACGCTGTGGAAGTTTACGCCGCTGTATATCGAGCTGATTTTCTTGGCAATCTGTTTACGTCTGATAGGTCTGGTTGAGCCTTTCATCTTCCAGGTTATCATCGACCGTATCCTACCTTTTCAGCGGGAAGCATCCTTGCTTGTGGTTGCCGCTATATTTGTGGCTGTCAGTCTTTTTCAGCTCGGGTTCGAGGTGCTGTCCGACCTGTTGGGGTTATTAGTTGCTAATCGAGTCACACGCGAACTGGGTGCACGGATATTTGCTCATCAGTTCAAGCTGCCGTTCAGTCATTTTCGCAAATGGTCGGTGGGAGAGAGCATGGCCCGCATTAGCGAGACCGATACAATTCGTGCATTTCTGGTAGGGACGACAACCGGGGTATTTCTTGATCTGGTATTTGTATTCATCTATATCGCGGTGCTTTTAGCATTATCGGTACCGCTGTCTATGATTATTCTCGCTGCCCTTCCAATTCAGTTTCTGATCTATTTCGGTTTTGGCCCCTTTTTGCGCCGTCGCCTCCGGACAGAGTTTGATGCCGGCGCACAGCATCAGAATCAGATGGTTGAAAGTATTTCTGGTATTGCTTCTATCAAGGCACTGAGTGCTGAGAAGAAGGTGCTGGAGCGGCTGGATAAAACGCTGCATGCCAGCCTGAATGCGTCCTATCGTGTAGGGCTTTTGCAAATCTGGAGCAGTAAGCTGCTTTTTATTATCCAGCAAGCGATCACCATTAGCGTTATCTATTTTGGCGCACAGTTTGTTTTTGCCGGTGAAATGACACTTGGGCAGTTGATTGCCTTCCACCTTTTGGCCGGTAAGGTGACCGCACCTATCGAGCGCTTTTCAGGCTTATGGGAGGAGTGGCAAAACGTGCGTGTCTCGCGTCAACGTTTAGGCGATATTGTGAACTCGCCAATGGAGCCTTTTAGCTCGTTACCCCGAATGCCAACCAATATTGAAGCACGTCTAGAGTTTTGTAACGTTGAATTTCATTACTCTCCTTCGAGTACTGTTCTGCGCCACTTTGATTTTTGTGCTGAGCCTAATACCTTGACCTTGGTTGTGGGCCCTTCTGGGATTGGAAAATCCACCTTTGGACGGCTCGCCTCTGGGATTGATGCACCAGACGGTGGTGAAATACTGTTGGGTGGAGAAAATATTGCTCAGTATGAGCCACATGACGTCAGAACGCAGATTGCCTACGTTCCCCAAGAGTCGTACCTGTTTGCAGGTACCGTACGAGATAACCTCATTTTTGGAGATGAATATGCTTCGGATGAGGAGATAAAGCGAGCATTGCGGATTTCAGCGGCAGATAAGTTGGTAGCGCAGTTGCCCCAAGGCCTTGACACCGAAGTTGGTGAGCGTGGTTCAGCGCTTTCAGGTGGGCAGAGGCAACGGATTGCGATAGCTCGATCTGTGGTTCGTAGACCCAGGGTTATTATTCTTGATGAGCCGACGAGCGCTCTCGACGGACAGTCTCAGCGTCAGATGGCAGCGGAGCTTCATAAGCTAAAGCACGAAACAACGCTGATTGTCATAACGCACAACCCGAATATCTTCGAAGCCCCTGACCAGATTGTTGATTTTGAGGCGCTATCGTGACTCATTACCCTGACCCAATGCATATCCGGTCACCGACATTGCACGGGACAATTTTCTTTACGGTTTCGGTATTCGCCATCATTTTGTTTATGTCGTTTGTACTAAAAATTGAGGTTGTGGCAAAGGGACAAGGGCGCGTTCTCCCTATTAGCCGCGTTCAGGTTGTTCAGCCTGAATTCTCGGGCCGCATTACTGCTATTCATATTAAAAATGGAGACTCAGTTGAGAAAGGGAGTGCGCTAATAGAGTTTGATCCCACAGAGGCTTTGGCAGAGTTGGGAACCATTCGGGCGGAGCAGGATAGGCTGCGCATCGAGATGGCACGAATTGACGCCATGGTAGGTGCGCTTGATATGGATCCAGCTACACCTGGCTTTACCGATCAGTCGCTTGCTGGATTCAGTCTTCCTAGAGACTTGGCTGAACATGTTTTTGCGAAAGAGCAATATAAACTGTTGTTGGCTGAAATGAATGATCTCTTGGCATCACTAGAACAGATCGATGCGCGTGAAGAAATAAATCGCCGTGCTGAAGCTGTCACCAATGCCAATATTGCCCGAGTGAATGCAATCCTCGAAATTCAATCAGAGCGGTTGCAGGCCATTGAGCAATTAGTGCAACGAGGAGCAACCAGCCAATCCGATTTCCTTGATGTTCAGGAAGGTTTTACCAGGCTCGAAAGTGAGCGTGGTGTCTACCAGAGTGAATTGACGCAAAAAACAGCTGAGCGTATGGGGCTTGAAAGCGAGCGCCGCCGCATCAAAACTGACCTTCGTAGCTCCTTGCTCGATAGGAGAGCACAGATTGATTCTCGTCTTGCCGCTTTGTTTGAAAAGAAACGTGCTGCAAAGCGTCGAGTTGAAGCCGCAACGCTTGAAGCTCCGACTTCTGGGGTTATTGATCAACTGAAGGTTTTTACTTTAGGTGGTATTGCCGAGGCTGGGGCTGAGCTGCTTCGCGTTGTGCCAACCGATGTTCAGGTAGAAGTTGAAGGAATATTTTCTAATCAGGACATCGGCTTCATGAAAGTTGGGCAGCAAGCTAATATTCGGCTTTCAGCTTACCCTTCCGAAAGGTTCGGCTTTATACAAGGTGTTGTTGCTGATATTGCGGCAGACTCATCCGAGGTCAAAGAGGGACAGTGGCATTATGTTGTCAGAATTCAGCCTGAAAAAAACTATCTTGAGGTAGGGACGGAGCACTTCTATTTGCGTCCTGGTATGACAGCGACAATTGACGCAATAACCGATAGTAGAAGAATAATTAGTTACTTCTTTGCCCCCATAGTAGAGGCGATACAGAACTCACTAGGAGAGCGGTAGATGAATGCCCAAAATGCCACTCTCAATCTGATGATCACCCTGAACCTCAAACCAGTGTCAAAAAACCATCTTCATCGATAAACCCTTTGTCTCCTGTGACAAACCAGCGGTGGCCGTCGATTTCCTTGATGGCGGTAGCGGTGCGCTGGGGTGCGTTGAGGTAACCCAACATCACTTGAGGGCCACTGATCAATATCATGCCCGCTTCTCCGGTTGGTAGTTCTTCAATGCTCTCAGGGTCGACAATTTTAAAGCTAGTACCGGGCAGTGGCATGCCAACGGTGCCCGCTTTGCTACCCTGCTGAATCTGCTGGTTGTGTCGGCCTAGTGCATCCGGCAGGTTGACCGAGGCCACCGGTGCGGTTTCGGTTGCACCATAGCCTATGTATATAGGTTTATGGAATTTTAGTGTGAAGTCATTGCATATACGCTCATCCAGCGTTTCGGCACCGATAACTACTGCACGTAGGCTTTCCAGCATTAGTGGGTGCACCTTCTGGCTGCGGTTCAATAACTGTAGAAAGCTCGGCGTACCAAACATAATCGTCGCTTTATACTTGGCAACGGTACTGGCAATGCCGGGGGCATCGGTAGGGTCTGTATGGCAGGCTAACGGTAGGCCTTCGATCAGCGGTAATAGCTGGGTGACCGTAAGCCCAAAAGCGTGAAACAGCGGCAGCGAACCTATTACTACATCGTCATTCTGGGTGTTGAGCACATCGGATGTCTGTTTGATATTGGCCATCAGATTACGGTGGCTCAACATAACGCCTTTTGGTTGGTCATCATGGCCGCTTGAAAACACAATGGCGGCGGTAGCGTCGGCATCTTTACTTCGGCAATAAAGATACTGAAGGAGCCTCCTAGGCAGCAGGCGAACGGCAAGCCAGGTGCTGAGATGCTCAGCACGGCTAATAGCGGCTTGCAGGTCTTCCAGGTAAACCACCTGGGTATGCTCCAGTAGTTGGCTAACATTCTGCTCGCGTTTCGCTAACTCTTCGACAAAGTGGCGCGAGGTGAACAGCGTAGTGATACCTGCTTGGGAGAGTACTGAAGCAAGTGTGGCTTGGTTGGCAGTGTAATTGATATTAACTACCGTTTTACCAGCCAAAAGCGCTGCCATATTGGTAAGTGCGCCAGTGGTGCTGGCAGGCAGTAGCAGGCCAACATTCTGCCCTGGGTTCAATTTGTGAATCCGCTTTGCGAGCAGCAGGCTGGTGGTCAGCGCTTGGCCTGCATTGAGCGGGCGGCTAAGTGTGTCGGCGAGTGCGCGTTGGCTGGGGTTGCGTTTAACGCTGCGTATCCAGGCCTCAGGGAGCGTAGGTAATTCATCGACAGCATGCTGCCAAGAGTTAGTGGCTTGCTCGAAAATGCGCTGCTTGAGCACATCAGCAGGGGTATCTTTAGGCAGAGGCTTGCCAAACGCCACCACCACTGAGCGATGTAGCGGCGCGTTACGCAGCTCTTTAAGCTTGCTTGATGATCGGGAGAACTGGCTGCCCCATAGTCCACGTAAGTAGAACGGGACAATACAGACCTCAGGGTTTGCCATCTTACAGGCCCGCTCATAGCCACGGCGCAGCTCGCCTAGCTGACCGTTGTGGCTAATGGCTCCCTCTGGAAACAGGCACACCACTTCGCCGTTATTAAGCAGTTCAGCAACGGCAGACAAGGCATTTTCAGCAGCCGCACCGCGCTCAATAGGAATGCAGCCCAGCGCTTTAAAAAACCAACGTAAGTACCAACGCTGATAAATATTTTTCAGCATCACAAAGCGCACTGGGCGGGGGCTGGCGATTTGCACCATCGCCCAGTCTATCCAGCTAATATGATTGCCTAACAGGAGTACACCGCCTTGGGAAGGTAGGTTTTCCAGCCCATGCACATCAACACGGTAACGGCGGGTAAGCAGGAAAGAGAGTAGAAAGCGCACCAGGCTTTGGGGAAGCTTGAAAATAGTGTAGCCACCACCCACCATGGCCACACTGGCAACCAACAGTAGTAGGTAGAGGCTATCTACACCGGCAAGGGCGAACAGCGCTGTAAGTATTAAGAAGCCGAGCATGGCGATGTTCTGAATCCAGTTATTGGCCGCTAGCACAGTGCCTAGTTCATGATCCGCTGCATGAAACTGAATCAACGCGTTGAGCGGTACAATGAACAATCCCCCCATCGTGCCGATAAACACAAAGTTCAGCGCCTGGCTGGTGGGCGTGTTAAACAACGGCAGGCACCATAGGCCTACCGCAACGCCAACGGCGCCCAATGGAATCAGGCCGGTTTCAATCCGGTTGCGGGAAAGTTTGGCGGCTAGCAGAGAGCCAATTGCAATACCAATGCCGCTGGCGGCAAGAATGCCTTGTAGTACCAGGGTATTATCAATACTAAGGGCGTCTTTGGCGTAGGAGGGGAAGGCCGCCAATAGAACCTGGCCTACTGACCAGAAGGTCGCAAGACCTATGATTGAGAGCCTGATTACTGGCTGGCGAGCGATAATTCGCAGGTTATCTTTCAGGGCAGTGCCCTTAATGTAGCGCTGCCAGGTCAGCGGTGTATCTGGCCGAGTAGTGTTGTCCAGCGACAGGCGGTAAAGCGTCACTACCTGAATGGCGCTATTTAGCACTAATAGCCAACCCAAAGGCGCTATTTGGCGTAGCAATTGCGCTGGTGTTTGAGCTTCAGGCGACACCCACGTTTCAAACAGGGCAGTAAAGGCCACAGTACCCGCCAGAATGGCGCCAATGGTAATGGCCTGGACCAGCCCATTAGCTTCCGCCAAGTGCGGTTTTCCAAACAGTCCTTTGACCAAACCATACTTGGCCGGCGAGTAGAACGCCGATTGAATCGCCAGTAAGAGTGTCATGGCAAACGCCAACCAAAACCAGCCCTGGTAATAGGCGGCGGTGATTCCCAGTGAAACCGCCACAGCGGCCCAGGCGGAAATGCGTAAAATACGTACCTTAGGGTAGCTATCGGCTACATGACCTGCCGGGCTGAACAGTAAAATAAAGGGTAGCAGAATAAGCCCATTGACCAGCGCGGTGAGTACCACCTGCGCTCCACCGTCATAGCTTTTAAAAATCGTATTTTGAATGACGATTTTATGTCCTAAATCCACAAAGGCATTCAGAAAAATGGCAATCAAGTAGGGCCAAATGCCCGCAGTACGCAGCAATGGTTGCATAGTGTGTCGCCTTATAAACCTAAAGTGTGGGCACTTTCGGCAAATGGGGGTAGTGTTGCAACCCTGGTAGTTCAAGTTGTGCTATATGGGCTTTCCAGTATCGTTATACGCTACTTTTTGTGCATGGAGGCTCCGTATGACTCAGACAAGCGCATTAATTGATACTTTAAAACGCCAGCTGCGTGCTCAGGGTAAAACCTATGCCGATGTCGCGATATGGCTTGAGCTAAGCGAGGCCTCGGTAAAGCGGTTGTTTGCTGAACAACACATTACCTTAGAGCGGCTAGAACGTATTTGCGACCAACTTAACCTGGAATTTTCCGAACTTGTGCAAGCGATGCAAGAGGAAGGGCATCGCTTACAGGAGCTAACCCAGGCACAAGAGCAAAGTATTGTTGATGATCGCGAACTATTTTTAGTCGCAGTGTGTGTCATCAACGGTTACAGCTTTGATGAAATGCATCATCAGTACCAGCTCAGCGAAGCACAATGCATTCGGCAGTTATTAGCGCTGGAACGACTAAAGCTGATTGACCTATTGCCTGGCAATCGAATCCGGCGACGTGTGGCCGCGAATTTTCGCTGGCGGCCAGGCGGCCCTATCCAGCGTTTTTTCCAGCAATATATCGCCACGGAATTTTTCCACTCCCGTTTTGATAGTGAGAGTGAAAAGCTGGTGGTACTGAACGGCTTGCTTTCTCATGGGGGTAATGCAGAGTGGCAGCAGACCATGCAGCGCCTGGCAAACGAGTTTCATGCGCTATGTGAACGAGAAAGCGGACTGCCCATGCATCAGCGCTTCGGAACAACTGCGGTATTGGCGGTACGCCAGTGGCAATATGCGCTGTTTCAGGGGTATAAGCGAGAGAACTAGCCAAGCTAGAGGGATGACCGCGCTGTACTACAAAAGAGCGCTGCTTCCTGTTCGAGCCACTCGATAAAACGAGAAACCGCCGGTGGTGGTTCTCCTTCAGTGGGCAAAATCAGATCATAGGCGAACGGTGAGATGAGGGGATAGTGCTCTGCAAAAGGACGCACCAAAACACCACTCGCCAGTCGGTCTGCCACTAGAGGATAGCTGGCCAGCACCACTCCTTGCCCGGCCATTGCTTGATCCAGAGCTAGGCTATACAGCGAATATTGGCGCTGGTTAGGCATTTTGTTTATCGCTATGCCGACGCTTTTGAACCAATCATTCCAGCCTGGGATGTGGTGGTTGGTATGGGTGCACCAATCCACGGTGAGTAGTGTCTGTGCCAGTAAGTCACTAGGCGCTTTTATCTTTGCCTTTGCTAGTAACGTGGGCGAGCAAACGGGAAATAGTGTGTCTTCAAAAAGTCGCCGACTGGAGACATTTGGCCAAGGGCCTTGGCCGTAGCGTAGAGAGAGGCGTGCTCTGTTAGGTAGCCATAATGGCGGCGTTAAGCGTGCCTCGGCATCCAGCGATATTTCTATTTGCTGCTCATTGGCTTCAAAGCGAGGTAGGCGAGGTAGCAACCAAAGTTGGAGGAATGAAGGTGGTGCACTGATCAATAAGCGGAAGGCTTGTTCTGAGCGCTCGGTCACGTTCTGTACCCCACTGGCAATGCGCAAAAGCCCAGCGTGCACGTCTTCCGCCAGTATCCGGCCCGCTTCGGTGACACATACCCCGTTGGCATGACGTTCAAATAGCACAACTCCCAAATGTGCTTCTAGCTGCTTAACCTGACGGCTAACTGCGCCTGGCGTAACTCCAAGACGATCAGCAGCGGCTTTGAAACTGTTCTCTCGAACAGCTTCGGCAAAGGCCCGTAGTGCATTCAGCGGTAACCTTTCAATTCTCATAGCATGATTTTTCCTAAGCCTAGGCCAGATAAGTAATCGTTTGTATGGGATTTCACTTCCTGATGCAATAAGCGTCTTGTTGTCATCGGGATTCGTTATAGGGATTTGCAATGAACGATCAAAGAGTAGCGTCAATTAACGCTAATCGCAGTTCTGTCAGTGTATTACAGCGTAAATCAGTGGATACCTCTGCAGCATCACTGATGCTGCTGTTTTGTCTGATACTGGGTTTTCAGCAAGTAGCGATTAAAGGAGTGGCTGAGGATATTTCACCCATGGTGCAGATTGCCCTCCGTTCGACTATTGCAGGCACACTAGTCGGTTTGCTGGCCTATTGGAGAGGTATTCGTTGGGGGGATGTACGCTATCATTGGGGGCCAGGTTTGTTGGTTGGCCTCGGCTTTGCTGCTGAGTTTGCTTTTGTCGCCTGGGGGTTAACCTACACCCTTGCATCGCATATGTCGGTCTTTCTCTATACGGCCCCTATCTTTGCAGCCCTAGGGTTGCATCTTTGGGTGCCAGGGGAGCAGCTCTCAGTTCGCCAGTGGTGGGGCGTTGGATTGGCATTTTTAGGCATGGTAATTGCCATGGCGCCGAGCGGTGCCTATAGCATTGATATTCTCATCGGTGATGGATTGGGCTTGCTGGCTGGGCTTTCCTGGGCGGCTACAACTGTCGTGATTCGTAAAACCTCGCTTTCCGAGGCGCCGGCAGAACTTACCTTGAGCTATCAGCTAAGTGTAACGGCACTGCTACTGTTACCGGTTACGATTATTTCTGGCCAGTTAATGAGTGCGCAATTTTCCACTATAGCGGTTGCCAGTCTTGGTTTTCAGGCGTTGATTATTTCATTTGGTGCGCTGCTGCTTTGGTTCACGTTGCTGCGCCGTTATCGTGCCTCTCAGCTAGGTGTGTTCTCTTTCTTAGCACCGCTTTTCGGTGTGCTTTTTGGTACCCTGCTGCTTAATGAGCCGCTGAGCATCAATTTTTTAATTGGAGGCAGCGTTATCTTAGTCGGTATCGTTCTCGTGACACGCTAATTATGAGGACGTTAATAGCGACTCCTACTGCCTTTTAATCGGTAAATAATTACATCTTATGAGCATAACTCCTTTTCAAGCACTGGCCTGCCCGTTAGATGGCGAACCTCTTCACCTAGCAGGCAGTACTTGGCGCTGTGCTGCTGGGCATAGCTTTGATATTGCTAAGCAGGGCTACGTCAATCTGTTGCCCGTGCAGCAAAAGCGCTCCACTGATCCCGGCGATAGTAAAGCGATGGTCGCGGCACGCCAGCGCTTTCTGGGGGGCGGTCACTATCAGCCTATTGCGGAGGCGGTGAGTCGTACGCTTTTGGGCCATGCTGAGGTGCCGTCGCGAGACGCGGGGCTGTTTAGCTGCTTGGATGCAGGGTGCGGTGAGGGGTATTACCTACGCCAGCTAGTCAGTGCCGCGTCTAGTGGGCAAGAGCTGTCACTGGTGGGGTTGGATATTTCCAAGTGGGCAGTGTTGGCTGCCGCTAAGCAGGATAATAAACAGGCGCCGTTTTCCAGTTGGTTGGTGGGCAGTAATGCGCACTTGCCGGTGCAGATGGCAGCTTTGGACAGCGTACTGTGTATGTTTGGTTTTCCCGTTTATAGTGAGTTTGCTCGCGTATTAAAACCAAATGGCGTATTGCTACAGGTTGAGGCGGGGCCAGACCATCTGCGTGAGCTACGGGAGATTATTTACCCTTCTCTAAAAGAAGAGCGAGCGAGTGAGCGTGCAGCGCCAGAGGGTTTTGCGCATCTGCGATCAGAATCGTTTAGTTACCAAATAACCTTGGAAGGCAAAGCGCCAATTGCTGATCTATTAGCGATGACACCGCATCTTTACCGGGCGAGTGTAGAAGGTCGCGCTCGCGCTGAGGCGCTTGAAGCGCTAACAGTGACGGTGGATGTTCGGATGGTGCAGTGGCAGCGTGTTAAGCAAGCTCGAGTATGACTAAGCGTTATTTGAATATCTTTCAGACATAACCTCGGCCCGTATGAGTGGGTCGAGGTCAAGGTATCAATAAGAGCTAACATCTTTAATAAAGTGCCTTGCATGCGATGAGAATTACTCCTTGCGATATAGCACCATGCCAGCGTGATACAGCACGCCATCTATGAACTCACCATCTGCGGTAAATCCAGTGTCGTCCCAGTATTCGATATGGTTACCCGTCACCTGATAGCGCCCTTGGTAGGCGCTTTCACGCTCACCGCGGACCTCGTCGTAACGATTGTTGGTTAAAAGTTCATGACGAATTCGACCATCTTTAGTGACCCACATTCCAACATACGGGTGATCTGCCATGCTGCCGTTTCCTTCGTCGGGAGTGGTTTGCGCTGAAGTGGCCACTGGAAAAATAGTGATAATGCCAGCGACCACCAGTGCTCTTGTCCAGTAAATGGGAGGCTTGATTTCTTGCATCAGTATCGCTCGTTCTACATTAATGACGTTCAGCCAGTAGCTCGGAGAGCACCTGGGAAGCGGCAATAGCCCGAGGGAAACCTGCAGGCACCGTGATCAGGTAAATCATCTCTTTAAGCTCTTCTTCGCTAACGCCAATGTTGAGTGCGTAGCCCGCATGAACACGCAACATGCCAACCTCGCCCAAGGCTGCCATCACCGCGACTGCTGCAAGTTGGCGTGTTCGGTTATCAAGGCCCGGCCTGCTCCAGACGTCCCCAAGCGCGTAGGCTTCAGTAGCCTCGGCAAGGAAGGGGAATTCCTCACGCATCGCTTCCAAATTTGACTGATTTTCACCCTGATTAAGGCCCCGAATCACTTCTGCTCCTCGCTCGCTGCGTGCTTCCGTAGTGGTCGCCTGGGCAGAAAGTGGCAACAGGGCTGCAGTGAGTAGCAGACTTGGGAGAGTGATCAGTTGACGTCGTAATAGCGCGTTCATTGTGGGCTCCATTGAGTCGTCACTAAGGGTGTGCGGGTTAGTGACTCGCTGTAGGCCGCACAACAATATCGCTGGTATCAACGTCATCGGGTTGATTGACGGCGTGTGCGATGGCTGCGGCGATGGCCTCGGGCTTGAGCGCAATCTGGCGGAAAAGATCGATCGCCTTTGCGGTTTCAGCGTCGGTGATGGTGTGGGCCAGTTCCGATTCCACCACACCTGGGTAGACACAGGTCACGCGAATATTGTCAGTTTCCTGGCGTAGTCCATCGGAAATAGCGCGTACCGCATATTTGGTGGCGCAATAAACAGCGGCGGTGGGCATAACAGCGAGGCCGCCGATAGAGGAGATGTTGATTACCTGACCGCTCTTCTGGGCCTGCATTGTCGGCAGTACAGCGGCAATACCATTTAGCACACCGCGAATATTGACGTCGATCATGCGGTTCCACTCATCTACCTTGAGTGCTGCCAAAGGTGAGAGTGGCATTACACCTGCGTTGTTAATGATGACATCAATACGGCCATGGGCATTGATCGCAAAATCTGCGAAAGCCTGCATGGCCTTAAGGTCTGTGACATCCAGCGCCAGATAGTCCACATTGCCACCCTCGGTGCGAATGGCACGAGCCAGGGCTTCTAATCGCTCAGTACGACGTGCACCAATGATCAAACGGTGCCCTTGGCTGGCTAACCAGCGGGCAGTAGTCTCGCCGATACCACTACTGGCGCCAGTCAATAAAATCACTTTTGACGGATAGGTCGATGAATTGGTCATATGCTAATCCCCTTGCTGGTGAAGTACCTGAGTCAGTACCTGAGTCAGTACCTGAGTTAGTAACTGAGTCAGTACCTGAATCAGTCCTTGAAGAAGAGTAGCCAATGGCAACCAGTGGCAATAGAGACGTTTCTATTGCATGTTTGCCTAATCCTATTATTTACGCAGCAAGGAGTAGGTAACTGAGTTGTAGAGTATGTATATTAATCTCATGGTAATGACGACCCCGTTGTGTGGCTAAGTTGTGTGGTCAAGTTGTGTGATGCAAGTCGTGTGACCAGGTTGCGGGTAACTGTTGGGGAGGTAATTTATATGTCATCAAAGAGTGATTCTGCGGTACACAGTAGAATCGTCAAGCGGTTATACCAACTTGCTCCATACGAAGGATATACACAGTCGCTGCTGGATAGTGTGAGGTTTATGCGCTCAAACCGCCCACTGAAAAGCACTCCGGTTCTCTACGAGCCAAGTATCGTTATCATCTGCCAAGGCCGTAAGCGTGGCTATTTAGGTGACGAGGTCTATCTTTATGATGCTCAGCATTATCTTGTTCTCTCTGTGCCATTGCCGTTTACCTCGGAAACAGAGGCCAGTGAAGAAGAGCCTATGCTGGGCATTGCTATTAGTCTTGATGCGGTGGTTATTGCCGAATTGGCAACGATGCTGGAAGCGTCAGGTGGTCATACGTTAGAGGCACCGCGCGGCATGCTTTCTACCCCGCTGGGAGAAACCCTGGCGGGTGCAACACTGCGTTTGCTGGATGCCCTGGCCACCGCTAGGGATGCACAAATACTCGCGCCTTCCATTGTCAGAGAGATCTATTATCGGGTACTGATTGGAGAGCAGGGCGGGAGTGTTCGGTCAGCGCTTGCCCATTATGGTCAGTTTGGAAAAGTCGCAAAGGCGTTACGACGTATTCATCTGAATTACGCTGATGCGCTGGAGGTGGGGGACTTAGCTAGCGAAGCAGGAATGAGTGTGCCTGCCTTTCATGTGCACTTTAAAGCGGTTACCAAAACCTCGCCTATCCAGTACATTAAATCGACACGCCTGCACCATGCTCGTTTGTTGATGATACGTGATGGTTTAACAGCGGCAGCAGCGGCAAGCCGGGTTGGGTATGAGAGCCCCTCCCAATTTAGCCGTGAGTTTAAGCGCTTCTTCGGCCGCTCCCCATCGGTGGAGGCGCGCACCATGAAGGCAAGCCTTGATATATTGCCACCTACTCACTTGGCGCCTACTCACCTAGTAGATATCGCTGTGGCACACTAAGTGCAGAAAGCCGATGATGGCCAGATAAAAGACGACAAACGCAACAAGGCCCGCATAAGCGGGCCTTGTTAACCGAACCTCAGGAGGTTCGAACAAACTCTAAAGCGTTATGTCTTAAAGACTTAGGCTTAGGAGATTTGCTTGATGTTAGAAGCCTGAAGGCCTTTCTTACCCTGGGTAACGTCAAAAGAAACGTTAGCACCTTCTTGAAGGGTTTTGAAACCGTCAGACTGAATTTCAGAGAAATGTGCAAACAGGTCGTCGCCACCGTCAGAAGGAGCGATGAAACCGAAGCCTTTAGTGTCGTTAAACCATTTAACTGTGCCAGTTGCCATTGTGAAGATCCTTTCGCGCTAATGCGCCGTAATAAAGTTCCTGGTATTACCCAGATGAAGTAGCGGGCGAAACAAGGAATACAATATCAGGCTTACGAAAAGAATCGTACACTTCTGAAACCATGCCGCTTGCTAACCAACTGACGCTACAGTGACATGTTTTTAGCCTCAGGTCAAAGCCTTTTATGATTATTTTTATAAAGCAGGTGGTGATGCTAGGCGGTACGGGTACCCAAAGGTGTTTGCAATTTAGCGTTAAAAGGCGAGTGCTTTAATTTGACGTAAAAGGCGTGGATTTTCCTCGTAAAACTAAGCTAGCTGATATGAGTATGGCATCATATCGCGTGGCATCGTGTGCCAAGTTAAAAACTCACCAGCGAGAGGAATGTCATGGGAAAGGATGTCATTGGAAGGTTAATTTCACCCTCTCTGCTACTTAGTTCTCTGCTGCTTAGTTCTCTGCTACTTATTAGTGGCGCTACTATTGCTACTCCGTTAGCAGCAGCGGAAACAGAAACAGCGGAGCTACTGCCAACGGTCGAAGTGAGCGCCCCGCGTTTAGTCCGTGAGCTTTATGCTACTCCAGCGGCTCTCTCTACACTGGAGTATGGGGATATTGCCGGGGGGCAGCAGCGGGTCAGGCTTGATGAATCGCTGACACGAGTGCCCGGTGTTTTTTTACAAAATCGCGATAACTTTGCCCAAGGGCAGCGAATTGCCATTCGAGGGTTTGGCGCTCGTGCACCGTTTGGCGTACGCGGCATCACAGTGATGGTAGATGGCATTCCCTACACCTTGCCGGATGGGCAAGCCCAGCTGGATGCGATTGATTTAGACAGCGTCGAGCGCATTGAAGTAGTCCGCGGTCCTTCCTCGGTGCTGTATGGCAACGCGGCTGGTGGAGTGATTGATATTACCACTGCCGATGGGAGAGATCGCCAAGGCACACGGCTTAGTCTTGGCGCAGGCAGCAGCGGTTACCAAAAAGTGGCGCTACAACAAGGTGGTGCACATGGAGAGTGGTCCCATCATGTGAGTCTTTCGGCCCTTAATGTAGATGGCTATCGTGAGCAAAGCTCTACGGAAAAATATTTGCTGAATGCCAAGCTGCGTCGTGAATTAGGCAGTGAACGGGCGTTAACGGCCGTTATCAACTTGCTTGAAAACCCACGCTCAGAGGACCCAGGGGCGTTAAGCGCGATAGAGGTTGCGGGTGGGCGCCATCAAGCGGCCCCTAATGCCTTAGCGCTCGATGCGCGACAGCAGGTTGATCAGCAAATGGTTAGCCTCCAGTATGAAGACTTAGCCGCAGGTCCAGGTGAATTTTACCTCAAAGGGTTTATCGCCCAGCGTGACTTTGAGCAGCAGTTGCCTTTCGTTGGTGATAGCCGCTTGGGCTACCAGCGTGATTATTTCGGGGCAAGCAGCGAATACCACCACAACATCACTTTGGGCAATCTACCGCTAAGCTACATTGTGGGTGTTGATATAGCGCGCCAAGAGGATGAGCGCTTTCGCAATAACGTGAACTCTGAAGGAACCGTTGGTGAACAGACGGCTGAAGAGACCCAAACGGCAACTTCTGGTGGTGTTTTTGCTCAGGGCGATTTGGCACTTACCGAGCAGGTGACACTCTCGCTTGGCGCCCGTTTTGACCGGGTTAAGCTAGAGGTTGATGACCGTTATTTTGACGATGGCGATCAAAGTGGCCTACGCACCTTTAGCGAATGGAGCGGTTCCGCTGGTTTAAGCTACCGCTATCGGCCACAGCACCAAGCCTATATCAATACTGGCACCGCCTTTGAGACACCCACGTTTGCTGAGTTTGCGAACCCAGCAGGCGGGGGCTTTAATCCCAATGTTGAACCGCAAAAAGCGTGGAACCGCGAAATAGGGCTGCGTGGCTATATTGAGCCGTTGGCGATGGATTACGATCTTGCGCTATTTTCGGTTCGCGTACGTGATGAGTTAGTGCCCTATGATGAGGGTGGTCGTACCTTCTATCAGAATGCAGGCGACACAAATCGCGATGGTCTTGAGCTAGCGCTGGGCTGGCAGCTTGCTGACCAATGGCGCTTGGATAGCGCCTTAACGCTAGCGCGCTATGAGTTTGACCGTTTTGCGACACCTACCGAAAGCTTTGATGGTAACCGCATCCCCGGCCTGCCCGAGCAAACTTGGGTGAGTCAGCTTACCTGGCAGGGTCTTGACGAGCGCTTCGCGACCCTGGAAACCGAGTACGTGGGAGATCTAGTGGCAGATAATGCCAATGAGACAGAGGTCGATAGCTACTGGTTAGTGAACCTGCGCGTGGGGGATGGTTGGCAACTCGGCGGCGATACCCGGCTTAGAGCGTATGTTGGCGTACGCAACCTGTTTGACGAGGAGCACTACTCCAATGTGCGCTTGAATGGCACCTTTGGGCGTTTCTACGAACCCGCCCCAGGGCGCAGCGTTTACGGTGGCGTGGAGCTGAGTTTTTAAAAGACCTGAGCATTTAGCCGCGGTTGTTTAGCATAAAAGAACGGGCGGCCCATTGGGTCGCCCGTTCTTGTGAGTGGTTGAACTAAGTTAATTGGCTATTCCGGTAAGGCGTAACCAATCACGTAGTCACCCATTTTGGTGCCAAAGGTGCCGTGACCACCGGCGGTCACGACCACATACTGGCGACCGTCGGCCCCGGTGTAGGTCATTGGCGTTGCTTGCCCCCCAGCGGGCAAACGAGCTTTGTAGAGCTCTTCACCGGTGGTGATGTCGTAGCCGCGTAGATATTGATCCAACGTGCCGCTTAGGAAGGAAACACCGCCAGCCGTGGTCAGCGGGCCGCCTAGCGCAGGAACGCCTAGGTTTAAAGCAATTGGCAAACCGAAGGGCATACTGTCACGTGTGGTGCCATTGCGGTGTTTCCACACCACCTGATTACTTTGTAAGTCGATACCGGCCACATCGCCCCAGGAGGGTGCTTGGCAGGGTAGGCCTAACACGGAAAGTAGCGGGCCAAGTTCGACTGCGTAGGGCGCGCCTGTGTTGGGCTGTAAGCCTTGCTCGCTAGCTGAGCCCTGGACATCTTCAACCTCATCACGTGGGATCAGTTTGGAAACAAACGCCAGATACTTAGCACCGGTAAACAACGCTTGGCGTTCGGGATCAACGGCGACACCACCCCAGTTCATCACCCCTACGTTGCCAGGGTAGATAATGCTACCTTCCAGCGAAGGCGGCGTGTACTGGCCCTCGTAGCGTAAGGAGTTGAACTGAATACGACACATCATCTGATCAAAGGGGGATGCCCCCCACATATCTCGCTCGGTAAGCGGTGGGGGCAGCAGATTCAGCGCCGAGCGAGGCTGGGTTTCTGCAGTCCAGTCGCCTTCGACGGCACCTTGGGGGGCAGGTATTTCTTCGATAGGCACAATCGGTTCGCCGGTTTCACGGTTTAGCACATACAGGCTGCCCTGCTTGGTCGGCTGAATAACCGCAGGCTGAGTACCATCTTCAGTAGCAAGATCGATCAGCACTGGTTGGGCTGGCGTGTCCATATCCCACAGATCGTGGTGAACGAACTGGTAGACCCATGCCACTTGACCATCGTCTACGTTAAGCGCTACAAGACCCGCGCTGTAAGTTTCATCATTTTCGCTGCGATTGGCGCCATACTGATCCGGCGTGGCGTTGCCCATAGGTAGGTAAACCAAACCCAGCTCTTCATCAACACTAATTGGTGCCCATACGTTAGGTGAATTACGTGTGTAGATCTCGCCTTCTGCCAACGGCTCGGTGTCATCAGGATTACCGCTGTCCCAGTTCCACACTAGCTCGCCAGTGTGCACATCAAACGCACGAATAACGCCGGAGGGTTCGTCAGTAGAGCTATTGTCAGTGACATGCCCGCCTAGGATAACCAGGTTCTCGGTCACAGTGGCAGGGGAGGTGGAGTAGTAGCCACCTGGTGAGAAATCGCCAATATTGTGGGTGAGGTCGACCTCTCCATTGTCGCCAAAGCTATTGCAGCGCTCACCCGTATCCGCGTTTAGCGCAATCAGGCGCGCATCAGCTGTGGGCAGATAAAGTCTGCGTGGGCACATCACATCGGTTTCGCTGAGCATAGCCTGAGAGTTGTTTTCATCGGTAGCTGCTGCAGGGGTATCGCTTAGCCCACTGATAAATAGCAGGAAGGATAAGTCGATACTAAACGGGCTGTCATCGGCAAAAAGCGGGCTGCTCACTGCTGCTGTATTACTATTAGCATTAGTAGCGCTATTGATTTCTTCAGCGCCACCATCGTTAGTTACGCCATAGCTAGCCGCATCATAGTAGGCAAGGCCGCGGCAGGTCATATGTGCCCAGCCGGAGAAGTCAGCCGCACCCATAGTGCTGATTTCGGGGTCAAACTCCCATCGGGTTTCGCCGGTTTCCGGTGACAGCGCCATCGCACGGCTATGAGAAGTGCAGATATAAAGGCTGTCGTTCACCTTTAGCGGTGTGTTTTGGTTGGTAATTTCCGGCGGCGCATTGGGGCCGGGTCTGTCACCGGTTTGGATACGCCATACCTCCTCCAGTTTGCCGATATTATCCGGCGTAATTTGGCTAAGAGAAGAGTAGTGGGTGCCTGCATTGGTGCCGCCGTAAGCTGGCCAGTCATCGCCTGCCACCTGTGCAGGGTTCACATTACCGCTATGGTTGGCAGTTTCGATTGTACCTTTGATAGTGCCGGGGTCGCTAAACTGGCTAGCAATCGCGACCACCATAGCTGCCCCGATGCTTGCCATGAGCGCCAAGCTGCCACCGCGTGAATGCAGCGGTTTGCGCCACCAGGGAAGCAGTAAAATAATGCCAATTAAGCAGAGGATAGCGACCCTGGGAACCAGCTGCCACCAGTCCAGGCCAACCTCCCAAAGCGCCCATAGAAGCGTTGTAAAGAGTATGAGCGCATAAAGCCATAATGCGGCGCCTTTGCGCAGTGCCAACAAGATACCGACCACAAGAAGGCCAATCCCAGCGACTAAATAGTAAGCGCTACCGCCTAGGCTCAGTAGCTTTCCGCCGCCAATGGTCAGTGCGATGCCAGCCGCTATGAGCAACAGGCCCAGCAACAGTGCTGGCCATTTGCCATGGGCACGCGTGTGTTCATCCATGAGGAAACCTCTATTAACAATGAGTTAATGCCGCTTAGTGAAGCAAGATAAGCAGCGGTGCTACAGCGTGCCCTAACCCATCGGGAATGCCGATGGGTTAAAACACACATTGATTGCCAGTAATTTTAATAATCAATTCGCTTTTGGTCTAATAATTTGCTGGCTAATTAAGGCCTATATACAAAAAAGCCGCGCTAATCACCTTGGCGCGGCTTGCTGTTGAAAGGAAGAACAGAAGTGCTCTGATTGTAGGGCTTCGCTCAGTTCGTGAGCTTCACCAGCATTTTTCCGGTATTGCCTCCTTCAAAAAGGGCTAAAAATGCATCAGGCGTACTCTCCAGCCCATCTTGGATCGTTTCTTTGTAGCTAAGGTTGCCCTTCGCGACTTGCGGAGCCACTTCATTGAGGAATTGGCGGTAACTGGACCAGTGGTCTGCAACGATAAAGCCCTGCATTTTTGCTTTGCGCACGACCAACTGAGATAGGTTACGAGGCCCTGGGGGAGGAGTTTCAGCATTGTAGCTATCGATCATGCCGCAGACTGCAATCCGAGCGCCTTCATTAAGCTGGCTCAGAGCCGCTTCCAGGCAAGCTCCGCCAACATTCTCAAAATAAACATCAATGCCGTTGGGGCTAGCGAGCTTAATGGCATCGCTTAGCTCTTGGGCACTACGGTCGCGATAACTAACTGGCTCGACGCCCAATGATTCCAACCAGGCTAGCTTATTAGCGGCTCCTGCAATGCCGACCACATGGCAACCTTTAGCCTTGGCAAGCTGAACGGCCAATGACCCAACAGCACCACTGGCGGCGCTGACCAGTACATTATCGCCTCGCTTGCACTCGGCGATTAGGTTGAGGCCTGTCCAGGCCGTCATGCCCGGCATCCCTAAGATGCCTAGATACGCTTGCTCCGGCACGTTGATATCGGGTAGAGGTGTTACCCCAGCTGCAGAAATTTGTGCAATATCTCGCCAGCCTCCCATATGGCTAACGGTGTCGCCTACATTAAGTCGTGAGTCGTTTGACTCAATGACTTCTCCGATGGCACCACCCTCCATTGGCTGCCCCAGCTCAAACGGAGCAATATAGGAAGCGCGCATACCGGTCATTCGGCCACGCATATAGGGATCAACCGACAGCCAGTGATTGCGAATGCGCACTTCACCTTCGTCAAGGTCGGGCAGTTTCTGGCTTACCAGTGAAAATAGCTCACGCTTTGGCAAGCCAGTGGGGTAATCGGTTAGGGTAAAGAAACGTGATTGCATCTGTGCCTCCTGCTCATGCGAGGTGAATTATCTCCTTGCAGGATAGAGACCGTTAGCATGCTTGCAAGTTCGCTATGCACAAGGCGATGTAAAATCTATGCAATAAAAAAAGCGGCCCTGGGTGGGGCCGCTTTTGATTAGCTGACTGTTTTGCAACGTTGACCGTTTAAGGGGTATCACACACTTGCGGGTGTGCTATCCGTTAACTCGCTATTTCGATCATTCTACAGGGTTAGACTAGCAGGGTTAGTCCACCAGGGTAATCATAACCGGTGCGACGCCACGGCGAATCATACCTAACTTACTAGCTGCTCTTTTAGATAGATCAATAACACGCCCTTGAACGAAGGGACCGCGGTCGTTGATCAGCACCTCTACTTTCTGCCCTGTGTCGGGGCGTGTAACCAGTACCTTGGTGCCAAACGGCAAGCTCGGATGAGCAGCAGTTAGCGCCTGTTGGTCGAAGCGTTCGCCACTAGCAGTGGTCGCGCCTTGGAAACGGTCGCTATAGAAAGAGGCGACGCCTCGCTGGACTTCTAACTCGTGAGCAAACGCAGTATTAGCAGTGCAGGCAATAAGCACCGCTGCTAAGCAGCTCGTTCGGATCAGTTGCTTATGGGCTCCCATGGGAGTACCTCGGTTCTTTTCAAATCGCGGATCTAGCATCAAGGAGGTGCCTAGTAGGCCTATGGATAGTAGCGTGCTCTTTTGGAGTCGGCAAGCTTTAAGAAGATCGATGCAAATAGCTCCATAATTGCGATTTTTCTATTCTTTCGCTATGCGCTTGAGATTCAGTAAGTTAACGCCGCTAGCTTTTTTCATGATCGAACAATTTTTTTGTGCGCTGCAGTATATTTAAATGCTCACTTTGCTCAGTTAACCATCATATAATTCCGGACATCTGTAGCTGCCTATTATTGACCCCAACAAGGAAGCCATCATGGCCAAAACTTCACCTTTATCGCTGATCATTGTTGCAGTTGGAGGAGCTGCTGTTGGTTTTTTAGCAGCGCAAACTATTGCACCGTCTGATATCGAAGAATCCCTGTCAGATACACAAGCAACACTTGAAAGCTTAACGTTAGGCGAGCGTGCAAGTGGAGAGATCACCTCAGCAAGTGAACTAAATGGCAAGGATGGAAGCCGTTTTTTGCGTTACGCGATCAACTTAGAAGAAGGGGAGTTGGTTGAACTCTCCTTACGCGGCGCCCTACAGGGTGTGGTTACTTTATATGACGACCAGTTAGCTCTATTGGGAAGTGCATCCACGCTGCGCCAGCAGATCAAAGAGAGCGGAGAGTACATGGTGGTTGTTAGTGGGGCCGATGAGAATAGTTATGGCCCCTTTAGCATCAATAGCCGTACTGTTGAGCTAAGCGATTCAGGCACACTCACCCCTGAAACGCCTATTGATAGTTGGCTTGATGGGGAATCCCGCGAGTTTACATTAACGATTGAAGACGCTGGCATGTATCAAATAGAGATGCTGGCTGATGACTTTGATGCTTATCTAGTGCTGGAAGGCCCCAATGGCTACCATCGTGAAGACGATGATAGCGCGGGTGATCTAAATGCGCGTATTGCCGACTTTTTCGCCCCAGGCGACTACAAATTAACAGCGCGTACTGCCTACGGTGAAGGCAACGGGTTATTCACGTTAACCGCTGAGACAAAGGAGTTGCCCGGAGATGGGGAACTGCGTAATGACGGCACTATTAAGCCAGGCGACACCTTAAATGGTTGGTACAGTGGCCAGGAACTCTACTACGAGCTAGAGGTTGAAGAAGCAGGTATTTATCAAATCGAGATGAATTCAAGCGATGTTGATGCTTACCTTGTATTAGAAGGGGATGACGGTTATTACCGTGAAGACGATGACAGTGCGGGTAATCTGGATGCTCGTATTGCGGACTTCTTAGCCCCAGGAGAGTACCAGCTAACAGCGCGTACTGCGTTTGGTACGGGTAGCGGTTTATTTACCCTTTCGGTTGAGCCTCGCGATGTGCCAACGGGAGTAGAGCTGCGTAACGAGGGTGTCTTAACGCCTGATGAAACGTTAAATGGCTGGTACAGTGGCGAGCCGTTGACCTATGAACTCACGTTAGAGCAAAGTTCGCACGTAGCGTTATCAATGAGCTCAAGCGATTTTGATACCTATCTTGAGCTATATGGTGAAGGCGTTTCCTACAGTGATGATGATGGCGGTAGCGGTACTGACGCACTGTTAGAACAACCCCTGTTGCCGGGAACCTACACTGTGATTGCTCGGGGGTTCAGCGCCAGTGGCAGCGGTATGTTTGAGCTTCAAGTGAGCACTGAGCCAGCTGATATGCAGCCGGATATTTAAGTTCAGAAGCTCAGACCGGTGCTCAAGTCCAGGTGTTTAAATGTTGGCACCTAAGTCTAGGTCATCATTAATTGGGTGAGCTTGCAGTACTTTTGTGGCGTCACAATTTGTTATCACGCCCTTGTATGCTTTTTGCTGCAAGGGCGGGTGGAAATGCCTAATGTGTTGATAAGTAAGATATTTGTAAGCTATTGATAGCTATGTGACATTAGTGAGCGAATACAACTTACTGACGACCAACAAGGAGGTTTTATGCTGCGTTTAGCCAGTGGAGTATGTGCTGTAACAGCGCTCTTATTGAGCGGCTGCCAAGCGCCAGCGGACGAGCAAGTCGAATCACGCTCGCTTACCACTCAGGCATTAGAAAAGCACTACGTTGAGCCGGGTTGTCAGGCAGAGAACTGCTCGGAAGTTAAGGTATCTGCGCTAACCTTCCCTCAGTCACCGGAGCTAAGTGAACAGCTGCAAGCGCGCTTGTTAAAACTGGCGATGGGCGTTACCGAAGAGGGTACGTTATCTGCTGAAAATTGGGATGGTTATGCGCAGAATTTCTTTGAACTGGCACAAGAAGATAAGCATTTATTGCCTAACTTTATGGCCAGCGAGGCAGTGCTGGAAGCGAAGGTCAACGCCCAGCATAACGACTTATTGGTCATAGAGCTTAATAGCTATGTCTACCATGCCGGGCAAGCGCATGGCCTTCCAATGACAGAATTTATGGTGATTGACGAAAAGTTGCAGCGTGTTGTTGATGCGAATGACATGTTGTTAGAGGGGCAACAAGCGGCTTTTCAAACAGTGCTGAATCAAGCCCATCGGCGCTGGGTGGCGGAAATGGGCCATGATGATCAGTTCATCGCCAACTGGCCGTTAAGCGAAAGTCGCAACATTGCGCCCTTGGAAACGGCCTGGGAAGTGAAATATAACGTCTATGAAATTGCCCCCTATGCGGTAGGTCAGCCAACCTTCGAACTGCCTGTGGATGAGTTAGAGGGCATCGCAAAGCCGCGCTATCTAGGTCATTAGTGCTATGTCATTAATGCTATGTCGTTAATGCTAGGCCGTGAATGGGCTAATCTCGCTACCTTGGTAAAGAGCAATTCAGTCATTCATGGGTGATTATGTCCACCTCCATAGCCAGCTTTTAAACAGCCGACTATTACCAAAGCTGCAGCGGTGGGGAGGCGCCAGTCCAGTACGCTCATCCCTGCCAGCACCAGCAAAATGGCCGCCAATATAGGAACGCCATAAGCAAGGCTACCTACTACGCTTGCTTGCCCAAAACGCAGAGCTTTATCCCAGGCAACCATTGCTATGCCGTAGGGCCCCAACCCCAGTGCTATGCCTGCTAGTAGGGCCTCATTATCGGGGACACCAAAATTTCCTTCCACGAGCAGGCTGGCGCAGATTGCAATAGCGCAAGCAATCAGTAATAAGCGTGGCAATAGGGGCGTTAATGCTAGCGGGGCCGTTTGGCCTAACCAAGAATAAAGCGCCCAGCAGCAAGCAGCGAGTAACGCTAATGCATAGCCGTTGGTTGCGCCCCCAAGACCTCCACTTAGTGGCTGAGGTAGCAATAGTAGAGCGGCGCCGGAAAATGCGATTAGCGCCCCTATAACACCTGCCATGCGTAGCTTGCCAAAACGACTCCACTGACTTAACAACACGAATAAAACTGGCCACGTATAAGTAATAAGTGCTGCCTCTGCGGCAGGCGCTAGGCGCATTCCTATGAAATAACTGCTGACAGCACCAAAAATAAGCAGTGGAACGCCGAGCCATACACTGAGCTGCCACCCTTTGCTTAAAGTAGCGGTAGGCACCTTTCGGCTAAGTGGAAGTGTTGCCAGGGCGCCTGCTAATAACGTGAGTGCCGTCAATTGCAGTGGGGAAGAGGTGTGGGCAAGCTCTGCGAGTAGCGGTGCCACGCTCCATAGCATCACGGCCACTAACGCCGCGACAATGCTGTACCAAGGTGACGCCACAACGGGGGAGTGAACGGGATGCATGGAATTCTCCTTGTCTTCGATGAACATCCCGCAGCATACTCAGAATTAATTCATCACAATATCGATCTTTTATGATTGGTTTTATCAATAATGGTGATGTATGAGGGCGCCCACGTTAGACCTGACACTTTTACGAACCTTGGTAGCAATCTCTGATACGGGTAGTGTCACTGCTGCGGCCAAGCGGTTAGCGTATACCCAGTCCACTGTTAGCATGCAACTGCAGCGTTTAGAAACCCAGTTAGGACTGAGCTTGCATGAGCGGGAGGGGCGGCGCTTGCGCTTCACACCCGAAGGTGAGCGTTTACTAACCCACGCTCGCCGATTGCTAGCACTCAATGACGAAGCCTGGAGCGATATGCAGGCCCGGCAGGTAACCGGTGATCTAACACTCGGGATCCCTGAGGACTACGCGTCTCTGCTGCCTTCGGTATTTGCCTACTTTCACCAACTCTATCCCGCCGTGGGGTTAACGGTGATTTGCGGCACCAGCGCGCATCTTGTTGAACAGGTTAAGGCTGCTGAGATTGATCTGGCGTTGGTGACTCGCCAGCGTAACTCGCCCGGAGGAGAGGTCATTCGCCGTGAGCCGCTTATTTGGGCAGTAGGTATCAACCAGCAGCCTTCGTTAAGTGACCCTATCCCCCTTGCTCTCTACTCTCCTGGCGCGGATGTGTTTCGTGAGGTGGCAGAGCAAGCGTTACAAGCGGCAGGCCGCGAGTGGCGTGTGGCGTACACCAGCCAATCCATGGCAGGTCTTGCGCCTATTGTAATGGCCGGGTTGGCCGTGGTGGTTGTTACCCGCAGCATGCTGACACCTTCGCTACGGCCTCTGGATGAGAGTAGCGGCATGCCTGCATTACCCGTGATTGAATTAGCGTTGCACCGTGCGCCGCATCGCCCCTCAGAGCCTGCACGCAGGCTGGGCGAGTTAATTCGTGAACAGCTGGCAGAGCCCAGTGAAGCGTTATAAGGTGAGATTTTACTGAGCAATATATAGGAACCCAAGATGCCTATCGTAACTATTCAGCAATTCCCCCGTGATCTAACGCAAAAGCGTGAATTGGCAAAACGTATTACAGAAGCCTTTGTTGAGGCATACAGCGTTGACCCGCAAAGTGTGCAGGTGTTTTTCCAAGAGGTTGAGGCGGAAAATTGGTCGAAAGGAGGCACTATTAACTCCTCGAATCCCTCGTGACTGAACTACGCTAAACTTTTGTGGTGCACGATTAGCCCATGTGATTAGCCGCTAGGAGTATCTCATGCATGAGTTGGATCACTATATCTACCCGCACAGGGTGCTGCATTGGCTGGTGGCCGGTGTCGTGCTGCTCTCCTTGGCAAGCGGTTTATCACTGGGTTTTTTAGGTTACGAGCGAGCAGTAAGCTTATTAGGCAATGCACTTACCAACGTACTCTATACCAGCCATAAAACCCTAGGTGTGGCTCTTTTACTATTAATGACACTACGGATTATTACCCGTTTAGCATTTGTCATCCCCGATCATGACCCGCCGCTTAATGCGTTTGAGCGTATTGTTAGCACCAGCGTGCACCACTTGCTCTACTTGGCATTGATTGTCATGCCGATAATAGGCTGGGTAGCGACTGCTAGCGGCGGCTTTCCAGTGGAATTTTTCCATTGGCATTTGCCGGGGCTTATTGGCAGGCATGAGGAGCTTTCAGAACAGTTATTTATGTGGCACGAACGGCTTGGTTGGATCATTTTAGGGTTGGTGGTGTTGCACGTGTCAGGAGCACTCTTTCACTGGAAGATTAAGCGAGATAACGTTATGAAGCGTATGAGCTTATTTGATTAAGTGCTGTCGGCATCGTAGGAGACAGGGAGCGTATTCTTTATGGGGCTGCAAATTGCCTTTGTTATGGGTCTCGCGGCTATCCATCTGTTCGCAGGTAAGCTACAGCGCCTAAGTGCGCTCCCACGCAGTGCTTGGCTTTCGTTTGCGGGTGGCGTATCGGTTGGTTATGTCTTTATCCATATTTTTCCTGCGCTTAATGATGCCCATCAAACAATAGAAGAGCATGGGCCGCTAGTTGTGCTGGAACACAATGCTTATATTGTTGCCTTAATTGGCTTAGGTGTTTTCTATGGCTTGGAGCAAGTGGCTAAGCAGCATACACGCCGTGATCGTGTACAAACGCAAGTATCACCACAGAAAGAGAAAGGTGTTTTTTGGATCCATATAGGATCCTTTTCGCTATATAACGCGCTGATTGGCTACCTTCTGGTATACCGAGACAACCAACTCCCCGAAATTGTTTTCTTCTTTTTGGCCATGGGGTTCCACTTCTTAGTCAATGATCATGGGTTAGCTCAGCACCATAAGCATAATTACTTGGCGAAAGGGCGATGGGTGTTAGCTGCGGCAGTCGTCTCAGGCTGGTTAGTGGGTCATGCTTATGAAGTGACAGAAGCGGTAATCAGTTTACTTTATGCCTTTGTGGCGGGTGGCCTTATCTTGAATGTGTTGAAAGAAGAGTTGCCAGAAGACCGCCATAGCCGTTTTTGGCCATTTGCCGGCGGCGCGGCGATATGTGCGGCGTTATTGGTCTTCTCTTAGCTCTTCATCTGGTGCTTTTGTCTTCATGTTGGTGGAACTTGGCGATTTAATGACTAGCGAGTCAGAGTATCGTAGTGCCAAGCCCCACGGCGTCGACTTATCATCAGACTGGTCGTATTGACCTCGGTCTAGGGGGCACCTCGCTGGGAGCAATTATCGTAGAAAGCAACTGTAGCGGGCCAGTCGCTGAATACGCCGATGACGCCAACATCATTTGCTAAAGCATCCAGGGTGATCAATTTGTCCCCCTCACGCTGAATAACATCTTCAGTCGTGCTGTGATACCACTGGCCACCATCTGCTAAAGGCCCTGACCGCTCAAGTGTCCAAGTGATCATGGTTAGGCCTGCTTCACGGGCGTGCTGTGCATAGAGAGAAGGCTGCAAGCGCTTTGCGTGTTCATCATTGCCGAACTCTGGGTTCGCTTCCAGTAACATCCAGGTAGGTGGCGCGAGAATTTTAACGCCACTTTCTACTAGGGACTGCATGCTTGGCTGCCACGTATCGGGGTTAGTGTGATCAAACGAGTCATCGCTGTAGCGGCCATCCAGGTAAACGGCTTGCTTGCCAAACTCTGGCTCATGCTCAACCCAGTACAGCACGTCATCCAGATTGAATGACTGTGGAAACACATCGCTGGGACGGACACCTGCCGCTTTATACTCATCTATCATTTTTTGTGCGTACGCTTGCTGCGTGAATCCGTTTTCTGAATGGCCTGTAAATGGCATATCGACTTCGGGTTCTTTTAGCTCGGGAGTCATCTGTACTCCCAGTTGCTGAAACAGCGCAATACTGTCCGCATGACTCATTAATGTGCCACGAGTAGCGTAAAGCTCTGTACGCCACTTTGGTGTGCCTGCAAGGTACTCTTCAAGGGTGGTTGCATCAGTATTCACTCCCTCCATAGTGCCTTGGAGGCTGCGAAACTCGGCTAACGTAATATCACTTGTACAGCAGCGAATATCTGCCGCATTCATTAGCTCTCCGCTGTCTTCATCTAAAGCGGGAGGCACGCTGCATTTTTCAGCCAGGTCGGTTTCGACGATATTAGTGGTGTAGTGCAGATCGCACTGGGAGTGACGGCAGACAAGCTCCTCATCGGCGGTAAAGGCGACATCGCACTCCATAATGCCTGCACCGCCTTGGGCACCAGCAATGTAAGACTCTAAGGTATGTTCAGGAAACTGTAGCGGCGCACCGCGGTGGCCAATAGTGAGCGGAGAGCGTTGCCACTGGGTGTGTTCGGCGGCGCAGGTTAGTAAAGAAGATTTTAGCGCCCGCTCGTGATCGTTGTCCGTACTCATATCGTTAACTAAAAACAGTGGCCGAGGCCCTAGTGTTACCTGCTTTGCAGCGCTAACCAAAGCATCATCCCAGAGCGGGGAGTCACTCGATGTTTGGGCATGAGCCGCGCTTACCGATAGTAAGCTTCCCGCCATAATTACGGGTAATAGAAAAGCTGAGGGTGTCATCTACATTGTTCTCTAGGCAGCCTGATAAGTCATTTGAGTGTAGACGGGTTTTCAGTCGTTCCCAGCAGCATTGCCAGGAAATGGCCTGGGAGTTGTATAGGCAATGAAATCTTTCAGAAGTGGCAATGTGCCACTTTACTTGTTAATGAGAATCATATCTAATTGTTATGTTATCTCATAACTCAGGATCGTATATTATGAAAAAAGGTATTCATCCAGCCTATGACTATGTGGTGTTTCGCGATACCACTTGCGGGGCTATGTTCAGGATTCGTTCGACCTGTACGTCTTCGAAGACGGTCGTATGGGAAGATGGTAAGACTTATCCAGTCATTGATCTGGATGTTTCCAGCGCCTCACACCCGTTCTATACCGGCGAACAGCGAAGGGTTTCTGCAGAAGGAAGAGTGGCTCGCTTCCAGCAGCGTTTCGGCAAGATTTCACGCCAAACCGTCGAGTCTTAGTCGGGAGAGATGCCATGCAAGTACTTAGCTCACTCAAGTCCGCCAAAAACCGCCATCAGGATTGTCAGGTCGTAAAACGTCGGGGTCGTTTATATGTGATTTGCAAAACCAACCCTCGTTTTAAGGCGCGCCAGGGGGGCAAAAGAAAGAGTAAATAAGTTAATTCGCGCTAATGCTGGTAGTGGCTAATGTTTATCGTGACTAGTGTTTATGATGACTAGTGTTAATAGTAACTTACGGCTAGCATTAGCGCGTTATTATCTTTTAAAGTTTATAGAGCAATGTCTTAGTCGCAACGACCTGGTTATAGGGACCTAGTTGTTGGGAATTAGTTATTGGGCCACGGCGATGTTGTGTGCTCCATTTGGGTGCTTCATCACCTGCATGGGTAGCCCGTAAATGGCCTCTAAGGTGCTTTCGCGCATCATATGGTCTGGTGTGCCGTGGGCTAACAATCGGCCACTATGTAGCGCCATCAACTCATCGCAATAACGCGACGCCATATTGATATCGTGTAGCACGATAATGACCCCAAGGTTCAACTCATCGCATAGCTTGCGGATTAGCGCCAATACCTCCATCTGGTGGGCGATATCCAGCGCTGCCAGTGGTTCATCCAGCAGTAAAAAACGGCTGCCTTGCGCCAGTAGCATGGCGAGCCATACCCGCTGACGTTCACCGCCGGAAAGCGTGTCAACCAAGCGGTCGGCAAAGGCCTCGGTATGGGTCAGGGTAATAGCGCGATCAATAGCGTCTTTATCTTTTTGAGTATGACGCCCCAGCAGGCCATGCCAAGGGTAGCGGCCGAAGGCTACTAGCTCACGTCCGGTTAAGTTTTCGGCACTAGGTAAATGCTGCGGTAAGTAAGCCACTTGGCGAGCGAACTCGCGGTTGCCCCAGTCGCTCAGCGGGCGATGGTCAAAGTGAATTTCACCTTGGCTAGTGGGTTGCTGCTGCGCCATCAGTTTTATCAAGGTCGATTTGCCTGACCCATTGTGACCAATCAAGCCGTAGACCTTACCTTCTTGAAAGGTATGCTCAATGGGCTGCAAAAGGGGCTTGCCATTAATTGCAAAGGTAGCGCCTCTGACCTCGAACATGAATAACTCCTAGCGTTGGCTTAACAGTAATGGCTCCATTCTAGTGCTAATGGTTCTCATTTTTAACTAAAAAATGAAAAGATTTACGTCGTTAGATACGGTACGCAGTGCGAACATCATCAAGAACGTAAACATGCCAGCAGTTGGCCATGCCGTTCGGGATGTGCCGCAAGCAAGCTATTCCATTGGGCTGGGTTTTCCTTGCCAGTGAGGTCGGTTACGGTGCAGCCAGCTTCACGAGCAATCACAATGCCAGCGGCGATATCCCAAAAGTCTAGCGCAGCGCCCTGGGACCAAAAGGCATCAAAGCGGCCCAGGCTGGTATAGGCGATCTCAAGGGCTGCAGAGCCTGGGCTGCGGATACCAGCCACTTGGGGCATTAGCGCAGCGAGTTGGCTCATGGCCGTCGTGCAGTCTCCTTTGGCGTGGTAGGGCAGGCAGGTGCTCACCAGCATCTCGGTCAATGGGCGTGGTTCCGGCGTGGAGAGTGGTGTGTCGTTGAGGAAAGCGCCGGTGCCACGGCTTGCCCAAAGCATTTCATCAAGTAATGGTTGATAAACAACACCGATGACCAGCTCATCACCTTTAGTCACCGCAATGGATACCGAGAAGTGTGGCACCCCATGCAGAAAGTTGCTGGTACCATCGAGGGGGTCAATGATGACGGTATACTCGCTATCGGTGGGCGTCAGGCCGCTCTCTTCGCCGAGGAAAGCAATATCAGGAAAAACGCTGCTGATGCAGTCGATAATGATGTTCTCGGCTGTCGTATCGTAGTAACTAACAAAGTCAGATGCTCCCTTTTGCTCAAAAGCAATCCGTCCCTTCTGCGAATACCCCTCGCGCAACAACGTGCCAGCCTCATAGGCTGCTTGCTTGATTGTTTCGAGTAGGTCATTGCTGCTGTCAAACATCGTGTCTCTCCTGAGTGCATCAGCTGAATAAAATGGATAGCTGAGCGTTCGTCATGTTTTGTGCATGATTGATACTGATTACACTCAATGTAACTAGCCATTAGTGACACGTGGATGACAGCGGCAAATAACCTGCTCACGGCCCTTAATCGGGCGAGGGCTTACGCGGTTTTTTTGTTAAGCCAAGGTCTCCACCTCAAACGCCACAATCTGGCGCCGGGCGCTGGAAAACTCCACGCCGATGAGATGAATGGGCTTGCCGGAGGCGCGGTGTTTATCGGCATAGCCTTTGTGTTTGATCTGCTCCAGTGCTTTACCTTCCGGCAGCTGTTCCACGACCTTGAACTCAAACAGGTAGATATGCCCACCAAAGTCCACGCTCATATCCACCTTGCCGTGGTGACTGGCGTCCTCCACCGTCACATCCAGCCCCAGAGCGGCAAAGTGGCTATAGAATACACTGGCATAATGCCCCTCGTAGCGGGCGATAGGATTGTTGCGATACCAGTCGTGGGGAAGCCCGGCGTAGAGCGCTTTGAGGTGAGCTTCTAACCCGGCAAGATCGTGCTGGCTTAAATGACGAAACAGCGTGCGGCGCTCACGTGGGGCGTTCTCGACCCCAAGTGACGGCAGCAGTGCATGGTTGAGGCTGGTTTCGACTTCGCGGTTAGGGAAGCCAAGAGTGTACTGGCGGTAACCCAGCAGAGGCTCTTCTACCTGCTGAATGGTGAGATAGCCGGTTTGAAACAGCAGGCCTTCGGTGCTGATCTGATCAACATCAAACTGGCTGAGTAATTCATACTCAGTTTCCCAATGATCCAATGAGGGAGTGAAGACCCCACGTTGTTTGAGAATATCGACCAAAAATGTCGGCGTAGCGGACTCAAACCAGTAAGGGGCGAATTCACGCTTTTGAAACAGTAGCAGCACGTCAAAGGGGTTGTAGACAGAGGCTACCTCGCTGCCACCCCAGCGGTAACCGTTGTACCACTGGCGGATCGCCTCGCGATCAAGACCGGGCAGCTCTGGGGCGAACACCGTATCGATATCCTCGTCGGTATAGCCACAAATCGTGCTGAAAGGAGCATCCAGAGTGATATCGTTGAGGTTATTCAATCCTGAGAAAAGACTGACCTTGCTGAATTTGGAAACACCGGTAAGCAGCACAAAGTGCAGATGTGGGTCGGCGTCTTTAATAACGCTGTAAAGGTTCTTTAAACCCTCGCGCAGTTCTCGGGCGCGCTCCGGTACCAGGATATTATCCAGAATCGGTTTGTCGTACTCATCAATCAAGACAACCACGGGCTGGCCATGTTGCTGATGCGCTAACTGAATAAGCTCCCGAAACCTGCCAGCGATAGTGGTGTTGTCCAGCGTTAAACCCAGGCGCTTGATTTCACCGCCCAAGAGTTCATGGATATGCTGATCAAGCCCTTCACGGCTATGGATAACACCGTCTGAAAAGCTAATACGAATCACCGGGTAGCGCTGCTGCCAGTTCCACTTGTCGTGAATATACAGCCCTTCAAACAGCGCCTGGCGGCCTTCAAACAGGCAGCGCAGGGTATCCAGCAACAGGCTTTTGCCGAAGCGGCGTGGCCGAGCGAGGAAGTAGTATTTGTTCTGGTTAACCAAGCGCTCAATATGCGGGGTTTTATCAACGTAGTAATAGTTACCCTCGCGGATATCCGAGAACGTCTGAATCCCAATGGGTAGCTTACGGCGGTGGGTATCCATCACGGTGGGTCTCCAGAACAAAAACGGCGATACGAACAGCAGTTTAGCACGCTCACAGGCTGGCTTTATGACCTACGCCAAGGTCTCCACCTCAAACGCCACAATCTGGCGCCGGACGCTGGAAAACTCCACGCCGATGAGATGAATGGGCTTGCCGGAGGCGCGGTGTTTATCGGCATAGCCTTTGTGTTTGATCTGCTCCAGTGCTTTACCTTCCGGCAGCTGTTCCACGACCTTGAACTCAAACAGGTAGATATGCCCACCAAAGTCCACGCTCATATCCACCTTGCCGTGGTGACTGGCGTCCTCCACCGTCACATCCAGCCCCAGAGCGGCAAAGTGGCTATAGAATACACTGGCATAATGCCCCTCGTAGCGGGCGATAGGATTGTTGCGATACCAGTCATGGGGAAGCCCGGCGTAGAGCGCTTTGAGGTGAGCTTCTAACCCGGCAAGATCGTGCTGGCTTAAATGACGAAACAGCGTGCGGCGCTCACGTGGGGCGTTCTCGACCCCAAGTGACGGCAGCAGTGCATGGTTGAGGCTGGTTTCGACTTCGCGGTTAGGGAAGCCAAGAGTGTACTGGCGGTAACCCAGCAGAGGCTCTTCTACCTGCTGAATGGTGAGATAGCCGGTTTGAAACAGCAGGCCTTCGGTGCTGATCTGATCAACATCAAACTGACTGAGTAATTCATACTCAGTTTCCCAATGATCCAATGAGGGAGTGAAGACCCCACGTTGTTTGAGAATGTCGACCAAAAATGTCGGCGTAGCGGACTCAAACCAGTAAGGGGCGAATTCTTGCTCTTGGAACAGCAATAGCACATCGAAGGGATTGTAGACAGAGGTAACCTCACGGCCACCCCAACGATAGCCGTTATACCACTGTTTGATCTCCTGACGGTCTAGCCCAGAAAGTTCAGGTTCAAATACTGTATCGATGTCGTCATCGGTATAGCCACACAGGGTCGCATAGTCGGGCGAAAGGGTGATGTCGCGTAGATTGTTCAAGCCCGAAAACAGACTGACCTTGCTGAACTTGGAAACGCCGGTAAGCAGCACAAAGTGCAGGTGCGGGTCGGCGTCTTTAAGCACGCTGTAGAGGTTTTTCAAGCCCTCGCGCAGTTCCCGGGCGCGCTCCGGAGCCAGGATATTGTCCAGAATCGGTTTGTCATACTCATCAATCAGCACAACCACACGCTGGCCGATCTGCTGGTGAGCGGTGCGGATGAGGGCAGAAAATTCACCCGGTATATCGGTTTTATGGTGCTGAGTAATGCCGAGATGCTCGCGTTGAACCCTTAACTGTTCACGAATACGCTCATCCAGTTCTTCACGGCTCTGCACCACACCATCGGCAAAACTAATACGAATCACCGGATAGCGCTGTTGCCAGTCCCATTTGTCGTGAATATACAGCCCTTCAAACAGCGCCTGGCGGCCTTCAAACAGGCAGCGCAGGGTGTCCAGCAACAGGCTTTTGCCGAAGCGGCGTGGCCGCGAGAGGAAGTAGTATTTGTTCTGGTTAACCAAGCGCTCAATATGCGGGGTTTTATCAACGTAGTAATAGTTACCCTCGCGGATATCCGAGAACGTCTGAATCCCAATGGGTAGCTTACGGCGGTGGGAATCCATCACGGTTCGTCTCCAGAGTAAAGCAGTAATATGTCAATAGTCTAGCATGCCTATTGTTTGCACTGCCCAGTGGCGAGGATAAACACCTCGTACAGTTGTTTTATCAACAGGCATAACATTATAAAAAACGCATTAGGTGTAGATGGTTGACTTTATTACCCTCTAACGCAAATAATAATTATTGCTATTTGATTTGTGGCACTCGTTAAGGCAGGAGGCCTAGCCGTGGATAGCCAGACGTGGAACGCTGAGTTAGAAGATATCTTTGTTAATCAGCGGCAAAGGCTCTGTTGTGTCGCCGCAAGAGTATTGGGAAGCGCCGATCAAGCCGATGATGTTGTGCAGGATGCCTACCTAAAAATTTCAGAAACACAGACCCTTTTTGTAATTAAGCAGCCTATCGCTTACGCATCACGAGTGGTGCGTAACCTCGCTATTGATCGCTGTCGGCGTTCAGCGTTTGAATCAACCCTCTTTGCGCAAGAAGAGGAGGGCGTTAACGCTGCTTTAAATACGCATTCACCAGAGACAATCGCGATTGATCGCCAAGCGCTGGGTCGCGTTGTGGATGCATTGGATGAGCTACCTGAACGCACACGGTATGCCTTTGAGCTGTATCGCGCAGGGGGACACACGCAGCGTGAAGTAGCGCAACAGTTAGGCATTTCGACCACATTGGTTAACTTTATGATTCGCGATGCACTGACTCATTGCCGCCAATCGCTACAAAGTCAGACGTTGCCAGATCAGTAAGCCTACGTTCCATCCCCTCTTTGTGGCCGCTTTGTTACACTGTCAATGAACAACGATAGCGTTGAAAACCCTGGACGCTTCCCTAGTCAGTTGGCCGATGGCAGGCAGCAGTAGCGAGGATTGACAGTAACGATGAATAACGACAGCGGCGATGATGCCGTTTGGCAAGCTGCGCTTGATTGGCTGATGCGCGAGCATGAGGAGACGTTGAGTGATGCTGATCGTGAAGCCTTCCAAGCGTGGTTGGCGGATTCCCCTCAGCATCGCCGAGTGTTCCATGAAGCAGAACAGCTGTGGCTACTGACAGGATTGATCCCTCGCAGCGATGAGCGTAGCTAGGCGTCTGCCAAATCTAACGCTGATCGACTGCAAATCCCTGTCTCCCGGCCAATTTCTTTCGAACCGGCTGGCGCGAAATCTATGCCCAGTAGCGGTCGATTGAATCCGGCAGCCTTCTGGTGCGTGCCTGACAAGTTTCTGCTTTTGCTTCTTCTGATTCAGACTTCCCTTTCCCGATCTTCCTCCTTCGGCGGTGTAGCGGCACTTACGTGTAAAACACATAGAGCCGTTTAGACTCAGTCATATTTTTTCTACTTTCTTCTCCCTCCTCATTAAATTTTTAGTCATCTCACTCGTCGTTAAGTAATGAGAAGCAATTGCGTTTTGTTTCTCATTTGTTCGTCAACGATGAGGTTAGTTCCATGACAAGTTGTTTTGATCGTGAAGATGCTGTTTTCCGCGTGTTAGTTAACCACGAAGAGCAGTACTCCCTCTGGCCTGAGTGGAAAGCGATTCCTGCTGGTTGGACGGATACCGGTGTGCTTGGCGATAAGCCAACCTGCCTAGATTACGTCGAAAAAACCTGGACCGATATGCGGCCGCTCTCTCTGCGTCAGTGGATGGACGAGCAGCAGGCTGCCGAAGCGGAGCCGGCGGATGCAGGCTAAGCGGCTAAAGCTGCTCTGCCTGCCCTGTGCTGGGGCAAGTGCCACCATGTATCTACGCTGGAAGCGCCAGTTGCCAGCGTGGATTGAGGTGTGCCCCGTTGAGTTGCCGGGGCGGGGTGAGCGCTTGGGTGAGCCGCTCGTCGACAACTTCGAAACTCAGGTCGTAAAGCTGTGCGAAGAGCAGGCAACGCGGATGCGCGGTGACTTTGCCCTGTTTGGTCACAGCATGGGGGCGCTGCTGGCTTATGGCATGGCTGCTCGATTGCGCGATGTGGGGCGCCCTCAGCCACGAATGCTATTCGCCTCAGGTAGTGCAGCGCCCTCAATGCGTGATTCAGAGCGCTTGGCAGGTCTTGATAACGATAAGGCCCTAATTGCGGATCTTCGCCAACAGGGCGGCACGCCAGAGGAGGTATTCGAAAGCCCAGAGCTGATGCGTCTCACGCTTGATGTTCTGGCTGCGGACTATCGCCTCTGTCGTAGTTTCCGTTATCGCAGCAGTGCGCCATTCGACTACCCGGTCAAAGTGTTAGCGGGTCTTACTGATGATATCGAGAAAGTGCGCCTGGAAGCATGGCAACGCGTAGCAGGAGGGGCGTTTTCTTTGAACTGGTTCGAGGGAGGGCACTTCTTTATTCGCCAGCAGGAAGGGCAAGTATTGGCGGCCATCGAACAGGCGCTGACCTTACGTCTAGAGAAGGTGCTTTATGCAGCGCCTGCGGTTAGCTGAAACGCTACCCGTGGGGCTCACGGTCTGGCAGTTGTCTCTTGATCTGGAGGCCCCTGTTGCCGATGAGGACTATCGGTTGCTGAGCCAAACAGAGCGGCAGCGTGCGTGTCGGCTTCGTCATCACGCCGATGTAGTGCGTGCCGTGGCGACTCGTGCTGCTCTGCGGCGGCTGCTATCAGAGCAAACCGGTGTGGCGCCAGAGAAGCTGGTATTCACACAAAACGCCTACGGCAAACCACAGTTGGAAGGCGCTAGTGGGCCTGCCTTCAATGTCTCCCACTCTGGCAATGTCGCCCTGATCGCGTTTGCTCCCGGCGGTGCGGTGGGGGTCGATATTGAGCGTCTCCGGCCCGAGGAGGAGCTGGCTCCGCTGCACGATTTGGTGCTATCGGCGAGTGAGCGACGCTATCACGATAGCGGCCGGTCTGCCTTGCCCTTTATTGAGCGCTGGGTGGTTAAAGAGGCAGTGCTAAAGGCACTTGGGCTGGGAATAGCTGACCATCTACAGGCGCTCTCGGTCAGTCCAGCTTCTGCGCCGCCAACCATTTACCGCCTTGGATACTCGCATCCGATTTTATCGCCTTTGCAGGCTTGGCCGCTGCCAGCGCCGTGTGGCTATGCGGCAGCCCTGGGGTATGTCGATACCGAGCCGAGAGGGTGCCACTGCACCCGTCTTTCTGGAGGTTAAGTATGTACACATCAGTGAAGCATATCAGGACAGAGTTTAAAGCATCTAAGGGACTGGAGCTGCGAAGCTTGAGCATTCCTCAATGCTGCCACAGCAGCAACGCCCTGTACTGACTATTTATTCTCAGGACTCGAACTTTTAGCAGGTACGCACATGGATACAAGGCACGCCCAGACAATGAACAGCCACCCGTCCCATAACGATGCTTTTAGAAACGATGTTTTTAGAAGCTATGTCGAGCATTTAAGTCGCTTAGCCCGTGAAAGGCCCAGCGACAGGGCGCTGATCGTGGTGAACGCTCAAGGTGAAACTATCCTTGATTACGCCACCTTGGAGCGGCGTTCGCGTGCCCTGGCCAGTGAGCTACAGCAGCGGTTCGCGGTTGGTGATCGTGCTTTGATCCTGCTGGATAACGATGAACACTATGTAGTGGCATTTTTCGCTTGCCTGTACGCTGGGGTAATGGCTGTACCTGTCTTCCCACCGGAGTCGGCCAAACAGCAGCACCTGGCACGCTTGCTGGCCATTGCAGCCGACTCCCAGGCCGTTTGTGTGCTTACCTCTACGACGATTATCGATGTGGTCGCATCGGCGAGCGAAGGCTTCGGTAGTGCGGAATTGATTCCCGTGGATGCCGTAGATGAGAGCCGCGCTGAACACTGGGTCGAGCATTTCCCTAAGCGTGATGATATCGCCTTTTTGCAATACACCTCAGGTTCCACTGCCACGCCCAAGGGGGTGATGGTGAGTCATGGCAATCTGATGGCTAATGAGCGCGCTATCGAGACAGGTTTCTCGATAGGTGCTGATGATGTCTTCGTCAGTTGGCTGCCGCTTTACCACGATATGGGGCTGATCGGCGGTCTGCTGCAGCCCATCTATCGTGGCATTCCCGCCGTGCTGATGAGCCCGACCTTCTTTTTGCAGCGGCCGGTACGCTGGCTGGAAGCGATCTCCCGCTACGGAGGTACCATCAGTGGTGGCCCTGATTTCTCCTACCGGCTGTGTCTTGAGCGTATTCGCGACGAGCAGATTGAGACACTCGATTTATCCAGCTGGCGGGTCGCGTTCTCAGGCGCTGAGCCAGTGCGCTACGATACCCTTACAGCCTTTATTGAGCGCTTCCGCCCGGCGGGCTTCGCCGCTGACACCGCAGCCCCCTGCTATGGTCTAGCTGAAGCCACGCTGCTGGTTAGCTGTAATCCGCGCGGTACGGGCGTGGTCGGCACGGCTTTTTCTCAACAGTCGTTGGCCGAGGGTCAGGCTTCCTCAGCAGCCGAGGGCAATACCCTGGTGGGCTGTGGCACACCGCAGCCGGGTCACGCTATTGATATTATTGATCCCCACAGCCTTCGCTCCCTGCCCGATGGTGAAGTCGGCGAGATCTGGGTCAATGGGCCAAGCGTGGCGCATGGGTATTGGCAGAACCCCGAAGCCACGGCCCAAACTTTTGTTACCCGGGATGGAGTTAGTTGGCAGCGTACCGGTGCTCACGATAGCGATGCTCACGATACCAATACACAGGGCCACGATGCCCGAGACGATCGCTGGCTACGTAGCGGAGATCTAGGCTTTTTGCACGAAGGGCAGCTGTATATCGCCGGGCGCATTAAAGATCTAATCATTCTGCGCGGCCATAACGTCTACCCCCAGGATATTGAGTGCGCTATTGAAGTAGAGGTGGAAGCGGTCCGTAAGGGGCGCATTGCAGCCTTTGCGGTGACCACCCCCGAAGGCGCTGAAGGGATCGGCATCGCGGCAGAAGTCTCTCGTGGCATGCAGAAGCTGGTGCCCGCTGAAACGCTGATTAGAGCGCTGAGTGAGGCGGTAGGGTCCGCTTGCCATGAACCGCTTTCTGTTGTGCTACTACTCAACCCTGGTGGTCTCCCCAAAACCTCTAGCGGCAAGCTACAGCGCAGCGCCTGCCGTCAAGGCTGGGAGACGGGCAGTCTGGATACCTACGCCATTCACGCCTTTGGGCATTTTGTCAGCGGTGGCGACGATGACGCCAGTGATGGCAAGGCATCGCAATCTACCGCGGTATCTGGGAGCGAAACGGAGCAGACGTTAACGAAGCTCTGGCGCCAAGTGCTGGGCGATAACGACACCCAGTCGCAGAGTAAGCCACTAGGAAGAGATGCTCACTTCTTCGCCAGAGGTGGTAATTCTCTGGCGGCGGTGCAGTTGGCTTCACGCATTAGCGATCATTGGGCGATTGATTTCCCTACGAGAGTCATCATGGAAAAACCGCGCTTTAGTGGTGTGGTTGATGAAGTAGAGCGGCTCTTGGCGAATTGGACGCCCAATAGCAGGATGACGACCCAGGGCGCATTAGTGCCCATTCCACGAAACGAAACGCTACCTTTGGCACCTGTTCAGCGCCGACTTTGGCTGGTTGATCGCCTAGCAAGTCAGGCGGGCGACCTTGAGCGTGCCGCTTATAACCTTCCAGCGCTATTTTCCCTGAAAGGGGAATTGAATATAGAGGCTCTGGAACGAACCATTAATGCCATCGTTGCGCGGCATGAAGCATTGCGTACCTACTACCCCGAAAGCGAGAGTGGTGATCCCATTGCGGTTATCGAGGGTCAGCGAAACATCGAACTTCCTGTTTTGGATTGCAGTGATCTTTCTGAACGGGAGCAACAGCGATATCTGCAAGATACCTTCACCGAGCATGCGAATACACCATTTGATCTTGCCACGGGCCCTTTAATCAAGGCGGGTTTACTACGTTTTGGCGCACAAGAGCATGCTCTGGTCCTGGTCATTCACCACATTGTCTTCGACGGCTGGTCCACGGGCGTATTCATCCGGGAATTTGCCATTCTGTACGGGGAATTGCTGGAAGGGAAGGAGTCTGGGTTACCCGAACTTGGTATTCAGTACGTGGACTATGCCGCTTGGCATGAGAAAGCATTGTCGGGAGCGGCCTTTGAGCAAAGCGCAACCTTCTGGCGTCGCTATCTAAACAGTGCCCCACTGCTCTCAACTCTACCGGCGGATTTCGCTAGGCCTAGTCAAGTATCGCATGCCGGTAGTGCCCTGAGCATGACACTGAGTCCAGACCTATCACAAGCGTTGAACAAGCTTGCCGCACAGCGTGGCACCACGCTATTTACGCTGCTGTTGGCGAGTTTTCAGCTGTTGATGCATCGCCAGACTCGGCAGCATGACTTAGTGGTGGGAACTGATGTCGCTGGCCGTAGCCATCCCGATGTTGAGCCGTTGATAGGCTTTTTTGTCAATGTAATCCCGCTGCGGTCTCGTTTGGCTGATGGACAGATTGATTTCGGCCACTGGCTTGAGCAAGTACAGACCAGCGTGCTGGATGCGTTCGATCATCAAAATGTTCCCTTCGACAGAATTGTCGAGCTTTCGGGGATTGGCCGTGAGCGCGATCGCTCCCCTCTAATACAAACCCTCTTCGTACTACAAAACACGCCAACCGAGCGGTTCTCACTTCCGGGTCTTGAGGTGGAGGTAATGCCTCAGCCCAGGCAGGAGTCGAAGTTCGATATGGCGGTATTCGTTGATGAGAGTGATACCGGACTATCAGTCGAGTGGGTCTACGCCACCGCCTTGTACCGACGCGAAACCATTGAGCACTTAACCGGTGCCTGGAAGTCGCTACTAGCGCAGATCGTGGAAGCTCCCACCATGCCCGTCGAGGAGTTTCGTTTACCCCTAATGGAGAAACACGCTATGCAAAACAAGCTTTCAAAAGGTTCCAAACTCAACAAGCTTGGCAGCCTGAAATCCCAGCCAGGTGCGCGCCCCTCGACCAACAGTGATTCACCGATACGAACGGCATTGCTCGACGAAAAAAGAGTCTTTCCTCTCGTGATCGAAGCGACGGACGCTGACCTTGATGCGGTTGCATGGGCAACCTCCCAGCGTGACTTTATCGAGCAACACTTACGCACGCATGCAGGCATTCTGTTCCGTAACTTTGGGCTGACCACGCCGCAAGAGTTTGAAGCCTTTGCCGAGGCTATCCAGCCGGGCCTTTATGGCAACTATGGTGACCTGCCCAAGAAAGAAGGGGGACGTAATACCTACCGCTCAACCCCCTATCCCGAGCGCCAGATGATTCTCTATCACAACGAAAGCTCGCATTTGGAGCGCTGGCCGCGCAAGCAACTGTTCTTCTGCGAGTACCCCTCTCCTGTTGGAGGCGCCACCCCGATCGTTGACTGCCGCGAGATGCTACGCCAACTGCCCGCCGATGTAGTGGAGGAGTTCGAGCGCAAAGGGTTGCTTTATGTGCGCACCTTCACCCGCAACTTGGACGTGAGCTGGCGAGACTTTTTCAAAACCGATAGCAGGGAGGAGGTTGAAGCGCGGCTCAAAGAAGGGGGAATCGAGTGGCAGTGGTTGGGTGATGACGAGCTGCAGACGCGTACGCACTGCCCTGCGGTAGTCACCCATCCCGTGACCGGTGACCGAGTGTTCTTCAATCAGGTGCAGCTCCACCATGTCAGTTGCCTTGAGCCTGATGTGAAAGAAGACCTGCTAGGCATGGTTGGCCAGGAACGCCTGCCACGCAATGTCTATTTCGGTGATGGCTCCGTAATTAGCGACGAGATGATGAAGGTTGTCGGTGATGCCTACGAAGCCTGCGCGGTGCGCTTCGACTGGCGCCGGGGCGATGTGGTGATGGTCGACAACATGTTAGCAGCCCATGCCCGGGATCCCTACGAGGGGCCACGCAAGATTGTGGTGGCGATGGGAGACATCTATGAGCGTTCGGCGCTGGAAGAGGCTCAAGGGGCAAGTGCTGATGCCGAGTTGGTCGGTCAATAACGTCACGGGGTTTAGGAGTCGATAAATGAATGCAATAACGGAACAGCAGAGCCTTGCCCATTGGCCGCTTAGCCCTGAACAGCGTGCAGTGTTGGTGGCGAAAGCTAATGAAAATGACACTCAGCAGGCAGCATCGGTGCAGGTCGATGTCATGGTACAAGCCAATGTCATGGTGGTCGATATCCAAGGTGCTCTTGATAGCTCGCGGTTGGAGCGCGTACTGAGCGACCTTAGGCAACAGCATGAAGCCCTATCTACGGCTTTGAAGAGCGTGGCCGGGTACCGCGGGCTGCGTCACCAAGCACTTGAAGACCTGCCTGCCATCGAGTGGCGGCATGAAGGTTTACGCGGCAGCGATGACAAGAAAGCGCTGCTCAACGGTGATTTCAACAACGTTCTCAACGACTTTGTTAATAACTATCGTGAGTCACTCAAGCACCGACCCATGGCTATCGAGAGTGGCGAGCTGCTGCGTCCAGCGCTGCTGCGAACTGGCGAAACAACCTGGGTATTAGTACTTGCTGTTTCGGCATTGGTGGCGGATCGCGGCAGTCTGCAGTCGCTGTTCTCGGCATTGGCGGATGCTTATGATCAGAGCGGAGGAGCCGATGAGGAGTCTGCGCTGCAATATTCCCAGTTCATCGAGTGGCGTGCTTCGCTCGAAAGTGACGATGACGCTGAAGAAGGGCGTGAGTATTGGCAAAGGCACCAGCAGCATGCCGAGCAGGCAGGCTCATGCCGTTTACCTGCAAGGCAAGCGAGCCGCCATGACGTGCGGGTAGAGCATGAATATGTGGCTTTGCAGCTCGAATCAAACTTAGTGGCGCGTATCGATAGCCTAGCAGATGAGCTTCAAGTATCCGCAGAGGGAGTGCTGCAGGCGGCTTGGTGGGCGCTACTCGCCAGGATTAGCGGCAGTGAGAGTGTGCTAGGTGGTTGGCAACACGACTGCCGTCAGGATTACGAGGTGATGCAAGGGGCGATCGGGCTCTTCGACAAGGTGCTGCCGGTGCTGGTTGAAGGTGTCGCTGATAGCGACTTCTCTAGCTGGATCACCCGTTTATCAGAGCAGTTAGAGGCGCATACCCAAGCCCAAGAGTATTGGTCAATTGATTCGCTGCCTGATAAGCGCCACCTCGCAGCGGGATTTGCATTTTCAGAGGGAGTGGATGAATTAAATACGGCCGGTTTTCAGTGGCGCTTGCGAGAATTGCCTGGGCCATCGGCAGAATTTGAACTTGCCTTGCAGATTGGCCGCAGTGAGAGCGGCGCAGTGGCGACTCTCTACACCGACCCATCATGCTATAGCCGAGCGGCGGCCGAGTGTCTGCTGAATCAGTACCAGACGCTGCTACAGGCGGGCCTAGCCGACCCCGCGCAAAAGCTATTTTCGGTGCCGCTTATCTCCCCTGAGCAACAGCAGGGATTACTGACGATTGAAGACAATGTGCTCGATGTGGGCGAGCGTAGCGTAGCTACTCATATCACTACATGGGCGGAATCGACGCCGGATGCCGTTGCCATTGAGGAGCATGGCCGTACGCTGAGTTACGCCCAACTAGAAGCCCGCGTTAATAATATCGCTCGGTGGTTGGATGGTCAGAGCGTTAAGCCTGGAGATTACGTAGCGCTCAACCTGCCCCGTTCCACCGATTTGGTCGTGCTGCTATTGGCAGTATGGCGTGTAGGCGCAGCCTACCTGCCGCTCGACCCTGAGTGGCCCGTAGGCCGTAAACGGCGAGTGCTAGAGGATGCCCAGCCCGCGCTAGTGGTGAGCGCTGAAAACATCGAGGTAGAACCCGCAGCACTGGCCCTTCCCGGCATCCGCAGTGTAGGGCTGCCGCAAGAAGTGGAAGAAGCGAATAGCGCATTGTCGTTTCCGCAGCAGGGGCTCGGCGACGTGGCCTATATTCTCTACACCTCTGGCTCCACGGGCACTCCAAAAGGTGTGGTGATTGAGCATGGTCAACTGCTCAATTACGTAGCCGGTGCCACAAAGGTCATGGGGCTATCGGTATGCCAGCGTTGGGCATTAACCGGGTCGCTGGCCACCGACCTGGGAAATACGGCGCTGTTCGGTGCCTTGTTTAATGGTGCTCGCCTGGTGATCGCCGCACCTGACGATATGCAGGATGGCGATCACTTTGCGCACTTTATGTCGGCGGCCGATATCGATGCGCTCAAAATAGTGCCGTCTCACCTGGAAGCCCTGCTTGAGTGCGAAGCTCCCCGGTTGCCGAAAACACTGATTTTAGGCGGCGAGGCAGCTTCACCTACCTTACTTTCGAGCATTGCGCGGATCTCGCCCAAGTGCCAACTATACAACCACTATGGCCCTACAGAAGCCACGGTGGGCGTTATGGTGCACCCGGTATCGCTGTCGCAGGATATGGCAGGCCCGTTGCCGCTAACCCAGCTGCTACCGAACTGCCGCTACCGAGTGCTTGACGATAACTTGCACGCGACCCCCACCGGTGCCGTGGGTGAGCTGTATCTGGGCGGCGCCCAACTGGCGCGTGGTTATCTCAATAGCGATGCTTCCGCGTTTGTCGAAGATCCCTTTATTCCCGGTGAACGGCTCTATCGCACCGGCGATCTGGCGTGCGTGCTACCCGAGGGGGGCGTACGCCTTATTGGGCGAGCTGACGATCAGATCAAACTGCGCGGCTTTCGTATTGAACCAACAGAAATCGAAAGCGTATTGCAAGCACAGCCAGGGGTTAAGCAGAGCCTGGTTCGCCTGATGGGTAGGGGGGCTGATACCCATGAACTCGTAGCGTTTTTGATCGAAGACTCCAAGGCGATGTCTGCTGAGGGCCAGGTCCAGCTTCGCGAGCAACTGGCTGTGCTACTGCCTGAACCCATGCGTCCTTCTCGTTTTATCTCTGTTGAGCATTTCCCCCGCCTAGGTAACGGCAAGGTAGACACCTCCGCGCTGGAAGCCTTGGCCCAAAAAACCGCGGAAAGAAAAACCTTGGTGAAGCCCCGGGATGCCGTGGAAGCCAACCTGTGCCAAGCCATGGCTGAGCTGCTTGGTCGCGATGAGGTAGGCATTGATGACGACTTCTTCGAGCTGGGTGGGCACTCCTTGCTGGTGATCAAACTGGTGGCCCGCATCCGTAAGCAGTTCGGGATAGAGATAGCCCCCGGCGTGGTATTCGATCATCCCACTGCTGCTGAGCTGGGTGCTGCTCTACGCGAGAGTTGTGCTGAGGCCAACACGATCGGGCTAGCTGAGCTTGATACTAACTGAGATGCCAAGTTTGCCTAGTAACAACATTCGGAATGCGGTTAAGGACGAGGATTTAGCGATGAAGGAAGTGGCTCATCCACAAGATGTGGCAGCACCTGGTAATGGCAGGGAAGGGCAAGATGGAGTGTCTGAAGCGATTAGTGAAGATGATGTATTGCCATTGTCATACTCCCAGCAGCAGCTTTGGTTCCTGCATCGTTATTCGCCGGATCTTACCGCCTACAACCAGCCGCGTGCTTACCGGCTTACCGGAAACGTGGATGCAGGGGCGCTAGAAAGCGCCTTTCAAGCACTGATTCAACGCCATAGCGTATTGAGAACCCGATTCTTCGAGCGCAACGGTGTACCACACCAGTCCGTGCTCCCCAGCATCCCTTTTTCTATTCGTAGAGAAGATCTCTCTGAGCTGGCTGCACCGGAGCAGGACGAAAGGCTGGAGCGTTCTATCCAGAATGTCGCGCAGCATGTCTTCGATTTAGGCGCGCCGCCGTTGCTGGTAGCCCGTTTGATCAAGCTGGCGGAAAAGAGTTACGTATTAGTTGTTTGTCTTCACCACATTATCTCGGATGCTTGGTCTAACCGCATCATCGAATCCGACCTGAGTGAAGCCTATCGTCAGGCGTTGGGCCAAGACAGTGATACGCAGCTTCCAAGCTTGCCCGTACAGTATGGTGACTATGTTCTGCAGCAACAAAAGAGAGTGGCAACGGGAGATATTAATAAGGAGCTTAAGTATTGGAATGAGCATCTTGGGGATGATGTCCCGCCGTTAGAAATCACCACTGACTATGTCTATCCCAAACAGCAAGAGTTTCGGGGTGCTACAAAGCGTTTCGTGTTGGATAGCAGCCTCGCCAGTTCCCTAAAAGCCTTTTGTCACCAAGAGCGCTTTACTCCTTTCGTGCCACTCTTCGCCGCCTGGCAAGTAGTCCTGGCCCGTTATTGTGGGCAGCAAGACTTTGCTATTGGCGTACCGTCGTCAGGTCGCCAGCACGAGGAGTTTCAGGAGGTCGTTGGCTTTTTCATCACGACACTGCCTTTTCGGGTACGAGTAAATTCAGCCATGACGCTGCGTGACGTATGTCAGCAGATTAAAAAAGATGCAGTGGGCTCGCTCAATTATGCTGATATGCCATTGGAGGTCTTGCTTGACCATCGAAAAGTAAAGCGGGATCCCCTTCGGCAGCCCCTATTCCAGGTTATGTTTGGTCTCCAGTTCAGCTCTGATGACAAACAGCTTCAGTTAGATGATGTGTCTATCGAACTGATCGATCTTCCTCAGACGAGTGCAAAATTTGAGCTATCCCTGGATATGTTTATTGAACAGGAGCAAGTAGTTGGTGCTCTAGACTTCAATACCGATCTGTTCGATGAACAGACCATCCAACGTTTGATAGGTTATTACCAGAAAGTACTGAGAATTTTATTAGAGGAGCCAGAAGCACAGCTCTCCTCCATAGAGCTTCCTGATAATACCGAAAAAGCATTGTTGCTTGATTGGGGAAGCAGCGAAGCAACTGGCAACCCGGTCGAATCCGTCCATAGTTTGATTGAGCGGCAAGCTGCAGAAACCCCTAAAGCTACGGCATTAGTATTCGAAGATCAGTCGCTCAACTACACCGAACTTAACACCCGTGCCAATCGCTTGGCCCACTATTTAATCGGTCTAGGTGTAAAGCCTGAGACCAGGGTGGGTATTGCTGTTGAGCGGTCCATTGAGATGGTGGTAGGGCTGCTGGCTATTCTCAAGGCGGGTGGTGCTTATGTGCCACTAGATCCAGATTATCCGAGCGATCGGTTGGCCTATATGGTCGAGGACAGTGGCATTGAGCTGTTGCTTACCCAGCAACATCTTCGCGGGTCGTTACCAGTAGCTGAAAGCCTTAGTGTCATTGAGCTGGATCAGTTGGATGTAACGCATTATGCGTTCACCAACCCAGAGGTGGCATTGCACGGTGAACATCTCGCCTATGTCATTTACACCTCGGGTTCTACCGGTCGACCTAAGGGGGCGGCCAACCGCCACCACGCGTTTACTAACCGCCTACAGTGGATGCAAGAAGCTTACGGCCTAATGGCTGACGATGCGGTGCTGCAGAAGACGCCATTCAGTTTCGATGTGTCGGTGTGGGAGTTCTTCTGGCCGCTGATGCAAGGGGCGCGGCTGGTGATGGCGCCACCAGGTGCCCATCGTGAACCGGCACAACTGGTCGAGCTAATCCGTACCCAGAATATCACTACACTACATTTCGTACCTTCAATGCTGCAGGCCTTCCTGGCACATGGCGAAGGTATGAGTGAGATAGAAGCCTGTACTAGTCTGACGCGCTTGGTATGTAGCGGCGAGGCGCTGCCAGCGGAGCTGCAGAATCAGGTATTTGCCCGCTTACCTCAAGTGGCACTCTACAACCTCTATGGCCCTACTGAGGCCGCCATTGACGTTACCCACTGGACTTGCCAAGACGATGGGCGCAATCAGGTAGCGATCGGTCAACCGATCGACGGTATCCGCACTTACGTACTGGATGGCGATCTCAACATGGCGCCGCCAGGTGTCGCTGGTGAACTCTATCTTGGTGGCGTTGGGTTGGCACGGGGCTACCTGCACCGCCCTGACCTTACTGCAGAGCGTTTTGTCGCCGACCCGTTTGTGCAGGGCGAACGCCTCTATCGTACTGGTGATCTAGTGCGCTGGCGTGATGACGGTCAGCTTGAATACCTGGGCCGCCTTGATCACCAAGTGAAAATACGCGGCCTACGTATCGAGCTGGGTGAGATCGAAGCCGAATTATTAGCGCAGCCGGAGGTCCGCGAGGTAGTCGTGGTCGCTCAAGAAGGTCCCGGCGGCTCTAGGTTAGTAGCTTATGTGGTTCCCCAAGCAGACATCGAACTCGACACCAGCTCACTACGTGAGGTGCTGGGTCAACAACTACCGGATTATATGGTGCCGGGAGTCGTGGTCACCCTCGATACACTGCCGCTGAATGCCAACGGCAAAGTAGACCGCAAGGCCCTACCCGAGCCGGATTTGACCAGTGGCTCGCAGTACGAACCTCCTCAAGGCGAAATAGAAGGAGCACTGGCAGAGATCTGGTCAGAGATACTTGGCGCCGAACGGGTGGGCCGACACGATAATTTTTTTGAGCTGGGTGGCCATTCACTGCTGGCTCTGAAAGTGCTTGAGAAAATGCGGCATCGGGGACTGGCGGCGCAGGTGCGTACCCTGTTCCAGTACCCGGAACTGGTGGCTTTTGCTCAAGCGTTGACGCAAGCGCCCGAGCAAGCTGAGCTCATCATCCCGCCCAATCTGATTCCTCACGATTGCCAAGCTCTCCAGCCTGAGATGTTGACGCTAATCGAGCTTAGTTCTCAAGAGCTTCGTGAGATCGAGGCTGCTGTGCCTGGTGGTGCGAGTAATATTCAGGACATCTACCCGCTGGCGCCATTGCAGGAAGGGATCCTCTTCCACCACAGGCTACAGGAGAAGGGCGATGCCTATGTAACCCCTCGCCTACTGGGCTTTGGTAGTCGGGAGAGCCTGGAAGCATTTATTACCGGTTTTAATAAGCTCATTGCCCGCCACGATATTTTACGTACGGCGGTACTTTGGGAGGGAGTGCGTGAACCGATACAGGTGGTTTACCTGCATGCCGAATTAGCCCTCGAATGGCTAGACTTGAGTGGCGGTGGTTCTCACTGCGTAGCTGAACGGCTGAATGCCAAGGTGGATCCTGAGCATCATCGTATTGATGTGCGTCGAGCCCCCATGCTACGGGCAGTTGCTGTATATGATGCCGAGAAAAATCGCTGGCTGCTGCAGCTGCCTAGCCACCACTTGGTCATGGATCACACCACCCTTGAACTACTGGTGGAAGAAATTGCCCTGATCCAGCAAGGCCGTGAAGATGAGTTGCCCAAGTCGATGCCATTCCGCAGCTTCGTGGCTCAGGCCCAGCTAGGGGTAAGCCTGGAAGAGCACGAAGCCTTCTTCCGTGAACGGTTGGGCGATGTTGAAGAACCGACAGCGCCCTTCGGGCTGCTAGACGTTCGCGGCGATGGCAGCGACATAGAAGAAGTGCGCGTTCCTTTGACTGCGGAACTAGCCCAGCAAGTTCGACAGCAGGCTCAACGCCATGGTGTCAGTACGGCCAGCCTGTTCCATTTGGCCTGGGCCTTGGTGCTGAGCAAAACTACTGGGCGGAACGATGTGGTGTTCGGCACCGTGCTTTTCGGCCGCATGCAGGGCATCGAAGGTGCCGAGCGGGCGTTGGGGATGTTTATTAATACGCTACCGGTGCGTATCAAACTGGGGGCTCAAGGTGCCGATACGTGCTTACGCCAAACTCATGATGCCTTATCTGAGCTAATGCACCATGAGCATGCCAGTCTTGGTCTCGCACAGCGCTGCAGCGGTTTATCTGGCGGAACGCCACTATTCACGAGTCTGCTGAACTATCGTTACAGCGCACCTCAGCAAGAGGGAAATCTTATCCATACCTGGGAGGGCATGGAGGTACTGGGCGGTCAGGAGCGCACCAACTACCCGATCACGATGTCGGTAGACGATCTAGGTAACGGCTTCCAGTTGGTAGGGCAGGTGAGCCGTATCATCGGCGCTCAGCGGTTGTGCGACTACCTGAGCGCAGCCATTGCAGGCATCGTAGAAAGTTTGCAAGCGGCGCCTCAACAATCATTAAGTGAGATCATCCTGCTCAGAACAGACGAGCAGCAGCTGTTGAGTGAGTGGGGGGAGAATACGCAACAGTATTTAGGTGCTGCTCGAATCCATCACCTAATTGAGCACCAAGCTGCGGCAACCCCAAAGGCCACTGCACTAGTATTTGAAGATCAGTCGCTTAGCTATGCCGAACTCAATGCCCGCGCCAATCGCTTGGCTCACTATCTGATCGGTTTAGGCGTTAAACCCGAAACCCGAGTGGGCATCGCTGTTGAACGCTCAGTTGAGATGGTAGTGGGACTGCTGGCTATTCTCAAAGCGGGTGGTGCTTACGTACCGTTGGATCCAGATTATCCGAGCGATCGGTTGGCCTATATGGTCGAAGATAGCGGCATCGAGCTGTTACTCACTCAGCGACATTTGGTTGATTCTCTACCTCTGACCGATGGCTTAAGCGTTATTGAGCTGGATCAGTTGGACGTCATGCATCATGCGTCAACCAATCCTCAAGTGGCACTACACGGTGAAAATCTTGCCTATGTCATTTACACCTCGGGCTCTACTGGTCGACCCAAGGGTGTGATGGTGCGTCATCATGCCCTTAGCCACTTCTTATTAAGCATGCAGGAGACCCCTGGCCTAAGCCCAGACGATACCCTGGTGGCGGTAACTTCGCTGTCGTTCGATATTGCCGCCCTGGAGCTGTATCTGCCATTGATCAGTGGAGCGAGGGTGGTGTTGGCGAGCCGCGAGACAACTCGTGATGGCAGGGTCTTGGGTGAATTACTCAATCAGGAAAAAGCGACGGCTCTACAGGCGACACCCTCCGGCTGGCGGTTGCTACGCTCGTCCGGTTGGCCATGGGCGACGGCTCCGCTAATGGAAGGCTTTAAGGGACTATGTGGTGGTGAGGCTTTGCCACCTGATTTGGCTAAGGGTCTGCAAGCTCAAGGGATCGAATTGTGGAACATGTACGGCCCCACTGAGACCACGATCTGGTCAGCGACGGATCAAGTGAAGGGCAGCCAGGTTTTCCTAGGAAGTGCTATTGCCGCGACGCAATTGTACGTTCTGGATGGTGCGCTCAACTTGACTCCAACCGGCGTGGCTGGGGAGTTGTACCTCGGTGGTGTGGGCTTAGCGCGCGGCTACCTGGGCCGAGCAGAACTGACGGCGGAGCGCTTCGTGGCCGATCCCTTTACTGCGGGCGAACGCCTCTACCGTACGGGGGACTTAGTGCGTTGGCGGGAAGCTGGCCAGCTTGAGTACTTGGGACGGATTGACCACCAGATCAAAGTGCGCGGTTTCCGTATTGAGTTAGGCGAGATCGAGGCTCAACTGCTAGCCCTGTCGGAGATACACGAGGCAGTGGTGGTTGCCCAAGAGGGGGCAGGCGGATCTAAGTTGGTGGCTTATATTGTTCCACAGGCCGACATCGAACTTGACACTAGCACACTCCGCGAACGACTCGGTCAAAAGCTACCGGACTATATGGTGCCTGGGGTGATAGTCACTCTGGAGGCGCTGCCGCTAACCCCGAACGGTAAGGTAGACCGTAAGGTACTGCCCGCACCGGACTTGGCCAGTAACTCGCAGTACGAGCCGCCTCAAGGGGAGGTGGAAGAAGCGCTGGCGCAAATCTGGTCAGAAGTATTGAGCGTCGAGCTGGTGGGCCGACACGATAACTTCTTCGAGCTAGGTGGCCATTCTCTGTTGGCAATGCAAATGCTTACGCGCATGCGAGCGGCAGGTCTTCAGAGCTTGACCCTTCGCGATTTATTTAAGAGTCCCGTTCTGTGCGAATTGGCTCTCCTTATCTCTACCGGTGGGAATGATCTGGTGAGAGATACACCGCTGCGTCCCATTACCCGGCGTGAGCAAATGCCATTGTCTCCGGCTCAGAAGCGGTTATGGCTGGTCGATCGATTGGCAGGCTCTTCCAGCGAGCGAACAGGCTACAATATGTCCGCTGCTCTAAACCTCACGGGGCAGCTTGATACAGAGGCGATTAAGTCGACGCTTGACGTGATTGTAGATCGTCATGAAGTACTGCGTACCCGTTACCCAGAGAACGAAGTGGGTGAACCGATCGCAATCATCGTACCCGGTAACCCTGTGGAAATTGAATGGGTCGACTTGGTGGACCTCGAGGGCGACCAGCAGCGTGATCAAGCCCAGCAGCTTATGGAAGAGCATGCACAGCGTGTCTTCGATCTCTCCTCGGGGCCGCTTCTCCGTGCCGCTGTAATTAGGTTATCGCCACGGTCGCATCTGCTGCTGCTCTGTGCTCATCACATTGTATTTGACGGTTGGTCAGAAGCTGTCTTCATCAAAGAGTTCGTCACAACCTACCGCGCGCTTATTGATGATGAAGAGAGTGAGCTTCCCGATCTCCCCATTCAGTACGTGGACTATGCCGCTTGGCATGAGAAAGCATTGTCGGGAGCGGCCTTTGAGCAAAGCGCAACCTTCTGGCGTCGCTATCTAAGGGATGTTCCTCCGCTCTCAACGCTACCGGGGGACTTCGCCAGGCCTAGCCAAGTCTCGCATGCTGGTAGTGCCCTGAGCATGACACTGAGTCCAGACCTATCACAAGCGTTGAACAAGCTTGCCGCACAGCGTGGCACCACGCTATTTACGCTGCTGTTGGCGAGTTTTCAGCTGTTGATACATCGCCAGACTCGGCAGCATGACTTAGTGGTGGGAACTGATGTCGCTGGCCGTAGCCATCCCGATGTTGAGCCGTTGATAGGCTTTTTTGTCAATGTAATCCCGCTGCGGTCTCGTTTGGCTGATGGACAGATTGATTTCGGCCACTGGCTTGAGCAAGTACAGACCAGCGTGCTGGATGCGTTCGATCATCAAAATGTTCCCTTCGACAGAATTGTCGAGCTTTCGGGGATTGGCCGTGAGCGCGATCGCTCCCCTCTAATACAAACCCTCTTCGTACTACAAAACACGCCAACCGAGCGGTTCTCACTTCCGGGTCTTGAGGTGGAGGTAATGCCTCAGCCCAGGCAGGAGTCGAAGTTCGATATGGCGGTATTCGTTGATGAGAGTGATACCGGACTATCAGTCGAGTGGGTCTACGCCACCGCCTTGTACCGACGCGAAACCATTGAGCACTTAACCGGTGCCTGGAAGTCGCTACTAGCGCAGATCGTGGAAGCTCCCACCATGCCCGTCGAGGAGTTTCGTTTACCCCTAATGGAGAAACACGCTATGCAAAACAAGCTTTCAAAAGGTTCCAAACTCAACAAGCTTGGCAGCCTGAAATCCCAGCCAGGTGCGCGCCCCTCGACCAACAGTGATTCACCGATACGAACGGCATTGCTCGACGAAAAAAGAGTCTTTCCTCTCGTGATCGAAGCGACGGACGCTGACCTTGATGCGGTTGCATGGGCAACCTCCCAGCGTGACTTTATCGAGCAACACTTACGCACGCATGCAGGCATTCTGTTCCGTAACTTTGGGCTGACCACGCCGCAAGAGTTTGAAGCCTTTGCCGAGGCTATCCAGCCGGGCCTTTATGGCAACTATGGTGACCTGCCCAAGAAAGAAGGGGGACGTAATACCTACCGCTCAACCCCCTATCCCGAGCGCCAGATGATTCTCTATCACAACGAAAGCTCGCATTTGGAGCGCTGGCCGCGCAAGCAACTGTTCTTCTGCGAGTACCCCTCTCCTGTTGGAGGCGCCACCCCGATCGTTGACTGCCGCGAGATGCTACGCCAACTGCCCGCCGATGTAGTGGAGGAGTTCGAGCGCAAAGGGTTGCTTTATGTGCGCACCTTCACCCGCAACTTGGACGTGAGCTGGCGAGACTTTTTCAAAACCGATAGCAGGGAGGAGGTTGAAGCGCGGCTCAAAGAAGGGGGAATCGAGTGGCAGTGGTTGGGTGATGACGAGCTGCAGACGCGTACGCACTGCCCTGCGGTAGTCACCCATCCCGTGACCGGTGACCGAGTGTTCTTCAATCAGGTGCAGCTCCACCATGTCAGTTGCCTTGAGCCTGATGTGAAAGAAGACCTGCTAGGCATGGTTGGCCAGGAACGCCTGCCACGCAATGTCTATTTCGGTGATGGCTCCGTAATTAGCGACGAGATGATGAAGGTTGTCGGTGATGCCTACGAAGCCTGCGCGGTGCGCTTCGACTGGCGCCGGGGCGATGTGGTGATGGTCGACAACATGTTAGCAGCCCATGCCCGGGATCCCTACGAGGGGCCACGCAAGATTGTGGTGGCGATGGGAGACATCTATGAGCGTTCGGCGCTGGAAGAGGCTCAAGGGGCAAGTGCTGATGCCGAGTTGGTCGGTCAATAACGTCACGGGGTTTGGGAGTCAATAAATGAATGCGATAACGGAACAGCAGAGCCTTGCCCATTGGCCGCTTAGCCCTGAACAGCGCGCGGTGTTGGTGGCGGTGGAAGCTAATGAAAATGATACCCAGCAGGCAGCATCGGCGCAGACTAATGTCATGGTGGTCGATATCCAAGGTACGCTTGATAGCTCGCGGTTGGAGCGCGTACTGAGCGACCTTAGGCAACAGCATGAAGCCCTATCTACGGCTTTGAAGAGCGTGGCCGGGTACCGCGGGCTGCGTCACCAAGCACTTGAAGACCTGCCTGCCATCGAGTGGCGGCATGAAGATTTACGCGGCAGCGATGACAAGAAAGCGCTGCTCAACGACTTTCTTAATAACTATCGCGAGTCACTAAAGCGTCGGCCCCTTGCCCTAGAAGCCGGTGAACTGCTGCGTCCAGCGCTGCTGCAAACGGGTGAAACAACCTGGGTATTAGTACTTGCTGTTTCGGCGTTGGTGGCGGATCGCGGCAGTCTACAGTCGCTGTTCTCGGCGTTGGCGGATGCTTATGATCAGAGCGGAGGAGCCGATGAGGAGTCTGCACTGCAATATTCCCAGTTCATCGAGTGGCGTGCTTCTCTCGAAAGTGACGATGACGCTGAAGAAGGGCGTGAGTATTGGCAAAGGCACCAGCAGCATGCCGAGCAGGCAGGCTCATGCCGTTTACCTGCAAGGCAAGCGAGCCGCCATGACGTGCGGGTAGAGCATGAATATGTGGCTTTGCAGCTCGAATCAAACTTAGTGGCGTGTATCGATAGCCTAGCAGATGAGCTTCAAGTATCCGCAGAGGGAGTGCTGCAGGCGGCTTGGTGGGCGCTACTCGCCAGGATTAGCGGCAGTGAGAGTGTGCTAGGTGGTTGGCAACACGACTGCCGCCAGGATTACGAGGTGATGCAAGGGGCGATCGGGCTCTTCGACAAGGTGCTGCCGGTGCTGGTTGAAGGTGTCGCTGATAGCGACTTCTCTAGCTGGATCACCCGTTTATCAGAGCAGTTAGAGGCGCATACCCAAGCCCAAGAGTATTGGTCAATTGATTCGCTGCCTGATAAGCGCCACCTCGCAGCGGGATTTGCATTTTCAGAGGGAGTGGATGAATTAAATACGGCCGGTTTTCAGTGGCGCTTGCGAGAATTGCCTGGGCCATCGGCAGAATTTGAACTTGCCTTGCAGATTGGCCGCAGTGAGAGCGGCGCAGTGGCGACTCTCTACACCGACCCATCATGCTATAGCCGAGCGGCGGCCGAGTGTCTGCTGAATCAGTACCAGACGCTGCTACAGGCGGGCCTAGCCGACCCCGCGCAAAAGCTATTTTCGGTGCCGCTTATCTCCCCTGAGCAACAGCAGGGATTACTGACGATTGAAGACAATGTGCTCGATGTGGGCGAGCGTAGCGTAGCTACTCATATCACTACATGGGCGGAATCGACGCCGGATGCCGTTGCCATTGAGGAGCATGGCCGTACGCTGAGTTACGCCCAACTAGAAGCCCGCGTTAATAATATCGCTCGGTGGTTGGATGGTCAGAGCGTTAAGCCTGGAGATTACGTAGCGCTCAACCTGCCCCGTTCCACCGATTTGGTCGTGCTGCTATTGGCAGTATGGCGTGTAGGCGCAGCCTACCTGCCGCTCGACCCTGAGTGGCCCGTAGGCCGTAAACGGCGAGTGCTAGAGGATGCCCAGCCCGCGCTAGTGGTGAGCGCTGAAAACATCGAGGTAGAACCCGCAGCACTGGCCCTTCCCGGCATCCGCAGTGTAGGGCTGCCGCAAGAAGTGGAAGAAGCGAATAGCGCATTGTCGTTTCCGCAGCAGAGGCTCGGCGATGTGGCCTATATTCTCTACACCTCTGGCTCCACAGGCACCCCAAAAGGTGTTGTGATTGAGCATGGTCAACTGCTCAATTACGTAGCCGGTGCCACAAAGGCCATGGGCCTATCGGTATGCCAGCGTTGGGCATTAACCGGGTCGCTGGCCACCGACCTGGGCAATACAGCGCTGTTCGGTGCCTTGTTCAATGGTGCTCGCCTGGTGATCGCCGCACCTGACGATATGCAGGATGGCGATCACTTTGCGCGCTTTATGTCGGCAGCCGATATCGATGCGCTCAAAATAGTGCCGTCTCACCTGGAAGCCCTGCTTGAGTGCGAAGCTCCCCGGTTGCCGAAAACACTGATTCTAGGCGGCGAGGCAGCTTCACCTGCCTTACTTTCGAGCATTGCGCGGCTCTCGCCAGAGTGCCAACTATACAACCACTATGGCCCTACAGAAGCCACGGTGGGCGTTATGGTGCACCCGGTATCGCTGTCGCAGGATATGGCAGGCCCGTTGCCGCTAACCCAGCTACTACCGAACTGCCGCTACCGAGTGCTTGACGATAACTTGAACGCGACCCTCACCGGTGCCGTGGGTGAGCTGTATCTGGGCGGCGCCCAACTGGCGCGTGGTTATCTCAATAGCGATGCTTCCGCGTTTGTCGAAGATCCCTTTATTCCTGGTGAACGGCTCTATCGCACTGGCGATCTGGCGTGCGTGCTACCCGAGGGGGGCGTACGCCTTATTGGGCGAGCTGACGATCAGATCAAACTGCGCGGCTTTCGTATTGAACCAACAGAAATCGAAAGCGTATTGCAAGCACAGCCAGGGGTTAAGCAGAGCCTGGTTCGCCTGATGGGTAGGGGAGCTGATACCCATGAACTCGTAGCGTTTTTGATCGAAGACTCCAAGGCGATGTCTGCTGAGGGCCAGGTCCAGCTTCGCGAGCAACTGGCTGTGCTACTGCCTGAACCCATGCGTCCTTCTCGTTTTATCTCTGTTGAGCATTTCCCCCGCCTAGGTAACGGCAAGGTAGACACCTCCGCGCTGGAAGCCTTGGCCCAAAAAACCGCGGAAAGAAAAACCTTGGTGAAGCCCCGGGATGCCGTGGAAGCCAACCTGTGCCAAGCCATGGCTGAGCTGCTTGGTCGCGATGAGGTAGGCATTGATGACGACTTCTTCGAGCTGGGTGGGCACTCCTTGCTGGTGATCAAGCTGGTGGCCCGCATCCGTAAGCAGTTCGGCATCGAGATAGCCCCCGGCGTGGTATTTGATCATCCCACTGTCGCCGAGCTGGGTGCCGCTCTACGCGAGAGTGAATACGGAATGCAGGAAGAGGCACATCCTTCCTTGTCAATCGAATAGCAGCCTCTAGTTAAGGATTCAGCAATGAATGGTATGAGTCAGGAATCTCTAGCCGCTAATCAGAGTGGATGGTATCAAGAGAGTATCGAAGCGAGCACCCAGGTAGGAGAGTACATTCCCCTCTCTTTCTCTCAGCATCAGTTATGGCTACTGCAGAATATGGAGCCAGGGTTGAGTGCCTATAACCTACCTCGGGTCTTTCGTCTGAAGGGGAGCGTGAATCCTGAGGCACTGGAGCGAGCTTTTCAGGCCGTCATTGCACGGCATGCCGTGCTGCGTACCCGTTTCGTCGAACGAGACGGGGAACCGATGCAAGTGGTTGCACCTGATGTGAAGTTCGCACTTCAGTGCGAGGATTTATCGGTGCTTACGCCATCTGAACGAGAACACCGGCTGACTGCATCCCTCAGTGAGGTCACAGGTCATGTTTTTGACCTTACCGTATCACCGGCATTGGTGGCGAAATGGATAAAAGTGGGTGAGCAAGAGCAAGTGCTGGCGGTGTGTATGCACCACATCGTTTCCGATGCGTGGTCAAACCCTATTCTCGCCAAGGATTTGGCAACAGCTTACCGCTTGGCAGCGGCATCCCAGGAAGAGGTTTTTCTACCAAAACTGAATATCCAATATACAGACTATGCAGCCTGGCAACGCGAGAGATATGAGAGTGGTGAGTTTGAGAAAAGTTTAGCGTATTGGAATAGTTATCTGGGTGACCAAGTACCAGACATCGAGCTACCCACTGACTATAAGCGCCCTGGGGTGCAGAAGTTTTCAGGTGCCCGTTCTTCTATAGCTCTGCCTGCTGACCTTGCTGATGCGTTGCGACAACTCTGTCGGAAAGAAAAGTGTACGCCCTTCATGATCCTATTAGCGGCATGGCAAGTTCTACTGGCGCGCTACAGCGATCAGATGGAGTTCGCTGTTGGTGTACCACATGCTGGCCGACCTTTCGATGAGCTGCAAGACCTGATGGGCTACTTTGTTTCGACCCAAGTCTTTCGTGCCAACTTAACACCTGCTATGACGCTTCGCGACATCGTACAGCAGGTTAGGAAAGATGCACTCGGGTTGATGAATCATGCGGACCTGCCTCTAGAGATTCTATTGGAATCTCGTAGTGAGCAGCGCGATCCGTCGCGCAATCCATTGTTCCAGGTTATGTTTGGCGTTCAGATGTCTAGCGATGTCGAGCAACTGGAGTTTGATGGCGCCATCGCTGAGTCGATGAGGGCAGAAAATGGCACGACTAAATTTGAGCTTTCCCTCAATTGTGTGATTGGAAAAGAGCGCGTTCAATGCGATCTGGAGTATCGTACCGATCTCTTCGAGCAGGGGACTGCCGAAAAGCTGCTTGAACGCTATCGCCAAGTATTAACGACGCTCTGCCATAATTACAATAGTCGCCTAGGAGAGCTTGATATTCTCGGGGCCAGTGAGAGACGAGAGTTGGCTGAGTGGGGGGATAACTCTCCGCTCTTCACAGGAACTGGTGCGGTCCAGCACCTGATCGAACAGCAGGCTACGGAAAACCCAGAGGCTGCGGCGCTAGTATTTGAAGACCAGCATCTCAGCTACGCCGAACTTAACGCCCACGCCAATCGGTTGGCGCACTATCTAATCGATCTGGGCGTGCGCCCCGAAACCCGAGTGGGCATCGCCATGGAGCGCTCCATTGATATGGTGGTGGGGCTACTGGCGATTCTCAAGGCGGGTGGCGCCTATGTGCCGTTGGATCCAGAGTATCCCTCGGAGCGGCTGGCCTTCATCGCCGAAGATAGTGGCATCGAGTTGCTGCTGACTCAGCACCACTTACTCGAGTCATTGCCGGTAGCTGATGGCCTAAGCGTTGTTGAGTTGGACTGTCTGGATGTGGCACATCACGCTTCTACCAATCCAGCGGTGGCGTTGCACGGCGAGCACCTCGCCTATGTGATTTACACCTCAGGTTCCACTGGGCGGCCTAAGGGCGCGGCCATCCGCCATGATGCCTTGACCAACTGCATGGTCTGGATGCAAGAGACCTACCAGCTCACCGATACCGATGCCGTACTGCACAAGGCGCCGTTCGGGTTCGACGTTTCTGTATGGGAAATTTTCTGGCCGCTCAGTGTCGGGGCGCGTTTGGTGATCGCCCAACCAGGCGACCATCGGGATCCAGAGCGTATCATTGAGCTGATCCAGCGGCACGGAGTTACCACGCTCAATTTTGTGCCCTCAATGCTCAAGGCCTTCCTGGCCTATCCTGATGTTAAGGCCAAGACGCGGCTCAAGCATATTATGTGCGGCGGCGAGGCTGTTCCAGCCACGTTACAGCAAGATGTGGCTGAATGTCTTGATGGTGCCAACCTACATGATCTCTATGGCCCCACCGAAACTACGATTCATGTCACTCATTGGTGGTGCCGTGATGATGCTCACCGCCAGATCCCCATTGGGCGACCCATTAGCGGTACCCGCACCTACGTCTTGGATGGTGCACTTAACTTGGTACCACAGGGTGTCTCTGGAGAACTATGCCTGGGCGGGATAAGCCTAGCCCGTGGATATCTCAATCGCAGCGACTTAACGGCGGAGCGCTTTATCGCCGATCCGTTCAACGAGGGGGAACGCCTCTACCGCACCGGTGACCTAGTGCGTTGGAGGGAGGATGGCCAGCTTGAGTACCTGGGCCGCCTCGATCACCAGGTGAAGATTCGCGGCCTGCGAATTGAACTTGGCGAAATCGAAGCCGAACTACTTTCTCAACCGGCAGTTCGCGAAGCGGTGGTGGTAGCTCAAGAAGGCTCCAGTGGTTCGAGGCTGGTGGCTTATGTGGTACCCCAAGTCGACATGGAGCTCGACACCAGTAAATTACGCGAGCGACTGGGTCAACAGTTGCCAGATTATATGGTGCCGGGAGTTGTGGTCACGCTCAATGGACTGCCGCTGAATGCCAACGGCAAGGTGGATCGCAAAGCCCTGCCCGAACCGGAGTTAGCCAGTGGCTCGTACTATGAGCCGCCTCAGGATGAAGTGGAAGAAGCGCTGGCGGAAATCTGGTCAGAAATAATTGGCGTCGAACGGGTGGGTCGACACGACAACTTCTTTGAGCTGGGGGGGCATTCGCTGTTGGCTCTGAAAGTGCTTGAGAAAATGCGGCATCGAGGGCTGACGGCGCAGGTGCGCACTTTGTTTCAATATCCAGAGTTGGTGGCTTTTGCTCAAGCGTTGACGCAAGCACCCGAGCAAGCTGAGATCACCATTCCACCCAACCTGGTTCCTCACGATTGTCGGGCTCTCCAGCCTGATATGCTGACACTGATCGGAATTAATGCTGAAGAGCTTCGTGAGATCGAAGCGGCAGTGCCCGGTGGGGCGAGTAATATTCAGGATATTTATCCGCTAGCTCCATTGCAGGAGGGAATTCTCTTCCACCACCGGCTGCAGGAAGAGGGCGATGCCTATGTGACTCCTCGCTTGCTGGGTTTTGATAGCAGGGAGAGTCTGGAAGCATTCATTACCGGTTTTAATAAGCTCATTGCCCGCCACGATATTTTACGTACCGCGGTGCTTTGGGAAGGGCTCCGCGAACCGGTGCAGGTAGTGTATCGACATGCCATGCTGGATATCGAGTGGCCGACCGCGCCAGATGTGGCCACCGGCGGTGTGGCCGAATGGTTATACACTCAGGTGGATCCTGAACACCATCGCCTTGATGTGCGCCAAGCACCTATGATACGGGCGCTGGCTGCCCACGATGCTGAGCAGGAACGTTGGTTGCTACAGTTACCTAGCCACCATCTAGTCATGGATCACACCACCCTTGAGCTACTGGTGGAAGAAATTTCCCTGATCCAGCAAGGTCGTGAGGACGAACTGCCCAAGCCGATTCCATTCCGCAACTTCGTGGCGCAGGCCCGGCTAGGGGTAAGCCTGGAGGATCACGAGGCTTTCTTCCGTGAGCAGTTGGGCGATATTGAAGAACCGACAGCGCCCTTTGGACTACTAGACATTCGCAGCAATGGCAGCGATATCGAAGAAATGCGCGTTCCTTTGTCGGCGGAGCTAGCCCAGCAGGTGCGGCAACAGGCTCAGCGCCATGGTGTTAGCACGGCTAGCCTATTCCACCTAGCCTGGGCCTTGGTGCTCGGCAAGACAACTGGGCATGACGATGTGGTATTTGGCACTGTGCTGTTCGGGCGTATGCAGGGCATTGAAGGTGCTGAGCGGGCGTTGGGGATGTTTATTAATACGCTACCGGTGCGCATCAAACTGGGGGCTCAAGGTGTCGATACGTGCTTACGCCAAACTCATGATGCCTTATCTGAGCTAATGCACCATGAGCATGCCAGTCTAGGGTTAGCGCAGCGCTGTAGTGGATTATCTGGTGGAACGCCGCTATTTACCAGTTTGCTAAATTATCGTTATACCGCACCTCAGCAAGAGGGAAGCACCGTTCATACTTGGGAAGGTATGGAGGTACTGGGGGGGCAAGAGCGTACCAACTACCCGATCACGATGTCGGTGGACGATCTAGGTGACGGCTTCCAGTTGGTAGGGCAGGTGAGCCGTATTATCGGCGCTCAGCGGTTGTGCGGCTACCTGAGCACAGCCATTGCAGGCATCGTAGAAAGTTTGCAAGCGGCGCCTCAGCAATCATTAAGTGAGATCAGCCTGCTCAGAATAGATGATCAGCAGCTGTTGAACGAATGGGGAGATAATACGCAACAGTGTTTGGGTACTGCTCTAATCCATCACCTAATTGAACGCCAAGCTGCGGCAACCCCAGAAGCTACGGCGCTAGTACTTGAAGACCAGTCACTTAGCTACGCCGAACTCAACGCTCGTGCCAATCGCTTGGCTCACTACCTAATTGGCTTAGGCGTGCAACCCGAAGTTCGAGTGGGTATCGCTGTTGAGCGCTCAGTTGAGATGGTAGTGGGGCTATTGGGTATTCTCAAAGCGGGTGGTGCTTACGTACCGCTGGATCCAGATTATCCGAGCGATCGATTAGCTTATATGGTCGAAGATAGCGGCATTGAACTGCTGCTCACCCAGCAATATCTTCGCGAGTCGTTACCAGTAGCTTCAAGCCTGAGCGTCATTGAGCTGGATCAGTTGGATGTGGCGCATCATGCGTCAACCAACCCAGAGGTAGAACTGCACGGTGAACATCTCGCTTATGTGATTTACACCTCGGGCTCCACTGGGCGGCCTAAGGGTGCAGCCAACCGTCACCATGCACTGACCAATCGCCTGCAATGGATGCAAGACGCCTATGGCTTAACGGCCAACGATGCGGTGCTACAGAAAACGCCCTTCAGTTTTGATGTTTCCGTGTGGGAGTTCTTCTGGCCGCTGATGCAGGGGGGGCGGCTGGTGATGGCGCCACCAGGTGCTCACCGCGAGCCAGCCCAGCTGGTCGAATTGATCCGTACCCACGGGATCACCACGCTACATTTCGTACCTTCAATGTTGCAGGCCTTCCTGGCCCATGGCGAGGTAGAAGCCTGTACTAGTCTGACACGCATGGTGTGTAGCGGCGAAGCGCTACCGGCAGAGTTGCAGAACCAAGTGTTTGCCCGCTTGCCTCACACGGGGCTCTACAACCTCTATGGCCCCACCGAAGCAGCTATCGACGTTACTCACTGGACTTGCCACGACGATGGGCGCAACCAGGTAGCGATCGGTCAACCGATCGCCGGTATCCGCACCTACGTACTAGATGGCGATCTTAACTTGGCGCCGCCCGGGGTCGCGGGTGAACTCTATCTTGGTGGCGTGGGCTTAGCACGGGGCTACTTGCACCGCCCTGACCTTACCGCAGAACGTTTTGTCGCTGATCCATTTGCGCAGGGCGAACGCCTCTACCGCACCGGCGACCTAGTGCGCTGGCGGGAGGATGGTCAGCTTGAATACCTGGGCCGTCTTGATCATCAAGTGAAGATTCGCGGCTTGCGTATTGAACTAGGCGAGATCGAAGCCAAGCTATTAGCTCTGCCGGAGGTTCGCGAGGCGGTGGTGGTAGCGCAAGAAGGCCCCGGTGGCTTGAGGCTGGTGGCCTATGTTGCTCCCCAGATCGATGGTGAACTCGATAGCACCTTACTACGTGAGACGCTGGGTCAAAAGCTGCCGGATTATATGGTACCTGGGGTGATAGTCACGCTAGAGACATTGCCGCTGAATGCCAACGGCAAAGTAGACCGCAAGGCCCTACCCGAGCCGGATTTGACCAGTGGCTCGCAGTACGAACCGCCGCAAGGCGAAATAGAAGGAGCACTGGCAGAGGTCTGGTCAGAGATACTTGGCGCCGAACGGGTGGGCCGACACGATAATTTCTTTGAGCTGGGTGGCCATTCACTGCTGGCTCTGAAAGTGCTTGAGAAAATGCGGCATCGCGGTCTGGCAGCACAGGTGCGTACCCTGTTCCAGTACCCTGAACTGGTGGCTTTTGCTCAAGCGGTGACGCAAGCGCCCGAGCAAGCTGAGGTCTCCATCCCGCCCAATCTGATTCCTCATGATTGCGAAGCTCTCCAGCCTGAGATGTTGACGCTAATCGAACTCAATGCTGCAGAGCTTCGTGAGATCGAAGCGGCAGTGCCCGGTGGTGCCAGTAATATTCAGGATATCTACCCCCTGGCGCCATTGCAGGAGGGGATTCTCTTCCACCACCGGTTGCAGGAAGAGGGCGATGCTTATGTAACCCCACGTCTGATTAGCTTCGATAGGCGAGAACGGGTGGAAGCATTCATTGCCTGTTTCAATAAACTGATTACCCGCCACGATATTTTACGTACTGCAGTGCTTTGGGAGGGGCTCCGTGAACCGGTTCAGGTAGTTTACCGGCATGCCGAATTAGCCCTCGAATGGCTAGACTTGGATGGTAGTGGTTCTCACTGCATCGCCGAACGGCTGAATGCCGAGGTAGACCCTGAGCATCACCGAATCGATGTGCGTCGAGCGCCTATGCTGCGAGCGGTGGTTGCATACGATGCCGAGCAAAAGCGGTGGCTGCTGCAGCTACCTAGCCACCACCTGATCATGGATCACACCACCCTTGAACTACTGGTGGAAGAAATTGCCCTGATCCAGCAAGGCCGCGAGGACGAACTGCCCAAGCCGATCTCATTCCGCAACTTCGTGGCGCAGGCCCGGCTAGGGGTAAGCCTGGAAGAGCACGAAGCCTTCTTTCGTGAGCGGTTGGGCGATGTTGAAGAACCGACAGCGCCCTTCGGGCTGCTAGACGTTCGCGGCGATGGTAGCGAGATTGAGGAAGTATGCGTTCCTTTGGCTGTCGAACTAGCCCAGCAAATTCGACAGCAGGCTCAGCGCCATGGTGTTAGCACGGCTAGCCTATTCCACCTAGCCTGGGCCTTGGTGCTCGGCAAGACAACTGGGCATGACGATGTGGTATTTGGCACTGTGCTGTTCGGGCGTATGCAGGGCATTGAAGGTGCTGAGCGGGCGTTGGGGATGTTTATTAATACGCTACCGGTGCGCATCAAACTGGGGGCTCAAGGTGTCGATACGTGCTTACGCCAAACTCATGATGCCTTATCTGAGCTAATGCACCATGAGCATGCCAGTCTAGGGTTAGCGCAGCGCTGTAGTGGATTATCTGGTGGAACGCCGCTATTTACCAGTTTGCTAAATTATCGTTATAGCGCGCCTCAGCAAGAGGGAAGCACCGTTCATACTTGGGAAGGTATGGAGGTACTGGGGGGGCAAGAGCGTACCAACTACCCGATCACGATGTCGGTGGACGATCTAGGTGACGGCTTCCAGTTGGTAGGGCAGGTGAGCCGTATTACCGGCGCTCAGCGGTTGTGCGGCTACCTGAGCACAGCCATTGCAGGCATCGTAGAAAGTTTGCAAGCGGCGCCTCAGCAATCATTAAGTGAGATCAGCCTGCTCAGAATAGATGATCAGCAGCTGTTGAACGAATGGGGAGATAATACGCAACAGTGTTTGGGTACTGCTCTAATCCATCACCTAATTGAACGCCAAGCTGCGGCAACCCCAGAAGCTACGGCGCTAGTACTTGAAGACCAGTCACTTAGCTACGCTGAACTCAATGCCCGCGCCAATCGTTTAGCCCACTATCTGATCGGTTTAGGCGTAAAACCCGAAACCCGAGTGGGCATCGCTGTTGAGCGCTCAGTTGAGATGGTAGTGGGGCTATTGGGTATTCTCAAGGCGGGTGGTGCTTACGTACCGTTGGATCCAGATTATCCGAGCGATCGGTTGGCCTATATGGCCGAAGACAGCGGCATCGAGCTGTTACTCACTCAGCGACATCTGGTTGATTCTCTGCCTCTGACCGATGGCTTAAGTGTTATCGAGCTGGATCAGTTGGATGTGGCGCATCATGCGTCAACCAACCCAGAGGTAGAACTGCACGGTGAACATCTCGCTTATGTGATTTACACCTCGGGCTCCACTGGGCGGCCTAAGGGTGCAGCCAACCGTCACCATGCACTGACCAATCGCCTGCAATGGATGCAAGACGCCTATGGCTTAACGGCCAACGATGCGGTGCTACAGAAAACGCCCTTCAGCTTTGATGTTTCCGTGTGGGAATTCTTCTGGCCGCTAATGCAGGGCGCCCGACTGGTGATGGCGCCACCAGGCACTCACCGCGAGCCAGCCCAACTGGTCGAATTGATTCGTACCCATGGGATCACCACGCTACATTTCGTACCTTCAATGTTGCAGGCCTTCCTGGCCCATGGCGAGGTAGAAGCCTGTACTAGTCTGACACGCATGGTGTGTAGCGGCGAAGCGCTACCGGCAGAGTTGCAGAACCAAGTGTTTGCCCGCTTGCCTCACACGGGGCTCTACAACCTCTATGGCCCCACCGAAGCAGCTATCGACGTTACCCACTGGACTTGCCACGACGATGGGCGCAACCAGGTAGCGATCGGTCAACCGATCGCCGGTATCCGCACCTACGTACTAGATGGCGATCTTAACTTGGCGCCGCCCGGGGTCGCGGGTGAACTCTATCTTGGTGGCGTGGGCTTAGCACGGGGCTACTTGCACCGCCCTGACCTTACCGCAGAACGTTTTGTCGCTGATCCATTTGCGCAGGGCGAACGCCTCTACCGCACCGGCGACCTAGTGCGCTGGCGGGAGGATGGTCAGCTTGAATACCTGGGCCGTCTTGATCATCAAGTGAAGATTCGCGGCTTGCGTATTGAACTAGGCGAGATCGAAGCCAAGCTATTAGCTCTGCCGGAGGTTCGCGAGGCGGTGGTGGTAGCGCAAGAAGGCCCCGGTGGCTTGAGGCTGGTGGCCTATGTTGCTCCCCAGATCGATGGTGAACTCGATAGCACCTTACTACGTGAGACGCTGGGTCAAAAGCTGCCGGATTATATGGTACCTGGGGTGATAGTCACGCTAGAGACATTGCCGCTGAATGCCAACGGCAAAGTAGACCGCAAGGCCCTACCCGAGCCGGATTTGACCAGTGGCTCGCAGTACGAACCGCCGCAAGGCGAAATAGAAGGAGCACTGGCAGAGGTCTGGTCAGAGATACTTGGCGCCGAACGGGTGGGCCGACACGATAATTTCTTTGAGCTGGGTGGCCATTCACTGCTGGCTCTGAAAGTGCTTGAGAAAATGCGGCATCGCGGTCTGGCAGCACAGGTGCGTACCCTGTTCCAGTACCCTGAACTGGTGGCTTTTGCTCAAGCGGTGACGCAAGCGCCCGAGCAAGCTGAGGTCTCCATCCCGCCCAATCTGATTCCTCATGATTGCGAAGCTCTCCAGCCTGAGATGTTGACGCTAATCGAACTCAATGCTGCAGAGCTTCGTGAGATCGAAGCGGCAGTGCCCGGTGGTGCCAGTAATATTCAGGATATCTACCCCCTGGCGCCATTGCAGGAGGGGATTCTCTTCCACCATCGGTTGCAGGAAAAAAGTGATGCCTATGTAACCCTCCGTTTGTTGGGCTTTGACAGCAGAGGACGTCTGGAAGCGTTTATTACCGGTTTTAATAAGCTCATTGTCCGTCACGATATTTTACGTACGGCGGTGCTTTGGGAGGGACTCCGTGAACCGGTTCAGGTGGTTTACCGGTATGCCGAATTAGCCCTCGAATGGCTAGACTTGGATGGTAGTGGTTCTCACTGCATCGCCGAACGGCTGAATGCCGAGGTAGACCCTGAGCATCACCGAATCGATGTGCGCCGAGCACCTATGCTACGGGCACTGGCTGCATACGATGCTGAGCAGGGATGCTGGTTGTTGCAACTACCTAGCCACCACTTGGTCATGGATCACACCACTCTTGAGCTACTGGTGGAAGAAATTGCCCTGATCCAGCAAGGCCGTGCAGATGAGTTACCCAAGCCGATTCCATTCCGTAATTTTGTGGCACAGGCACACTTGGGGGTAAGTCCCGAAGAACACGAAGTTTTCTTCCGCGAGCAATTGAGTGGTCTAGAGGAACCTACGGCGCCTTTCGGGCTGTTGGAAGTTCGTGGCGATGGTAGTGATATCGAGGAAGTACGGCTGCTGCTAGAGCCAAAGTTAGCCCAGCGGGTGCGGCAACAGGCCCAGCAGCATGGCGTCAGCACGGCCAGCCTATTCCACTTGGCCTGGGCCTTGGTGCTAAGCAAGACGACAGGGCATGACGACGTAGTCTTTGGCACTGTGCTGTTCGGGCGTATGCAGGGAATTGAAGGTGCTGAACGGGCACTGGGTATGTTTATCAATACGCTCCCTATACGCATCAATGTGGGGGCTCAAGGTATCGATAAGTGCTTGCGTCATACCCATGATGCCTTATCTGAGCTAATGCACCACGAGCATGCCAGCCTTGGCCTCGCGCAGCGCTGCAGTGGGTTACCTGGTGGAGCGCCACTATTTACCAGTTTGCTGAACTATCGTCACAGCGCACCTCAGCAAGAGGGAGGCATTGTTCATACCTGGGAAGGTATGGAGGTACTGGGCGGTCAGGAGCGTACCAACTACCCGATAACGATGTCAGTGGATGACCTGGGCAACGGCTTCCAGTTGGAAGGGCAGGTGAGTCGTTCGATTGGTGCACAGAAGCTGTGTGATTACCTGAATACCTCTCTGGCTGGCATTGTGGATAGCCTTAACTTGGCGCCTCAGAAATTATTAAGTGATATCAACCTGTTAGGAGAAAAGTGTCAGCAATTACTGAGTGTTTGGGGAGAGAACTCTCAGCATTATGGTGCTACCAAGCCTGTGCATCAGTTGATCGAGCAACAAGCGTCAGAGGCTCCTGAGACTACCGCTTTGATTTTTAACGATCATAGCTTCAGTTATTCCGAACTCAACACTCGTGCCAATCGCCTGGCGCACTATCTAATCGACCTAGGAGTCCGCCCCGAAACCCGTGTGGGCATCGCCATGGAGCGCTCCATTGATATGGTGGTGGGGCTACTGGCGATTCTTAAGGCGGGTGGCGCCTATGTGCCGTTGGATCCAGAGTATCCCTCGGGGCGGCTGGCCTTCATCGCCGAAGATAGTGGCATCGAACTGCTGCTGACTCAACACCACTTACGCGAGTCATTGCCGGTAGCTGATGGCCTAAGCGTTGTTGAGTTGGACTGTCTGGATGTGGCACATCACGCTTCTACCAATCCAGCGGTGGCGTTGCACGGCGAGCACCTCGCCTATGTGATTTACACCTCAGGTTCCACTGGGCGGCCTAAGGGCGCGGCCATCCGCCATGATGCCTTGACCAACTGCATGGTCTGGATGCAAGAGACCTACCAGCTCACCGATACTGATGCCGTACTGCACAAGGCGCCGTTCGGGTTCGACGTTTCTGTATGGGAAATTTTCTGGCCGCTCAGTGTCGGGGCGCGTTTGGTGATCGCCCAACCAGGCGACCATCGAGATCCAGAGCGTATCATTGAGCTGATCCAGCAGCACGGAGTTACCACGCTCAATTTTGTGCCCTCAATGCTCAAGGCCTTCCTGGCCTATCCTGATGTTAAGGCCAAGACGCGGCTCAAGCATATTATGTGCGGCGGCGAGGCTGTTCCAGCCACGTTACAGCAAGATGTGGCTGAATGTCTTGATGGTGCCAACCTACATGATCTCTATGGCCCCACCGAAACTACGATTCATGTCACTCATTGGTGGTGCCGTGATGATGCTCACCGCCAGATCCCCATTGGGCGACCCATTAGCGGTGCCCGTACTTATGTCTTGGATGGTGATCTTAACTTGGCACCGCCAGGCGTCGCTGGCGAACTCTATCTCGGCGGGGTAAGCCTGGCCCGTGGATATCTCAATCGCAGTAATCTCACGGCGGAGCGCTTTATCGCCGATCCGTTCAACGAGGGGGAACGCCTCTACCGCACCGGTGACCTAGTGCGTTGGCGGGAGGATGGTCAGCTCGAGTACCTGGGCCGCCTTGATCACCAGGTAAAAATACGCGGCCTACGTATTGAGCTAGGTGAGATCGAAGCTGAACTGCTATCGCAACCGGAAATTCGCGAGGCGGTGGTGGTTGCACAAGAAAGCCCTAGTGGTTCGAGGCTGGTGGCGTATGTGGTTCCCCAAGGCGACAGTGAACTTGACACCAGTAAATTACGCGATCGACTGGGTCAAAAGTTGCCAGATTATATGGTGCCGGGAGATGTGGTCACCCTCGATGGATTGCCATTGAATGCTAATGGCAAAGTAGACCGTAAGGCGCTGCCTGCGTCTCCTTTAGGGGGACGTCGTGAGTTCGTGGCGCCCTCGACACCTGAAGCCTGCCAGCTTGCCAAGATTTGGCAGGAAGTCCTGAGTGTAGAGCGGATCGGCGAAACTGATAACTTCTTTGAGCTGGGTGGAGACTCCCTGCTGAGCCTAAAAGTGTTGAGCCGAGTACGCGCCCTAAAGGAGACTAAGCTTGATTTCAAACTGCGTGACCTGATGCAGAAGCCGACCATTTCAGGCTTGTTGGGGCTGGGAGAATCATCGGATGCCTTGCTGGATGGTGTGGTTATGCTCAATGGCGAGAGTCAGAGGCAGTCACCGCTGTTCTGTATTCATGCTGGTATGGGCACCCTTTACGACTATCAGCCGCTGGCACGGCGTCTACAGGGAGTATGCACGGTATATGGGCTATCGTGCCGGATGCTAACCGATCCTCAGCACTGTGATACGTCGTTGGAAGTGATGGCTGGTGACTATGCATCAACTATCCGTAGCTTGCAGCCTCAGGGACCTTATCGGTTATTGGGGTGGTCTCTAGGTGGTACCTTGGCAGCAATGATTGCGGCACGGCTTGAAAAGCAAGGCCAGGAGGTAAATCTGTTGGCGTTGGTGGATCCCTATATCCCCAGGAGCGGCCAGAAAAGTGTTGATGACTGGCATAAGGATCTTGCAGCCTATGTGTCAGTAATCTTGCCGGGTACTTCATCTGAGAGCATCTCCAATAGTAATCATGAAGCGCCCCATAAGGAGCCGAGCGAAACGGAGCTCGCCACTATGCTAGAACGCCTACTGAAGCCGGATGCGGCCCACAGACGGGAAGGTTATTCCGATCTGGGTGGTGAGGAACTGGCACGGATCTTCTGTGTGGCACGCCATCTGAAGAGGCTCACCCTACTGACCGATGCCTTGCCGAGATTGAGCTGTGAGGCGGATTGTTGGTGGTCAGAAGGGCGTCCGCAAGAGGAGCGGCAAGCGCTAATGCATCAGCTTGGGCAAGTTCCACGTTGTGCTGTTGAAACTTCTGAGGATCACTTCTCGATTGTTTCCAGTGATTCGCTGTTGCTACAGGTGGTGGAAAAACTGCAAGAGGAACCACATCCATTGGAGTGCATAAAGGAGAATTTACCGGCCTGAGGGCCGGTTTTTGAAAAGAATGCGTATTCTCTTCTCAGCTGTCTAGCTTGGATGGCTGAGGAGAGTCATGGGATTGTAGGGGGGGCTTCCGCTTATAAATGTACCACTCTTCAGCCATCTGCCATGCCTCTGTAAAGAGTAGTGGCTATACATTTGCTGGTCAGCACTCATGAGGGCTGGTTGGCTATTCTTGTGCTAAGGCTGTGACCAAGCTGTTGGCAAATTGATATGCCGATGGGAGTGCACCGAATATCCAGAACGGCGGAACCGTTATTACAGTGCCTTCCTTGATGCTAGGGATGTGCTGCCATAGCCCGTAATTTGAAAGTTGATTCATTATATCATCATGAAGTCCACCGCTTTCTACAATAACTAGTCTTGCATCAATGCCTATAAGTTCTTCAACTCCAACAACTGTAAATCCCCATTGAGTTGTTGGCCTATCCCAGGCATTGAGAAGATCAAGGCGGTCAAGTACGGCTTGAGGTAAACTGTTCTCTCCGTAAACTCGGATATGGTTTTTATCTAGAGCACGGATGACTAGGAACGGCTCTTTATAGTCTTTTATGATATATTTTAAATTTTCTATCTCAGCTTCAATAGTGTTTATGTAATCTTCTGCAGTGTTTGGTTGATCAATAGAAATAGATAACTCTTTTGTGAACTCCGTTAATTCATTCCATGTGTCTAATGTGCTGTCGTAGATTGAAAATGACAGTGTGTTATAGCTTCTTGAAAGTCTCTCGTCGATTCTGGATAAATCGCCATCTGATATTATAATATTTGGATCAAGCTGGGTGATAAGCTCGAGGTTTGGTTGGGCAGAAAGTCCAATGTCAAATATACTTTCTGGAAGTGACCTGATACTGCCCCATTCTTCGTATTTACTTGGTGACAACATTCCTTGTGGTGGAATGCCAAGAGCGACCAAGGTTTCGGCAATAGTCCAACTGAGTGCTATGGAGGAAGGAGGCCCAGAGGCATAACTGACGGCAGGAAGAGATAGTGCAATATAGAAAGTAGAAGCGTATAAAACTTTCGACTTGTTAATTGATAGGGAAAGGGAAGAAATCATGTTTTATGTCTCGCCATAAAAGGTAGCTCTGTGTAGTGGTCAAGGCACTTAGGATAAAAGTAAGAGGGCAATAAGCCCTCTTGTGAGAGAGCTGCTCTTCAGAAGTTATACTGCATTGTGACCATGACGTTTCTTGGATCTCCATAATATCTATTCCTAGTATTGCCACTGATGCGTGAGTAGTACTTTTTATCGGTCAGATTGTTACCATTGAGTGATAAATCAAGACTCTCATTGAACCGGTACCCCACTTGTGCTGAAAGCAGTGTATATCCGCCTTGCTCCCACACAATATCTCCACGCCTAGCGTGCGTACTGCTTACTGCATTTATGCCAGCACCAACGCGCCACCCTTGATTTAGCGTGTCGGAGAAACGATAACGAGACCAAAGGTTAAAGCTATGCTTGGGGGTTTCGGGGGATAAGGCCAAACCTTCATTAGCTGGATCACGAACAAATTCTGTATCAGTGTAGGCGTAGCCTGCGGAAATATCCCACCTAGGTAGCAAATTGCCACTGATTTCAGCCTCAAAGCCTTGGCTCCGTGCTTTGCCTGCCGCCAGAGAAGCTCCAGGAGTATCTGGATCGTTTACAGCACGGTTTTCGTCATTAATGCGGAAAATGGCAGTATGCCAATTCAGTTGTCCATTCAAGTGCTCTCCCTTAACACCAAACTCAACTTGGTCACCTGTACGTGGCTGCAAGATATCGCCATTGGCATCCCAATTACTCTGCGGTTGAAAAATGCTTGTGTAGCTGGTGTATGCAGCGATATCTGGGGTAAGATCGTAGATAAAACCTGCATAGGGTGTAAATTCGTTATCTATTTTGAAACCATTTTCGGGAGCGTGCTTTGGAGTTGTTTCCCACCAAGTAAGCTGTCCTCCAAGTAAAATAGATAATCTTTCGTTAACACCAAGATTGGCCTGTGTATAGACGCTAGACTGCTGGTCTGAGGCTTCGGTTGAGAATGTTGGGATAAAATGAGAATCAGTTTCAGGAGTGGAGTGGTCTGGGGTATAAGCATTTCTGGGTAAAGTCTGTGGTTCCGCCCACAGATGGCTGCTGTCACTATCATTCCTTCTATGGCTTGCACCAAAGGATACAATGCTATCCTGTCCCAATAACTGGAAGGGAGTATGGAGAGATGCCTCTAAAGATCTGTCTTTTCTTGTACCTATTCCACGCCAAGGGAACACCTCTACTGAACCAGTACTTGGATCGACAAAGGTATTTGATGCACTACTTTGCAGGTTGTTGGTATGCCTATATAAGCTGTTCACACTGAGATTAAAAGTTGTACCATTTTCCAAAGAATGCTCAAGCTCTACGAAGTACCTCTCTAGGCGCTCTTTTCTCTCATCTATAGTAGAACCAAGGAACGTAGAGCGGCTGACATCCAGCAACCTGCCGTCAGCAAAAGCAGGTAAACCTAGATTGGGCGTGGCTTCGCCTGATTGATATATAGCACCTAGCGAGATAGTAGTATTTTCTGTTACATCAAACTCGAGGGTGCCATACCCTGTACTCCTCTGATGTTCGACATGGTCGATGAATGAGCCTCTGTCATCATAGACTGTGACGAATCGTCCCCGCACACTGCCATCGCTGTTCAACGCGCCGGTAGCGTCGATGACCCCTCGGTAGGTATCCCATGACCCTGCCATTAGAGAAGCATTGAAACCGAACCCATCCTGGGCTCTTTTGCGCACCATATTGATAGTGCCGCTGGGCTGCCCCGTCCCTTGCAAGATACCCGTTGGGCCTCTCAGAACTTCGATGCGATCAAACAATGCGGTGTCAAAGGCGCTAGTATCTGTATAGCCGAAGCCCTCTATGGGACTACCATCCAGTAACAGGACACCCATATCGAAGCCCCTTGAACTAAAAGCTGCCGTGTTGCCACCATAACGGGTCGTTTGTATTCCTGTTGTATACTTCATGGCATCAATCAGTGAGGTCATGCCCTGATCATTCATTCGTTCGCGTGTTATCACACTGACGGACTGAGGGATTTCTTTAATGGACTGCTCGCGCTTACCAATGGTGACTCGGCTTGAGGTATAGGAGCCGGTATTTTCAGTTGAGGCACCACGTAGGAACTCGCCAGTTACCTGAACGGTGGGCAATGTATCAGTGACATCGTCATTTCCTGCCGTAGGCGCTGTGGTGCCTTGGGCAAGCGCGGCAGGTGCCAACAGTGTTGAAGCACAGATATTGGCAATGGCAACTGTGAGCAGTTGCTTGCGCAGGCCGGTACGAAGTTGATGCATGGTAATCCCCTTGGAATGATATTTGCATGTTAATGGTAATTGTTATTATTAGTATTATGTTCTGAGCATGTGCTTACATGCAACTCTCTGTTGCTCAAAATGGTACGAGTAGCAAGAAGCGCCACATGCACCATCCATGCAGTGCCCTATGCGGCGGCAACTAAGCATCTACTGGACTTGTATGGTTACTAAAATGCTGCTGTAGCGACTTAGCAATATCTGCACGCACCTGACCGGTAGCATCGGGCGTAATGCTGCCCAGGCGTGCGAAGTCGTGCACCATGCCGGGGTATATGGTCAGCTGGGTATCTACATTCGCTTCCTGTAAGCGGTTCACGTAGGCGATGCCTTCGTCGATCAGGGGGTCATGTTCAGCTAGGGCGATAAACACAGGTGGTAGGTTTTTGAGTTCCGCAGCCTCCAATGGCGCAAAACGCCAATCGTGGCGTTCCTCATCGCTATTTAGATAGTGGCCAAACATCCATTGCAGGGTGTCTGCTTCCAGCAGGTAGCCTTGTGCGTATCGACTATGAGACTCGCTGTCCTGCCAGGCGCTGGTGCAGGGGTAGAGCAGGATCTGGCAGAGTGGAAGGTGCCAGCCATTATCGCGTGCTGACATGCAAAGAGCAGTGGCGAGAGTGCCACCTACACTGTCACCACCGACGGCGATACGTGAGGTATCGATGCCCATCTCTTCTCCATGCTTCAGCAGCCAGCAATAGGCATCTTCAGCATCGTGAAAAGCCGTCGGAAACTTGTGCTCGGGGGCCAAGCGATAGTCGACAGCCAGCACTGTGTAGCCAGTCGCCTGGGCGATGCTTTGGCAGAGCGAATCGTGAGAATCAAGGCTGCCTAATAGGTAGCCGCCGCCATGGAAGTAGAGCAAGGTGGGTGATAAAGCCTGCTCGCCTTGGTAGTGGCGTAGTTCAAGATGGTATCCATCTCGGGAGGTGATACTCAGTGACGTTGCATCGTTAGATATTGGCTCATCAAGCATCTGTGATGATGCTTCATAAGCAGCGCGTGCTTGTTGTGGTGAGAGCGAGTGGAAGGGTGGGTTGCCGCTATCGGCGACCAGATCTAAGAAAGCGGCGATATCAGGATGTAAGGACATCATGGGCGTAAGTCTCGGTATTTGGGGCCGCCCTGAGAGAGCGGCCATGCTTTGATGGGTTATTAGTCTGTGGCTACCAGTGATGGAACCGACATATCTGAATGGGCTGCTGGTAACGCCTCATCAAGCACTTCACAAATCTCACTTGTCCGTGCCGCCAAAATCGACAGCAGGGTGTCGCTCAAGCCATGGGTGGGTTCGCAGCAGCCCTGCAGAAAAATAGCCGGTTTGAACGAAGGCTTGGTGTAAAGCTGATAGCTGCGGTTAACGGCAAATTCCGGCAAGAACTCAGCTATTGGAGCCAGCAGCCGTTTATGGGTGTCGCGTGCATAGCCGGTGGCTAACACCACTGCGTCGTAGCGGGTTGGCTCCGTATGGCCGCTCTCCAAATCGCGCACAAGTAGCTCAACGCCTTCCGGGCCTGCTTCGCTGCCGATAACCTCATGGCGGCGGCGGAAGCGGTGGCGGGCTTGGCCGGTTACTTTTTGCTGGTAGAACACATCGTAAATCTCCTGAATCAACGCCAAGTCAGGGGCTGAATAGTTGGTGCTTTTGTACTCCTGCAGCAGCGCTTCCCGCTGGCCGGTGGGGTTATTGAACACGTAATCGGTGTATTCGGGATTGAATATTTCGTTAACGAAAGGGCTGTCATCCGAGGGTTTAAAGGCCCATGCCCGGCTAATAAGATCCACCTGAATGCCTTCACGACCATGCAGATCAAGGAATATCTCAGCGGCGCTCTGGCCCGCGCCGATCACGGCGATACGCTTGGGGGCGTCTTGCTTCGCCAGCTCTCTGAGGTAGTGGCTGGAGTGGAAGACTCGTGGGTCGTCTTTTAGCCCAGCGAAGCATTCAGGTACATTGGGCGCGCCACCCACACTGATCACGAGGGAGCGAGTTAATCTTTCATGTACCGCTCCACTCTCATCCCGTGAACGAACGCGGAGGTAGGCGACCTCTTCATTATCAGTTTCGGGCAGTACTTCGAACACATCCTCTCCATAGGCGCACTGGTGTTTAAAGTGGCTGGCAGTCCAGCTTAGGTAGTCATTGAACTCATGGCGACTGGGGAAGAAGGTTTGCAGGTTGATAAAGTCCTGCAAGCGGCCTTTGCTGTGAAGGTAATTGAGAAAGCTGAAAGGGCTTCCTGGGTTACGCGGCGTGACCAGATCTTTGAGAAAAGAGATCTGCATATGGGCATTTTCCAACAGCATATGCGGGTGCCAGGCAAAGCAGGGCTGGCGCTCAATAAAAAAGGCATCCCGCGCTTGCCCTGCTTGGCGTTGTTCGTCAAGCGCAATGGCCAGGGCAATATTGGAGGGGCCGAAGCCGATGCCGATCAAGTCGTGAATATGCATAAGAGTCCTCGTGGCTGACGTGTCTATGGGGTGAAGCGTGGGTCGGGCCGTGGTGCAGACCCTGGGTGCGGAGGCAGCGGAATCCAGCTGCGTTCGTTAAAAAAGTGTTCGCGTAGCTGCATGCCGAGCATGGCCCGCTTGTGGGGAAAGTCGAACGCCTTAACATGGGCGTAACCGCACTGGGCAAGGTTGCGCAGCATCTTGGCGTTATCCACCCGGGGTTCAATCACCAGGCGTTGGGTACGGCAGTCATTCAGAAACAGGTAGTGTGAGATGGAGGGTAGCCAAGCAGCGACATAGGGTCGCCCGCGAAAAGCAGCTTCGCCGATCAGTACGTGCCAGCCGCGATCAAAATCACTGGCATCGTAATAAGCGCCGATGCGGTCCTCCTTGGCCCAGTAGGTTTCGAAATAACCGAAGGGCTCGCCGTCGATACAGCCGATCAGTGGCACGACACTAGGGTTTTGCAACGTGCTCTCCAGCCGCCCGCGATGCTGTTGCAAATCACCCTGCTCTTCCCAGAAATGGGCGACAACCGGGTCGTTCATCCAGCGGTTGAAGCGTTCAAGGTCAAGTTCCAGGTCAAGCACTCGAAAGCTTAGGGTGACATCCAGCCAGGGAATATGGCGCTGATAGACCGTTCCATTGGGGCGCGGCGGGCGGCGTAGATGGCGCTTTCCATTCTCCAAGATGGGCTGCTGCGGGTAGGGGCGCATGGAGGGGGAGGTGAGCCAAAGGGTTGGCAACTGCCAAAATAGCTCCGCGTAGGCCCAGAGTTTGCCATGGGGATCTTTAACCGCGATTCCATTGGCACACAGAGTGGTATGTAAAACCGAGGGGAGCTGTAAACGAAGCGCTACAGCACCTGGGGAAAAGGTGAATGCCCCCTCGATAGCCGCAAGTAACGCCGGGAGAGGCGGTGCTGAACGTTGTGACCACTGCAGCATCACGGTGCTGTTATCGTCTACTAATGACCACTCAAGACGCTCTTGATGCCCCTCCACATAAAGTGTCTGCGTGGTTACCTCATAGGTGACTTGATAGGTGCATCCCTCAGGGCGTGAGAGCAGAACAGGTGCTACTAAGCGCTCACCATTGGATGGGTCTACCTTGTGGCGTCCTATTTGTGTTTGTACAGAACTGGGCACCGTTAAGCTCCTATCAAGAAAGTTCAACCCATAAAAAATATCAGCCCACCAGATGCGGAGGTTTGCCGACTTCCTTATCTAAGGACGAATGAGAATGAGGCTTGTTTACGTTGAGGGGTAACTTTTTACAGGAGTGATTCGTCTGTAAGAGTAGGTGCCGCTTTCCAATAGCTTTTTTTCAATTGCTTTCTAACGAGGTGAATGTGCTTCCCTATTTGATTCGTCGAACCCGTGGGCTGATGACCGCCGCCGCTATCGCCAGCATTCTCTCAGGGCTTTTCAGCGTGCTGCTGATTGCTCAAATTAATACAGCGCTAAACAGCGATGCCGCTAGCCGTGCTAATGCGGCTTGGACTTTCGCAGGGATTGCCTTAGCCCTAATGGCTTGTCGAATGGTGTCGACGGCGTTGTTTGAACGGCTGGGGCAGCGTGCCCTGGCTGAATTGCGCAGTTTTATTGCCCAGTGTGTGGCCGTTACCCCTTTTGCCCAGTTCGAGCGTGTTGGCAGCGCGCGGATCCAGTCAGCACTCACCGAGCACAGCAACAACGTAGCGGTACTGTTCGTTAGCTTGCCGGTGATTTTGACTAATACGGTCATTGTGGTGGGGTGTTTGGGCTACCTGGCGGTACTCTCCTGGCAGGTGTTTTTGTTTGCATTGGGGGTGATTGGGCTGGGCGCTGTCGGTTATCACCTTGTGCACTTACGCGCCATTCACTATCTCCAGAGTGCGTCATCAGAGCAGGATCGCCTGTTTGGGCATTTCCGTGCGCTTACCGATGGGGCGAAAGAGTTGCGGCTACACCAGCGCAAGAGCCGGGTCTTTATGGATCAGATATTGGGGGAGTCGGTTGAAGGTGTGCGACGACTGCGTACCTATGGCATGTCGCTGTTTGTGATCTCGACCAGCTGGGGGCAGTTCCTGATGTACGCCTTTATCGGCTTGGTGCTGTTTGTATTGGTAAGCGATGGGCCTAACCAAACCCAGGTGATGACCGGTTTTGCCCTGGTGTTTGTGTTTATGGTGACGCCTCTGGAAGGATTGCTGATCAATATTCCGCGGATCAATATGGCTCGGGTAGCCGCTAGCCGAATTGATGACATCACACGCGAGATGCCACAGGGGCAAGGCCCGCAGGAACAGCGGGAAACTCCTACTTTGCAGCGTCTCGAATTACGTGGAGTAACCCATCAGTACTACCATGAGCAGAGCGATGACTTTTTTGAGCTGGGGCCGATTAATCTGAGCTTCACGCCGGGAGAAGTGGTGTTTCTGGTGGGGGGCAACGGTAGCGGAAAAACCACGCTAGCCAAAGTGGTGGTGGGACTTTACCCGCCGGATGGTGGCGAAGTGTTGCTTAATGGTGAGCGTGTCGAGGTGGATGGCTGGGATGCCTATCGGCAGCTCTTCTCTGTGGTGTTCTCGGACTTCCATCTTTTCGAGCGTCTGTTGGAAGCGCCGCGTGATGATCTGGACGAAGAGGGAAACCGCCTGCTGGCCAAGCTGCATTTGCAGCATAAGGTGCGCGTTGAAAATGGTGCGTTCACAACTCAGGCGCTCTCCCAGGGGCAGCGTAAGCGGCTAGCGCTGGTGGTGGCCTACCTTGAAGACCGCCCGTTTTTGGTGTTTGACGAATGGGCGGCGGATCAAGATCCGTTATTCAAAGAGGTGTTCTACACAGAGGTGTTGCCCGAGCTAAAACGCATGGGCAAAGCAGTACTGGTGATTACCCACGATGACCGTTACTTCCATCTGGCGGATCGATTGGTGAGACTGGAGAGCGGTAAGCTGCTTGCACCAGAACAGTCGGCTGGCGCTGAGATGGAGGTGGCACCCTCAGTGGCCACTTGACACCATACGCGCCAATACCTTGTCCTTGAGCCAGAAGCGGTGAACCAGCGCCATTGCTATGTGGCCGAGCACTAATCCACATAGCAGCCAAGAGAGCGGGCCGTGGAGAAGATCTGCGGGGGCAATCATCCAGGTAATGTTGCGCTCCGCCTCGGGCAGTAGCTCCATGCCATAGAAGCGCAGCGCGCCACCACGGCCATACTGGCGGAGAATGGCAAACGCTGATAGCCAAAGTAGCAACCCATAAAACGTGATATGCACCAGCCGCGCTAGGCGCCCGCCCAACCCTGGCTGGTGGGGAGGGCGTTGTTTTCGATTCACCCATGCCCAACCGAGGCGAAACAGAGTCACTATCAGGATCATAAAGCCTAACGAGCCGTGGGGCCCGATGCTCGCTAAAAACAGCGTGATAACGTTTTCACCCATTCCTCGCCATGCCAGCAGAACAGTGAACTGAAGGATTACCAGGGCAGCGGTAATCCAGTGCAGAGCACGGCTTACATACCCGTAGTGGCTTGGGCTATCTCGCCAGCCCAGAGGCGTATGGGCTGACGTGCTTGTGTGATGGCTGCTTAACGGCGTGTTATTTGCCGTGCCTTTAACCATTGGCTTTACCCAGGCGCCAGTAGCCCATGCTAGTGACGTACTGTTTGGGGAGACCGCACTCATTGACCAAATAGCGACGCAGCTTCATGGCGACCTTGGTTTCAGCGGCGATCCAGGCGTAGAAGGGCGCGCTGTCATCCAGAGTGGCGGGTTCCCAGAGTGGGCCGTCCTCATCGTCGCTGTCTTCGTTGCTAGTAGCGGTCGCCGGGGTGCCGCCTAGTGCTTTAATTTCCTTGTGCAAATCAATGTCGCGTACTGCTCTCAGTAGCAGCTCTCCATGCTGGCAGTCAGGCTCGGTATCGCGGGCCAGCCAACGCAACTTGGCGGCTTGGGGTAGCGGTTGAACATCGTCACTACGGGGAACTTCGAACAACGCCTCTACCTTGGGTTTAAGGGGTAGATCGTCAAGGGTCTCCAGAATGCCTGCCGCTGCGGGCAGGGCAGTTTCATCAGCAAGGATCAGAATGCGGCGCACGCCCTGGGGTGGCCTCCACTCATAGCCCAGTTTTGGACCTTCCGCATCGGCGGCAGGAGCCGTCATGGCCAAGCGGTCACCAGGGCGAGCGCGCATGGCCCAGCGAGAGGCGGGGCCATTGTCGCCGTGGAGCACAAATTCAACGTCCACCTCTGCACGTTCTGGACGTAGGGCGCGAATGGTATAGGTGCGCATTGAGGGGCGCTGGGCATCCGGCAGCGCGCGGTAGGCGCCATACCAGTCGTGCTCTTCCAATTTGGCAATCTCAAACAGTGGGTCGAGCGTACCGCCGCCTTCCGGGAAGAATAGCTTAATGCGCTGGTCTGGGGCGTAGGTCGCCATTTGGCCGACATCTGGGCCATTAAAGGTAAATTTAACTAATGACGCACTGACCTGGGTGCGCCGAATAAGAGTGATATCAAAAAGCTGGTAGGGCTGCTGAGCCATAACGATTATCTCCTAATTAAATGGTATTAATTGTAGTGCTAATCGTTATCATTTAGAATCATCTTTTATTATTCAACCTTAACGTTCAGAAAATGCGAAGGCGAAATCAATGCCTGTGAAACTAGTGCCCGTTAAAAAAACAGTGCCTCTGAAAATCACCTCACGAACGACTCTTTTGCTTAGTGTGCTATTCGCTGCCATGTGCCTAACGGCAAGAGAGGATACATTGCCATGTTAGGTTCAGTGCCTATGGGTAGGAGAGTACGCGGTGGTTCCCCGGCATTGGTGTGCTGGCTGTTGAGTTTGCCGCTGGTGGTACTGTTTTGGATAGCACTAGAGGGGCAGGGCGGTTTTGCCGTAGGGCTGCATGCGCTGGTAGCACCTTCGTTCGAAGATGTTAACGAGCTACTGCTCTACTACGCCTGGTGGCCTCGCCTCTCTATCGCCTTGCTTGCCGGGGGTGGTTTGGCATTGGCGGGAGTGTTAATGCAACAGGTGCTGCGTAACCCGCTGGCATCGCCCACTACGCTTGGGGTGGCATCTGGCGCCAACCTGGCGCTAATGACCGCCACTCTGATGGCCCCAGGGCTATTGGTAGTGGGGCGCGAATGGGTTGCCTTAGTGGGTGGCGCGCTAGCTGTGGGGTTGGTCTTTTTGCTCTCCTGGCGGCGCGGTTTGGCACCTATTGTGGTGGTGCTGGCGGGCTTGGTGGTCAACTTGTACCTGGGGGCGCTATCTACAGCGCTGTTGCTGTTTAACCATGAGGCGCTCTCGGGGTTGCTGATTTGGGGGGCGGGCTCGCTGGCGCAAAATGGTTGGGACGGAGTCGCGATACTCTGGCCACGGCTGGCGATTGGTTGTGTTGCAGCGTGGTTTTTGCTGCGCCCCCTGGCGGTGCTGGAACTGGACGATGCCAGCGCCAAGAGCTTGGGGGTATCCCTTGCCTACTTACGCTTTGCGGGTATGGGACTGGCGGTATTTATTACCGGCAGTATCGTCAGCGTGGTGGGTATCATCGGCTTTATCGGCTTGGCAGCGCCTAATATTGTGCGTATGGCCGGTGCGCGGCGCTTAGGGCCGCGGCTGATTTGGTCGACGCTGCTAGGGGCGGTGCTGTTGGCCACTACTGACCTGTTGCTGCAGCAGTTCGGTGGCATGGTGGCAGCCTTTATTCCCACCGGCGCGGTTACCGGCGCCCTGGGGGCGCCGCTGCTGATGTGGTTAATTCCCCGCTTAAAACTGCAGGGTGACAGGCCGCCCCAAGGGGCTGGTGTTTTTGCCCATCGCCACCCGAATCCTTCCCGATTAGCGACTGGTTTAATCCTGGCGCTGTTGGGCGCCACAGTGCTTGGGTTGCTAGTCGGCCAGGGTGTGGATGGCTGGTACTGGTTAGCGCCCAATAACTGGAATGTAATGCAGTGGCGCCTGCCGCGGGTGATGGCGGCAGCGGCCAGCGGCTTAATGCTAGCGATTGCAGGCACGATTCTTCAGCGCCTTTCCGCCAACCCCATGGCCAGCCCTGAAGTGTTAGGTATCAGTGGTGGTTGCGCCATTGCGTTGATTTTAGGGATTTTCCTGCTGCCCGCGCCGACCAACGCGATGCTGATCGGTGTAGGCACCCTGGGCGCTTTCGCAACGCTGGTGGTGCTAGTGGGTATCAACCGCAAGAGCGGTTTTCTGCCCGAACGTTTGCTGCTCACTGGGGTGGCGATCAGCGCACTGTTTGATGCGGTGCGTAGCGTGATGTTGGCAGGCGGCGACCCCCGTGGTCAGCAGGTGATCGCTTGGCTGGCGGGCTCTACCTATTACGTGGATGTCACTCATGCTGTGGTAGTAGGGGGCATTGCCGCCGTGTTGGCACTGGCTACGCTGCCCTTTACTCGCTGGTTGGATATCCTGCCCTTAGGCGCAGCGACGGCCAAAGCTCTTGGAGTAACACTCAACCGTGCCCGTTTAGCGCTATTGCTGCTCGTCGCGCTGCTCACTGCTTGTGCCACTTTGGTGGTGGGGCCGCTGTCGTTTATTGGTTTGTTAGCACCGCATATGGCGCGCTTAGTGGGCTTCTCCCGTGCGGGGCAGCATCTGCTGGGGGCAGCGCTTATCGGCATGTTGCTGATGGTTCTGGCAGATTGGGTAGGTCGTCAGATTATTTTCCCCTATGAGATACCCGCAGGCTTGGTCGCCTCTCTGATTGGCGGCGCTTACTTTATGTGGGGGCTGCGGCGGCTATGAGGCAACTGTGAGGTAACTGTGAGGTAACTATGAGTAGCTTGTATGAGTAGTTTGTATGAGTAGTTTGTATGAGTAGTTTGGCGATCAAACCAAATGGGCTTACAGCTGTAGCAGATCCAGCGGAAGCGTTGTTGGCACTTTACCGTCAGCCGCCGCTGGAAAACTTAAAGGCACCTGTGTTTGGTCAGCCGAAAGAGCCGACACTGGTAGCCTCCGCATTGCTGGACCGAGACTTCCTAAGTGAGCAATTGGCGCGCTATGCCTGCTTCTACGGTGAAGATGCTGACCGCAAAGCTGCCGCCTCAATCTGGTCGAAATTTCATTTCAGTAGTGTCTCAATTCCTACCCTGGTAGCTAATTTGCTGCTGGGGTATGCGCTACCGGTAGGTATGAATGAGCTTCGGCTGGCACTTGGCGATAATGGTCAGACCGCGCGTATCTGGCTGCCTCATGGTGGTGTCCCACTAGCCTCTCAAACATCCCATGAGCGCTTTAGCACACTCTTTGACGATCACTGTGCGCCACTCATTGAGGCGCTTGCAGCGGTTTCTGGGCTTTCTGCCAAGGTGTTTTGGAGCAACCTCGGGCACTATGTTGAGTTCATAGGTAAAACCTGCTCACGGCACCCGGACTTTACTAGCGCTGGTGAGCCGTTGCTGGATTATCTCGACACCAAGACACTGCCTGACGGGCGTCGCAATCCGCTGTATCAACCTGTGCGCTACCTTGAGTTGGGCGGTGAAACCCCTGCTAGGGTGCGGAGGCTATGCTGTGTTAAATATCGGCTGCCCAATGAGCCGCTGTGTGGCGGTTGCCCGCTGAAACCCGAGAATAAGCCGGCCAAACGCCAACGCTAGCTTTCAAATATCGCCTAACTTTTCGAAGTGCCAGGAGGCCCTGTTCATGGAGCTGTTGAGGATTGTATGGCGTGATTACCGCTGGCCCTTTGTGGCCGTGGTAGTGCTTAGCTTAGTAAGTGCTGGCCTTGGTATTGGAGTCATTGCGTTTATTAATGAGCGTATGTTGGGCACCTTTAGCGACCCTTGGCGAATCTTGCCTGAATTTCTGGGCCTGATTGTGTTGTTGTTAGCGATTACCCTGGCCTCGCAATTAGCGTTAACCACCTTGGGCCACCACTTTGTCTATCGGTTGCGGGGGCAGTTGATCAAACGCATTTTGGATACCAATATCGAGCAGGTTGAGAAGATCGGCAGTGCGCGCTTGCTGGCAAGCCTTTCTACCGATGTACGTTATATCACCGTTGCCTTTGTACGCTTACCGGAGCTGGTGCAGGGAGGAGTATTGACGGTAGGCATCACTGTTTATCTAGGTTGGCTTTCACCAGCCATGTTGGGGGTAACGGCGCTGTGGGTGATTTTTACGGTCTTGGTGGGAGTGCGGCTGGTGGCGAAGGTGTATCGGCATATGGCCAAACTGCGTGATTCAGAAGATCGCCTCTACGCGGATTACCAGTCGGTGATTGAAGGGCGCAAGGAACTAGCTCTCAATCGCGATCGAGCCGAGTGGCTATATCGTGATGTTTACACCCCTAATGCTGAAGCGTATCGGCACCATATTATTTGCGGCGATACCTACCATCTTAGCGCGGTCAACTGGTTTAATATCATGATGCTGGGTGCTATCGGTGTGGTGTTTTTCCTGGCCAACGGCCTAGGCTGGGCTTCGGCCCAGGTGGCCACTACCTTCTCACTCACGCTGCTGTTTCTTCGTACGCCGCTTATTCAGGCGATAGGCGCTTTTCCACCCCTGATTAATGCCCGAGTGGCGTTCGAGAAAATCAGCGCGCTCGATCTAGCGGAACACCGCGATACCTTTGATAGCGATACACAGCGCCACGACTGGCAGGAGATAGCCCTGGAGAAGGTGGCCTATCGCTATCCTGAAGAGGAAGCACGGCCGGGCTTTGCTATCGGCCCTATCGATCTGACGTTAAAGCGTGGCGAGGTAGTGTTTCTGATCGGCGGCAATGGCAGTGGCAAATCCACCCTGGCGAGACTGTTGACCGGGCTTTATCAGCCTCAAGGCGGTTGCGTTCGGGTCGATGGCAGGCCGCTACAGGAGGAGGACTGGACGACCTATCGTCAACACTTCTCCGCTATTTATACCGATCTACATCTATTTGACCGCTTGATGGGGCCTGAAGGGGAGTCACCCGATGCGATGCTGGTGGAGGAGTGGCTGTCAGTCCTGGGCATGCATAGCAAACTCGACTTCGATGGTGATCGGGTAACCAACGTCAACCTCTCCCAGGGGCAGCGCAAACGCCTGGCGATGCTGCTGGCCGTGGCGGAGCAGCGTGACTTGTTGCTGCTGGATGAGTGGGCTGCCGACCAGGACCCTCAGTTCCGGCGGGTGTTCTACCGTGAGCTACTGCCCCAGCTAAGGGCGCTAGGCAAAACGCTGGTGGTAATCAGCCATGACGACCACTACTTCGACCAAGCCGATCGGCTGCTGGAAATGCGCGGTGGGCAGCTAGTTGAACTCACCGGTGAGCAGCGTGTAGCAGCCAGCCGCGATGCGGTAGCGAGGGTGAGTTGAAGAGGCCGTGGCGGGAGAACATTGAAGAGGCATCGATTGTGCTCAGATTTTGCGACGCTTGATGGCTTTAGGTGCATAGCCGAAGAAGCGCGTGAAAGCTGAGCTGAAGTTGCTTGGGTGCCGATAGCCCGTGGCATAGGCAGCCTGAGCGACTTGTTGACCACTCTCCAGCAGCGCATGGGCGTGTCGCATGCGCTGCTGATGAAGAAAGTGTTGGGGGGTGGTGCCAAACATACGGCGAAACCCCTGCTTGAGTTTCTGTTCCCCTAATCCTACCCGAGCTCCTAAATAAGCCAGCGTCAATGGACGGTCTAACTCGTTGAGAAGAATCTCGTGGGCCTGAACGATGCATTCGGCGTCTGCGGTGGCTATGTGCTGTGTATGGCGGGGCTCCGGTAGTAGCGCTTCGAGCTGTTCCCCCAACAGGCTAAGGGCATGAATATGTTGCTGGATGCGAGAGCTGTCTGTTTGCAGGGAAACCTGGAGCGCCTGCAGATGCGCTCGGCTGCCCGCAGAAGTGGGCTGAAATGCCAATGATCGAACACCCCTAGAGGCTGGGAGTGCTGACTGGTAACGCTCCCCCAAGTAGCGCGCTAACCAGCCAGTGCTGGCGACCAGGCGTAACTGAAGCACCGGCGAACCTTCCGGAATGTGGCGTTCTCCTTGGCTATGGTCAAAGGCGGTAACCGTGGTGTGGCCGTGGCGGAAGTCGACACGAGGTCCCCAGCGTTCTCGGTAATCAGAGTGGCCTTGCAAGCCGAAGGTAACAATCACGCCCGCACCCGTATGAGGCGTATGGCTCTCTTCGACCAACGCTTGGCTAGCACAGTAGCGGGTTAGCACCACAGAGAGTCCATCATCTAATACGCAGCACTGGGAGCCTTGCAGAGGCCTCTCAGCAGGCAGTGGTGCATCGCTGTGCATAGAAAGTGAATCGGTTTGCATATGAATGAACATGATAATTGATATCGTTTGCCGCTAGCCTACTCCCTTAACTACTCCTGCGCCAGTAGGAGGCAGCAACAGCGCTTAAGGGGGAACGATGCAGAGCAAAGGGTTGAAGCAAGTCGCGGTGATGCTGCTGCTGGGGGGATACGGTATGGGCAGCGTCGCTCAAGGGGAAGGGCTGCCTGTGGTAAAGGTGACGGCCAACAAGGTAGTGCAGACCGAGGAAGAGGTGCCAGCAAGTCTGGTGGTGATCTCGGGCGAGACGCTTGCGGATGCAGGTGCAGCCGACATAGGCGCCTTAGCGCGCTATACACCTGGGTTGAGCTTTCAACCCTTTGGCCAGTCGGGTACCGCGCTGCCGGTAATGCGTGGGCTGACTTCCGGCGCCACGGCATTCTCTTCATCGGTGCTGATGCTGATCGACGGTGTGCCGGTGGTGAGTGGTCAAGGGTTCGATCACAACCTATTGGGAGTGGAGCGGGTCGAGGTACTGCGTGGGCCCCAGTCGACACTCTATGGCCGAAACGCCGAGACGGGGGTGATCAGCCTGCATACCCGTCAACCGGATGAAGGCCCCTATGCCGCACTGGAAACGACGCTAGGTAGCCGTAATCTAACCTCGCTACGCCTTGATGCTGCCCAGGCGCTAGTGCCTGAGCAGCTCTACTTGGGTGTCAGCGGAGAGTGGCGCCAACAGGATGGCTTCGTAGAGAACCAGGGGCAAGATGGTAAGGCTGATGATCGACAGCGCAAGAGTGGGCGCCTGAGCCTACGCTGGCTGCCGACGCAGGACACCGACGTTACCCTACGCTATGGCCGGCTGGACTATCGTGATGGCGCGGCACCGTGGGGGCGGATCGAGAGCGAGTCGCGTCGTGTTACGTCGCCTGACCCTGGGAGCAATCGCTCATCCGGCGAGGATGTCTCTTTGGATGTGCGCCATGCCCTGGCGACAGATTTGGCGCTGCGCTCAATTACTGCGCGGCGAGAGATCCATGATCGTATTACCCAAGACACCGATCTTACGCCAGCCCAGCGTTTTGCCATGGGGCGCGACCAGCGTTTGACCACCTTATCCCAGGAGTTGCGCCTGGAGCGCCAGGGCGACGAGCAGCACAGTAGCTGGGTGGTGGGTCTGTATGGTGACCGTGACGATCATCAACTTCAGTTCGAACAAACCAACCCGATGGGTACCCAGCGCAATGAAGCGATGTTGGAAGGTGAGAACCTCGCGTTGTTTGGGCAGTGGGGCGTGCCGCTGGGGGAACGCTGGCGCCTGACGCCAGGGCTGCGTCTGGAGCAGAGTCGTGTGGCGTTGACGCCGACAGGGGCAGAACGGCGCAGTGAACGCTGGCGTGATGTTACCTCGCAACTGGCACTGCAGTACCGTCTGGGGGACGACGACTGGCTCTATGCCCGTTATGCCGAAGGGTTTCGTGCCGGGGGCTTCAACGCCTTCTCGGCGCAAAGTGGCTATCCCGGCTACGACCCAGAAGAGGTTACTTCCTACGAGCTAGGTATTAAGGGGACGGCGCTTTCGCGGCGGCTGCGCTATGGGGTCGCCACTTACTGGATGGCTATTGATGATATGCAGGTGCAGCAGGTACTCCAGCCTGGCAACGTGCATATCGCCAACGCTGCCGAAGCACGTTCGCGGGGTGTTGAGCTGGATTTCGATTACTGGTTGGGTGGCCACTGGACACTGCAGGCGGGCCTAGCGCTGAATCGTACCCGCTTTCGCGAGTTCGAAGATCTAAGCGGCGACCATGCTGGGAACCGCAATCCCTTCGCGCCGGATATCAGTGGTCGGCTGGGGCTGCGTTACGACTCGCCCCAGGACTGGTATGCCCAGGCTAACCTCAGCGGCATGGGCAAGACTTACCTGGATGCAGCCAACCAATTCAGCCGCTCTGGGCATACCGAGCTGGACCTGGCTGCTGGTTATCGCTACGGGCCATGGCAATTGGGACTTTACGTTAACAACGTCACCGACCGCCGATTTGATGCCGTTGGCCTGCTCAATGGCAATGTCCGGGAGTACAGCCCGCCCCGGGAGATTGGCCTACGTCTGGGAGTGTCGCTATGAATCATGCAGACGATTTACTTCCCCATGCGCTGCAACCCTATTGGGATCTGGCGCTGGCCTCAGTACAGGCCGAGGCCCTGCAACTAGCACTGCAGGAGGGGCTCTTCGAACGCTTGGCATCGCCTTGCACGCCTGAGACCCTGGCACGAGTGCAAGATTGGCAGCCTGAAACGACTCGCCATTGGTTGGCGCTGCTGTGGAGCATGCGCCTGCTCGACCGAAACCGCGATGCCGCAGGCGAGTGGCACTATGCTAGCACTGAACTAGCACGGCAATATCTGGCGACCTCTTCGGCATTGTACTGTGGGGAGGCCTGGCGCTTTCGGCTTGCCTCGCTACGTGACTTTGGCGCAGGGCTGGCCCAAGGCTTACATAAGCAGGGCTTACATGAACAGGGCTTACATAAACAGGACGTACATAAACAGAGCAGATCAACGCCACTTGCCAGCGGTGAGCGCTGGGCATTAGCGGCACGTGGTCATCTGGCGCGGGAGCAGGTCGCGGTAACAGCGCCAGCTGCCTGTGAACTGGTATCACGCCGGTTAGCGCATAAAGCGCCCTGGCGGCTGCTGGATCTTGGCGGTGGCCCGGGGCTCATAGCAGTGACCCTGGCTAAGATGTTTCCGCAGATGAGTGGTGTCGTTTTCGAACTGCCCGAAGCCGCCGAGGTGGCTGCTCAGAATATCGTTGAGGCTGGCCTGGCATCGCGACTCGAAGCGCAGGGTGGCGACCTGGTAACAGATACCCTTGGTACAGGGTTTGACCTGATCTGGTGCTCCTCAGTACTGCACTTCGTGCCGGATCTCTCCGCCTGCCTAGCCAAACTGCATGCCGCGCTGCGGCCCGGTGGCGAGCTGCTTTGCGTTCACGCTGAAATTCCTGACGAGCCCGAGGCGGCACGCCGCATGCTCTCCTATTATTTGCCGCTACTGTGGCAGGGGCGTCGAGTGACCCAGGCCGGAGAGTTGCGCGAAGCACTGCTGGCCCAGGGCTTCGAGGTGTGTGAGGAGCGCCCGATTACTCTGCCCATGGCCCCCGCCACCGCCCTGGTGGCGCGCAGGAGGGGGAACTGATGCGCTCTGTGATGGCCAAGCAACTGGCGTTCGGTTGGCTAAACTTCGTTCTGGCGTTGCCCAGCATCTATCTATTGCTAGGGATGCCGCTGGTACTGCGCGAGCAGGGGTGGAGCGGCACACAAATTGGTTTGTTACAGTTGGCGGGGCTGCCCGCGATTCTCAAGTTGGTGATGGCGGTTCCTGTGGAGCGTTGCCACCTTGGCGGTGGTGGCTATCGCGCTTGGGCAGGCCTGCTTGGTGGCGTATTGGGCCTGACGCTGCTGGGGTTGGCGTACGATTTGCCCATGACGCAACCGCTGCGCTTCTATGCCTGGGTGCTGCTGATCAGCTTGCTGGCGACCTGGGCCGATGTGCCTATCAATGCGCTGGCGATTCGTTGCCTGCCCGCTGAGGAGCGGCTGCGCGCTGGTAGCATTCGTTCGGCAGCCCTGTTTCTGGCCGCCGTGGTGGGCGGTGGCCTGCTGCTGGTGCTGCACCAACGAGCGGGTGGGGCGGCTCCCTTTGTGCTGATGGCACTGCTGCTCGTGGTGGGCGGCATTCTCCTATGCGGCATGGTGGTGACAGCAGAGGCAGCAAGTGAGTCTCATACCTCTGCAGAGCCGGACTTTTCGCCGCCTCATCAGAGTGGGGTGCTGAACTTTTTTCGTCAGCCTGCTGCTGGTATCTGGGTGGCATTGTTGATGCTGCTCTTCCCCTTTGTCGGAGCCGGTTGGATCTATCTCAAACCACTGCTGCTTGACCTTGGTATGCCAGCGGAGCACGTGGCATGGTGGGTAGGGGTGGGTGGCGGCGTGATGGGGGCTCTGGCTAGCCTGGCGGGTCAACGCCTGGCAATGGGTATCGGCATTGGCCGGGCAGTACCGCTGTTCGCAGGCTTGGGAGCACTGGCTTTGGCGACCCTGGGGCTGGTGAGCCACATGGCGGCCGGGCAGTCGCTTTGGTTGGTAGGAGCGGGTCTGATAGCTTGCGCCATGGGAGCACTATCGGGGTTGATGTTCGGGCTGATGATGCACTTTGCCAGACCGGGGAACCGGGCGTTGGATTACGGCCTACAGGCGAGCCTGTTCACCCTTTCGCGCCTGGCGGTGCCCGTGCTAGCAGGTATTGTGCTCGACCGGCTGGGTTATTCGGGCATGTTCATCATGCTGGCACTATGCATGGCGGCGGTAGTGGTGCTGGCGCTGCTGGTCAGCCGAGGGCTGCAGCGGGCTGTGTTGAATGGGTGAAATGCATAAGATGCTGGGTGAGTTCGGCTCAACCAGTGATTGAATCTTGTATAGCTGCCGTCTTTGGCGGTCCATGCTCAGTCAAAACCTACCCCTCGCTTGTCGGTGCAAGAGCAGCAGGAATATGGGTATGCCAAGCAAGGTCGTCAATGCACCCACGGGAATCTCTAATGGGCTGATCAAAGTGCGGCCAATGAGGTCAGCGCACAGCATCAGCATACTGCCGAGCAACATGCTGCCGATCCATAACCGATGCGGTTTTGAGCCCACCAGTAGCCGGGCGAGGTGTGGGGTGACCAGCCCAACGAAACCGACCGGGCCAGTAACCGCCACTGCACTGGCGGCGAGCAGAACCGCAACAGCAATGGCGGCAGCACGCCAGAACATAGGGCGAAGCCCCAGGCTGATCACCACGCTGTCATCAAAACGCAGCAGGGCAAGCGGTTTCAGCAAGGCCAGGGTGCCGAGTAACCCCGCTAGGCTCCAGGGCCAAAGCATGTACAGATGCTGAAAGTCGCGCCCGTATAGGCTGCCAGCCAGCCATATCAAAGCGATTTCGGTTCGTGCGCCACCCCAGGTGACGATGACCCACATCACTAGCGCGTTCAGCACAGAGCCCACGGCAATCCCGTTGAGCACCAGATGGATGGGACGCAGCTGTGTCCGCCAGGATAGGCCCAGCACCAAACTTGCTGCCAGCAACCCACCGAACAGTGCCGCTGCTGGCAACCAGCTCATCATTGTGGGAGTAGCATCGCCGATCAGCACATCCACCGTGGCAAGGTCGGCAAGCAGCAGAACGGTGATGACTGCGAGTCCAGCACCGCTGGAGATGCCGACAATACTCGGGTCGGCCAATGGATTACGGAACACCGCTTGCAAGATCAAACCTGCGGTGGCGAGCTGCAGGCCGACCAGGATGGCGAGTAGTGCGCGTGGCAAGCGGTGTTGCCATACCAGCGTGCCTTCCAGTGACGACGCCTGTCCTGAGAATAGGCCATCGAGGACCAGTCGTGGCGACAGCGATACGGCCCCAATAAACAGAGAAGCCAGCACCAGCAGTGCCAAGACGACCCCGAGCAGTGCAAGGGGGATGCGCAATGGCATGCGTTGGCTCACGCCGCTGTGAGCTGTTGTATGTTCTTGGAACATGGAGCTAGCCCTCCTGCCGACTGATCAGGTAAACCAGTACCGGTCCGCCCAGCAGTACGCAGAGAATCCCGACGGGAACCTCATGCCACTTGGCGATAAGGTCAGCAGCGCATACCAGGCTTGCGCCGACCAGGGCGGACAGCGGGAGTAGGTGGCGATGGCGAACTCCATTGGCGCCCAGGGTGAAGCGAACCAAGTGGGGGGCGACCAAGCCAATGAAGGTGATTGGGCCCGTTGCCGCCACTGTAGCTGCCGCCAGCAGTACGGCAACGACACCGAACAGCAGTCGCCAAGGCGTGACGCGCATGCCGAGAGCGACGAGAACTTCGTCGTCCAAACGCAGTAGATCCAGCTTGCCAGCAAAGATGATCCCCAATAGTAGGGCAGGTATCACCCAAGGCCACAGTAGATGTACGTGCTCCCAGGTTCGGTTGATTAGGCTGCCCGTTAACCAGTAGTAGATGCCGTTGGCCTCCACATTGGCGCAGATCAGCAGCACGATGATGGCGGCGGCGAAGAACAGATTGACGCTCATTCCGGTCAGCGTCAGGTACAGCGGATTCAGGCGTGCCCCCAGGCTGATGGAGAGTGTCAGTAGCGCTGCTGTTATTCCACCCACTGTGCTCAGTAGCAGCATGGTCGGGGTCGGTAGCGTGAAGTAGGTCATGCACAGCGCCATCGCGAATGCCGCCCCAGACGTGACCCCTAGTAATCCAGGTTCACCCAACGGGTTGCGGGTGATTGATTGCACGATGGCGCCCGCTAAACCCAGCGCACCACCTGCCAGCATCCCGGTCAGCAACCTGGGCATACGCAGTTCACGAATCACGAATGCCGCATCGGATCCATCATCACGCATCAGCGCTTCGAGCAGGACTGGGAGCGGAATACCGAACTCGCCCAGCGCAAGCGCTCCTGCCGTTGTTAGGCTGAGGACGAACAGGCAAGCCAACGCAAGCCAGAGTGCACGAATCGGCAGCGCCCACGTTCGCTTCTGGAGCAGGAGATTATCCATGCCCCGTTAGCGCTCGAAGTCCATAGCCCGGGCCTGGGCAGGCTCGGGGATATCCTTGGGAGCAGGGAAGTGCTCTGGGTAGAGCAGGTAGGCCATCTCCTTAAGAACCATCTGCCTGGCCAGCGGGCCGTGGGGCATGACGTACTGGTCACCCACTCGCCAGGCCCGGTTATTGCGTACTGCCTTTAAACGGGGCCAGGCGGGGTGGCTGACGAAGGGGCCATCGTCCGCCTTGAACGACAGGATCACATCCGGGTTCAGGCGCAGCAGCGTTTCCATGCTGATCGCGGAAGAATCCGCTGGCGCCATGCCTCGCGGCGGATTGCCCTGGATATTGGTTGCGCCAAGCCGGGTCATGATGTGCCCGGTTAGGTGATGACTGTAGAAAGCATAAGGAACATCTCCCCAGTGCCAGAGAAATACGGCGCTGATGCCACCCGGTGCACGCTCGATATGGCTCTCCAGGTCGTTCAGGAAGCGCTCGTTTAACTCGCTACCCTGGCTTTCGGCGCCGAGCGCCAGGGTGGCGCGTTCGACACCACGTAGAGAGTCTTCCAGGGTGATCAGGTCAAACGCCAGAAAGGCACCGGCTTCCTCAATTTTCTGTTCGAAAGGCTCCGTGTAGGTGCGTAGCCCGATAGTTAGGTCCGGGGATAACTGAGCCAGAACTTCTAGATTGGTTTGGTGAACCTCCCCAAGATTCACAGCGTCCACTGCTGCGCCGCCGAGAAAGTCAGACTGCTGGCCACCCAGTATCGACAGACCATCGACTTGCCTGCCTAACGATACCAGTACGTCCGCACCGAAACTGGAAATAGAGGCGACGGTGCGCGGTAGTTGAGCGATCTCAACGCTCTTATTCCGGTCATCGACGATGGTTAGGGGGAAATCATGGGCGAGAACGCCCCCTGTATTCAGAACGGTCATAACGGGAATTGCGATAAGGAGTGAGCGTAGACGTTGCATGAGCTGGAATCCGGGACGGCCATTCGAAGTACGGGATTGTTGGCTAATCGGCACCCTTCAGCTACCCGAATCGGGAGTGAAATCATCCCCAAAAGGATCTGCTGCGGGGAGTCTTGGCGGCGGCTACCTCTCTATGCTGAGTTAGCTTCGACCAGCATGAGCCTGCCCATGAGAAATTTAAGAGCCAATACCAGTGCACCGCGCCTGCTTTACGAACTCACAGCTAGCCATCGTCTGGTGATGGTAGTGGCGCTGCTAATAACACTCCTGGCGGTACTGGCCGAATTGCTGCCGTTCTGGTTGCTCTACCAGGCAATTAGCACTCTTGTGCTAACGCCACACCAGTTTGTGGAGACATTGCCGTCCTTAACGGTTTGGCTGGCGGCGGCGCTGCTGCTTAAGTATCTGTTCTACGGCACGGCTTACTTGATTAGCCATCATGTCGCCTACGCGATTATGGCAACTGCCCGCAATACCTTGGTCGCCAAGCTGGTAACAGCCCCTTTACCCTGGTTGCATGAGCAAGGTAGCGGTGCTTTGAAGCAGTCGGTCATTCAGGATGTGGAGCGACTTGAAGGTTTTCTTGCCCACTACACGATCGAGATCACCGCCGCAATCCTTGCGCCGCTTTGTGTTACTGCACTGCTGTTCTGGTTGGACTGGCGGCTGGCACTCGCAGTGCTGGCCATCGGACCAGTGGCGCTATTCGCCGCTATGTTGGGTATGCGTGGGGTTGGCAATGACCATGACCAATTCAGCTTAGCCATCGCCAACCTCAATAACGTGGTGGTGGAATATCTGCGCAATATGCCGGTACTGAAAGTATTTTGCCGATCCGCATCACATTTCCAACTGTTGCAGTCTCGGTTGCAGGCGTACTACCAACTGACGGCGGCCATCACCAGACGCACGGTGCCTGTTTGGTCACTGTTTACCAGCGTGCTGGGGGCTCACATGTTGCTGGTGCTGCCGCTGGGGGCATGGCTGTGTGCCGGGGGAGAAGCGAGCCCGGCGGATGTGGCGCTGGCCCTGATGCTGGGCGCAGCTATTTTCAAACCGTTACTCAAGGTAAGCCGCTTCTTTATGGAGATTCCGCCGGTGCTGGCTGGGCTGCGGCGTATGGTGCCTATCCTGGCGTTACCGGTGCCCCCATCTGTGGCGAGCCGCTCAGTAATGTTCAGCGATCCGCCCTTGGTCGAGCTGAGGGACGTTGACATGCAATACGGTGGCCGTCCGGTGTTGGCGGGTGTGAGCCTTTGCCTACGGCCTGGATCACTCAATGTGCTGGTGGGGCCTTCGGGCGCAGGGAAATCCACCATCACACACATCATGGCCGGACTGCTGGTGCCACGTGCCGGAGGTGTATTCATCAACGGTAGGCCGATGAGCCAATTGACGGATAGCGACCGGGTGCGCCTGGTGGGAATGGCCACACAGGAGGTGTTCCTGTTCAGTGGCACCATCCGCGAGAACCTATGTCTGGCCAGGCCGGATGCCAGTGAGGCTGAGCTAGACAAGGCGCTGCGAGTTGCCCAGGCCGAGGCGCTGGTGTGTGGATTGCCTGAGGGGCTCGATACCCAGGTCGAAGAACTCGGTACGCGCCTCTCCGGGGGTGAAGGCCAGCGCATCGCGCTGGCAAGGGTGCTACTCGCTGATACGCCGATCCTGCTGCTTGACGAAGCGACGGCGTATGCCGATAGCCTGACCCAGCGCGCGTTTTTTCGGGATCTGCGACAGGCGTATCCCGGCAAGACCTTCGTGATCGTCGCGCATCGTCTTGCCGGCATTGAGTGCTCCGACCAGATTCTGGTGATCGAGCAGGGGCGATTGACCGCTAGCGGCAGTCATGCCCAGTTGATGCAGCGTAGCGGCTACTATCCGTCGATGATGCGTTGTGAAGCATCGTGCTCCAGCTGGACGCTGACCTCGGAGCGCGGCGATCTAACAACGTCACAAGGATAGCAAACGATGGCAAACGTGAATGTCTGGGCCAGCTTGCGGCGCATTCTTGCCCGTAGCGGCACCCCTGCGCGACCGTTACTGTTGGGATTGCTGCTGAGGGTGCTTGAACGCTGCTGTGAACTGATGCCTTATCTGCTCTGTTACCTGTGGCTGTGTACCATCCTGGAGGTTCCACGCCCCGGCTTTGGTTGGGCGGCAGATCCAGGCTGGCTGGCGCTGGCCCTGGTCGCCAGCTTTGTATTGCAGTGGCTGTTGGCTTATGGCGGCCAGAAACGCTGCTTTCTGGAAAGCTACCGCATCATTGCAGGTTACCGGGAACGGTTGATCGAACGGATGCGCAACGTCCCCATTGGTGAGCTGCGCAGTCACCGCGTTGGCCAGCTGGCCGATGTGTTGACGGATGACATTAACCGTGTGGAATCGATCTTCGCTCATGTTTTGGCAGACTTCGTCGCCGCACTGGGATTATCGCTGGTGGCACTGCTTGTGCTGGCTAGTATTGAGTGGCGCTTGGCGTTCGCCCTAAGTGTTCTGGTACCCCTGGCTGCGCTGGCCCTGGTGGTCAGTCGCCGTCTGTTCGAGCGTGCGGGGCTACGCAAACACGCACTCTACCGGCAGACATCCGGTCTGCTGGTGGAGTTCATCGGTGGGCTTACGACACTGCGCCTGTTCCATCGAGCTGATGCCTGGGCGCAGCGCTTGACGGCGGCCTTTGCCGACCTGCGCCGAATGAGCCTGAGCATTGAAAAATGGGGTGGTGGCCCAGTGATGCTGTTTCGCTTCCTCGTCGAGTGCGGTCTGCTTGTGCTACTGCTGGTCGGCACCTTGAGTGTGTTGGGTGGCGAGATTCCCCCTGTGAGCTGGATCGCCTTCTTCCTGCTGGCTTACAAGTTTCTTGGGCCGCTACTGGAAGCGGCCGAATATCTGGTCATGTTGCGCCATGCCTGCCAAAGCGAAGTCAAGCTAGAGGAGGCGTGGGCACTGAAGCCACTCGCCGAGCCGCTTACCGCGAAGACGCCGGGGCACTTTGCGGTGAGCTTCGACGCGGTGTCGTTCTCCCATGGGGGGGAGGCCCGGTTACGTGACATCAACATTGAGGTGCCAGAGCGGAGTGTCACGGCCATCGTCGGCCCCTCCGGTGCGGGCAAGAGCACGTTGTTGCATCTGCTGGGGCGTTTTCATGACCCTGACCAAGGGGCTGTACGTATGGGCGGTGTCGACCTGCGTGAGATGGGCTCGGAACAGCTGTATGAAAAGGTTAGTGCGGTGTTTCAACAGGTCCAGATCTTTGACGGCACCATCATCGAGAACCTGAGGGCTGGGCGGGAGGATGCTAGCGATGAAGACGTACGGCAAGCGTGTGTTGCCGCTGACTGTGCCGACTTTATTGAGCGGTTGCCGGAGGGTTATCTAACCAGAGTGGGAGAATCAGGTTTTGCACTTTCTGGTGGAGAACGCCAGCGTCTTTCGATTGCCCGGGCCCTGCTCAAGGACGCACCAGTGCTGTTGCTGGATGAGGTCACTGCCGCCGTGGACCCACAGTCCCAGATGGCGATCCATCGAGCCCTTAACACTCTAGCCAGGGATTGCACCCTGATCATGGCGGCGCACCGGCTGAGCACGGTGCGCAATGCTGATCAGATCATTGTCCTGGACCGGGGCTGCATCGTCGAGTCCGGCAAGCATGATGCGTTGCTGCGCTGCAACGGCCTGTATGCCGCTATGTGGGCAGCCCAGGCATCCGACGATCTGGTTCCAGCATCCTGATGTTCCAGTATTCTGGTAAAGAATAGAAATAAATCGCATTCGGGGTTTCGTGTCCCGTTTGGAGTAGTGCCGTTGGCGCGTGGCTCTCTAGCATGGTGGCTCCCATTGACTTCATCAATACGGATACAGCCATGAATATGCGGAGCATTCGACCCTGCCACCTGCTGATTGCAGGTCTTTTGATTGTACCGAAAACGCCCTACGCCGCTGCAGAGGATGAACGTCCTGACCCTACACTGGACGACCAGATCACCAAGCTTGAGTCAGTAACCGTCACGGCACGGCGTCGCGAGGAAAGCCTTCGGGATGTGCCCGCGTCAATTCATGTGGAAAGCGGTGAGTCGCTGGAACAGAAGCGTATGCTCGATGGTGCGGCGGCGTTGCGTGATGTGGCGGGCGCCAGTCTCGGCACTTTCGGTGACCGCTCCAATGCGTTTACCGTCATTCGTGGTGTTGCACCGATCCTTACGCCCCTTAGCCCGGATGATAGCTCGGTACTGACTTTCGTCGATGGTGCGCCCATGCCGATGGGCGCTTCGCTCTCACCCTATCTGGATCTGGAGAGGATGGAGGTCGTCAAGGGGCCGCAAAATACATTGTTTGGTCGCAATACGGCCGGTGGGGCTATCAACCTGGTGCCCGTGCAGCCCGATCATAGGTTCGAGGGTTCGTTACGTACAGAAGTAGGTACGGATGGTATCTTTCGTGCCGAGAGCATTATCAATGGCTCCATCGTGCCTGAACGGCTTGCTGGCAGGTTAGCGATTCGCCGCTCCCGTACTGATGGTTATATTCCCAATAGTGCGGGTGAGGATCTGGGCAAAGATGAGAGCTGGGTGGCACGTGGTTCTCTACTGTTCACCCCCACCGAGCGAACAAACTGGCTGCTTAGTGTTCAGGGAGAAAGCACTGACACCGCACCTACGGCCTACATTGCCTATCGCCCGGGAGAGGCGAAACAGGCGGCTCAGAATAAGACCGTGGATGATCTGCGCATGCTCAGTATCAACTCACGACTTGAACATGATTTCGACACATTCACGGCAACGGCGCAAACCAGCTATGCACGCCTGAATAACCGCAATAGCTACAACTTTCCCGATGCCATTATCGCCAGTGACTTTAGTGGCTTGCCACCATCTGACTTCCTGGATCCTGAAACGAACTTTATCGATTGGGATAAGCGAGACTCACGGCTGACCCAAGAGTTTCGGGTAGCAGCGTTGCCTGATGCACAGGTTGGTTGGCTCGCAGGTGTGGTGTTCTACCGGGATGAAGCACAACGAAATCGCAATAGCGAAATGTGGTACTTCGGTCCTTCCGCTACGGGCAGCACCGACTACGATCTCACCACGACAGGGCAGGCGGTATTTGGTGAAGTTAACCTGCCAATGAACGATCAACTGCAGCTGTCGCTGGGCGCACGTGCTACCCACGAATCCAAGGAGTTCCACTCGGAATTCACCAGTGACGGCATGTCTGGGGCTGTGCCCTATTTTGCCGAGGAGGGGGAAAAGAGCTACGACTTTGTAACGGGGCGGGCAGCGGTCACCTACGATTGGTCCCCCGACCTGATGTCCTGGGCGAGCCTTTCCAGAGGCTACAAGAGCGGTGGCTTTGGGCAGGGTAACTCGCTTATGTGGAGCGGTGTGCCCCGAGACCCCTATGATTCCTCGACGGTGTTGACCTACGAGCTGGGGGCACGCTCTTCGTGGCTTGATAACCGTCTGGCGATCAGTGGGGCGTTGTTCTTCAACGATATGCGTAAGGAGCAAATGCAAACCTGGGACTATGAGGATTTCACCGGTAAGAACCTGAACCTGGATGCACGTTCAGCAGGTTTCGAACTAGATGCACAGTATCGCCCCTCGGGCCGCTGGTGGCTAAGCGGTGGTGTTGCCTATACCAATACAGCACTGCGTAACGTGTCTGAGGAAGCGGCGGCACTGCAAGATGGCTTGAACAGTGGTAATCACTTGCCAACAGTGCCGGAATGGTCCGCCAAGGCGGCCATTGGCTATCAAGTAGCGGGTCAATATCTCGGCCTTGGGGGAGTGTTGGCGGATGGGACCGTCAACGCGCGGCTTGCTTATAACTACATGGGTAGCCGCTACACGGATGCGTCTAACTTCGGCAAGTTGCCGCCAGTACACTTAGTATCCGCCCGCCTGGGTATGGATTTCGGTAATAGCGAGGTGTACTTCTTTGGCGACAACCTGCTGGATGAAGAGTACATGAGTATTAAAGATCGCTTTGGCACGGATGCAGATGGCAACCCGGTGTTTGGTGTGTCCTATGCTCGCGGTGCAACCGTTGGTCTAGGTGCTGCCCTCCACTTCTGACACCCGTTCCCGCGCCCCCGCAATACTGTTTCCGTGTCCCAATACTATTTCGCGCCCCCACAGTGCTATTTCGCGCCCCCACAGTACTATGGAAGGTTTTACCCTCAGGGATGAAGGTTTGTGCTAACAGGTTGGTGCTAACAAATTCGTACTAACAGATTCGTACTAACAGATTCGTGCATGGATCTTGTGCATTTATAAAGAGTCTGATAAAAATATATTTTGATATTGATTATCATTATTGTTTTTGGGTGGGCATGAAAGGGTGGATATAAATCAGTCAGACTCGGTAAGCACCCGCGGCAGACTGGGGAGTTCTACACTCCAGAGCACAGACCATGTAGGGGTCATGTTGCAGCCTGGGCTTATTGTTTGCCACACCACGGCTGAGTGCCTGGGGGCGATTGATAAGCCTAAGTCATTTGCGGGAGATCACCAGTTTCTGCATCTGAACTGCCAACTGGCTGGAAAGTTCGACGGTCAGGTGGGTAACCGTACGCTGGACTACGCCCAAGGCGATGTGACCCTAGGCTATTCTGCCGGAGAGTCCTTCTTCATTCGCCACAGCCATGATTTTCAGAATTTAACGGTGATGGTTTCCCCTGATGCCCTTTATGGCTTGGCTGGAGAAGAGGTAGAGCATCTGATTGGCAGGGGTAGGGGAGAAGAGGCTGCTTTCTTCGTCCGCCATGCTGGTCAATGCCGCAAAACGATGCGCTCAGCGATGAGCATTGCCAATCTGATGAAAGATATACCGCAGCATCGATTATTGCTGCATGCAGCAACGTTAGATTTTCTTCACTGGCACTTGGCTGCGTTCCAGACCTGCCATGGGTGCGATGCACTCTCCCCCCGTGTATGCCGCCAACTGGATGGGGCCAAAGAACTTCTGCTACAAGATCTCAGTGACCCACCGACCATTGCAAAGCTCGCACGTGCTGTCGGTATGAACGAATGCAAACTGAAGATATGCTTTAAAAAGCGATTTGGAACGACCATTTATGCGCTCTTCCAAGAAGAACGTATGAAGAAAGCAAAGCGCTTGCTACAAGATTACAATGTTACTGAGACCGCTATGGTACTTGGCTACTCTAATGTCAGCCATTTCAGCACTGCTTTTCTGAAACAGTTCGGGTGCCTGCCGAGTAGAGTTAGACAGTTCGCTGGTGCTCCCACCCGCTGACCCCTAAAGCATCGGCTTGCTTTCTGTGTGTATTTAATGAGTGCCTGTTGACGTTTCATCGCTATCTAGGCGAGAACGGTCATTGACACTGCTTGTGAATTGAAAAAGAATAAGAATCATTTTCGTAAATGGCGTTGGACACTTTCTTATGGCAGCGGCCCCCCAATCAGCTGAGACCACGGCGTACCATACCGGCTGTCGGGACTCACTCGGCCAACTGTATCACCACCATCAACCTTGGTTGCAGCAGCTGTTGAGTCGGCGGCTGGGCTGTGGTGAGTCAGCGGCTGACCTGGCTCAGGACGCCTTTGTGCGCTTGCTGCAAACGCCGCGCCATCTGGATAGTTTCGATGGCGCCAGAGCCTATTTGAGCCGCATGGCCAAAGGGCTATGCGTGGATCATTGGCGCCGTCTGGATATCGAAAGAGCCTGGCAAGAGGCGCTGGCCGCCCGTGCTGAAGCATATCTGCCTTCCGCCGAACACCAGCAGATCGTGATCGAGACGCTGTGTGAAATCGACCACATGCTGGCGCGGTTGCCCGAGAAGGTGGCGACTGCTTTTCTGGCGTCACAACTCCAGGGTAAACCCTATCGGCAGATCGCCGAGGAGCTGGGGATTTCTGAGCGCATGGTCAAAAAGTACATGGCCCAGGCCATGTTGCAGTGTGCACTGATCGAAGCCGGTTTCGAGGCCAGCCTCTAATATGGCATCTGCCGCTTGCCCTGATGACGCCGCCAAACGCCGCGCCTTGGCCGAGGCCGCCGAGTGGTTTGCTGAGTGGCAAGCGGGGGATATATCGGCAGCTGAGCGTCAACGCTGGCAGGCTTGGCATGACGCCAGCGACACCCACCGCTGGGCCTGGCAACAGGTGGAGGGCGTTAGCCGACGCTTCACGGCTAATTTGGATGAGCCGGAGCGGCAAGCCGCAGGCAGTGTGATTAGTTCTGCGCGACAGCAACGGCGGGGACGGTGGCACCTGCTGAGTGGGCTCTCTAGCCTAGCGATAGCGGCGGTGTTGGTAGGGCTCTCCTGGCAGTGGACGCCACTGCCTCTGTGGGTGGCTTACTGGAGCGCCGATTATCGTACTGCCACCGGCGACATTACCCTCATTGAACTGGAAGATGGCACCCTGGTATGGCTAAGCAGCGCCTCAGCGCTGGATGTTGATTACGATCATCAGCGTCGCCGTCTGCAACTGGTGGCGGGAGAGGTGCTGGTCGTTACCGGTGATGACCCCGAACGACCACTTTATGTGGATACCCGTAGTGCACGGCTGACCCCCTTGGGCACCCGCTTTAGCGTCCGTCAACGCCAAGCCGACGAGCTGCTGGCAGTATTTGACGGTGCAGTTGCTATCCATACCCACGGCGATGCCGACCATGCTAGCCAACGCCAAGTGGTCGATGCTGGGCAGCAGGCCAGCTACTCCGCTAACGGTATTAGTGAACTCACTTCTGCTGACGGCAGCCGGGCTGCTTGGGCCAATGGTGTGTTGTTGGCGGAAAGCATGTCACTGGCCACCTTTATCAGTGAGCTGAGCCAGCATCACCATGGCCGCCTTGAAGTCGACCCGGCAGTGGCGGATCTCACGCTACTTGGCGCTTTCCCACTTAATGATCTGGAGCGCACCCTGCATATGGTAGAGACCACGCTACCGGTAAAAGTGCGGCAAGTCATGCCCTGGTGGATCAAGATTGAGGCGGCTGAGCCAGCTGTTCAATAAAGGCTATTCAGCAATAAAAAACGCCTTCCTGGTTCCCTTTTTTCGCACTGGGTATCTCCATCATGTCATTGTTGTTTTGTAATCTTCATAGTACATTATTGAAGTTAATGAATCATGAAGGTTACATCATGCCGACCCCTCATTATCCCTCTGCTGCTGTTAAACGCGTGCTGCGTAAACTGGGGACAGACCTCCGAGAAGCGCGGCAGCGGCGACGATTAACCATGGCAGTGGTCGCGGAGCGTGCCTTTACCAGCCGGGCTACCCTGCAGCGAATTGAGTCCGGTGATCCGGGCGTGAGCATGGGGATCTACGCAGCGGCACTGCAAGCCCTGGGCATGCTCAGTCGGCTTGATCAGCTTGCCGATCCCTCTCAGGATGAAGTCGGCCAAGCCCTCTCTTCCGCAGCGTTGCCCAAGCGTGTTCGTATGCCCGGTGCCACTAAGAAGCAGTCATATGACTGATGTTGACGTGTACATCGATCTGCAAGGACAGATTTGTCAATTGGGGCTGTTGCGCCGACAGGCGTCACGGCGAGGCGAGACCGTTACCTTTGAGTACGATGCGGCCTGGCTTGAGGGCGCTAACCGGTTTTCGATCGAGCCTGCGCTTACGCTTACAGCAGGCACGTTTCCGCCCCAGGCGGGGCAGCCTCTATTTGGTTCGATTGGTGACTCGGCGCCGGATACCTGGGGGCGGCGCTTGATGCAGCGAGCAGAGCGACGCTTGGCAGAGCGAGAAGGTCGGCAGGTACGTACTCTAGGGGAATTGCATTACCTACTCGGTGTGGCTGACGAAACCCGGCTTGGAGCACTGCGTTTCCGCTGGCATGGGGATAACGTATTTCAAGCGCCGGTTAGTGAAGGCGTACCCGCACTGGTGGAACTCGGTCGTCTGCTACAAATTACTGAGCGTATTGGTCGTGATGAGGAAACCGAGGAAGATCTTCGGCTTATTTTTGCTCCGGGATCCTCACTGGGGGGAGCTAGGCCTAAGGCTTCTGTGATCGATCAGCACGGTTACTTGTCGATTGCCAAGTTCCCGAAAGAAACGGATGAGTACAGCATGGAAACCTGGGAGGAGATTGCGCTCAGGCTGGCTGAACGGGCGGGTATTGAGACTCCCAAGCACCAACTAGTCCAGGTTGCAGGGAAAGCTGTACTGTTATCGCGTCGCTTTGATCGCGTGGGTGGTTGGCGCACTCCGTTTCTGTCTGCCATGTCGATGACCGGATCGCGGGATGGTGAACGAGGAAGCTATCCCGAATTGGTGGATGCCCTAGCGGCGAATGGCGCGCAGGCCAAGGTAGATTCGGTACAGCTCTATCGCCGGGTAGCCTTCAATGTGCTGGTGTCCAATGTTGACGATCATCTACGCAATCACGGCTTTCTATGGACTGGCCGGGGAGGGTGGGTACTGTCACCGGCGTATGATCTCAATCCGACACCGGTGGATGTGAAGGCGCGTATTCTGACCACCAATATTGATCTTGATGAAGGAACTTGCTCGCTAGGGCTACTGGAAGAGGCCGCGGAGTACTTCGGCTTAGGCTTGCAATCAGCACGAACCATTATCCGCGAAGTGGCAGAGGCCACGCGGACTTGGCAGTCAGTGGCAAAGGAGGTCGGTGCCCGACGTACAGAGATCACGCGTATGTCCAGTGCCTTTGAGCACGAGGATTTGCAGCTGGCACTGCGCCTTTAAGTTTGGTCTATTGTCGCTGTGCGGTGGCTAACCGATTGCTGTTGGTAAAAATTCAGCAAGTCATGCAATGGTGGATCAAGATTGAGGCGGCTGAGTCAGTTTCTGAATAAAAGCTAGTCAAAAATAAAGATGCTTTCCCGGTTCCCCTTTTTTGCGCTGGTTCGATTCCTCTATATAAGCAGCTAAAAACCATCTGCAAGGGGAACCAATATGCCACAGCAACGCACCGTATTACCTCCATCGCTTACCACTACTCGCCTGTTTCCAAGACGTCGCCGCGCACTCGCGCTGGCGGTTCATCTAGCTGCTTTCGGTTTGTTAGCCACGCCACTGCTGGCACTACCCGCCATGGCGCAAACCACGCAGCAGCAAACACGACAGTACGATATCCCCGCTGGTCCAGTTAGTACGGTGCTCAACCGCTTCGCCGCCGAGGCCGGTGTGTTTATCAGCGGTGCTGGCGAGTTGGGGCAAGGGCGCCAAAGCCCTGGGCTGCAGGGCCAGTATAGTGTTGATGAGGGGCTGGGACGGTTGCTTAACGGAACCAGCCTGAGGGCTGTACGGCAAGGGGATGGGAGTTATCGGTTGGAAGAGCGGCCTGCTGATGTGGAACTGCCATTAGTTGAGGTCACAGGCGCTAGGACTCCAAACTCTCTCCCCATTGCTTATTTTGGTGGACAAGTAGCAACGGGCGGGCGTCTCGGGCTGCTAGGCAACATGGATATCATGGATGCCCCTTTTAATATAGCCAGTTACACATCAGAACTAATTAAAAGCCAACAAGCCAGGAGCATGGCAGATATTGCTGACAATGATCCATCAGTCCAGATAGCTTTACGTGGGAGAGGAACAAACTCTGGAGGCGATGCCTTTAACATTCGAGGGTTTACTCTCTCAAACGGTGATATATCCCTAAACGGGATGTACGGTGTTATGCCACTGAACACCATATCCATGGAAACTGTAGAGCGAGTGGAGATAATCAAAGGCCCCAGCACTCTATTAAATGGTGTATCACCTAGAGGCCAAGTTGGTGGTGCAATAAATATTGTGCCTAAGCGTGCAAGCAATACTCCTCTTACGGAAATCTCTGCTGTTTATCAAAGTGACTCGCAGCTGGGTACTCATATAGATGCTGGACGGAGATTCGGAGAATCAAATCAACTTGGTATACGTTTTAATGGTGTCTTGAGAGACGGGGATACGGCGGTTGACGGTCAATCTTCATCGCTAGGCGTTGCCGCCCTTGGTATTGATTACCAAGGTGATAATTATCGACTGTCAGCCGATATGGGTTATCAGAAAGACAGCGTAGATGCTGCTAGTGGGTTTGGATCTGGGCTGCAGATTCAACAAAGAGTAGATGCTCCCACGGCTCCCAATGCAAGAAAGCAAACAGCGCAATCATGGGAAGAAATAGAGAATGAGGATTCATACGCATCTGTGCAAGGTGAATATGATTTCTCCTCTAATTGGGGGGTCTATGGTGGCTTTGGCGGAAGCAACAATACGCGCTACAACCTTAGAACCAATCACTCACTGCTAGATGCTACAGGCTCACTGGCGTCATTCCCTGTCTACTACCCGGACTATGTTGACACAAGGAGCGCCATGGCTGGGATTCGGGGGCTTTTAACGATAGGTAGCGTCACTCACAACTTGAATATTAATCTCTCACAGATAAGAGAGGAGGGTGGGTTCCTTTACGAGAGCGACAATGTGAGAGTTTCCGAACTTCGTAGTGTCGGTGTAATAGATTACCCAGATCAATTTGAGCTTTCACGTGATATCCCTAAATCCTATGAAAGAGAGTTGACATCCATAGCAGTAGCAAACGTAGTTGGGTTTCTTGACGATCAACTGCTTTTAACCTTAGGAGCGCGTCATCAGAATGTCAGAATTGAGAACTTTGACACTGAAAGTGGGAATAGAACCTCGCTTTATGATGAGAGTGCTATAGCACCTGCAGTGGGTGTAACGGTAAAACCTTCTGATAGCATTTCCATCTATGGTAACTATATTGAAGGGCTTGATCTTGGTTATACTGCCCCAGCGACAGCAGAAAATGCTGGAGAAACATTCCCTCCATCCAAAACTCAACAACTAGAAGCAGGTATAAAGCTAGATCTTGGTAATTTTGGTGGGGCAGTGAGTGCCTTCGAAATTCGACAGCCGAGTACAATCACTCTTCCAGGCTCCACTGATGGAGCATTTATATCAACTCAAGATGGTGAGCAGCGTAATCGCGGCATCGAAATCAATATCTTTGGCCAACCTATATCAACCTTAAAGCTGCTAGGTGGTATAGCTTATCTACAGCCGACTTTAACTGAAACGCAAGATGGAATTAACGACGGAAACCAAGCACCGGGTATCTCACGATGGCTGGGTAATGTCAGTGTTGAGTGGGATGCCCCTATCTCAGGATTGACTCTAAATTCACGTATTGTCAAAAGTAGCTCACAATATATTGATGCCAGTAACACTCGAGAGATACCAGGGTGGACGCGTTGGGATGTTGGAGCAGGTTATCAGTTTGATGATCACCCAATAACAGTGAGGGCTAACATAAATAATCTGTTAGATAAAGACTATTGGGAGTCTGCAGGAGGTAGCGGTGGTCGTCTTCGCCTAAGTGAGCCGAGAAGCGTGATCTTATCTGCAACGATGGAGTTTTAGTTTAAAGCCGCTGTCCCATTGGCACTATGGGGCAGTAGGCTGTTAATAATGCTTAGATGTTGCTGTGGTAGCAGCAAGCTGCACCTACCCTTGATGGGCTTAGAGAGGCTGCTTTTAGCAACATAAAGACTTCAGTTGCTTTACTAAGATCAAGCAAGGACTGTTATGCTCTGTTTCTCTATCGTCCGTATGCTGCTATTTCGCTGCATGGTAACGATGATCCCAATTGCGTGTCTGGTACTCTCTGCTCCTAGCTTAGCAACTAACGCCAGTGACATCCCTTCCACTGCTTCTCTTGATTATCGTGTCACTGAAACATTGCTGTCGATGGGCATAGTGCCTAGGGCCGTTATAGATCCGAACACCCCATACTCCACGCTAGAAGGAGCGCCACAGGCCATTAACCTCGGAACCATTATACAGCCCAACCTTGAACTTCTTGATCAAGTCTCACCCGAACTGGTTCTGACATCGCCAGAATTTATACATATGGTTCCTCGACTATCGGGTGTTGCCACGGTGAAAAGCCTAACTCCATATAACTCAGAAATCGAAGCAAATAGCTGGCAACGAATGATGTCATTCACAAGAGAGGTGGGAGATGCCATTGGTTCGAAGGATCTCGCGGAAATCATGATTCAGAAAACCGAGTCGGATTTCCAAACATTGAGAAGTAGGATAGCTGGCGAACAAATATTACCCCTACTGGTTGTTCGCTTGATGGATCATAAACATGCCCGGGTGTTTGGTAATAACAGTCTATTTCAAGGTTCCCTTGATCAACTGGGACTGTTAAATGCCTGGGAAGATTCCGGGAATTACTTTGGAGTCACCATGGTTAGTGTTGACTCCTTAGTCGATATCAATGCCCGTCTAGTGATATTAGAAAGTCCTTACGCTACCAGCCCCAGTCGCGAACAATTCGCAGTAAGTGGCATGTGGCAACATTTGCCCATGATAAAACGTGGTGATTTTATCTTCCTGCCGTCAACCTTTAACCATTTCGGCTCTCTCCCTTCCGCCCTACGCTTCGCCGAGGCTCTCGTTGAAGCGCTGGAAACGCCCACTGAACCCTAACGCCACCTGCTTTCCCGCCGGGATTTGTTACTGCTAATACGCTTATTGTGATGAACGCTATCACGTGTTTGCTGGGCAAGCTTTTGGTCTTTTTGGGGCATTTTTAGCCCAAGCAGAGGCGGGTAGGGGAGAGGCTGCCTCACAGTCCGCGTCGCGGTTATCACGAACCTGAAACGGGCCTTCAAATCGAAGTGAAAGTCGCACCCAACCATTGGCTCTATCTGGCACAATTTTACAGATACATAAGCTCACAAATCGATGGCAAGGGCTTGTATCCTCCTGGGCCACCCAATATGATGGCAATAATTATCATTTGCATATTTCTGAGGCCAGAAGGTAACCATGTCGTCTGGGAATTACCCACTGCGCGAGCAGGTACATACCCTCTATTCCGACCATCACCGCTGGCTGCTTGGCTGGCTGCGTGGTCGTTTGGGCTGTTCGCAGCAGGCGGCGGATTTTGCTCAGGATACCTTTGTGCGCATTCTGGGGCGCAGCGATGCCGAACGCCAGATTGAGGCTATCCGCGAGCCACGCAGTTTTCTGGCGACCATCGCCAACCGGGTTCTTATCGATCATTTCCGCCGCCATGCATTGGAAAAAGCCTATTGGGAAAGTATGGCCCATCAGCCGGAACCGGTAGCCATTTCGCCAGAAGAGCAGGCCATCATACTGGAAACCCTGCACGAACTGGATGCCATGCTTAGTGGCTTGGGTAGCAAAGTACGGCGTGCTTTCTTGCTATCGCAGTTACAAGGTATGCGCTACGCGGATATTGCCCAGGAGCTGGGTGTATCGCTCAGCTCGGTCAAAAAATATATGGCCAAGGCCACCGAGTCCTGTTTGCTCTATGCGCTGGAAGCGGAGTTGTAACCTTTGGCTTCCACAGCCCCTCATGAACTGAACCAGTCACGGCGGGAGGCGCTACAAGCGGCTGCACAATGGTATGCACGCCTGTGTTCGGAAGAGGCAGGGCCAGCAGATGAGCAGGCCCTGCAGCAGTGGCTAAGTAGCGACCCAATGCATCAATGGGCTTGGCAGCGGGTAGACCAACTGCAGGCTCGGCTTGGTCGAGTGCCGGGCCATCTGGCACTGAACACACTGGAGCGTGCCGAGCAGCACTTCAGTATGAGCCGTCGTAGTGTGTTGAGAGGCTTGGTGCTGATGCTTGGCACGGGGACTCTGGGCGTAGCCGCCTATCGCCACGCCCCGGTTGAGCTCTGGCTGGCGGATCACCACACCGCCACTGGCGAGATCAAACAGCTAACGCTGGACGATGGCACCACTCTGATACTCAACACCGCCTCAGCGGTGGATATCCACTTTAACGCCAACGAGCGCTTGGTGATATTGCGTGAAGGCGAAATCATGGTGACCACCGCCAGTGATAGTGTCGAAAGCCCGAGACCTTTTATTGTGCAAACGCCGCAGGGCAGGGTGCGTGCCCAGGGCACCCGGTTCTCGGTGCGGATGCTGGAAGGGGAAACCCAGGTGGCTGTGTTCGAGCACAGCGTGGCAGTGACCACTCGCACGGGGTCTCAAAACCAGTGCTTTGCCGGTCAGCAGCTAACCTTTACCGCCGACACGGCTTCCCCACCAACAAGCCTAGCACCCACTGATGGCGCCTGGACTCGTCAGATGCTGGTGGTGCAAAACATGCGTCTGGATGCGTTTCTTGCAGAGCTGAGCCGCTACCGCACGGGTGTTTTACGCTGCGCTCCCAGTGTGGCCAATTATCGTATTACCGGCGCTTTCAGAGTGGACGATACCGACCAGGCGCTGCATGCGCTAAGTAAATCCTTCCCGGTATCGGTCAATTTCCGCACGCGTTATTGGGCAATGGTAGACGAAAAAAAATAATTTTCGCCAATGACGGTACCTTTTTGTTTCCTGTTCGACCTACTGGTTAAAGAGGCACTTTTTTGTTGCTAATAACCAGAGGGGAACCAATGCACAACACGAGGTTTAAAAAGACACGGCTCGCCCAAGCGATTGGTGGTGCAGTGCTGTGTACAACGCTATCACTACCCAGCGCTCTGCTGCCACTGACCGCCCACGCCCAGCAACAGTCTCAGCAGCAATTTCAGCAGCAATTTCAGCAGCAATTTCAGCAACAATTTCAGCAACAATTTCAGCAACAATTTCAGCAACCAGCCCAGCAACCAGCCCAGCAAAGTGCGCAGCATTTTGAAGTGCCCGCCGGTGACCTGGGTAACGCCCTCAGCCACTTTGCCGCCGATTCCGGCGTGGTCATCTACTTTGACGCCAGCCTGACCCAGGGTAAGCAAACCCGCGGGCTATCCGGTGATTACAATGTCGAAGGTGGATTGCGGGCACTACTCAGCGGTAGTGGTTTGGCTTTGGTTAAGGAAGCTGATGGTAGCTATCGGTTGGAGGAGCGGCCTGGGGATGTAGCGTTGTCAACGGTACATGTGGAAGCTGAGTGGCAACGCTCTGTGACTACCGAGGATAGCGATTCATTTACCACGGCTCGAACCACCATTGGCTTGAGCGAACAAGCCATCCGAGATATTCCGCAATCTGTCAGCGTCTTGACCAGGGAAAAGCTAGACGATCAAAACCTGACCAATCTCAAAGAGGCGATGGAGCAGGCCACAGGTATTAGTATGATGTCCTATGGGCCAAATCAGTATCAGCTCAGGTCTCGCGGCTATGACATTGATTCGCTCATGCTGGATGGTAATCGAGTTACAGCACCATACGGTGCGCTTGCCAATACCGGGCTTTATGACACAGCGCTCTACGACCGCATAGAGGTTATGCGGGGCCCCACTGGTATTCTGATGGGTAGCGGTGAGCCCAGCGGTACCGTCAACTTAGCGCGCAAGCGCGCTCGCCGAGACTTCGGTTTTGATATGTCGCTCTCTGCTGGCTCTTGGGACACCTATCGCAGTACGGTTGACGTTACCGGCCCATTGAACGAGAGCGGCAGCCTGCGTGGCCGCATCGTGGGCGTCTACGCAGACCAGGAATCGTTCGTAGATAAAGTTTATGCTGAAGATGCAATCGGTTACGGCACGCTGGAGTACGATTTTACCCCAGATACCACCTTGTCGGTTGGTGTCGCGAGGCAAACTGGAAACTCCCGACCCCATTCAGGTCTACCCGTTGCCAGCGATGGCAACTTATTCGATGTTGATCGTTCGAGCTATCTTGGCTCATCATGGGATCGAACGCATGAAAATGCCACTCGTTACTTTGCTGATTTGGAACATTATCTTGATAATGGCGGAATCTTTAGTCTAAAAGCTAATTATATTGACTTATATCGTATGAATGTTACTAGTAGTGAAGGTACGCTAGTGCTTGATGAAGATTCAGGCGATATGTTGACACGTAATAATTCCTGGTCTAACACAACCAAGAGTGAGTCACTGGAAGCGAGTCTGACGACGCCATTTCATCTGTTCGATGCCGAGCATGCGACTACCGTAGGGGCCAGCTACAATAAGTACGAAAGCCATACCCCGTATGCTTACGGAGAAGGCGACTATTTTAACCAGCACTCCTTCCAGAATATTTATTCTCCCCGCGAACTGCCAGAACCGGATGAGTATTCTCTTTATCCTGGGTATGTCAACGCAGACTTAAAGCAAGAAAGCCTATACGGTCAAGTCAACTGGACTATCATGCCACGCTTAAATTTAGTGACTGGCGGACGCCTCGATTGGTATGACATTACATCTGATCTCGCAGAAGGAGATTGGGGAAGTCTTAGAAGTGGCGATGGCCGGAAGTTCTCTCCTTATTACGGGCTTGTCTATGAAGCCACTCCAAACATGAACTTGTATGCAAGCGTGTCGAAAATTTTTCAGCCGCAAACGGAAATTGAATCAAGCGGTGAGATCATCGAGCCGCGCACAGGAGAGCAGATAGAGGTGGGCATAAAGGGCGGGTCATCTGACGGCGAATTCAATTGGCATCTTGCCGTATTCAATATTGAGGATCAGAATCGAGCCTACACAGACTCCGAGAACTCTGCTTTCTCTATCCCGCTTGGAGAGACGCGCAGCCGTGGCTTTGAAGCCGAGATCTCCGGTAGCCCGCTGCCACGCTTGGATATAAGTGCCGGTTACGCTTATACGGATACCGAATATCGGCGCGACGACAGCATGGAAGGGCTATCCCTCTCACCCGATACTCCACGACATAACTTCAATCTTTGGACCCGCTATCGCTTCTCAGACGACGTCAACCAAGGGTGGCGTATTGGTGCTGGTGTTAATGCTGTCAGCCGCATTTATGCTGAAGACGGCACTAATCGCTGGGAGCAGGGTGGCTATACTTTGCTTTCTGCTCAATTAGGCTATCGCTTCAATGAAAATTTTGATGTTAGTTTTAAGGGGAATAACCTTACTGATGAGAAATATTATTCAACAGTTAGGGCTAACACTAGACATAACTACTATGGCGACCCCAGGAATTTTTCTTTCACGATGAATTATAATTACTAAGTGATAATGGGAGGGCTGTGAAATAGGCAGCCTTCCAGTATTTTTTCATCGGATTATATTCTGGTGATATATGTTTTGAGTGATTTGTAGTTATCTGTTTCGGTGATTAAAAGAGGGAGTGATGGATTTTTTATTAATGGTGGTTTGTCGAAGGTTATGTAAGGCGATAATCTCAGTTTTTATTTTTTTTGCTATATATTCCACAGAAGCTCTGGCATCCACAGAATCCCCCATCGCAGCCTTTGATCTTCCAATAGCTGAGACGCTGATTGAGCTAGGAGTATCTCAAGTTATTATAATGCAGCGGAACTCCTTCAATTTTTGGACAGGAAATGCCTACTCCTCCTCTAGTATAAGTGAGGTTGGTCTGCCAGGTCCAAATATGGAGCTTCTGCAACAAGTTTCGCCAAGCAGGGTTTTGCTCGCGCCTTGGCAAGCTAGCCAACAAGCACGGCTTTCACTTATTGCTCCAGCGAGTGTTGTTGATAGCTATCCTTATTCTGTTGAAGGTGATGTGTGGAATCGCCTATTAAACTTCACATATGGGCTTGGTAAGTTAGCCGAACAACAGAAGCAGGCAAACCATCTTGTCCAAGAAACCCAGACTCGACTGACCAGCCTAAGAAATCGGGTCGCCGAAGACTGTACACCCATGCTTTACGTACAACTGCTGGATGAGCGACATATCCGTGTATTTGGCAATAATAGTTTGCTGAATGCTGTTTCACAGCAATTAGGGCTGTGCAATGCCTGGGAAGGTGCAACTAATCAGTGGGGATACGCGCAAGTAGGCGTTGAGCATTTATTCGACACTGAGGCTAGGTTGGTGATTATCAGATCCTATAACTCAGCAGGTATTGAAGAAAAAATAACAGATAGCGCGTTATGGCGTTATCTGCCCAGTGTAAGACGCGGTGATGTAATTGTGCTTCCGAGCACTTTCTGGATTGCTGGAGGCCTTCCTTCAGCCCTGCGCTTCGCCGAGTCCCTAGTTGAGGCACTGGAAACGCCTCCTGAGCCCTAACGCCACCTATTTTCCTCAGGAGTTTGATACCGCTAACACGTTTGTTGTGATGAGTGCTATCACTTGTCGGCGGTGCCTGCCCTAGGCGCTTGCTTGCATCTTTTGTGGTATGTTATTACGTTGCATTTATATCTATTTCTGCCTAGGGCCTTCCCCTTGTGGACTGTTCAGTAGGAGTCAATATGTCCGACTTTATTCCTAGCACCTATGACGAATGGCACCATTGCATCACCGAAATTTGTGGTATTCCGCTGACTGAAGCCTACATCCGCAAGCGCATCGACGCTTTAAATAATCACAGGGACTACATGACAACCCGTTTTGTCGAGTTGTACGGTGAATCTCAGCGTCAGCAGACCCTGGCCTGGTTTGAACAAGCCCTGAGCGAAGTGGCTTAAGGGTTAATAATTCGATACTGCTAATACGTTTGTAATGATAAGTATTATCATTTATTGTTTGCGCCTTGTGCTGCCCATTTGTGCTTTTTGGGGCAGTTGGCACCGGCAATCAATGGCAACGGGCGATGGTATCGATAAAGCAACGGGATAGACGCGAGGGTCCTTTCGACGCGCTCTATCACAATCATCACAGTTGGCTGCGGCGCTGGTTGAGCGCCAAGCTGGGCTGTTCCCATACCGCTGCGGATCTCGCTCACGATACCTACCTACGTATACTGGCGCGGGGCACCACGCCAGCGCCGGATCAGTCGCGACGTTTTTTAACTCAGATCGCCAAGGGGTTAGTGATCGATCACTACCGCCGTCGGCGTATTGAAGCTGCCTATCTGGAAACCCTAAGCCTGCTACCAGAACCCGAGGCGCCATCGCCAGAGGAGCGGGCGCTTGCCATTGAAGCGCTGGTCGAGATCGATGTGCTTCTGCATCGGTTACCCGATAAGCCGCGGCGGGCGTTTCTAATGTGTCGTCTTGATGGCCTGAGTTACCCGGAAATTGCCAAATCACTGGGTGTTTCGGTCTCCTCAGTGGAGAAGTACATCGCCAAGGCGCTACTGGTGTGTCACCAAGCAATGAGCGAACCTAAACCATAAGTGAGCCGATGCAATGAGTCCCTCGTCCGCTAGCACTTCTCGAGAGAGCACTTCTCAAGATAGCTCTTCTCCAGAAACCATCCCCCCGGCTGCTCTGGAGCAGGCCAGCCTGTGGATGGCTCGGCTATGGAGCGACGACGCCACCGATGCCCAGCGCAAGGCTTGCCTGCAGTGGCGGCAATCCGCACCGGAGCATGAACGTGCCTGGCAGCAGTTGCAGGCGATCGACGGCCGGCTTGGGGCATTGCCGCGCCATGCGGCGCGCAGTGAGTTATTCGAGGCCTCCCCACAGGTCTCTCGGCGCCATTTATTGCAGTGGGGCGGTGTTGCTCTGTTAGTTAGCAGCCTGGGGTTTGGGCTACCGCGTACGCCCCAATGGCAACGCCAATTCGCTGACTACGCTACCGGCATTGGCGAGATGCGTAATGTGACGTTGAGCGACGGCACCCAACTCCGCCTGGATACCGATACCGCCATCGACGTAAGTTTCGATGGGCATCAACGGCGACTCCACCTGCTGCGCGGCGGGGTGCTGATTACCACCGCCACAACAGCGGATGCCCGTGCATTCAGCGTGATGACCAGGGACGGGCTCTCTTATCCAGTCGGCACTCACTTCAGCGTACAACAACAAGCAGACAGCACCCGCGTAGCGGTATACGAGGGGCGGGTAGCCCTGGAGCAGCGGGGAAGCCCAGACAGAGTGATGCTCAATGCGGGGCAGCAAGCTGCGATGAGCAAAGCGGGAATGTCGCCAACCGAGCCATTAGACCCTACCGAGCTAGCCCGCTTTCAAGGTCGGCTGGTGGCTGAGAGTATGCGGGTAATCGAGGTGCTTGATACCTTGGCGCGCTATCGTCATGGGGTGGTACGCTGCGCGCCTGAGGTGGCCAACCGGCGGGTGAGCGGTGTGTTCTCCCTTGAAGATACCGACCGTGCCCTGGCCAGCCTTGCCGATGCTTTGTCTCTGGAGCTGATTTACCGCACGCCACTATGGGTGGCCCTGGAGCCGCGTAGTGATGGCTAGCTCTTAAAGCAAAAAAATTAACAAAAACATTGAGGGGTTCTCGTTCTCGTTCGGAAGAGAAGATGTAGACATAAAAACATACATCACTCAACGGGGATCTTCATGACGACGCAGCAAGCGCACTCTCGCTTTATCCGTACGCCTCTGGCGCGAGCCATTAAATACGGCCTGCTGGCCAGTTGCTTGGCAGGCGGATTGCCCACCACGGCGCTTGCCCAACAAGTAGTAGGGCAGGGCAGCACCGCTCAGCAAAGCTACTCCATCGAAGCAGGACGGCTCGATACGGCGCTTAATCGTTTTGCGGTGAGTGCTGGGATCGAGATCGCTTTTGATGCGTCATTGACCAGCGGCAAGCAGACCGCTGGCCTGCAGGGGCAATACAGTGTTGATGAAGGATTGCAGCGGTTGTTAGCAGGCACAGGGCTTGCGCCAGTGCGCCGCGTTGATGGTAGTTATCGGTTGGATATCATTGATAGGCAAGTTGACCAGAGCCTGGAAACAGTCTCCGTCTACGGCACTCTGCCTGCCCGCTATGAAGCCCGCTACGCTGACTCTTCGATGCGTCTTCCCAAAGATATTATTGATGTGCCGCGGACTATCGATGTCATCCCAGAACAGTTTCTGCTAGACCAACAGGCCCGTGAAATGGCCGATGCCTTTCGCCTATCACCCAATGTGGTCGTGGCTGATGGCTATGGCGGCACTCGTGAGCAGGCACTGATTCGCGGTTTCGGCCGCAACGATAATTTTTATCGAAACGGCGTACCTTTTAGTCATGAAAGCCGCATTGATCCGGCAACTATCGATAACATTCAACTCATCAAAGGGCCCGTTGCAGATATCGGTCGTATGTCGCCAGGTGGTATTGTCAACATAGAGACCAAGCAGCCGCAGTTCCAGCGAGAGCATGCCATCTCGACAACCTTCGATGAGCATGGCCAACGCCGCGGAACGGTCGACCTCACCGGCCCGGTCGGTGACAGCCAAAACCTTGCCTACCGTATCACAGGCTCTCTTGAGGACAGCGAAACATTTCGCGACACCTCTGTTGATAGGAAATTTCTATCTTCTGCACTGCTCTGGCACAGTGATTCTGGTGCACGGGTAGGGTTCAACCATGAATATTCCCAGGATCGCCGAGAAATAGACAGAGGATTAATTACAGTACCGCTGGGGAATTCACAACGCCAACTAGCTGATGTTCCTTTTGATACTCGCTTCGATGGAAATATCCCCAATGAACGCGACAACCAATATTACCTAGCTGAACTTGATGTGGTCATTCCATTAGCAGATCCAGCTTGGGAGATCGATAATAAGCTTTTCTATTCTAGAGAAACTAGTGAGGATCTTCGTGCCGAAGTCATCTCTGTGGGCGCCGATAGAGAGACATTATCCAGGCGTGTCGGTGCCAACCAGGACGGCGTGCGGACATACAAGTTTGCCCGCTCTCAGATAATCGGTGAAATCGATACGGCTATACCTATACGAGTAGCAACGGGGGTTGAGTATCGAGAGTTCAACCATGAATGGCGCAATTTAAGCGGTAACCCTCAAATCGGAGGTACTGTCTCATCGCCTAACTCTTTTTCTCTTATCAATGATCTTGATTCACCCAGCAGTGACCAATTTTTCGATGTCAGCCAAAAATCACATGGCATATTCTCGTCTACCGAGTTCTCGCTTACGGAAACGGTGACGCTTGATCTTGGGCTTAGATATGAAGTATCCGAGAACAACTATCATAATGACAACTTATTGACAGGGGCTGCAATTGACATTGACTCGGGTAGCAGCAGTAAGCTGACAAAAGGTCTCGGACTGGTTTGGGAAACCACGCCAGGATTGAATCTATACCTTAGCTACGCAGAAACCTTTGAGCCTCAAAATATCTATGTAGGCAACCAAGAGGTATTCGAACAGGATCCTAGAGAAGGTCGGCAGGTTGAAGCAGGTGTGAAGTGGAGTTCTGCCGATAACCGCTACTTTATTACCGGCGCGATTTTTGACCTTCGCGAAGACAATGTGGTGGAAACCATTAACGGGGAACCGGTGCCAACCGGCGGCATTACCTCTAGGGGAGCAGAGCTCTCCTTAGCTGCTAACCCAGTAGATGGCTTCAACCTGCGTGGCGCCATTGGCTTGCTTGATGCTGAGATTGTCAGCGATAACGAAGTAACGAATGGAAACCGGCCACGCAATGTACCTAAGGCAACGGCTAGCCTCTGGGCGAGCTATGAATTCCAGAACCCAGAAAGTGCGCTTCGGGGGCTAGGCATCGGCAGTGGCATTACCTATTCCAGCAATCGTTATGGCGATAATGGCCACGTTAACAACCTTGGTGAGACCCTCCGTAGCTATGAGCTTGGCGACTATACCGTTGTTGATGCTGGGCTCTGGTACTACCTACCTGTTGGTAGCGGCGACCGCTTGCGTTTTGACCTGGGTGTCAAAAACGTGACCGATGAGAAGTATATAGTTGCCTCCGGTGGTGATACTCGAATTAGCGTAGGCGACCCCAGAACATTCTATAGCGGCATCCGCTTTGAGTTTTGATTGAATCCGCGACACGCTCAAAATATCAGCGCACAAAAATAGAGGAAAGGGGGAAAGCCCCTTTCCTTTTGGTATCAATATTCACCGCCGTTTTATTCAAAAGTGATTATCATGCCGTGTTCCACTATTCTCACTAGGCTGTTATTTAATAGTGTCGTGGTGATGACCGTCATTATGGCTTTAACGCTGCCTACTAAAAGTCTAGCGTCTTCTAATGCCCCATCCATTGCTGCGCTTGATATACGCATCGTCGAAACACTGTTAGCTATGAATGTAGCTCCTATAGCACTCACTCAGTCTAAAACTCAAACCTTCTCTGCCGCCATGTTATCGGATGCCACTGACCTTGGCCTGCTCTTCCAGCCCAACCTGGAGCTGCTTAGCCTACTTTCACCACGGCAGATTTTGATGTCACCAAATTTGACACAAATTACTGATAGGTTATCTGGCATCGCGACGACGGTGAGCCTAACACCCTATGATAACGAAATAGGGATAGCTCCCTGGCATCGACTAACCGACTTTACTCGTCAGCTAGGTAAACACATCGGTGAGAAGAACTCCGCAGACAGCTTGATACGCGAAAGCGAGCAGCACCTCCAGGCATTGAAGGATAGGCTCCCCGATAACCAGCCCCCTCTTTTAATCATTCGCTTAATGGATCATCACCATGCTCGGGTATTTGGTAGCAACAGTATGTTTCAAAGCGCCCTAGATCAATTGGAACTGGTTAATGCTTGGCAAGGGCAGAACAATCACTTGGGTTTTACGACCGTCAGCCTTGACGCTTTGATAGATATAGACGCCCGCTTAGTAATCTTAGAAAGCCCATTCGCTAATAGCCCCGTTCGTGAACAGTTTTTTGCACAGGGTATTTGGGAGCATATGCGCAGCTTGCAACGTGGTGATGAGATCTATCTTCCAGCTAATTTTATTCACTTTGGGGCTCTACCTTCTGCCCTAAGCTTCGCCGACCTGCTGGTCGAAGCCCTTGATGTGCGCAGTGAGCATTGAGGACCGTATGATCGAATTATTGACGCCCATCTTCCGAGATGAGTGGGCCCACTTCGGTGAAGGCCTGACCTGTAGGGAGGCTGTGGGGAATAACGCTTACTTGCTAGCCGACTTGCTCAATGAGCCGGAGAAGATCGACGAGATTCTGGTAAAGCGCGCTCGTTTTTATGGTGTTGACGATTTGCGACCAGTGGCATCGATCTGGTTACTGAAATACGTCACTCTTCTTGTTCCTCCTGTCGCCGTCGCTGCAACGGTGCTACAGCATGGCTTCCCCGTCAGGCCGCAGGATATATCGGTAATCTTGGATGAAGATGCCACTCCAGTTACCTTCGTCATTCCCCAGCTTGGCGAAAGTATTGCTGGCCTCGGCACCCAGCAACGTTATATCCCTCTGATCAAGGAGCATCTGCAACCGTTGATTGCCTACCTCTCCTCGCACTCTGGCGTGCCGTCCAAAATTTTGTGGGGGAATGTTTCTCGGCGCTTGGAGACGATACTTACCCTTGCCCAACAGCTAGACACACTGTCTCCCGAGACTATCCAGCGTGCTGCCAGCGATAGAGAATTCCTGCTGGAGTGCCGCACCTGGCCCGAAAATGAGCGCAATCCGATGTTCGGCTCTAAGCGGCAAACGACGCGGGTGACAGAGAATGGAGAAGTGCCGGTGCAGCTTCATCGGCACTGCTGCCTTGATTATCTCTTGCCAGAAGGGAGTTATTGCGGGCTATGCCCTCTGTCACCGGAGTTTCGCAAGCGAAAAAAACGAGTACCTTCAACAAAACCTAATGCCGACTAAAGTAAGCCTCCATAACAGCAATCACCTTGTCGATATCCGCATCGTTAATATCACGGTGAATGACAAAGCGCGTAGCATAGAGTAGCTCAATCAAAATGCCGTGCTCTTTTAGCCATGCAGAAAGCGGTTGAGTATGTGCATCGGGAAAACGGGCAAATACCATATTGGTTGCCTGGGAGGTAACCTCGACCCCTGGCAGCTTTGCTAAGCCCGCCGCCAAGCGTTCAGCACGGCGGTGATCGTCGGCTAAATCGGCGACATGGTGAGCCAGAGCATACTGGCAGGCGGCGGCAATAATGCCGGATTGGCGCATGCCCCCACCGACCATTTTACGCCAGCGTCGAGCGCGGTCGATAAGCGTTTGAGACCCCACCAGTGCTGACCCTATTGGTGCGCCCATGCCTTTTGAAAAGCACAGCGAAACGCTATCAAACGGCAGGCAGAGTTGCTTAAGCGAGGTATCCGTGGCAACTGCCGCATTGAACAGCCGAGCACCGTCTAAGTGGGTTGCCAAGCCTCGCTCGCGAGCTAGTTCGGTGGCTTTTAATACGTAGTCTGCAGGCAGTACTTTGCCACCAATAGTGTTTTCCAGTGCCAGAAGTTTCGTGCGTGCAAAGTGAAAATCGTCGGCTTTAATGGCAGCGCTGATTTTTTCCAGGGGCAAGGTGCCATCGGCAGCGTTCTCAATGGGTTGTGGCTGGATGCTACCCAGCACCGCAGCACCCCCGCCTTCATATTTGTAGGTATGGGCTGACTGCCCAACAATGTACTCATCGCCCCGCTCACAGTGGGCCATTAATCCTACTAAGTTACTTTGGGTGCCACTAGGGAATAGCAATGCCGCTTCTTTACCTGCCAGTTCGGCCAGATTTGCTTGAAATGAATTAACCGTAGGGTCATCGCCCCACACGTCATCGCCAACCGGTGCTGCCATCATGGCCTCTAGCATGGCGGGCGTAGGGCGAGTCACCGTGTCACTGCGTAAATCAATCATGTGGAACTCCTTTTTTGTGTATGGGCGATTACTTAGCAGCGCTTTATCGAGCAAGTTTTCAGGAAACATCTATGGTTAACAGCATACTGCAAGTCTCCCCAGCATAGGCAACACGATGGACCTAAAAAGCGGCTACCCCTTTTGGGCGGTTAAGAACGGCCTGTTGAAAACCTTTCCCCAGTTGACTCGCGATCAGCAAAGCGAGGTAGTGGTGATTGGTGGCGGAATTACCGGTGCGTTAATTGCTGATGAGTTAAGCCGCCATGGCCACCATGTGGTGATACTTGAGCGGCGTGATGTGGGCTGGGGGAGTTCTGCTGCCAGCACGGCGCTGCTACAGTACGAAATTGACACCCACATGACTGATTTAGCAGTGCGGTATGGGGAAGACGATGCGGTGCTTGCCTATCGCGCCTGTGCCAATGCTATTGGTGAGCTTGAAAGCTTGGCGGCAGGGCTTGGTGATGTGGAGTTTGAACGCCAGAAAAGCCTTTATTACGCCAGTAGTGAAGATGATGTTGAGTCACTAAAAGAAGAGCTGGCGTTGCGCAAAAAGCACGGTTTCGACGCCGATTGGCTTGATCGCGAGGCTGTTTTAAAAGAGTACGGTTTTGCTGCCCCTGGCGCTATTCTCACTCATTTAGCCGCCAGTCTTGATCAAATTGCGCGTCAAACCTCGTATCTTTTAGTGCGAGAAAGGAAAGCGCGAGGCGCACAGCGCCTCCTGGTTGACAGGCTATATTTAGCACGCTAGATTTTAAACATGACCACCGTACACCGCGCCTACCGCTATCGGTTTTATCCAACGTCTGAGCAAGCTGAGCAGCTTGCCCGGACGTTTGGCTGTGTGCGGTACGTCTACAACCACTTTCTGCGCCAGCGTACCGATGCCTGGTTCAAGCACCAGGAGCGCATGGGCTACAACGCTACCGCCAAAGCCCTCACTACCCTCAAGAAACAGCCGGACACGGCGTTTCTGACCGAGGTCTCAAATGTCTGCTTGCAACAGTCGCTTCGGCATCTGGATCGAGCGTTTAGCAACTTCTTCAAAGGCCAGGCACGCTACCCCACTTTCAAGAAAAAACAGCGCAAACAGTCGGCCACCTACATGGCCAATGGTTTTCGCTGGCGCGATGGCCAGCTATGGCTGGCTAAGCACAAAGAGCCGCTGAACATTCGCTGGAGCCGGTTTTTTGCTGGCACACCGAGTAGCATTACGGTGAGCTGCGATACCGCTGGTCGTTACCATGTCAGCTTCCTGGTAGAGGAAGCGGTTACACCGCTGCCTGTAACGCCGAAAATGGTCGGTATTGACCTGGGGCTGACGCATCGCGTCATTACCAGCCATGGCGATAAAATCGCTAACCCGCGCTTTCTGCGACGTACTGAGCAAACGCTGGCGCGGGCGCAGCGCCGGTTGTCACGCAAGCAAAATGGCTCCCAAAACCGTGCCAAGGCGCGGCTTCGTGTGGCGAAGGTACATGCCAAACTGGCCGATCAGCGCCGCGACGCCACCCACAAACTCTCCACGCAGCTTATTCACGAGAACCAAGTCATTGCTGCGGAGAGTTTGCAGATTAAGAACATGGTCAAAAACCGCTCACTGGCCAAGGCCATCAGCGACGTGGGCTGGCATCAGCTTACGCAACAACTGGCGTACAAGGCCGAGCGGTACGGGCGCGATTTCGTCCAGATCGACAAATGGTATCCCAGCTCGAAGCGGTGCTTTCACTGTGGCCATATCACCGGCAACATGCCGCTGAATGTCCGTACCTGGGACTGCCCCAGCTGTGGCACCCAAGGCATCGACCGCGACGTGAATGCCGCTCGCAATATTTTGCAATCAGGCAAGGCCATACTGACGGGCGCTGACAAGCTCCGCCAGCACCAGCATGAAACAACTACCGCAGGGCTTGCGGGAGGTTAAGCCTGTGGAGTCTGCGTAAGCCTCTGCGGGCAATCCCAAGGAGCAACGGACTATGAAGCAGGAACCTGGAAGGTAACAACCAGGAATCCCCGTCCTTCAGGGCGGGGAGGAGGTCAACCTTACCGTATGGCGTATCAACTGTTTGCCAAGGTAGTAGAGCGCGGCGGGGAAGTGTATGACCGCACTCAAGTGGAAACGATGGTACCTGATGAGCAAGGAGTTACGCTGACGCTGACCAACGGTGCCACGTTGCGCTGCCAATATGTAGTTATGGCGGCGGGGTATGAATCGCAGGCTTGGTTGTCTGAGTCGGTGGCGGTCAATCGTAGTAGCTACGCGCTTATTACCGACCCGATACCACCAGAGGCATTAGGCAAGTTACGCCATACTATGGCGTGGGAGTCTGAGAGACCCTACCTTTATATGCGCACTACCCGCGATGGACGACTTCTCGTCGGGGGCGATGACGACGATGAAGATATCCCCAAGCGCCGTGATGCACGGGTAGAAGAGAAGGCCGAAGGGCTAGCACGTAAGGTCGAGGAACTTTTGCCTAAGCTGGATATCAACCCAACGTTCTCTTGGGGCGGCACCTTTGCTGAAACCGACGATGGCCTGCCTTTTTTTGGCCCCCACGAAGAGCATGGCCCACGGGTACAGTTTGCCATGGCTTATGGCGGTAACGGCATCAGCTATAGCATGATTGGTGCAAAACTATTAAGGGCGCTTATAGAGGGTAGAGAGCATCCCTTAGCGGCGCTATTTTCGTTCCAACGTCTGAAATGAGAGCAATGTAAAATGTTTTACCGAATTGGTTTTTAAAGGACTGGTTTTTAAAGACTGGTTTTTAAAGGATTGGCTTTTACTGAGCTGGTTTTTGCTGATTTAATTTTTGATAAGTTAGCTGGCAGCGAGTATTCATAAGGATAGCAGGCGATGAGCCACAAACTTTATTTGCGTGCACTAGAGCGTAATGACTTACGCTTTGTCCATGAGCTCAATAATAACCAGAGTATTATGTCGTACTGGTTTGAAGAGCCTTACGAGTCATTTGATGAGCTGGAGGAGCTTTATAACAAACACATTCATGACAACGCCGAACGGCGCTTTGTCGCAGAGGACAGCAATGGTAACGCGATTGGTCTGGTAGAGCTGATTGAGATTGACTACATTCACCGCAGCGGTGAGTTCCAAATTATCATTACGCCTGAACACCAAGGTAAAGGGTTTGCGCGCTCGTTAATACAACAGGCGCTGCATTACTCGTTCACGATCTTAAACCTTCATAAGGTATATCTTATTGTCGCGGTAGAAAACGTCAAAGCGATTCACCTTTACGAAGAGAGTGGCTTTATTGAAGAGGGACATCTGGTACAGGAGTTTTTTATTAATGGTAAGTATCGCGATGTAAAGCGAATGTATATCTTGCAAGACACTTACTTGGCCGAGCTTAGCGCAGGGGAATAGCTACTGGCTTGAGGGGAGTCGTTTAGACTCTCGCTGTAAATACTGCATCGACTCCCAAGCTGTGCCTGGAACATCGAAGCGCAACTAGTGAGGCGATGCAGTAAAAAATGCTGACTGCTATTAAGGCTTACTGCTGGCGCATATAAGCGGCAACTGCATCAAATGCAGCGCGTTGTAGCTGGGCACTTTTCGCCCAAACTTCCATGACATCTACTTCCACTGCTTGGCCTTGGTTAACTGAGTGTTGCATGGCGAGCACTCCTGATTCAGGGTTTTAGAGGTATTTTAGTTATACACGGCTTACTTTGTGCTATGCAGCAAGTTAGCTGTAATGTCAGATATTAGGCGCTTTTCAGCACCAGGGGTAGTCCAAAAGATGTAAGTGATTTGCCATAAATCGTAAGCATTTGCTTACATTTAGGCGGATAAGTCTCCTACATCATTGAATGGAAAAGATTTTCATATGACGAAAAAGCCGACAAGGAACGTCGGCTTGGGTAGTCATCTTTTCGTCTAAAGGGGCGTGCAAATGGTAAAAACGGCTGTTTTTAACCGAAATAGGCTGCCAATGCTTCGTTGGCAGCTTGTTGCCATTTCGCTTGTAGGCTCCAAAATGCGAGCACTTCGTCGTCTTCTACATACATGACTAGAGGAAAGGTCATTAGGTGATCCTCCTATAAAGGGACACTCTGACAGTATAGCTGGTTTTTGCTGCATTGCAGCATTTTGTGTCGTTAGCGTCCTATCAATAAGCTTTTTAGGCCAGCAAAGTCGCTGAACAGCAACTAGGCTGTGGGTGTTGCCCTGGTAATTTCTAGGAATTGCCAGGACTCAAACCTACTGCGAAAGGAGTCGCTGATGAGCGTGAATGTTGCTGAAATCATCGTTGATACACTTCAAAACGCTGGAGCAAAGCGCTGTTATGGCATTGTGGGAGATACACTTAATCACTTCACAGATGCGTTACGGCAAAGCGATATAGCGTGGGTGGGGGTACGCCATGAAGAGGTTGGTGGCTTTGCCGCTGGAGGCGAAGCTTATATGACCCAAGAGCTTGCGTTATGCGCTGGCTCTTGCGGCCCTGGCAGCCTTCATTTTGTGAATGGCTTGTTTGATGCTCACCGCAACGGCGCGCCTGTGGTGCTGATTGCTAGTCAAATACCGCTGAGTGAAATAGGTGGCCAGTTTCCTCAGGAGGTTGACCAAACCAGCATTTTTAAACAGTACAGCGTGTTTTGTGAAACCATTGTCTCGCCCGAGCAGGCGCGCCGCATGGCTGCACAAGCTGCGCAAGCCGCACTGGCCAAACGTGGCGTGGCGGTACTGGTTGTGCCAGGTGATGTTATGACGCAAACGCCTGATAACCAACTGAGTTACCGCGCCCATCAGTTTAGCTACTCGGTGCGCCCTAGTGCTGAAGCCCTGGTGCCAGCAGTAACACAGCTTAATAAAGGCGGTAATATCACCATCTTTGCTGGATCGGGATGTGAAGACGCCCGGGAGCAGGTAATAGCGCTGGCTGAGAAGTTGCAGGCGCCCATTGCCTGGACATCGCGAGCCAAAGACTTCATTGAGTATGAAAACCCCTATCAAGTCGGTATGACGGGAGTTTATGGCCTAGAAGGTGGTTATCACGCTGTGGCGGAGTGTGACACGCTGCTAATGTTAGGTTGTAATTTTGCGTTTACCCAGTTTTACCCCGAGCGTGCCAATATCATTCAGGTTGATATTGAGCCAATGCAGATTGGTAAGCACTACCCAGTGGATGTGGGGATTATTGGTAGTGTGCGTGATACCTGCGAAGCGCTTTCGCAGGTGGTAAAGGCGAATTCCAACTCACGCTGGCTAGAGAAGTGCCTTAAGCGCTACACCAAATCGTTAGATAAGTCTGCTCATAAGAGCCAAGACGCTGATGTCATTCATCCACAGGAGCTAACGCTAGCCATTGACCGCCATGCGGCAGAAAACGCGTTCTTCACTGCGGACACCGGAAGTGTGACTGTGTGGATGTTGCGCCATATTCGCTCCTTAAAACAGCGCCGCACCTTAGCTAGCCTGCAGCATGGCACCATGGTCAGTGCTTACCCGCAAGCCTTGGGAATTCAGCTAGCCCACCCTGAGCGACAAGTGATCGCCATGTGTGGGGATGGCGGTTTGTCTATGCTAATGGGCGATTTGCTTACGTTAGTGCAATATCGAATTCCGCTTAAAATCGTCGTGTATAACAATGGCTCGCTGAGTTTTGTGGAGTTAGAGCAGAAGGTAGAAGGTTTACTGGATGCCTACACTGAGCTGGAAAACCCCGACTTCGGTGACCTTGCTAAGATGATGGGGCTATGGGGGCAACGGGTTGATCGCGAAAGCGAGTTAGACACAGTGGTAAGCGAGTGGCTAGCCCAGCCTGGGCCCGCATTATTAGATGTGGCAGTTAACCCCATGGAATTGGTGATGCCACCTAAAGTGGAGGCCGGCCAGGTGGCGTCAACAGCGCTTTACTCTGCCAAGGCGGTGGTAAGCGGGCGCATGGATGACGTTGTGCATTTAGTGAAAAGCAATTTCTTAAAACGCTAACGCGATGGAATCCTAAGCGTGTATAGCATGGTATGTTGTCAGTTCATCACCAATAACAAACTGATTAGCCGGACCATGCCATGACGATAATTCCTCAAGACCGCTGGGTAGATTCCCCTGGCGGTCGCTTATTTACCCGCACCTGGGAGCCGCGCCAAGCGCTCTGCGATATCCCAATTGTGCTTTTTCATGATTCCCTTGGCTGTGTTGAGCTGTGGCGCAGTTTTCCTGCTGCGCTGTGTGCTGCCACTCAGCAACGGGTCATTGCCTATGATCGCCTAGGCTATGGACGCTCAGAAGCCTGTACGTCACCACCAGCGTTCAGTTTTATCGAGGATGAGCCTACAGCCAGTTTTGCAGCACTCTACACTGCATTTCAGCTTGATCGGTTTATCGCTCTTGGCCATAGCGTTGGCGGTGGTATGGCGGTGCACTGTGCTGGGCATTACGCTGATCAGTGTATTGGGCTAGTCACCATTGCTGCCCAATCAATCAACGAGTTGCGTACTCGACGTGGTATCGAGGAGGCGCAGGCTGCTTTTCAAATACCAGAGCAGTTTGCCAAGTTGGAAAAATATCATGGGGACAAAGCCAGCTGGGTATTGCATGCCTGGACGGATACCTGGCTACACCCAGCATTCGAAACGTGGTCGCTTAAGCCAGCATTGGAGCGGGTCAATTGCCCAACACTGGTTCTTCACGGTGAGAAAGATGAATACGGTTCCCACCGCCAGCCAGAGCAAATAGCTCGCTATACACATGGCCCCGTGCACTGTGAAATTCTGCCCGGTATTCATCATGTGCCTCACCGAGAAGCTGAGGCTATGGTGATAATTTTTATTAGCCAGTTTGTTGCCCGGCTGGGTTTATAGCAGCGCTGCGCCAATAGTGTGAGTTCATCAAGAAAAGCGAGGGGCTATATGCGGTTACGAATTTTGTCTGATCTTCATTTAGAGTTTTTTGACGGCGATCGTGAGTTACCAGAGGTGGAGGCCGATGTCATCATTCTTGCGGGTGATATCCACCGACAAACGGAGGGGCTAGCCTGGGCGCGGCACCGCTTCCCTGATATACCGCTTATTTATGTGCCCGGTAATCACGAATTCTACGGCACATGTATGCCGCAGCTACGCGATGAGCTGGCGCTCGAAGCTGAGCGGTTGGGTATTACATTGCTGGACAATCAATCGGTCACCATAAATGGCGTACGCTTCTACGGCACGACGCTATGGACAGATTTTGCGTTGTACGCTGATGACCCGACGAAAAACCCAGCAGAGACAGAGAGCAAAGCACTGCGTGTTATGCCTGACTTCAACATCGTCCAAGCCTTGCCTGGGGTAACGTTTTCGCCGCTGGCGAGCCAGCAACTGCATGCTGAAGCACTCGCCTGGCTTGAAAGCGAGCTATCTCAGCCGTTTGAAGGCCCAAAGGTAGTGGTGAGCCATCATGCTCCGCTGCACGACTGCATTCCAGAGCAGTATCTTGGTGATGCACTTTCTCCAGCATTTGCTTCGCACTTACCGCAATTGATGGGGAAAATGAAGCTGTGGGTGCATGGTCATGTCCATGAGCCAGTCGATATGCTACGCAACGGTACCCGTGTTATTGCTAACCCAGGCGGCTATCCTGATGAGTTTTGCCCGTCGGTATTTCAGCCAGGATTAGTGATTGAAGTGTAATAATGACTTTTTTCAAAAGCTTAGCTTCAGGGTTGCCTACCTGTAGCTAAGCTTCCTATGTGTTCGTAGCTGATGTTGGGAATGCAAGGGTTAGAGGCTTATGCTGAGTTAGTTACTTAGCGGTAGCTTTCCACTTCTTTGAGAAACAGGCGTTGTACCAAATTTGCTGCCTGTGAACGTTTTTCCTACGCTTAAAGTCATCGTGATGGAACTGACTTTTATCAAACGTTTGCAAGGAGCACTGCATGACACCTCAAGGAAACCCTTCTCCCATTCGCAAGAAATCTCTTTCACAGGCTATCTTCGGTGCCATGCTGGCGGGCAGCGTTGGTCTCGCAAACGCCGATGTCACCACCGACGAGGAGAGTGTTGAAACAGATTACGAAACAGAAGAAATCAATTTAACTATCACCAAAATAGTGGGTGGGCTAGAGCATCCATGGGCAGTAGCGTGGCTGCCTGATGGCCGTATGCTGGTAACAGAGCGCCCAGGGCGCTTGCAGCTTATTGACGGCGATGATGTGATCGAACTTAGCAATTTGCCGCAAACAGATATTGATGAAGATGATGAATCAGCTACCGAAGGTGGCAATCAGGGTGGGCTACTGGATGTCGTCGTTCACCCTGATTATGAGGACAACGGCTGGATTTATTTCACCTATTCAAGCCCCGGTGACCCGCGCGCATTTAGCACTTACGAGCCTGATTACGGCACTGGCCTAGCAGTAGGCCGCGCTCGTATTGATGCTGATAATGGTGAACTCACTGATGTAGAAACCATTTATAGCCAAGTCCCACGCACTCATCCTGGCGCGCATTATGGATCGCGTATTGTATTCCCAGGCGATGGAGAGATGATTTTTTCCATTGGCGATCGTAACGTTCAAAATTTACCCCAAGACTTAACCAACCCTGGTGGCAAGATGATCCGCCTGCTTGAAGAGGGTGGTGCACATCCTGATAACCCCTTTGTTGGAGTTGAACCAGGCAACCTGCGCCCAGAGATTTATTCGTTTGGCCATCGCAACAATCAAGGGCTAACCATTCATCCTGAAACCGGCGATATATGGGCAGTTGATCACGGCCCCAGTGGTGGAGACTTGCTCTACAAAGTGGAAGAAGGTGCCAACTATGGCTGGCCGATGGTGGCACATGGTACTGAGTACTCGACAGGTGCGCATATTGGGCTTGGCACAGAAGCTCCAGGTGTTGTGGCGCCCACCCATGTATGGGAGGAGTCTATGGCACCCTCTGGTATGGTCTTCTACACCGGTGATGTGGACGAATGGCAAAACAACCTTTTTGTCGGCTCGCTTCATCGTGAGCAACTACACCGTTTAGTTCTGGATGAGGATAACGAGGTCACCCACGAAGAAGTGCTGTTGGAGGATACTCTTGGCCGTATCCGTGATGTTCGTCAAGGGCCAGACGGTATGCTGTATGTTGTTACCGATGAAGAAGATGGTGGTGTTTACCGCTTGGAGCCTGAGTCGTAGAATCGAAGCAGGTTATATCAAGTGGGCTATACCAAGCGGGCTATGCCAAGTGGCCTGGCCTATGCTCAAAAAGCAGTTTTAATAGGCGCCTTTGAGGCGCCTATTTTATTGGTGTGAATTAAGTACTGCTGGCTTCAAGAAACCTGTTAACTCTGGGGTCTTGCATATAAGCCACGTTGAGTCGCAGCCAGTGAGTAGGTTGTTGATCAGCAAAGAATAAATGCCCTGGCGATAGCGTGATTTGCCAGTGCTCAGCCAGTTCGCTCAATCTTTCAGACGTCATGGCCACAGGTGGCTTGGCCCAGACAAACATCCCTCCCGTCGGTTCAGTATAAACCTTCCAGCCAGCGTTTTTTAGCATTGCCAGCGCCGTCGCCATTTGGCTGGAAAGCTTGGTTCTCAGCCGCTCAGTGAGCTTTCGGTAGCTGCCGTTTTGCAACATAGCGGTGACCACTTGCTCGGCAAAGAGGGAAGAGGAAATGCTGGTTAACATCTTAATATCCACTAAGCGCTGCACCAAGGGAGGAGGCGCGGCGATAAAACCTACCCTTAGGGAAGAGGAGAGGCTTTTTGAGAAACTTCCCAGGTAGATAACTCGGCGTAAGCCATCCAGTGCCGCCAAACGTGTCGTGGGGGTATGCTGAAAATCTGCGTAGATATCATCTTCAATGATTTTAAAATCGTGCTGCTCGGCGAGCTGTAAAACCCGGTGTGCAACCGCTGGGGAGAGGGTGCTACCGGTGGGGTTGTGAAACACGCTGTTGATATAAAACAGCTTGGGACGATGCTGTGCTAACAGGGCTTCCAAGTGGTCTACGTCAGGCCCATCGACTAACCGTGGTACGCCAATCACGCGGATTCCCTGTAAATGCAACAGCCCGAAAAGGTTGTAATAGCCTGGAGACTCCACGAATACTACGTCGCCAGGCTCCACTAGCATCCGTACCAACAAATCCAGTGAATGGCTGCCGCCGTTGGTCATGATTATCTGCTGAGCATCTGCGGTAATCGCCAGTGGGCGCAAGCGCTCTTGGATCAGGCCGCGTAAATCGAGAGGCCCTTGGGGAGTGCTGTACTCAAAAATACCAGAACGGCTTTTACGCGATACGTGGCGGATGGCATAGGTCAGGTCGTCACTTTCACGCCAACTGCTAGGCAGCCAGCCGCACCCCAGCTTAAGTGCATGTTCATTGGCACTGAAAAGTCCCCATAGGCCGTTGGTGACTTCGTCCATCGCGCTGATGCAGGACGACTGTGACCCTAGCGATGCTGCGCTATCTGCGACGTAAAAACCTGCGCCAGGCCGGGAGCGTACCAACCCCGCAGCCACTAACCTTTCATAGGCTTCAATAACCGCGTTACGGCTAATGTGATGAGTGGCCGCTAAACGACGAATAGAAGGTAAACGGCGGCCACCGCCTGCACCATGGGCTTCAATCCAAGCACGAATTCCCGCCTCAACCTGCTGTGCGATGGGAGTATTGGCGTTGCGGTCGACCTCTAGCTTCATAGCTGACCCATGTGGTTCTCAACTGTTCGCTAAAAGCGCGGAACAGTGCCTCGATAGTGGCGATTAAGTGTACCTTACCCCAGCGTGGTAAGCGTGCGAGCGTAACGGTTCAACGGACTGCTTATTTAGGAACTAATTTAGGAACTAAGCCATGAACCGAGTTGTTACGCAAAAGGTTGGCCAAAGGCAAGCTGCTGGCTTGGCGTTTGCGCTGTGTATGATTACCACGGCGGTTAATTTACAGGCCCCACTTTACGATGCATTGGCCGCGCGTGATGGCCTTGGGGTAGGTGCAGCAACTATAGCCTTCGCCTGCTATGTGGTGGGCATTGTACCAGTGCTGCTGGGTTTAAATGGATTGGCAGACCGGGTAGGGCGCAAGCCATTAATCGTTACAGCACTACTGTTATGTTTCCTGGCCACAGCCATTACCCTGATAGTGCCTGGTTTAGTGGCGCTGGGTATTGCTCGCCTTCTGCTGGGTGTTAGTACGGGGCTAACCTCCGCGGTGGCTCCTGCTTATATGCAGATACTTGTGGCAGCGAAGGATAAGGATAAAGCGACAAACTATGTCACCGCCAGTACAGCGCTGGGTTTTGGCCTGGGGGCAGCTGTCACTAGCTTGTTTATTTTTCATACGCCTAGCATATCTCCTCCCAGCCTATGGCTTTATTTAGTTGCTGCTTCGCTGGCACTGCTGGTTGTCTTTACGCTGAGAGATGGCGCTTCGATAGATAGCGCTCGGATAGATAGTGCTGCTCGGATAGATAGTGCGCTGAACCTAACGAAGAGTCCTATGTTACGTCTTCCCAGCTACCCTAATGGGGCCTTGTCTTTTGGGTTGGCGATTTTACTCGCCTGGGCAACGGTAGGGTTGGTAATCGCGATTCTTCCTTCAGCATTAAACCAGCACGGCTTATCCGCCTGGAGTGGCTTCGCTACCTTTGGCATTTGCAGCTGTGGGGTGCTTTTCCAGCCTTGGGCGAGGAAACTCGCTCCCTGCAACGCCACCTCATTAGGGTTAGTAATTCTACCAATAGCCTATGGGCTAATCGCCTGGGGCGCTGTGCAGGGCTATCTGGCGGCGGTGTTGCTGGGAACGGTTGCCGCCAGTAGTGCCTGCTATGGATTTATCTATTTGGGGGGATTAAGCGGCGTGTTGGCGATAGCGGGAACATCCGCGACCCAAGCTAGCGCGGGCTTTTTTTTGATGGCCTATCTTGGCTTCAGTATCCCAGTGATTACTACCGGAATACTGATTGATGCTGTAGGTCATACGTTGGCGTTAACGCTGTTTGGCCTCGCGCTGCTAGGCGGTGTGATTGCCACGCTAGTACTGTTGCAAAGACTCGGTCGCCAAGCGCCCGCTCTCAAGCTGTCATGAGGGATGCTTTTCTACTAACAGCCCGCAAGAGGGCTCTGCCCAGCGTGTATCTGCAGTGAACACCACATCACATACCACCGGTGAGTAGTCTCGGCGTACTTCTTCATCAATACGAGCCCGCAACTTATCCTGGGGGATAATGGAAATATCCGAGAGCTCTTTGGGCAGCACCACATGTACGATCACATACAGAAGGCGACCGGGACGCACCATGCGTACCCTTACTTCCAGCGTATCGATATCTGCAAGGCCTCGTGCCACTGCTTGGCGTACCGGTTCAGCAATGGATTCTTCAGGTGTTTTGTTAAGCAGTTCCCGTAGCGCTTGAGAGGCCATCCGTACGGGGACGCCTAAACAGAGCACTACCACCGCCATAACCAAGACCGAATCCACATAGGGAACAACGGTATGCCAACCCAACCGCTCAAATAGCATTACCAAACAAAAGGCGGCTAATACCGCAGCTGAAATCATGCTGTTGACCATCCAGTTGAGTTTGTCAGCACTTATCAGCGGGCTATGCACATGGCGTTGGCTACGATGCATCACCCAGGCCGTTAGCGAGCAGGCGGCGGTGGCAAATAGCGCATAGATAACGGCAAGCCCCGCTGAAATCTCGCGGCCGCCCGTTAGTAGGGCAGCCACTGCATCCACCAATGCAAAGATAGAGACGCCTAAAATCAGTAATCCTTTGCATAGGTTAACCAGTGACTCAAAGTAGCTATAGCCAAAAGGGTATGATTCGCTATCTGGGCGGCTGGCTAATTTGCTTACCTTGATGGTCACCAGTGCTACGCTAAAGTAGATAAGGTTAAATAGCCCGTCCAGCAGGATCGCTTGGGAATTGGAGGCTAATGTGGCAATAATGCCTGCACAGCCAATTAGCAACGCCATAAATGCGGAGAAGGCTAAGGTGCTTGATTCAGTCTTCATGAACGTTACAGCTCCCATGCTTACTTAATAAAGTGGCTGGCAAGCATAGCAACATCACTGCTAGCAATGTCAGCGTTTTGTTTATCTGATATTTGTAGAAATAGCCCCTTTAGCAGCCCACCAGCTTTGCACATCAGGGAGAGAAGTGCTTATGCGCTATGCCAACGATTTGACCTTCAAGCTGATAGCTCCAGAAGATGCTGCCGAGTTGCTGATTTTTGAAACCGCAGAGCGTGACTGGTTTGAGCAGCATATCGAGGCGCGGCCTGAGCACTTTTACACGCTGGAAGGTATTACACAGCACATAGTTGAGTGTTTGGAGCTTAACGCCCAGCGCCGTATGAGCCCGTTACTGATTCGTGATAAAGGCGTAATGATAGGTCGTGCCAATTTACGTGATATGCATAGCGGCCAGGGCAAGGTTGGCTATCGCATCGCCCAGCAGGCCAGCGGTCAAGGAATCGCTCAACGTGCGTTGCAGCACCTAATCAGCGAAGCGCGCAGTGTTTATCGCCTGCATACCCTTACAGCGATTGTGTCACTAGAGAATGGCGCTTCCCGATATGTGTTGGAAAAAGCCGGATTTGAAGTAGCAGAAACGCTGCCAGCGTATTCATTGGTGGGAGCAAGGAGGCTTGATTGTGTGGTTTATAAGCGCTCAATATCTAGCCATAAAAGGGTATGAGATAGACAGCCTCGAGTAGCTGAAAGAAGCCTTTAATATCTCTTTTGAATGGCGATGGCTATTTTGTAAGCAATCTCTGACCCATGTAAGCCATATCTTACAACCGTGTAAGAGATTGCCGCTTCTTGCCCTCCACAGGTTGCGCTTCGCGCCTGCCTCGTTATCCTGATCGTTTCTTATTTACTAGTAACGATCCAAGGAGGGAGCGATGGCCAATGGTACAGGCCTGCAATTCACCCTAACGCTACCCGGCGTTGATGATATCGCGGTGATGGATTTTACCCACCGCGAAGCGCTCTCTCAGCCCTTTGAGCTGATCGTCAACCTGGCCAGTCGTGACGACACTCTTGATGCCGCTGAACTACTGGATCGTGAAGCGGCCCTGACCATTTGGCAGGATGGCGAGCCGCTGCGTCAGATCCACGGGGTTATCTGTGAGTTTGGCCGTGGTGACCGAGGCCACCGCCGCACCTTCTACTCCCTGGTGCTGCGGCCTGCGCTGTGGCGGCTTTCGCTGCGCCAAAACTCGCGTATTTTTCAAAAGGCTGACCCGTTCACTATCATCAATACCCTGTGCGATGAGCAGGGCATTACCGATGTCTCTTTTGCCGTCACCCGTGATCTTCCAGAGCGCGAGTACTGTGTGCAGTACCGCGAGACCGACCTCGCCTTTATCGAGCGATTGGCCGCAGAAGAAGGCCTGTTCTACTTCCATGAATTTGCAGAGAGCAGTCACCGGCTAGCCTTCGCCGATGACCCCCAGGTACTTACTAATCTCGGTGAACGGCCCTACAACAGCCGTGCCGGGGGCACCGCCCCCCAGCGCCATGTACGCAAGCTAAGCCACAAAGCGCGAGTGGCTACCGCCTCCGCCACGCTGAAAGACTACAGCTTTAAAAACCCCGCTTATGCACAACTGCACGAACACCAAGGCCGCGATGTAGAAGCCCATGGTCAACATGCTGACTATGAACACTACGACTACCCCGGCCGCTATAAGCAGGACGCCTCCGGCGAACCCTTTACCCGCATTCGCCTGGAACAGCTGCGCCGGGAAGCGATCACCGCCCAAGCAGAAAGCGACCTGCCCGAGCTTGCCCCCGGCTTGCGCTTCACGCTGGCCGACCACGATACCAGCAGCCTTAACCGCGACTGGCAGGTTCTTGAGGTTATTCACCAGGGTGAGCAGCCCCAGGCGCTGGAAGAAGATGGAATGACCCAAAGTGACGCAAGCGGTATGACGCGTTACCACAATCACGTCACACTGATCCCCGGTGATAGCCCCTGGCGTGCCACCCCCAACCCCAAACCACGGGTCGATGGCCCCCAAGTGGCCTTTGTGGTTGGCCCCGAAGGGGAAGAGATTCACTGCGACGAGCACGGCCGAGTCAAAGTGCAGTTCCCCTGGGACCGCTACGCTGAACCAGACGACACCGCTAGTTGCTGGGTACGCGTCGCCCAAGGCTGGGCCGGTGGTGGCTACGGCAGTATGGCAATACCCAGGGTCGGCCATGAAGTTATCGTGGAATTTTTAGAAGGTGATCCAGACCAGCCGTTGATCACGGGCCGCACCTACCACGCCTCCAACATCCCGCCGTACCCACTACCGGAACACAAAACCCGCACGGTACTACGCACCCAAAGCCACAAGGCCGAAGGCTTCAACGAGCTGCGTTTTGAAGACGAAGCCGGTGAAGAACAAATTTGGCTCCACGCCCAGAAAGACTTGGAGCTATTAACGCTGAACGACCGTATTGAAGAGGTTCGCAACGACAGTTTCTTGCACGTCAACAACGACCGCATCAGTGAGATCGACAACGACGACCACCACACAGTGCATGGTAATCGCTTTGAACGCACCGAAGGCCAGCAGCATTTCAGTGTAGAAGGCTCACTACATATCAAGGCGGGGCAGGCGTGGTTAAGCGAAAGCGGCCGCGAACTACACATCAAAGCAGGCCAAAAAGTAGTGCTAGAAGCGGGGAGTGAACTGGCCCTCAAGGCCGGTGGCAGCTTTATCCAGCTGGATAGTGGTGGTGTCACCATCGTCGGCCCACGGGTAAGAGTGAACGCAGGCGGCAGCCCCGGTAATGGCTCCGGGCTGGCAGTAGAAAGCCCATTACTGCCAGGGCATGCAATGGCGGAGGTGCATGAAGTGATAGCGCATGTGACACATGAGGCACTGTTGGAAGCTTCGGCAGTGGAGGCTAGCATTGTCCAGTTATGTCAGAGGCAAACTGATGGCAGCTGCCCTCTGGCTGACTGCCCATGCCCGAGGAGGGCTGGCTGATGCGCTATACATTAACGCTACCAGAACCGAGGCAGCACCGTTACTGGTTAGTCGAAACCGCTAGTCTTCCTGAAAATGAAGTATTGCGCCGATTCTATGCCACCGTACAACAACCTATGTTTCGTTGGCTCTATGACGGCACAGCCTATCAGGCGGTGCGAGATAGTGGCCCTGTTTTACTAGATATCACACAGGACGCTAGTGTTTGGCACCAATTTAGCGCTGAGTGGGCGGGAAAAGCCGCGTCGGTGGTGATTGATACGTCTGAGTCTTTGGATGATTTACACCGACGTCTAGCCATCTGCATAACGATAAATACGCGAGGTAACGGGGTAGGGCTGCTGCGTTTTCACGAGCCGGCCGCCTTACACCTCTTGCTTGGTGAAGAGATGCTCTCTCTGGATAATCGCGTTGCACTAATGGGCGAAAGTGTTTGCTGGTCCTGGGTGCTTTGCCAAAGCCAGGGAGGCATTGTTTATGAGCACTACTGCTCACCTAAAAGTGTCAACAACATGGACATAGCAGGCAGAACGGCATTGCGGCTAGAGGACGTTACTCAGCAGCGGCTGTCCAGCTTGACGCATTTTTCTCGGTTGATGCCTGTGCTGGGGAAAGCAATATATCGTTTTAACCTATTGCCAAGACAGGTAGAAATTACGCTCCTCTGGTCGTCGCTGGAGCGCTACTGGCACGCTACCTGGCAAAGCAGACTGCCACGTAAGCAAGTTGTTGAAAATGCGCTAGGTATGCTGGCAAGCAGTAACGCACTTGAGCACTTCATCGAGACCCTCTCTCTTGATGCGATGCGATGGCATAACAAAGGACACCGGAATGTCTCAGAACCACCCGTGTAGCCCCAAAGCAATTTATTTGGAAATCACTGGCCACCATGAAGATAACGATCAGAATGAATATTGGCTATATCAGGGTGATGTAGCAATAGAACATCTGGCAGAGCGAGATGCCTCAGAGGGGCGCTTCGGGCCGATCGTTGAGTCGCAGCAAGAGTTCTCTGAAGAAGAGTTGGCCGACTACCGGTTGGTGCAGAAAGTAGGTGATATCGAGGTGCCGTTACTGCTGGAGGAAGAGATCTCACCATGCGGTTTGCTCCCCAACCAGCGAGCGTTTCAGCACAATTTAATGGTCTCGACAGTTCCCATGCTATATCTCGATCATCAGGAGATAGCGGGAGGGCCGTGCCGAGGCGGTTTTATATACATTTTCCTGAATGGTCGGCTGATTCGTGAACTAGTATCCACTAGTCTCATTGATGAGACGATACGCTTTATCGATAGCGATGTTGCTGCTTACCGGGAGCAAACTGACGTGCCAACGGTACGTGAGTATTCAGGGCCACCATTGGCACAGCTCCATTTGCCTCTCAAGCTTAACGGTGAGTCGGCCAACGTACGCTTGGCTTTCTCTGATCACCCTTGGCCCTGGGCGCATATCGAACAGTTGGAAGCCAACCCGAGCCTTATCGAGCTGCGATGCCAACCTCTGGAGTTGAATGAGCCAGCTTTGACCAATATGCTCCAGGGGCAAATGCGCAACCTCTACGAATATAGTCTTGAGGTCGGGCGTGACGAATATGCAGGTAAAGCCTTGCTAGACTGGCTACCGCCTATGCGCACCCGCGATGCCATTTACGAACAAGCGTGGGGTAGCCCGCGAGACTATATTGAAGACCCTACGGCTGATGGCTGGAGCGCATTGCTTGACCAGCTCGCAGCCGAGCGAGCCTTTTTCGATTCCGATGAGGAAGAAGCCACGTTCCCGGATATCGATATGGCGAAAAGGCAGCGGAACTTCTCACCAGGGCTACGTGGCACCCTGTTGCAACAGTGGTGCAACCCCCTAAGGCCCGATGATGAACAAGCTGAAGAAGCACAGTTAGCGCTTATAAAAGCGCCCACCGCCACAGAAGATTGTTTAGCAACGCTACGTGATCAGCAACTCTGTTGTATCTTCCTGCGTGACCCTAAGCAGGCAGCCGAACACCTCATTGCCGATATCCAAGCCACGACCGAATTGCTGATGTTGCTGGCAGAGAGCATGAAGTACCACCCTCATGGCGCTTCGGCGGAGCTGGTGCATGCCAACTGTTTTATGGCCGAAGGGCCCGATGGAGAGAGCAATCCGCGGTACCTTGACCAGTGGCTTGACCGTCGGCTTGATAGAAGCCGAGAAAGCCTGTTTTGTCGGCTAGTCAAAATGGAAGAGCGCCGCCTTGCTCGGTTAAGGCGCGATGAGGCCCTTACAGCCCTTGCCGAATTGCTGGATGACGTTTCGCCAGGTGCGCTTACACATGCATTGCATGATGCCATGCTATTCGATGACCTCAACCTGCTTGAGCCCTATGTCATCCTGGCGCGAAGTATCGACATGTTGCTAAATGGGTTGCGACCTTTTGACCCAAAGGGCACCACGGAGGAGCTTGCCGACTACCGCTCGCCCGAGCGTTGCCGAGCTACCCTGGATACCCTCTATGAGGGTAAGCACCTTGCCTCAACATTCTTCTTCCAAGGGAAGCTGTGCGAAGTGGATGACAGCTGGGGGGCAGCCTATGAACGAGACTTGGATCGAATCACTCAGGCTTCGCAGCAAATACTTTCCCAAGAAGCAAACGCTGCCACGTTAACAGCAGATGATATGTTGGCCTTGCAGAACCAGCTTGTCGAAGAAACAAACCCCACGGCGGATGTTATGCGCCGTTTGCTCAATGGTTCCGATGCTATTGTCATCAGCACACTACCTCCGCTGTTTGCCGCGATTCCCTGGCTCAAGCTTGGCCAAACCATGTCTGTGGATATCGCTTCGGACTATGCCGAGTTAAAAGGAGCCTTAGGAGGGGGGCTCTCGATCAAGGTCGAACTAGAGAACGGCAGGATTGTCTGGTTTGCTCCGCGTGAGTTCCAGGCGGTGACCGCTGAAATGGCCCAGGCCAGTGCGGTATTGAAGGCTACTGCCACTACTAATGCCTTGGGTGGCAATGCTGTCTCGTCATCAGGTAACCAGACCGTTCGCGTCACTGGCGGTGAAACGAGCGAGTGGCGTTTTTATGGCGCGCGTGCAGGCTATACGGCTTTTTGGGCAGTTTTAGCGGTGTTAGAGGTGGGTAATGCCACTGCCGCTGGAGAAGAAGCTTTGACTGACCTTAATGGCAGATCAAGTGCTGGCGTTATCAGTTCTGCTTTTGATGCAGCGCTATTGACTGCACAAGGTTTAAAATTAACTAATAGCCAATGGAGCTGGGTCGTTAAAGCCAATAATACGCTTGATGCATCCTATCCAAGGACAAGGGCTTGGCAAGAAGCCATGGGAGAGGCTGGTAAGTATCGTGGGTTAGCGACGTTAGGAGCCGGGCTGTTGACCACCTCATTGGTAGCATATGATGCCTATCAGCTTGCTCAACGTGGAGAGAAACGAGCAGCTAGCTGGACCGCTGCCCAGGCGGTTGCCATCGGTGTAGCAACGATTTATGGCTCTGGGTTTGGCGAGGCCGCCGGGCGAGTAGCAGAAGCTCAATTGATTCGCAGTCGCTTGATTAATAGTGTGTTGGGTTGGGTTGGAACTTTGAGGCCAGTACCGGCAACTGTGATTAGTCTTATAGCTTCAGTTTTTTTCCAATATAGGGCAACCAATAGCCGCGATGACGGTTTTTCCCTTTGGGTGCAGTACGGCCCCTTCGGTAGCCGCCGAGATGAGCTGGAATCGCGTTTGGCCCAGCTCGCAGCCCAAGAGGAAGACAAGGATTCAGTCGCCATTCATAATTACCTGATACAGCTAAGAGGGGCCAGCCCGCACCAAGCTTATCTTTACCTGCTACAAGGGCTGCATGACACTTATGCTGAATTAGTATCTCCTCGAGCGTTAACGGAGCGATCACGACGCTTTGCGGACTGTGATATCGCGGTCAAATTCAGCTGCGCCGGGTTACGCTATGGTGAGTTCCAACTTCCCCCTCTAGGCGTTAGCGCCGACTACTTAGCGCCGGTGCCTGATATGGGCTTCACCTATCAGTATTACCCGGTCGTAAAGGGCCAGCGCTTGGTAGCCTCAGCGGAAGCGGAAGACCCAGAAGATAATGCTATCCGTTATCTGGGAATCAGCTTGCCCCGAGAATGGCGGCGCATGGGTATCCCCAGTTCCCATTTAGGCGTAGACCCACGCTGGCTGCTCAATAGCCGTGAGCGTTTCCAGCATGAGCCTGATTACAGGCAGGAGTATCACCAGAAAGCCAATCTGGTGCGGCTGTATCTTGATGACCTAACAGGCCAGGGCTCTATACAGTACTGGGATCACGCAAATAGACAATATCAAGCTATCGAGGACGAAATGACCTTTACCACGCACCCCTCGTCGTTGACCTGGGTATGGAACCAGCAGGGAGGCCGCCGATGAGCTTGCAAGACGAACCGCTAATGCCAGCAGACGGCTACGCCGAAACTGCCTACCGCGCTGATGCTATTCCCGAACAAAGCTATGCCCCACAAAATGATATGCTGCGCGGGCGGGTTCTTGAAGCCCGCCTACCCTGGGGTAATTATCTGGGTATAAACCCCACCACTTATCAATACTCGGATCTTTGGTTTAAGGAATATAAATATATCGGTGATGACTATAATGACTACACCATGATCAATGAGTCTCGTTGGTCTAAACGAGTCGACGAAAATGTTAATGATTTCTATCGCATCACCCGATTTCTCTTTATTTTATTTACTCATGGCTTTAGCTTTATAAGAGGGGGAGGGTGGTTTATTTTTAGTGTAATTAGTGTGTGTACTCTGCTGTTCATCTTCGCAGCCGATACACTACTTCAAGCATTTACCCCTTTATTAATTGCTACCACTGTTTGTGGCATTGCAACCATTTTTCGCCAGCTGTGGGAAAAATACGAGTTAAAGTTTTATAAAAGCAATCGCAATTGGTCGAATGATTATGCTTTTTGTCGGCGTACTGGCATGGTCAAGACATTTCGAGGGATCTTTCCTTTTTACGAGTTCGATGCTTATATCGAGATGACTGTAGGTACTCAGGGCTCCCAGTTCCATTCCCTTAAATTAGTTCATCGTTACCCTCATCGCAGCCCTGACTCCTTTTCTAAGCGCCCACTGGAGTTTAGTTTTACCGTGGATGGCAGTATTGCACAGCGCTATGCCGCTTGGGATATGCTGCAGCGTTATATGGATGTCTCTCAGCCGCTACCGGATGTACCTGAATTAGAGCCCTTCCGGCATCTTGACCCAACCACCAAAGCCTTTGATGAGGCTGGCAAGCGTGGCCGCCCCGCTACCTATTGGCGCGATTTATATGCCAATAGCAGCGAGGAAGAGCTAAAAGCACTGCGCGAGGCGCACCGCGCCGAGGTGGACAGCACCATTTGGGGTGGACGCCCAGACTTGATGGAACTCTCCGTGCCCAACTACCGCGAAACTCGCAAAGGCGAGCCGGAAGACGTCAATGACTTTGGCCGGTTTCCCTGGAAGGAGGGTAAATTTGTTGACCGTCCGGAAGCGACCTCGTCCTTGGATTCAACGGATCAGCAGCCGAACGACGAACACCCACGCTGAGTTAAAATCTGCAACCATCCATTGGTTACCCGCCGGGGAAGGCAGCTACCGCCTTCCCCGGCGGTAGCGTGGGCAGCCGTACCTATTGCCATATCATTGACTGAGGACGAAATGACCTTTACCACACACCCTTCATCACTGACTTGGTTATGGCCCCAGCGGGGAGGCCGCCGATGAGCTTGCAAAACGAACCTCTAAAGCAAGCGGACGGCTACGCCGAAACTGCCTACCGCGCTGATGCTATTCCCGAACAGAGCTATGCTCCCCAGAATGAGATGCTACGCGGGCGTATACTAGAGACCCGCCTACCCTGGGGGAGTTATTTGGGCATAAACCCTACCACTCATCAGTACTCGGAAAGCTGGTTTCGAGAGTATGACTATATGGGACGTGATTATCACGACCATACCATGATTAACGAGAAGCGCTGGTCAAAACGGGTTGATGAAAATATTGGTATTCTTTATCGGCTAATACGCTTTATCTTTGTTATTTACTCCCATGGCTTTAGTTTTATTAGAACTGGCGGAGGAGTGGGGGGAGGATGGCTGTTTACGGGTGTTGCCTTTGGTACAGCAATCCTTGGAAGCTTAGCTACTATTGTTTATGGAAATAATGAGTTTCCATGGGTTCTCGTAAAGCTTCTATTTTGGGTGGCTTTATTTTGCAGCATTGCTACTCTTTTCCTCCATCTATGGGAAAAGCATGAGTTAAAATTCTACAAAGGCAACCGTAATTGGTCAGATGATTATGCTTTTTGTCGACGCACCGGCATGGTCATGACCTCTCGAGGTGACTTCCCCTTCTATGAGTTCGATGCCTATATCGAAATGCGGGTAGGCACCCAAGGGTCACAGTTTCACTCGTTCAAAGTAATCCACCGCTACCCTCATCGTAGCCCTGACCCGCTTACCAATAACTCACTGGAATTTAGCTTTGCCGTGGATGGCAGTATCACCCAGCGCTATGCTGTCTGGGATATGCTGCAGCGCTATATGGATGTCTCTCAGCCGCTACCGGATGTACCTGAATTAGAGCCCTTCCGTCACCTCGACCCGACCACCAAGGCCTACGACGAGGCTGGCAAGCGTGGCCGTCCCGCTACCTATTGGCGCGATTTATATGCCAATAGCAGCGAGGAAGAGCTAAAAGCACTGCGCGAGGCGCACCGCGCCGAGGTGGACAGCACCATTTGGGGTGGACGCCCAGACTTGATGGAACTCTCCGTGCCCAACTACCGCGAAACTCGCAAAGGCGAGCCGGAAGACGTCAATGACTTTGGCCGGTTTCCCTGGAAGGAGGGTAAATTTGTTGACCGTCCGGAAGCGACCCCGTCCTTGGGTTCAACGGATCAGCAGCTGAACGACGAACACACTCGCTGAGTTAAAATCTGCAACCGTCCATTGGTTACCCTCCGGGGAAGGCAGCTACCGCCTGCCCCAGCGGTAGCGTGGGCAGTCGTATTTATTACCATATCATTGACTGAGGACGAAATGACCTTTACCACACACCCTTCCTCACTGACTTGGTTATGGCCCCAGCAGGGAGGCCGTCGATGAGCTTGCAAAACGAACCTCTAAAGCAAGCGGACGGCTACGCTGAAACTGCCTACCGCGCTGATGCTATTCCCGAACAGAGCTACGCTCCTCAAAATGAGATGTTGCGGGGGCGTATCCTCGAAAATCGCCTACCTTGGGGCAGTTATCGGGGGGTAAACCCGACCACATATCAGTATTCGGAAAGCTGGTTCCGAGAATATCAATATATCGGTGAGGATTATCATGGTCATACCATGATCAATGAGAAGCGCTGGTCGCAATATGTCGAAGAAAACGTAGGTGGGCTATATCGAATATGCCGGTTCCTTATTTTCCTTTACTCCCATGGTTTTAGTTTTATCTTGCCCGGGGGGGGGCGAGTGGGGGGAGGGGTAATATTTACAAGCATCGCAATCTTTGCCAGCTTGGTAGGAACGATTGGGCAGCTTTTTGTTGAGGAACCGCAGTTTCCTTTTGTGCTTCTTGGTGCTCCGCTGGCCGTCGCTATATTCTGCGGCTTTGCCACTCTTATTCTTTACTTCTGGGATAAATACGAACTTAGATTTTATAAACGCAACCGTAACTGGACGGACGACTTAGCTTTCTGTCGTAGTACCGGTATGGCAAAGACATCTATAGGCGACTTTCCTTTTTACGAATTCGATGCCTATATCGAGATGACTATAGGCACTCAAGGTTCTCAGTTCCATTCGCTCAAGGTGATCCACCGCTACCCTCATCGTAGCCAATTGCCGCATACTAAAGACCCGCTAGAGTTTAGTTTTACTGTGGATGGAAGCATCACACAGCTGTATGCCGCTTGGGATATGTTGCAGCGTTACATGGACGTTAGTCAGCCATTGCCAGATATTCCCCAAGTTGAGCCCTTCCGTCACCTCGACCCGACCACCAAGGCCTACGACGAGGCTGGCAAGCGTGGCCGTCCTGCTACCTACTGGCGTGATTTATATGCCAATAGCAGCGCGGAAGAGCTCAAAGCACTGCGCGAGACGCACCGCGCCGAGGTGGACAGCACCATTTGGGGTGGACGCCCAGACTTGATGGAACTCTCCGTGCCCAACTACCGCGAAACTCGCAAAGGCGAGCCGGAAGACGTCAATGACTTTGGCCGGTTTCCCTGGAAGGAGGGTAAATTTGTTGACCGTCCGGAAGCGACCTCGTCCTTGGATTCAACGGATCAGCAGCCGAACGACGAACACCCACGCTGAGTTAAAATCTGCAACCATCCATTGGTTACCCGCCGGGGAAGGCAGCTACCGCCTTCCCCGGCGGTAGCGTGGGCAGCCGTACCTATTGCCATATCATTGACTGAGGACGAAATGACCTTTACCACACACCCTTCATCACTGACTTGGTTATGGCCCCAGCGGGGAGGCCTCCGATGAGCTTGCAAAACGAACCACTAACGCCTGAGGAAGGTTACGCTGAAACAGCCTACCGTGCCGATGCTATCCCCGAACAGAGCTATGCACCACAAAATGAGATGCTGCGCGGGCGGGTTCTTGAAGCCCGCCTACCCTGGGGTAATTATCTGGGTATAAACCCCACCACTTATCAATACTCGGATCTTTGGTTTAAGGAATATAAATATATCGGTGATGACTATAATGACTACACCATGATCAATGAGTCTCGTTGGTCTAAACGAGTCGACGAAAATGTTAATGATTTCTATCGCATCACCCGATTTCTCTTTATTTTATTTACTCATGGCTTTAGCTTTATAAGAGGGGGAGGGTGGTTTATTTTTAGTGTAATTAGTGTGTGTACTCTGCTGTTCATCTTCGCAGCCGATACACTACTTCAAGCATTTACCCCTTTATTAATTGCTACCACTGTTTGTGGCATTGCAACCATTCTTCGCCAGCTGTGGGAAAAATACGAGTTAAAGTTTTATAAAAGCAATCGCAATTGGTCGAATGATTATGCTTTTTGTCGGCGTATTGGCATGGTCAAGACATTTCGAGGGATCTTTCCTTTTTACGAGTTCGATGCTTATATCGAGATGACTGTAGGTACTCAGGGCTCCCAGTTCCATTCCCTTAAATTAGTTCATCGTTACCCTCATCGCAGCCCTGACTCCTTTTCTAAGCGCCCACTGGAGTTTAGTTTTACCGTGGATGGCAGTATTGCACAGCGCTATGCCGCTTGGGATATGCTGCAGCGTTATATGGATGTCTCTCAGCCGCTACCGGATGTACCTGAATTAGAGCCCTTCCGGCATCTTGACCCAACCACCAAAGCCTTTGATGAGGCTGGCAAGCGTGGCCGCCCCGCTACCTATTGGCGCGATTTATATGCCAATAGCAGCGAGGAAGAGCTAAAAGCACTGCGCGAGGCGCACCGCGCCGAGGTGGACAGCACCATTTGGGGTGGACGCCCAGACTTGATGGAACTCTCCGTGCCCAACTACCGCGAAACTCGCAAAGGCGAGCCGGAAGACGTCAATGACTTTGGCCGGTTTCCCTGGAAGGAGGGTAAATTTGTTGACCGTCCGGAAGCGACCTCGTCCTTGGGTTCAACGGATCAGCAGCCGAACGACGAACACACTCGCTGAGTTAAAATCTGCAACCATCCATTGGTTACCCGCCGGGGAAGGCAGCTACCGCCTTCCCCGGCGGTAGCGTGGGCAGCCGTACCTATTGCCATATCATTGACTGAGGACGAAATGACCTTTACCACACACCCTTCATCACTGACTTGGTTATGGCCCCAGCAGGGAGGCCGCCGATGAGCCTGCAAAACGAACCTCTAAAGCAAGCGGACGGCTACGCCGAAACTGCCTACCGCGCTGATGCTATTCCCGAACAGAGCTACGCTCCTCAAAACGAGATGTTGCGTGGGCGTATCCTCGAAACTCGCCTGCCCTGGGGTAGTTATCTAGGTGTTAACCCAACTACTTATCAGTACTCGGAAAGCTGGTTTCGGGAGTATCAATATATCGGTAAAGGCTATCATGATCACACCATGATCAATGAGAGGCGTTGGTCGCAATATGTCGATGAAAACGTAGGCGGGCTATATCGAATATGTCGGTTCCTTCTTTTCCTCTATTCCCATGGCTTTAGCTTTATTCTACCTGGGGGTAAGCGGGCCGGGGGGGGGGTAATATTTACGGGGATAGTGGCATTCGGAACCCCTCTATTTATTTTTTCAGCGGATATTTGGCTACAGGGGTTTATACCCCTCGCTATTGCATCGGCCATTTGTGGGTCTGCTACCCTTATTCTCTACTTCTGGGACAAATACGAACTTAGATTTTATAAACGCAACCGTAACTGGACGGACGACTTAGCTTTCTGTCGTAGTACTGGTATGGTTAAGACATCTATAGGAGACTTTCCTTTTTACGAATTCGATGCCTATATCGAGATGACTATAGGCACTCAAGGTTCTCAGTTCCATTCGCTCAAGGTGATCCACCGCTACCCCCATCGCAGTCAACTGCCGCATACCAAAGACCCGCTGGAATTTAGCTTTACTGTGGATGGCAGCATTGCCCAGTTATACGCCGCTTGGGATATGCTGCAGCGCTATATGGACGTTAGTCAGCCATTGCCAGATATTCCTCAAGTTGAGCCCTTCCGTCACCTCGACCCGACCACCAAGTCCTATGATGAGGCTGGTAAGCGTGGCCGTCCCGCTACCTATTGGCGCGATTTATATGCCAATAGCAGCGCGGAAGAGCTAAAAGCACTGCGCGAGGCGCACCGCGCCGAGGTGGACAGCACCATTTGGGGTGGACGCCCAGACGTGATGGAACTCTCCGTGCCCAACTACCGCGAAACCCGCAAGGGCGAACCGGAAGACGTCAATGACTTTGGGCGCTTTCCCTGGAAAGCTGGCAAGTTCGTTGACCGGCCGGAAGCGATCCCCTCCGAGGATTCACCGGATCAGCAGCAGAAAGACGAACACACTCGCTGAGTTAAAATCTGCAACCATCCATTGGTTACCCTCCGGGGAAGGCAGCTACCGCCTTCCCCGGCGGTAGCGTGGGCAGCCGTACCTATTGCCATGTCATTGACTGAGGACGAAATGACCTTTACCACACACCCTTCATCACTGACTTGGTTATGGCCCCAGCAGGGAGGCCGCCGATGAGCCTGCAAAACGAACCTCTAAAGCAAGCGGACGGCTACGCCGAAACTGCCTACCGCGCTGATGCTATTCCCGAACAGAGCTACGCTCCTCAAAATGAGATGTTGCGGGGGCGGGTTCTTGAAGCCCGCCTACCCTGGGGTAATTATCTGGGTATAAACCCCACCACTTATCAATACTCGGATCTTTGGTTTAAGGAATATAAATATATCGGTGATGACTATAATGACTACACCATGATCAATGAGTCTCGTTGGTCTAAACGAGTCGACGAAAATGTTAATGATCTATACCGGATTGGTAGGTTCTTTTTTATTATCTTTTCTCATCTTTTTAGTTTTACCGGTGGAGGTGGGTGGGTATTTACTGGGATTGCCATTTTCGTTTCTGTTGCAGGGACTATAGGTCAATTATTCGTTGATGAGCCGCGCTTTCCTTTTTTGCTACTCGGTATTCCCCTAACTATGGGGGCTATCTGTAGTGTTGCAACTATTTTTCGTTGGCTCTGGGAAAAGCATGAAATAAAATTTTATAAAGGCAATCGCAATTGGTCGAATGACCATGCCTTCTGCCGGCGTACCGGCATGGTCAAAACGGATATCGGTAGCTTTCCTTTTTACGAATTCGATCCCTATATCGAGATGACAGTGGGCACCCAGGGCTCGCAGTTTCATTCGTTCAAGCTTATCCACCGCTACCCCCATCGCAGTCGCTTGCCGCATACCAAGGATCCGCTGGAATTTAGCTTTGCCCTGGATGGCAGTATTGCCCAGCGCTATGCAGTATGGGATATGTTGCAGCGCTATATGGATGTCTCTCAACCGTTGCCGGATGTACCTGAATTAGAGCCCTTCCGTCACCTCGACCCGACCACCAAGGCCTACGACGAGGCTGGCAAGCGTGGCCGTCCCGCTACCTATTGGCGCGATTTATATGCCAATAGCAGCGAGGAAGAGCTAAAAGCACTGCGCGAGGCGCACCGCGCCGAGGTGGACAGCACCATTTGGGGTGGACGCCCAGACTTGATGGAACTCTCCGTGCCCAACTACCGCGAAACCCGTAAGGGCGAGCCGGAAGACGTCAATGACTTTGGCCGGTTTCCCTGGAAGGAGGGTAAATTTGTTGACCGTCCGGAAGCGACCTCGTCCTTGGGTTCAACGGATCAGCAGCCGAACGACGAACACCCACGCTGAGTTAAAATCTGCAACCATCCATTGGTTACCCTCCGGGGAAGGCAGCTACCGCCTTCCCCGGCGGTAGCGTGGGCAGTCGTATTTATTGCCATATCACTGACTGAGGACGAAATGACCTTTTCCACACATCCTTCATCACTGACTTGGTTATGGCCCCAGCAGGGAGGCCGCCGATGAGCTTGCAAAACGAACCACTAACACCAGCGGAAGGCTACGTCGAAACAGCTTACCGCGCTGATGCTATTCCTGAGCAAAGCTATGCCCCAAAAAATGATATGTTGCGTGGGCGCATCCTCGAAACCCGTCTGCCTTGGGGCAGTTATTTGGGGGTAAACCCCACTTCTAATCAGTACTCGGAAAGCTGGTATCAAGAGCATCAATATATTGGCGATGACTATCATGACTACACCATGATCAATGAGTCACGTTGGTCACAGCGTATCGATGAAAATGTTAATGATTTTTATCGAATCGCCAGGTTCTTTTTTGTCATTCTTTCCCATGGCTTTAGTTTTAAGGGGGGGGGCTGGTTCATTTTTGGTGTAATGGCGGTGTGTACTATTCTTTTTATATTTGCTGCCGATTCTTTGCTGCAAGCATTTGCTCCGCTGGCAATTGTTACAGCAATTTGTGGTACTGCGACTCTCTTCCGCCAACTTTGGGAAAAACACTCTATTAAATTTTATAAGGGCAATCGCAATTGGTCGAATGACTATGCCTTTTGTCGGCGTACAGGCATGGTTAAGACGGATATAGGCGACTTTCCTTTTTATGAATTTGATGCCTATATCGAAATGCGGGTAGGTACTCAGGGCTCCCAGTTCCATTCCTTGAAACTAATCCATCGCTACCCCCATCGTAGCCGCCTTCCACATAGTAAAAGTTCCCTTGAATTTGATTTTACTGTTGGTGGCAGCATTGCCCAGTTATACGCCGCTTGGGATATGCTTCAGCGCTATATGGATGCTAGTGAGCCGCTACCAGATATTCCTCAAATTGAGCCCTTCCGTCACCTCGACCCGGCCACCAAGGCCTACGACGAGGCTGGCAAGCGTGGCCGTCCCGCTACCTATTGGCGCGATTTATATGCCAATAGCAGCCAGGAAGAGCTAAAAGCACTGCGCGAGGCGCACCGCGCCGAGGTGGACAGCACCATTTGGGGTGGACGCCCAGACGTGATGGAACTCTCCGTGCCCAACTACCGCGAAACCCGTAAGGGCGAGCCGGAAGACGTCAATGACTTTGGGCGTTTCCCCGGAAAGGCAGGCAAGTTCCTCGACCGGCCGGAAGTAACATCCACTTCTGAATCGCTAGATCGTCAGAATGCTGGAGAACATCAGCGCTGACCCTCGTCAGATGACGTCCAGCCAAAAACTACGGGCCGATGGCCTCCCTAAGAGTCTTTGTCGCTGGTCCCGAAGGTGAAGAGACTCATTGTGAAGGGCACGGCCGGTCAGGCACAGCTACCTGTATTCCTGTTTGAAGAAGAGCGCAGGCAATATGACGCCATACAGAGCAACCTGAATGCGATCTATACGCAAGCCAAGCGATCCGTTCAAGAAGCTAGCCCCCAAAGAACACTGATATGGAATACCAATTTGGTCGATGCCCGGCCATCGCTGGGCTATACCAAGCGCAAAATTGATCTTTTGGTACGCGGCGATTTTCCCCTGCGCGAATTCAGTTCGCCCTTGGCTGAAAAAGCATTAAGTCATCTCAGCTTATGGCAATTAATGCCGGAAATGACAGCTAACGAGCGAGACCAGCTGGATAAGGCGCTGGTGGCGGACAAGGTGCTTCCCGCACGGCTTTGGGAGGCGCCCGAAGCGGCCCTTAGCCAATGGCTTGAAAGCCGCTGCTGCCAAAAAATCGACCTCCAGGCCGAGTGGCACGAAGAGCAGCTTGGGTTCTTTGAACCGTCGATGTTCTGCGCATATTTAACGGAGCAAGGCCTGGAGGTAGCCTCGCTTGACAACGAAAACGTCAAGCAACGCTGGGGAGAATCACTTCAGCAAATGCTGTTCACGGGTCGCAGCCGAGAAAAACTACGCCTGTTTGATGCTAGTGCTCAAGCGCAAATGGTTCGCTTGGTAGGCATGGCCCATTTTGACTTATATGAAAAAACAGAAAACGGAAGCGCTCCCCAGCACCCCTTCGAGCTTAAGCAGGTCTCCTTTATGGAAGCGACGGGTGGCCACGGTAGTTCAACGGAAGTAAGCGCGTCTGCGAGTAATACCCCAGGGGCTGGTCTTGGCAATACGGGACGTGAGCAGAAACGAAGCATTGGCTTAGAACACAAATGGGAGGCCAAAGGCACCTTCAACCTTGCTAAAGGCGAATTGTCGCTGGGCCGCTTGGAGCTCCCCAAAAAGGAAGAGGCACAACCCATTAGGGTAAAGCTTAGCGAGCAAGAGGGGGCTAACGGTCAGGCCATTGAGCGCGAAGTAGGCCGCTACGCCGTTATATTCGATGTAGTGGCGAAGGGCTTTACCGGCGCTAATGTCGCACTAGCAAACAAGGTGGGGTTCACGCTGGATAAGGATGGTTTGAGCCTTACCGGGCTAGATTTACGCAATCAGGAAACCGACAGCGCCGGGGTTAGCGCCTTTGGCGGCGTCAAAGCAGGGCTGGAAATAGGCTGTTCACTGGACTGGAAGCCACCGCGTAATTTACAGCGCTTACTGCCAAACTGGCAGGCGCTTAACGAGCTGGGCATGTGGGAGCATAACAATCGTTCCCTGGATGACTGGCGCACGTTAGGCGCTGCAGCGTTTGAAATGGAAGGGAGCGCCGGTGGCGGCGGTAAGGCCGATTTTGTGTTTGGTATGCGCAATGGCAATTTCACCTTCCGGTTGGCGGCCAAGTTTGTGCTGGGCGTAGGGGGCAGCACAAAGATCACCTTTGAGCTGGATAGTAAAAGCCTTGAGCTGTGGATTGCCATGCTTCACCGCGCCCTGGTAGACAATAACTACGAAACACCCGAATGGATTACTGAAGAAGCCAAAAATGTATTGGGTAAAGTGGGCTATATCCTCGCCACCACATTGCTCAGCGTTGGGCTGATCGCCGCCCGCGGCCAAGCAGGCATTGAGCGACTCTATAGTGCCCTAACTGGTGGCCAGAACGCTGGGCCAATTGCTTATGAAATTGTAGAGGCAGGCCGAGGGGAACGACACGAAGAGATAGCTAGGTGGGTTCAGCAATTAACGCCCGAAGCGCTGGGGGCTTTGTTGTTCCTGCTCATCCGAGAGCCGCAAGAATTTGCAGTAGAGGGGCCTCGCAGAGGCAGACACGGGGGCACCGTTCAGTCATTTAATCGCCAACAAGCGCTGGATTTCCAGCAAATCGCTATTGCCAACTGCTTGGGCTGGATTGTGGAGGGCGTCACGATCGGCGTTTACGGGACGTTGTGTCGTTTTAGCCAAGAAGCTCCCACGCCCTCCCAATATCTGTTTGCCAAAGCGATCATTTGTATGAGTGAGACTGGCCAGCCATGGCATGACGATCCGAGCTATGCCTACCAACGCCGTAAACGTGACTTGGAGTTTTTTATGGAGCTAACTTCGGGCACACGTAATCTCAATGTACCAACTGCCAAGAGAAACTACCGCCGCTATATCGCAGGACTTGCTACGGAAGTGTGTGCTACTGCATAAAGCTGCTGACCAAGGAATGAAATAATGCGATCAAACTTACTGACCACACTGGTAGGACTGACACTCGCGACGCTGCTATCACCTTCTGCCTTTGCGCTGAATGAAGAGGCGCAAGCCGCCAAAGAGGAAGGCATGCGACTCTACGGTATTCGGAGAGCGGATACAGCTATCCCTTATTTAGAACAAGCGGCAGAGGCTGGAGATGCGGAGGCTATGTATTATCTTGGTGAAGCCAATCGCCGGTTAGTCATGGGAAACATGAACCAAGCCGCGCTGGACTGGTATTACCAAGCCGCGCAACACGGTGAACCCTACGCCATGCTGCGCCTGTTTGATGGCGGCGCCTGCGAACTGGGGGATGTCTGCCCGGAAAACGGCGACGACTGGCCTCAAGAGGCCTTGGAGCTTACCCTGCCCAAAGCCGAGGCGGGTGACGCTGAGGCCATGGCCGCGCTCTATCATATCTATTACTACGTTGAAGTCCCCGATGAAGATGAAGCCATGGCGTGGCTACACCGTGCAGCCGAGGCAGGCAACGTTAACGCCATGAACTGGCTGGGCGAGTTGGCTCGTAATGATGAACGGGGTTATGCCAACGATACGGAGCGCCTGGAAGCGGCGGAGGTGTGGTTTCGTAAAGCGGCGGAGGCAGGCTATGCCCTCTCTATGAATAATCTGGCCGCTACCCTGAGCAACTTAGAGCGTCACAAAGAAGCTTGGCAATGGATGACCAAGGCTTCCGAGGCTGGGCATATTAATGGGCGTGGTTGGTTGGCCGCTTGTAACATCGATCCCAATGGGCAAGATATGTACTTATGTCATTCATCGCCCGCCCCAGACCCAGCAAAAGGGTGGGCGATCTTGCTTGCTATCCATGAGGAAGTCCCCGGAAGTTCATCTGAGAATGCTTTGCGCGCTTTTCGAGATAACGTTACTCCAGAACAACGCGCAGCAGGCGAGGGTATGAAAGACGAATGGTTAAATTTAGAGCCGCCGCTTTCCTACTTCCCTGAAAAATTTGGTTACTAATGTTGGTACCAAAACGATCAAACCTACTGACCACACTAGCAGGACTGACACTCGCGACGCTGCTGTCACCTTCTGCCTTTGCGCTGAATGAAGAGGCGCGGGCCGCTAAAGACGAAGGCATGCGACTCTACGGTATTCGGAGAGCGGATACAGCTATCCCTTATTTAGAACAAGCGGCAGAGGCTGGAGATGCGGAGGCTATGTATTATCTTGGTGAAGCTAATCGTCGGTTAGTGATGGGAAACATGAATCAAGCTGCGCTGGACTGGTATTACCAAGCCGCGCAACACGGTGAACCTTACGCCATGCTGCGCCTGTTTGACGGTGGCGCTTGCGAACTGGGGAATGTCTGCCCGGAAAACGGTGATGACTGGCCCCAGGAGGCCTTGGAACTTACCTTGCCCAAAGCCGAGGCCGGTGACGCTGATGCCATGGCCGCGCTTTATAATATCTACTATTACGTTGAAAACCCCGATGAAGACGAGGCTATGACGTGGCTACATCGTGCTGCCGAGGCAGGCAATGTTAACGCCATAAACTGGCTGGGCGAGCTGGCCCGCAATGACGAACAGAGGTACTCCAACGATACGGAGCGTCTGGAAGCTGCGGAGGTGTGGTTTCGTAAAGCGTCAGAGGCAGGCTATGCCCCCTCTATGAATAACCTTGCTGCTACCTTGAGTAACTTAGGGCGTTACGAAGAAGCTAGAGAGTGGAGGGAGAAGTCTTCTGAAGCGGGGCATATTAGTGGGCGCCGTTGGATAGCCGCTTGCAATATAGTGCCTACACTCAGAGATTTTAAAGACTTATGTCGAGGAGTTTTAGAACCAGATCCAGCCAAGGGGTGGGCAATATTATTGGCAATTCAAGAAGAGGTTCCCGGCAGCTATCCTGAGCAAAATCTTATTATCTATAGAGAGCATGTCACCCCCGAACAGCGCGCAGCAGGCGAGCGTATGAAAGACGAATGGTTAAATTTAGAGCCGCCGCTTTCCTACTTTCCCGAAAAATTTGGTTACTAATGTTGGGGTCGAAACGATCAAACTTACTGACCACACTGGCTGGGCTAACACTCGCGACGCTGTTATCGCCTTCAGCCTTGGCGCTGGGCGAAGAGGTACAAGCCGCCAAAGAGGAAGGCATGCGGCTATGGGGCATTCACCAGTGGGAATTAATGCAACCTCCGCTTGAAATAGCGGCTGAGTCTGGTGATGCAGAGGCGATGTATTACCTGGGTGAAGCGAATCGGCTACTCAGTCGCGGGCTTTCACAAGCTGCGCTGGACTGGTATTACCAAGCCGCACAACACGGTGAGCCCTACGCCATGCTGCGCCTATTTGATGGCGGCGCCTGCGAACTGGGAGATGTCTGCCCGGAAAACGGCGACGACTGGCCCCAAGAGGCCTTGGAGCTTACCCTGCCCAAAGCCGAGGCCGGTGACCCTGAAGCCATGGCCGCGCTCTATCATATCTATTATTACGTTGAAGACCCCGATGAAGATGAAGCTATGAAGTGGCTCCATCGGGCTGCCGAGGCAGGCAATGTTAATTCTATGAACTGGCTGGGCGAGCTGGCACGCAACGACGAGGAGGGTTATGCCAACGATACTGAGCGACTACAAGCGGCGGAGGTGTGGTTTCGCAAGGCGGCGGAGGCAGGCTATGCCCCCTCTATGAATAACCTTGCCTCTGTATTGAATCATCTGGATCAGTCTGAAGAGGCCTGGGAATGGGTAATCAAGGCGTCAGAGGCAGGGCATATTAATGGACGTGGTTGGTTAGCCGCCTGTAACATCGAGCCCAACGGGGCAGATATGAACTTATGTCGTTCAGCTCCCGCCCCAGACTCAGCCAAAGGCTGGGCTATCTTGCGGGCTATGAACGAGGAAGTCCCAGGAACATCTTCTGAAAGATTATTAAGAGTCTATGGAGAAAGCGTCACTCCAGAACAGCGCGCTGCAGGCGAGCGTATGATGGAAGAGTGGCTGAATCTCGAGCCGCCGCTTTCCTACTTCCCTGAAAAATTTGGTTACTAATGTTGGTACCAAAACGATCAAACCTACTGACCACACTAGCAGGACTGACACTCGCGACGCTGCTGTCACCTTCTGCCTTTGCGCTGAATGAAGAGGCGCAGGCCGCCAAAGAGGAAGGCATGCGACTCTACGGTATTCGGAGAGCGGATACAGCTATCCCTTATTTAGAACAAGCGGCAGAGGCTGGGGATGTAGAGGCGATGTACTACCTGGGAGAAGCGAATCGTCGGTTAGTGATGGGAAACATGAATCAAGCTGCGTTGGACTGGTATTACCAAGCCGCGCAACACGGTGAACCCTACGCCATGCTGCGCCTGTTTGACGGTGGTGCTTGCGAACTGGGGGATGTCTGTCCAGAAAACGGCGATGACTGGCCCCAGGAGGCCTTGGAGCTTACCCTGCCCAAAGCCGAGGCCGGTGACGCTGAGGCTATGGCCGCGCTTTATAATATCTACTATTACGTTGAAGACCCCGATGAAGACGAGGCTATGAAGTGGCTCCATCGTGCAGCTGAGGCAGGCAATGCTAACGCTATGAACTGGCTGGGCGAGCTGGCTCGCAATGACGAACAGGGTTATGCCAACGAGACTGAACGCCTGGAAGCGGCGGAGGTGTGGTTTAACCAAGGAGCTGAGCATGGTTACGCGCCAGCCATTCACAACCTTTCTCTTAACTTTATGGAGTTAGGGCAACCTGAGCAGGCATGGAGGTGGATGCAGCTAGCATCTGACAAAGGACATATTGATGCACGTTTAGGAGTTGGCTGGTGCTATCTAGAGCCTGAAAGGGATGCGCTATGTCAGAATAATCAAGACATTGTCAAAGGTGTAGGGATTTTGTCTGCTTTAAGGCAACAAGCGAATCTTGAAATGGTGAAAGGACTTCTAAATAACTTTAAGTCGCAACTTAGCAGAGATCAATTAGCCGCAGCCGAAGCTATTAAAGAAGAGTGGTTAGCAAAAGAGCCTTCGCTATCACAGTTCCCCGAGAAGTTTGGCCCGTAATGTTACTGAAACGATCAAACCTATTGACCACACTGGCAGGACTGACACTCGTGGCGCTGCTGTCGCCTTCTGCTTTGGCGCTGGGTGAAGATGCACAAGCCGCCAAAGAAGAAGGCATGCGACTTTACGGTATTAGTCATCCACGAACAGCAATCCCCTATCTTGAGCAGGCTGCGGAAGCAGGCGATGCGGAGGCTATGTATTATCTGGGTGAAGCCAATCGTCGGTTAGTGATGGGAAACATGAATCAAGCTGCGTTGGACTGGTATTACCAAGCCGCACAACACGGTGAGCCTTGCGCCATGCTGCGCCTGTTTGACGGCGGTGCTTGCGAACTGGGAGATGTCTGCCCGAAAGACGGCGACGACTGGCCCCAAGAGGCCTTGGAACTCACGCTGCCCAAAGCCGAAGCGGGCGACGCTGAGGCCATGGCCGCGCTATATAATATCTACTATTACGTTGAAAACCCCGATGAAGACGAGGCTATGAAGTGGCTCCATCGGGCTGCCGAGGCAGGCAATGCTAACGCTATGAACTGGCTGGGCGAGCTGGCACGCAACGACGAGCAGGGTTATGCCAACGATACTGAGCGACTACAAGCGGCGGAGGTGTGGTTTCGTAAAGCGGCGGCGGCAGGCTATGCTCCCTCTATGAATAACCTTGCCGTAGTTTTGAGTCATCTAGGTCATCACGAAGAAGCTTGGGAGTGGATGAGCAAGGCTTCAGAGGCAGGTCATATTAATGGCAGGCAATGGCAAGCATCCTGTTATATCGAGCCTGAAGCAAAAGGGCGTGAAATGTGCCAAACAGAAAAGGATCCTGCTAAAGGTTGGGCCATTATGCTTGCTAGGAACGAGGAAGTGCCCGGTACGTCTTCAGAGCGAGCGCTACGAGTCTATCGCGACAGCATCACCCCCGAACAGCGCGCAGCAGGCGAGCGTATGAAAGACGAATGGTTAAATTTAGAGCCACCGCTTTCCTACTTCCCCGAAAAATTTGGTTACTAATGTTGTTGCTGAGCTTAAAGGGATGGGGTTGGAAAGCCTTTACCACAAACAGACCGGCGAGCCTCAAGGGGCAGAGTTAACACCAACATTTTTAATGCACCGGAAAGCTGATAGGCCATATCACATCGATTATGTATTCACTTCACCTGCTGTGCGAGTTAATAGCAAATTAACAATTGGCGATATGGCCGAATGGCTTACGCTCAGCGACCATATGCCTTTATTGTTGGAGTGGAATGATGGTTAATTTACCCCTCCACCCACACATCATCACCCTTAAACTCGATCTTCCAGGTGCGTAACTTGACGTTTTCGTCTTCTAAGCACTGGCCGTCTTCGAGGCGGAAGTGCTGTTTGTAGATGGGTGAGGCGACCACCGCGGCGCCTTTAAGGTCGCCGACGATGCCGCGGGCGATTACGTTGGCATTAGCGAAAGGGTCGAAGTGATCAAGGGCGAAAAGCTCACTGCTCAGCCCTTTTGAATGTTGGCTTGGAAGATAGAAGATCGCCACTTGTGCTGGGCCTTCGGCGGTTTCGAGCCAAGCGGCAACGCCAGAAAATGCCACAAGATCAGCTTTGCTACAGACTTTCTGCCACGCCGTACTGTTTTGAAAATCCACGGTATCTATCTCATTTTTCATTGCCGTTGCGGTCATGGGGTGCCTCGTTGTTTTAATCAGTGAAAAGAGTGGACTAGGCAGGCCGCAGTTGGCCACGCTCGGAGGTCATGATGATCGAAGGGTCCGGGCGGTCGTCGTTAACAAAGCTGCGGAAGCGCTTGAGCTTCTCTGGGTCGCTGATGGCATCCGCCCACTCGCACTGGTAGGTGTCCACCACCGTCTGCATCTGACGCTCTAGCTCGTCGTTAATGCCTAGGCTGTCTTCCAGAATCACCTCTTTAAGGTAATCCAACCCTCCTTCAAGGTTTTCACGCCATACGGAAGTACGCTGCAAACGGTCGGCGGTACGTACATAGAACATCAAGAAGCGATCAATGATGCGGTAGAGCTGTTCGTCGTCGAGGTCGGTAGCAAATAGTTCGGCGTGGCGGGGGCGCATGCCGCCGTTACCACAGACATAGAGGTTCCAGCCATTTTCGGTGGCGATAATGCCGATATCTTTACTCTGGGCTTCGGCACACTCCCGGGTACAGCCGGAAACGCCAAATTTTATTTTGTGCGGTGAACGTAGGCCCTTGTAGCGGTTCTCTAACCATATCGCCATACCAACACTGTCCTGCACGCCATAGCGGCACCAGGTGCTACCCACACAGGATTTTACGGTACGCAGTGATTTGCCATAGGCATGCCCTGTCTCGAAACCTGCGGCAATCAGCTCGCCCCAGATATCTGGCAAATCTTCCAAGCGAGCGCCGAATAGGTCGATACGTTGACCGCCAGTGACTTTGGAGTAGAGGCTGTATTTTTTAGCCACTTCGCCTAGCACAATCAGCTTATCTGGGGTGATCTCGCCGCCAGCGATGCGGGGCACTACCGAGTAGGTGCCGTTCTTCTGCATGTTGGCCATGAAGGTGTCGTTGGTATCCTGCAAGGGGATATGTGCCGCATCGGTGATCGGCTCGTTAAAGCAGGAGGCCAGGATAGAGGCCACGGCGGGTTTGCAGATATCGCAGCCCAGGTGGTGAGTATCGGCGTTGCCGTGTTTTGCGATCAGCTCGCTAAAGGTTTTAATGCCTTCAACACGCACAATGTCGTAAAGCTCCTGACGGGTGTAAGAGAAGTGCTCACAAATCGATTTGTCGACCTCAACACCGCGGGATTCAAGCTCGTGATCCACCACGCTTTTGAGTAGCGCGGTACAGCCACCGCAACCGGTACTGGCTTTGGTGGCGCCTTTTACACCGGCAAGATCCATTGCGCCACTGTCAATGGAGGCGCAAATATTGCCTTTAGTAACATTATGGCAGGAGCAGATCATCGCTGTTTCTGGCAGTGCATCGGGGCCTAAGGCAGGGGCCGCACCACTACCTTGCGGTAGAATCAACGAGGCAGGCTCAGCAGGTAGCTCAATACCATTTGAGTAGTACTGCAGCAGGGTATCGTAGACGCTATTGTTGCCCACCAGCATCGCGCCGAGCAGCTTTTTACCATCGCTGGAGACCACCAGCTTACGGTATTCCTGCTTGATCGGGTCTAGGTAGCGGAACATGCGTGCGCCGGGATTTTGATTACCATGGGCGTCACCAATGGAACCCACATCCACGCCGAGTAGCTTGAGCTTGGTGCTCATATCCGCGCCACTAAAGTGGGTGTCGCCACTCGTCAGGGTCGAAAACGCGGCTTTGGCCATTTGATAACCGGGCGCCACCAGGCCGAAAATACTCTGGTTCCATAGTGCCACTTCGCCAATCGCGAGGATGGCGGGATCGCTGGTTTGGCACTGGTCATCCACCACCACACCGCCGCGTTCGCCAATTTCCAGACCGCAGTCGCGTGCTAACTGGTCGCGAGGTCGAATGCCAGCGGAGAACACAATCAGGTCGGTTTCCAGTATTTTATCGTCTTGGAAGACCATGCGGTGCTGGCTCGCCTCGCCATCTTCAATGCGCTGTGTGGCTCGCTCGGTAAGCACCTGAACGCCCAGCTCTTCGATTTTTTCCCGTAGCAGCTCGCCACCTTCGTTATCCACCTGCATGGGCATCAGGCGAGAAGCGAATTCGATGACGGCGGTATCTAAATTTAAGCCGCGCAGGGCATTAGCGGCTTCCAAACCCAATAAACCGCCGCCCACCACTACGCCGGTAGTGGCATTTTCAGCGGCGGCTCGTATGGCGTCTAAATCGTCTAAGGTGCGATACACCAAACAACCTTCGCGGTCGTTACCAGGGATCGGCGGTACAAAAGGGTAGGAGCCCGTGGCTAGCACGATGCGGTCATAAGGATAGCGGCCCTGGTCGGTGACGACTTCGTGGGTGGTGCGGTCGATCTCAATTACGGCCTCGCCAGTGCGAAGCTCTACACCCTTGGTGGCGTAGTAGTCCGCGTCGCAGAGCGCCAGGGATTCCGCATCGCGACCGCTGAAGTACTCGGATAGATGCACTCGGTCGTAGGCGCGGTGGCGCTCTTCGCCAAACACGGTGACCTGATAGCGTTCAAGGCCACCGTTATCCACTAACTGCTCGACCAGGTGATGGCCGACCATGCCGTTACCAATAATGATGAGCTGTTCGGGAGTAGTCATGTTCATGGTTATGCCGCCTCGGAAGTTGTTAGATGGGATGAGTCGTTTTGCTGGTCAGCCATGCTCGCCTGGAGCACTTCGACATCAGCCGCACCAAACAGCAGTGCTTGGCGGCAGTCGTGAAGGTTATTGCCCGCGAGGGCTTGTTCGAAATACCACGGGCCCAAGGCGGGGTCGCCGTAAAGCACTGCGCCTTCTATCCGTCCGTTGAGCAGTAATAGGCGGCGGTAGTCGCCCTGCTCCAAATCGTGATAACACAGCACCTCATGCTCAGCGGCGGCTTCGGTAGGGCCAAAGGCGTAGAGTGCAATGCCGCTGATTTTCAGTTTGGTGGCGCTGGGGGCGTCTGCGTAGCCATGGGTGGGAGCGCCGCACAACGTTGCGGCCAGTACATCCACCTGGCGCCAGATTGGCTCGACTAGCCCGTAGGTATTGCCATTAAACTGGCAGCACTCGCCAAGCGCGGAAATGGCTGGGTCAGAGGTGGTCAGAAATTCATCCACCACGATGGCGCGCTCGGTAGAGAGTCCTGCAGATTGGGCCAGCTCAGCGTTAGGGGTAATACCTGCAGCGATGATCACGCTAGTGGCGGGAAGACGGCGACCATCCTTGAGAACAGCTTCAGCTACATGGCCGTTGCCGCCTGCGGCTAAATGCTGTAACTGTGCGCCGGTGATGATATTCAAGCCGCGTTGGGTTAATTCGTCTTCAAGCAGGTGTGAAGCAGTAACATCCAACTGGCGATTCATCAGTCGATCACTACGCTGGAGAACGCTAACGTTCATTTTATGATTACGTTTGCGCAACCCCTCAGCGGCTTCCAGGCCGAGCAGGCCGCCACCAACCACGACGACATCGCCACCGCCCTGGGCAATCGCCTCGAGCGCGGCGGCATCCTGTAAATCGCGAAAGCCGTGTACGCCATTAAGCTCAATGCCGGGAACATCGGGCAGTGCTGGGCGAGAACCGGTGGCAATGACAAGGTGATCGTACTGTAGCCTGCGGCCTGTGTCGGTGGTTAAGGCCTTGTTGTCGCGATCAAGTATCTCTACTTTCTCACCGAGAACCAGAGTAACGGCCTGTTCTGCATACCAGGCTTCATCACGCAAGGTGAGGGCGTCACGCTGCATTTCACCTGCCAGTAGTGGTGAAAGCAGAATACGGTTATAGGCGGGCGCAGACTCAGCGCCAATCACGGTAATACGTTGGGGGCGTGAAGGCTGTTTCACCAACGCCTCAATCAAGCGGTGGCTAGCCATGCCATTGCCAATAATCACTAGGTGGTCTTGGGGTGAGCACCGGGAAGTAATTTCCATGGGTGACTCCTTCAGTTCAGCGTTTATTTCGAGCAATAAAAAACGCCCCTGACACTCCTTCACTTATGAAGGATGTCAGGGGCGTCGTTGCCCAGTTGCGTTGTGAGGTTACGCGGGGCAACCGCCGTTGGCTGCCAAACTGTCTCTTGTTGCCAGTTAGCTGCAAAAAGTTAGCCAGCGACCCGATGTATGGAAATTAACTCTTTTTAATCAGTAGGTTGATTTTCACCTGATGATTAGGCCTACGTTTAAACGAAAATATAAACGCACTACGCTGGTGCGTCGGGCTGGCGCTACGCACAGTCATAGAACGTAAGTGCCAACTTGCATGCCTTGAATAGGCTGTTCAATGATTAAGGTGTTTTTATCAGGACATTGTTTTTTAATGTGTTTTTGTTTTTTAATGGACTTTGGATCATAAGTTGCAGATATGTGTGTAATAAGTCAATAACGACTCATTGCAGGGTATTAGACGAATAAAACACAACTACAATTACTGATTGCAACGAACAACGATAACTGCAGTAAACCACTGATGAGTACGGCACCTAAATGTAACGGGTGTCCCTGAGACAACGGCGTCCAGGCAGGCTTCTCTTTGAGGCTCGCTTGGACGCTTTTTGCTTTTTAACGGCGGAGGAAGTGCTATGCCCCAGGCTAATCAACTCGCCCACCGCGATGTGCTCACTACTTGCCCATACTGTGGTGTGGGCTGCGGTGTAAAAGCCTCTTTGCAAGAGGGTGAGCTAAGCAGTGTTGAGGGGGACCGAGAACATCCTGCCAATTATGGCCGACTATGCGTTAAGGGTAGCGCCTTACATGAAACCTTAGGTGAGCATGGCCGGTTAACCCAGCCGAGGGTAGATGGGGTAGAGGTCTCCTGGGAGCAAGCACTAACGACCACCGCTCAACGTCTTAATACCCTGCGAGAGCAACATGGCAATCATACGATAGCCGGTTACCTCTCGGGGCAGCTATTGACCGAGGATTACTACGTCGCCAACAAGCTGTTTAAAGGCTTTTTGGGTACGCCTCATTTAGATACCAACTCCCGGCTTTGTATGGCCTCGGCGGTGGTTGGCTACAAACGCGCTTTTGGGGCGGACGCGGTACCGTGTAACTATGAAGATTTGGAAGAGGCAGAGCTGATAGTGCTAGTGGGTTCCAATCTTGCCTGGAACCATCCGGTGTTATATCAGCGTATTAAGGTTGCCAAAGAGCGCAATCCGTTGATGCGTTTGGTGGTGATTGATCCACGTGTCACCGATAGCTGTGAAATCGCCGACCTTTATCTAGGTATTAAACCAGGTAGCGATGCGTATCTGTTTAATGGGTTATTAGCGTGGATGGCACAGCGCCGTAAGCTGGATACGCTCTATCTTGAGCGTCATACCGAAGGGTTTGATGAGTCGTTGGAAGCTGCCCAACAAACGGCGGGTTCCATTGCTGAGGTAGCCGCCGCCTGTGATGTCGACCCTGAGCGCCTGGAAACCTTCTACTACTGGTTCGCCAGTCAGTTGCATGTGGTTACGCTCTACTCCCAGGGCGTTAATCAATCCTCAAGCGGCACTGATAAATGCAATGCCATCATTAACTGTCACTTGGCTGGCGGGAAAATTGGCTTGCCAGGAGCTGGGCCGTTCTCTATTACTGGCCAGCCTAACGCCATGGGTGGGCGCGAGGTGGGCGGGCTTGCCAACCAGCTAGCCGCACATATGGATTATCACACCCCTGGGGCGCTCGACTTGGTCAGCCGTTTTTGGGCGACCGATAATCTGATACCGACACTGCCGGATGGCCCTGGCTATAAAGCGGTTGAACTGTTTGAGGCCATTGAGCGTGGAGAAGTGAAAGCGCTCTGGGTGATGGCCACCAATCCAGCGGTCAGCCTTCCTGATGCGGCACGGGTGCGTGCCGCCCTGGAAAAATGCCCGTTGGTGATCGTTTCTGAATGCGCCGCCCACACCGATTTGCTGCCTTATGCAGATATCGTGTTGCCAGCTTCGGGCTGGTCGGAGAAAGATGGCACGGTAACCAACTCTGAGCGTCGTATTTCGCGCCAGCGGGGCATGCTGCCGCCCCCTGGTGAAGCGCGTCATGACTGGTGGATTATCTGTGAAGTGGCCAAGCGCTTAGGTTTCTCTGAGGCATTCAACTACTCTCATCCGTGGGAGATATTTGACGAGCACGCTCGGCTTTCTGGCTTTGAAAACGGCCGTGAAAACGGTTTGGATAACAGCTCGATGTTCGGCAGTCCGCAGCGACTGTTTGATATTTCGGGGCTCGTTGGCCTGGGGCTTGAAGGTTACAATGCGCTGGCGCCCATTCAGTGGCCGGTCACTTCAGCCGCGCCAAGGGGGACTGCTCGACTGTTTGAAGATGGAATTTTTGCCACCTCTAACGGGCGTGCCAAGCTGTTGGCAGTTCATCCGCAGGGTCCCGAGCAGGCACTTAGCACTGCCTACCCGCTGCGCGTAAACACCGGGCGTATCCGCGATCAGTGGCATACCATGACCCGCACCGCCCGTGCCCCACGTTTAATGAACCACCGCGCTGAGCCCTTTATGGAGCTGCACCCAGATGATGCACTGGCTGCCGGGGTTGGCGATCAAGGGCTAGCCGTTCTCAGTTCTGTTACCGGTGAGTACCGCGCCCGGGTGCGTATATCCAATGCTCAACGGCGTGGTGAAGTGTTCGTACCAATTCATTGGACCGACTGCTTCACAAAACAGGCGAGAAGCAGTGCACTGATTGCTGGTATTATTGACTCACTTTCAGGCCAGCCGGAGTCTAAGCAAGGTGCAGCGGCACTTACGCCGTTACCCACTGTATGGCAGGCAACGTTATTGATCGCCGATGGGGTGCCGGAATCATCGCCATGGTGCGCAAGCGATTACTGGGCGCGTATTCCCATGCAGGGTTGCCAGCGCTGGCAGCTAGCCCATACTAAACAGGTGGATGATTGGCTGGCACAGTTGGCGAACTGGCTGCCTACACCAGCTTCGGTATGGTCTCAAGACATTGTCTGCGGGCGATTGCGTGCCGCTAGTGTTGAAAATGGCAGGCTACGCTGGTGGCTGATGATTGGGCCGCCCAACGAATTGCCAGGACTTGCCTGGTTGGAGGCACGTTTTGGCGATGAAGTACTGAGTGATAAGCACCGCCGTCGTTTATTGGCAGGTTGTGATGATGGCGCTATGGATGCTGGGCCAATAGTGTGCAGTTGCCATCAAGTGGGCCAAGTCACTATTGCCAACGCTATTCGGGCAGGAGACATCAGTATAGAGGCACTGGGCGCAAGGCTCGCCTGTGGTACCCAGTGCGGTAGTTGTATTCCAGAATTGAAATCGCTGATTGAAGAGGAGCGGCCCAATGCGCGCGCTAAGCAAACACCTAACACAGAAGTGGCATGAAGCCTTTATGCGCCTGAGCCAGCGGGTGTTAGCGCCTTTTGGCCGGGAGACCTCCTCCTCGTTGCGCCTACCATTAAGCGGTGAGTGCCAGTCCGGTAAGGTCTATTTAGTGGGTGCTGGCAGTGGCGATGTGGAGCTATTAACGCTTAAAGCTGCGCGGCTACTCATGCAAGCAGACGCGGTTGTGTATGACCGCTTAGTCGGCGATGACGTGCTGGCGCTTATCCCTCGGGGTACCGAGCGCTATTACGTGGGTAAGGCGCGTGGTCATCACAGTGTTCCTCAGGCCGAGATTGGTGCCTTGATGGTCAAGCTTGCTAATGCAGGTAAATCAGTAGTGCGCTTAAAAGGCGGAGACCCGACGATTTTCGGTCGACTGGGCGAGGAGTTAGCGGCATTAGCTGCTGCCCATGTGCCAGCAGCTATTGTGCCGGGTATTACCGCAGCATCAGCGGCGGCGGCCTATATGGGCATTCCATTAACCGATCGCGGCCATGCCCAACAGCTGCGCTTTGTGACAGCACAGCTTTGCCGCGAAGATGGCACCCCGGATTGGGCGTCACTGGCCCGTAAAGACGAAACCCAGGTGTTTTATATGGGGCTTTCCAAGGTAGACGCGATCTGCCATGGCCTTCGCCAAGCGGGCCTGCCGGATAATTGGCCAATTATGCTGGTGGCTAATGCTAGCCAGCCAGAGCAACAATCGCTGGTGGGCACCTTAGCGGATATGCCTGAGCAGTTAGCTGCTAAGCCTCTGCCTTCGCCATGTTTGATTCTAGTGGGAAGCGTGGTGAGTATGGTACCAACAAGTCCTTCAGCGTCATTAGCGGGCATCATCAAAACGGTCGACCCGGCGTAGCGTTGGGAAGAGTTTCATCCAGGCGCCGACGACCGCTAGCGTACCGACACCTCCGATCACGGCAGCGGGCACGACCCCAAACCACGCTGCCATGCTGCCCGCCCGGAACTCGCCTAACTCATTACTTGAACCGATAAACAGCATATTGACTGCATTCACGCGGCCGCGCATCTCATCGGGAGTGGCCAGTTGAATTAGCGTCATACGTACATACACGCTAATCATATCTGCGGCGCCTGCCACGAACATGGCGGCCAGTGATAGCCAAAAAATCGTCGAAAAGGCGAACACCAGATTGGCGACACCGAAAACGGCCACCGCTAAAAACATTACCAAGCCCGCGTGGCGCTTGATGCCGCGTATGCCTAAGTACAACCCCATCAGCAGTGCGCCGACCGCAATAGCGCTTCGTAGTGCGCCTAACCCTTCCGGGCCAACGTGAAGTACTTCCTGGGCATAGATAGGCAGTAGTGCCACTACGCCGCCTAACAGCACTGCAAAAAGATCCAGCGAAATGGCACCCAAAATAATCGGCTGATGGCGAATATAGCGTATGCCTGCTGTAAAGCGCTTGACGGCGGTGCTCTCCAGCGTTTTAGCCGCTTCAGCGAAACGAATAGGCACTGGAAGCAGCAGCACCAGCGCCACCATAAAACACCCTAAACATATGCTGTACGCAAGGCTACCTCCGCCTAACCCATACAGAATGCCGCCTAATAGCGGCCCGCCAATCACGGCAATTTTCATGATAGAGCTATTCAGGGCAATTGCAGAGGCAAGCTGGGAGCGGGGCACAATGTTGGGCAGTAAGCTTTGTAGAGCGGGGCCGGTAAAGACGCGCGCAGCACCAAACAGCGCCAGCACTGCATAAAAGCCCCCCACACTTTGGCTGCCATTCAGCGAAAGGGTGAGGAGAAGCGCGCTGCACAATCCTTGCACGACCCAGCTAAGCTGCAAAATCCGTTTGCGTGAGAAGCGGTCAACAAAATCCCCTGCGGGTAGGAGGAGCACCACCATAGGGAGAAATTGGGCCAACCCTACATAGGCCAGCGCCATTGGGTCGCGGGTAATATCGTAGACCTGCCAGGCAACCACAACAGCTTGGATCTGCATGGCAAAGACGGCTGCTAATCGCGACAGTAGAAAGCTTAAAGAGCCTGGTTGTCGGTGAAGCGGTGTTAAAGGCTCTGAGGAGCTGGGGACTGTGTTTGTCGCAGAGGTCATAGCGTCATCATGGTAAGCGCAGTTTCAAGGAGAAAAGGTTGAAGTCAGTCGGATGCCACTCTTATATTAGTTAACACGCTATCAATAGAAAAGGATGTTGATGATACAGCCAACATTTGAGGCCTAGCCCCGGCTTCGATACTTTTACTTAGAGGGCGATCCGTTCAAGTAGAGCATCCTTTGCGGCGTTTGAAGCGGACTATCGACATGGCCTATCACAGGCCTGAGTATGCGGGTTAATAGAGCACACCTTGGAACGCTAAGGGTTAGCATGTGTCATAATGTCGGTGCCTGCTTTCTAGCAGGCATTCATTCTAGGCAGGCATATAAGCCAGGAGAACACGATGAAAAAGCGCAAGATTCAAGACAACGCGTTAAAAGCGCAACTACGCACACCGATGTTTAAAATGCAGCAGCAAACGCCGAAAAAAGGCAAAGGTAGCTACTCCCGTAAAGGCCGTATCTCTAAGCAGGGAGATAGCCAAGCCGCTTGAGTTTGCTTGTTTGAAATGAACATTTTAAAGCAAGCTGTTTGAACTAAGCGATTTGGCTATATCTCTGTCTGGATTTACTCCCACTGCACAGCATTGCGACGCAAAATATCGCAAAAAGTGGTCACTGGTTCGCCATAAAACGTATCTTTTCGGGTCAGCAGCCCAAACGGGGAGAGCGTTCGCCCTAGGCTGAGTGGCAGCATCTCAATTAACCCTATGCTGAGATGATCCCTGAGAACTGATTCAGCCATTACCAATAGCGCGTCGCTTTTTTGCACTAGCTGCAAAGCCGCAAAAATTGAGCCGCACTCGATGATATCCCGTGGCGACATTAGCCCATCCAGCTCAAACTCCTTCTCTAATGCTTGGCGTGCCGGCGTTGTTATTGGTTGCAGTATCCAGGGCCAATCTTCTAGTAACTGTTCCAGAGGCGGGAGAGTCTCATCGGTCAATGGGTGGCCTCGCCGGACCACGGTGACCATGCTCTCATTTCCCAATGGCTCAAAATCGAATTGGTTATGCTGGATGGATGTGGCATAGCGAGCGATGGCTATATCCACCTTGCCCTGTTCGAGTAGCGCCACTAACTGATCGCTAGTCTCACCCATCAAACGAATTTGCAGCAGGGGGCGCTGGCGCTTCATCTCGATGATTGCTTGAGCCACCAAGTCTGGTGCTGCCCCCATAATAGCGCCAACGGTCAATTGACCACGTCCACCAAGCTGGTAGCGGTGGACCTCTTCGGCGCAACGGTCCAAGCGGGTTAATGCGTTATCCGCAAATTCCACCAGCATTTCGCCCACTTTGGTCGGCCGCATCCCCTTTGCCATACGTTCAAATAGCTGGCAAGCAAACACCCGCTCAATTTCACTCAGCATACGTGTCGCAGCAGGCTGTGACATATGCATGACCACAGCCGTCTGGTGCAGGTTACCTACTTTTCCCAGCGTCGAGAGCATAAGAAGATGCTTATAGCGAAGCCTTGCCACCAGTAATTGAAAGCTTTCCATTCTCAGCTCGCTGTTGATTCGATACCTAGACGGTATGGTGTTTCTACTCTCTTTGGCTGTGCGACATTAGTCTAGTGAGCCATTCCCTCCTTATTAAGTGGTTTGGCGCAAACTGGCGTAGTTACTGGCTTAATGATAACCGATAACTTAAAGGTATCGAGACGAACCAGATAATCATTGGCTACCTTGCTCGATTTTACTTAGAACTTCCTCAAGTGGATTACGTTAACAAGCATAATGAGGAGCGTTTATGAGTGAACCCACCATCAAACAGGTGCGTGCCTACACGGTCAGGGGAGGCGGGGCTGATTACCATGACCAAGCCGAGGGCCACTGGATCGATTCCCAAATCGCCACGCCGATGAGTAAGTACCCTGAGTACCGCATGACCCGTCGAAGCTTTGGGCTTAATGTGCTGGGCACTTTGGTGGTTGAGGTAGAGGCAAGCGATGGCACTGTAGGATTTGCTGTCACCACTGGTGGTGAAATTGGTGCCTGGATTGTCGAGAAGCATCTTGCCCGCTTCATTGAGGGTAAGCAGGTAACAGAAATCGAAAAAATCTGGGACCAAATGTTTAACGCCACACTCTATTACGGTCGTAAAGGGGTAGTGATTAATACCATTTCCTGCGTGGATTTGGCGCTTTGGGATCTGCTGGGTAAGGTTCGGCAACTGCCGGTGCATCAGCTACTGGGCGGCCCGGTGCGCGATGAGTTGGTGTTTTACGCCACCGGTGCGCGTCCTGATCTGGCCAAGGAGATGGGTTTTATTGGCGGCAAGATGCCCCTCGTTCATGGTCCGGCTGAAGGCGATGAAGGGCTGAAAAAGAACCTTGAGCACCTGGCGAAGATGCGCAGCGCCGTCGGCGATGACTTCTGGTTGATGTATGACTGCTGGATGAGCCTGGATGTGAATTACGCCACCCGATTGGCTCAGGGGGCTCAGGCGTACGACCTGAAGTGGATTGAAGAGGCGCTTCCGCCTGATGATTACTGGGGCTACGCGCAGCTCAAACGCGATGTACCCAAAGGCATGCTGGTGAGCACCGGAGAGCATGAAGCAACGCGCTGGGGCTTCCGTATGCTTCTGGAAATGGATTGCTGCGATGTTATCCAGCCGGATGTGGGGTGGTGTGGTGGTATTACAGAACTTATTAAGATTTCAGCGCTGGCCGATGCGCACAATAAGCTGGTGGTACCTCACGGATCGTCGGTTTACAGCTATCACTTTGTGATCACTCGCCATAACAGTCCGTTTGCTGAGTTCTTGATGATGGCGCCGAAGGCCGATGAGGTCGTGCCCATGTTTAATCCATTACTGCTGGATGAACCGGTACCTGAAAATGGACGTATGGCTGCTTCCAAGCTCGACAAGCCAGGGTTTGGCGTGCGCCTTAATCCAGACTGCCAGTTAGCCCGCCCGTACACTCACTGATCTAATACTTAAGGAGCTGCTGATACTTATCAAAGCGCTTCGCTGCTGGTTGAAGGGGACATGTACGTCAATCTGCAGTAAACAGTCTTTAACCCTGATCCAAGGAGACACTGCATGAAAATGCCCATTAATACATTTAAAAGCGCGCTGGCGAAAGGCGATCCCATGTGGGGTTGCTGGGCTGGTTTTGCGACTGGTTATGCGGCGGAAATAGTGGCGAGTACGGGGTTTGATTGGTTACTGATTGATGGTGAGCATGCCCCTAATACGGTGCCGACCATTCTGGCCCAGCTGCAGGCAGTTGCGCCTTATGCGTCAGCACCTGTGGTGCGCAGCGTTAATCAGGACGCTGCGCTGATCAAGCAATTACTTGATGTCGGCGTTCAGACACTGATGGTGCCGATGGTCGAAAGTGGAGAGCAAGCCGCAGCGTTGGTTCGCGCCATGCGCTACCCGCCGCATGGCATACGTGGCGTCGGTGGCGGCTTGGTGCGTGCCACCCGCTGGGATGGCGTGGATGACTATCTAATCAAGGCGCACGAGGCGCTCTGCCTAATCGTACAGGTTGAATCACCTAAAGGCGTTGAGCAGGCGGAAGCGATCGCGGCAACTGAAGGTGTAGATGCGGTCTTTATTGGCCCGGCAGACCTCTCAGTGGGGATGGGGCACCCAGGCAATCCAGGGCATCCAGAGGTTCAGGAAGCGATTGAGAAGGTTATTAAAACGGTTCAGGCAGCGGGTAAGCCAGTAGGTATTTTGGCGCCGCTTGAAGACGATGCACGGCGTTATCAGGCGCTTGGCTGCCAGTTTATTGCAGTGGGTATCGATATCAGTCTGCTTCGCCAGGGGGCGCTTGCAACGGTTGCACGCTACAAGGAGCGATCAACGCATCAGTCTTCCAGTACTTATTAACCCAGCACGTATTAATTCAGTACTTATTAATAGAATAGTTCATTAACTAGTCGTTATTGACTAAGAGTTATTGGCTAAGAGTTATTAATTTGGCGCTTATAACTGAGCGCTTATAAGCATATGGCCTCATCAAGGCCCGCATAATGATAATAGGAGAACCAGGATGACGCAGCCAACCACTTATCAAAACTATATCAACGGCGCTTTTGAATCTGCCCAGCATCACTTGGACGTATTTAATCCCGCCAATCAGAAACTACTATCGCGTGTTCCTGCGTCAAATGCAGAAGATGTCGATCGAGCGTTAGATGCAGCCCGTGCAGCGCAAAAGAGTTGGGCTGCGACGCCAGCTGTCGAGCGTGCTGCCTTTCTACACCGTTTAGCCGATAAGCTGCGAGATAATGTTGCTCTCTTGGCACGGACCATTACCGAAGAGCAGGGCAAAATCACTGGGCTGGCCGAAGTAGAGGTTAATTTTACCGCTGACTACTTGGATTATATGGCCGAATGGGGGCGTCGTATTGAAGGCGAAATCATCCAGAGTGATCGCCCCAAAGAGAACATTTTCCTGTTCCGTAAACCGCTTGGCGTGGTAGCGGGTATCTTGCCTTGGAACTTCCCGTTTTTCCTGATTGCCCGCAAGATGGCGCCGGCATTAGTCACGGGTAATACCATTGTGATTAAGCCCAGTGAAGAAACACCCAATAACTGTTTTGAGTTCGCCCGGCTGCTCGATGAAATCGGCTTGCCAAAAGGCGTTTTTAACGTGGTGAGTGGTACAGGCGCTGAAGCGGGTAATGCCCTTACGGCGAGCCAGAAGGTCGATATGATTAGCTTTACAGGCAGCGTGGAAACGGGCTCTCGCATTATGGCGAACGCTGCTAGCAACATCACCAAGCTTAATTTGGAGCTAGGTGGTAAGGCCCCATCCATTGTGCTGGATGATGCGGATCTCGACCTGGCGGTAAATGCGATCCGTAGTTCGCGGATCATCAATACCGGGCAGGTATGTAATTGCGCCGAGCGGGTTTACGTTCAGCGCGGCGTAGCCGATGAGTTTATCGCGCGCATCACTAAAGCGATGGAAGCTACCCGTTATGGTGACCCACTAGTAGATAGCGATGTCGAAATGGGCCCCATGATTAACCGGGCGGGCCTGGATAAAGTGGCTCGAATGGTGGAAACCGCACGCAAGGATGGGGCAGAAGTGATGACTGGCGGTAATATCGCGGATCTGGGCGCGGGTTACCACTACCAACCTACGGTGCTGGCTGGCTGTCGCCAGGATATGGCCATTATGCGCCAGGAGATTTTTGGCCCGGTTCTGCCCATCCAAATCATCGATAACCTTGATGAAGCCATAGCACTGGCCAATGACTGTGAATACGGCCTTACCTCATCGATTTATACCCGAAGCCTTAATAACGCCATGCAGGCCTGCCGAGAGCTTGATTTTGGCGAAACCTATATTAACCGAGAAAACTTTGAAGCCATGCAAGGCTTCCACGCTGGCGTGCGTAAGTCAGGTATTGGCGGGGCGGATGGTAAGCACGGGCTTTATGAATATACCCATAGCCATGTGGTGTACCTGGAGAGCTGATACCCGACGTCAATAACAGATACCCGACGTCAATAACAATAGAGGTACACGCCATGAGCAATATAAGTAACTCAGCCCCAATGGCAGAAATGCCTGTAGGTGAAGGTAGCACTAAGTAGCGCTGCTCAAGCCCCTTTTAAGGCTAGCATCTCATAGTTTCTACCTAGCTTAACTTCACATTGTTAGTTAATCGGCGGCGGATGTCATCCGTCGCCTAGGTCTCTGCAACCTTAATAAAGATGATAACGCTGGAGATTACGCCATGGAAATAATACACCTTGCGGTAGCGATTTTGCTGATCCTACTGCTCATTCTATATATGAAATTAAATGCCGCGATTAGTCTCGTTATCGGGTGTTTATATTTAGGCTTATCGATGGGGCTGGGCATGACGGGGACTGTCGATGCCATTGGCGACGGGTTTGGCAATATCATGACCGCCATAGGTTTACCCATCGGGTTCGGGGTTATTATTGGCCAGTTGATGAGTGACTCCGGCGCTGCCCATAAAATTGCTTACCGAATGGTGTTAAGTGCGCCCAAAGGAGCAGGGTTATATGCGCTTGGGTTAACGGGCTTTTTACTTTCTATTCCGGTGTTTTTTGATGTTACTTTTGTGATTCTTGTGCCGCTTGGCGTTGCGCTGGCGAAGACATTAGGCAAGCCTTTACCTTATGCTATTGGTGCTTTAGTCATTGGGGCAGCTACTTCTCATACCATTGTTCCGCCTACACCCAACCCCCTCGCAGCCGCCTCTATTCTAGGGTTCGATATTGGCATCATGACATTTGCAGGGCTGACCGTTGGCCTGATAACGGCGCTTATCGTTATGAAGCTTTACTTTATGTTGCTAGATGCGGGGATATGGAATGCTGCTAAAGATGAGCTAGCAATCAACGGCACGACGTCGCATGAAGTAGACACTGATATGACCGCGCCTGAATTGCCTAATATGCCGTTATGGCAAGCTCTAGCACCCATTGCGATTCCCATTCTGTTGATTTTAAGCGGCACGCTTTACGACTATGGTCAGCAAATAGGCGTATTGGCAGGCTCTGAATTACCTGGTTTTGTGGCTTTTATTAGTGACCGAATTGTCGCGCTAATGCTTGGGGCAATCGCGGCCTATGCGGTTTCTATCCCGCTTATGTCGCGTGATAAATGCGATATTTCCGCTTCAAAAGGACTTCAGACCGCAGGGTTGGTATTACTGGTAACGGGAGCTGGTGGTTCTTTAGGTGCTGTAATCAAAGAGACTCAAATTGGTGAAATGCTGGTTGATCAGCTGTTTCGTGACACGCAATCAGCCTTAGGCATGGTGCTATTAACCTATGCTCTGGCCGCTATTTTTCGTATTGCGCAAGGTTCAGGCACCGTCGCAGGAATTACGGCAATGACCATTATGGCAGGCGCGGCGTCTACAGGCGTTGTGGACCCATTATGGATCGCACTGGCAGCTTTGTCAGGGGGAATTAGTATTGGCCATGTAAACGATAGTGGCTTCTGGATTACCACTCAGCTGGCAAAGTTTACCGTTCGCGGTGGTTTCAAAACCTATACGCTCGGTGAAGCTATGGTGTCATTGACGATTCTTGCACTTACTATTGTGGGCGTTCTTATATGGAATTAAACAAATGTTGGTAAATTAAACCTCCATCGCCCCGGCCACTTCCTGTGGCCGGGGCGATGGCTATGTCAGTCTGCTCCCGCAGTGCGGACAGTTTTCATGGGCATCGCGGGTATCAGCCTGATGGCGCTGGGTGAGGCTACTTGGCTCATTAACGCCGTGAATCGATATCAGCTGGCCCTGTTCCCAGCGTAAGCCGATATCTTTTAATAGATGCGGGTTGTGAAAGCGTGGATCTAGGTATAAGCGCCGCTGAGTACGGCGATGCTTTAGGGTATTTAATAATTTGCGGGTAAGCGTTGCGATTGCCATGATCGTGGTCTCCTGGGTTAGGAGGCCGGGCATTGTCGCGATCAGGAAATATCAAAGGTAACGATACAACACTTGGCCGCGACACTTGCCGCGGCCAATTTTCTCTCTACATCTCTGGCGCGCGACAATAATAAGCTGATACCGCATTATTAATAATGCGATGCAGCTTATTCATTCGTGTCGCGGGGATTTGCCAGCGCATGATGAGGTCTCTGAAAAAGTTACTTTGAGAATGTCTCGTTAATAAAAGCAAGCTACCTTTCGAAGGTAGCTTTAATCTTTTAACCGATGCTTGTTTGTTCGTCAACCATTAAGAAACCTCTGATTAACTATTGCGCTTGACCATACTGCGTTAAAAATCGCCTCGTGCGCGAGTCCGATCAAAATGCTCATTTACAACCTGTAAACTGCGCTTTTTCGTTGATTTTGCCTTGTCTGGCCTGCGCTCATAACGTTAATCAGAGGCTTCTTAAGTTAACGGTAACCTTTAGCTTGAAGCCGAAACAGAGTTGCATATCGACCATTACTCTCAAGTAACTCTTCATGGGTACCGCGCTCAATGATACCTCCTTGATCAATCACAATGATCTGGTCTGCGCTGCGTACGGTGGAGAAGCGGTGGGAAATTAAAATCGTCATTTTATTGCGGCTATGTTCGCGAAAACGTGCGAACACTTCTGCTTCCGCAGCAGCATCCATTGCCGCAGTGGGCTCATCCAACACTAAAATATCGGCGTTTTCGCGCATATAAGCACGGGATAGGGAAATCTTTTGCCACTGACCTCCTGAGAGTTCCTGGCCATTTTTAAACCAGCGCCCTAGCTGTGTTTGGTAGCCATTAGGCATGCGGGAGATAAAGTGATCCGCCATGCCGTTATGAGCTGCTTGTTGCCAGCGTTGCTTATCGTCAAAGGCTTGGGTGTCGCCAACCCCAAGGTTTTCACCAACGGAGAGCTGGTAGCGTACAAAATCTTGGAAAATAACCCCGACCCTTGCCCGTAATGCCTGGGTGTCCCAATGCCTTAGATCGCTACCATCCAGCAAAATACGTCCTGTGGTTGGATGGTAGAGCCGCGTTAATAGCTTAATCAGCGTGGTTTTACCCGAGCCGTTTTCCCCAACGAGCGCAATACTTTTGCCTGGGGCTAAATGCAACGAAATATCGTGTAATACCTCGCTGCCACCGGGATATGAAAAGCTAACGTGCTCAAAGCGTAGCCCATCACCCGGTGCTACACCTTGGGTCAGATGGCCCGCTTCGGCATTGGTTGGTTGCTCGAGATACTCGTACAAGTTGGATAGGTAGAGGTTATCTTCGTACATGCCGCTTATGGCTGTCAGGCTTGCTGAAAGGGCTGCCTGCCCCTGCTTGAAGACCATTAAGTACATGGTCATTTGACCAAGCGTTAGCGCCCCTGCAATCGTTTCGATTACTACCCAGCCGTAGGCGGCGTAAAAGCTTAAGGTGCCGAGTAGGCCTAGCAAAAAGCCCCAGCTTTCACGACGTATCGTTAACCGACGGTCCTCTGCAAAGAGTTGGGTAAAGATATCGCGATAACGTTTAAGAAAGAGACCTTCAAGACCAAACAGTTTGACCTCTTTAATGCTGTCCTCGCGGGCCAATACTGTTTCAAGATATATCTGCATACGTGTTTGCGGTGAACGCCATCTAAACAGCTTAAAGGCATCGCCCGAGAATTTGGCTTCTGAGATAAACACTGGCAGGGCACCGGCCACCAGGATCAGTAATGCCCAAGGCGAAAACTGTATCAGCAGTACCCCAAAGCTTCCCAACGAGATAGCGTTTTGCAGCAGCCCAAAGGTTTTGTTCACCAGCGCAAGCGGTCGTGTAGAGGCTTCACGCCGCGCCCGGGTGAGCTGGTCGTAGAGCTCTGAGTCTTCAAACTGGCTGAGTGACAACTGGCCCGCTTTCTCCAGGATCATCACGTTGACTTTCTGGCCCAGCATGGCCCGTAGCAGTGATTGTTGGGCCGAAAGGCCACGCTGAGCCAGCGCTATTAAGCCAATAATAAGCGCTTCTACACACACCAGCTTTAGCACCGGTGTAATGGACACTAGTAGGTTGGGATCAGTAGTAGTTTGATGAGTCTCCATGGCACTCACTACACCATCTACTATCAACTGGCCAACCCACGCTGCCACTGCGGGAAGCACGCCAGCGACCAGTGTGCATAGCGCTAAGCCCAGCATCATCCAATGCGAGGTTTCCCAAACAAGTGCAAGTGCACGGCGGCTGTAGCGAAATACGCCAAAAAAGCCGCTGAAAGGGGAGAGTGCGGAAGAGGGTGGTGTCATTGGTTAACAACATAGCACGAAAAAGTGGCTGCTATGATGCGATGCTTTGATGTTGATAGCCAGCCTACTGAAGTGCAGTGGGTAAACTACAGCGCAGTAGGCATGAGAAGGCAGCTTTAGGACGGTTAAAAAGGCAGAACAGCGCCATCGGTGCGTGGTTCGGTACCTCCTTGTAGCACCCCAGTGTCAGGATCACGCAGGATAATCTGGCCTCGCCCAAAGCTGATGGAGTCGGCCACTTTTACAATGTGGTGCCCGCGACGTGCCAGCGCAAGCGCTAGATGGTTGGGGAAGTCGGCTTCTACCTCAACGGTTTTGCCTTTGGTCCACTTCCAGCGCGGCATATCGAGCGCTGCCTGTGGGTTCAAATGATCTTCCAGCATAGCCGTCACCACTTGCACATGGCCTTGAGGCTGCATATAGCCACCCATCACGCCAAATGGCCCAACGGCCTGGTTATCTTTGGTGATAAATCCTGGGATGATAGTGTGATAGGTGCGTTTGCCGGGCGCCAAGACATTGGGGTGCTGCGGATCTAATGAGAACGACCAGCCACGGTTTTGCAGGCTAATGCCTGTACCAGGCACCACGATGCCCGAGCCAAAGCCTTCAAAATTGCTTTGAATGAATGACACCATATTGCCTTCATCGTCAGCTGTCGCCAGATAAACAGTGCCACCCTTTAGTGGGTTGCCGTGGACAGGGTCAATGGCCTTTTCTCCAATCAGGGCTGCACGCTGCGCGAGATAGTCCGTAGAGAGCATCTGCTCTACGCTTGGCTTCATTGACGAGGATTCAGTAATGTAGTGCAAGCCGTCTACGTATCCTAGTTTTGTTGCCTCGATACGGCGGTGAATGGCCTCCACACTATCTTTTGATTCAACGTCCAATGACTCAAGGATGCCCAGCGCTTCAAGCACAATCAAACCGCTACCATTGGGTGGAATCTCCCAGATATCATGGCCGCGAAAGCGAACGCTGATAGGTTTGACCCATTCAGGCTTGAATGCTTGTAAATCTTCTTTACGTAAAAATCCGCCATGCTGTCGTGAAAAGGCATCCATCGCATCCGCTAAACTTCCTTGATAGAACGCCTCAGCATGGCTGTTGGCAATTTCACGCAGCGTTTTTGCCATATCAGGAGAGCGCCAGATATCACCAGCTTTAGGTGCATGCCCATTTGGCGCGAAGTGGGTAAACCAGGGGGAAAATTCTTCTGTTCCGTATTGGCCATAGCGCTCAACTGCTTGCTCCCATAGCAGGCTAGCCACCGGCGAGACAGCAAAACCGTTTTCAGCTAACTCAATTGCTGGCGCTAATAACTGCTCGAAAGGCAGTTTGCCAAAACGCTCTGAAAGCGCTGCCCAGGCACCTGGGGCTCCAGGTACGGTGACCGGAACTAATCCATGGGCAGGCATTTCACTATGGCCCAGTGCCTTGACAGCATCGTGCGAAATACTCTTTGGAGCAGGGCCGCTAGCATTAAGGCCGTGCAATTCATCTTTTACCCATACTAGAGCAAATGCGTCGCTGCCAATCCCGTTAGAGGTTGGTTCGACCACTGTTAAGGCGGCTGCGGTGGCAATGGCAGCATCAATGGCATTGCCTCCTTTACGTAAGGTGTCGATACCTATTTGAGCGGCAATTGACTGAGAAGTCGCTACCATACCGCGTTTGCCAAAGGTAACCATGCGGCGGGAAGCGGAGGGATAATAGTGTGGGTCAGTATGCATGAGCGTTCCTATTCAGGTGTGGCGCCAAGGCGCTGGGCCAATAAACGGCGCTGTTTCATATAGCTATAAATACTGTAAACAATGGAAATAACCGCTAGAGCAAGCAGTAATGCTGATATGGGCCTGGTGAAAAAGAGTGTCCAGTCGGCGCTGGTCTGGAAAGCCCTGCGTAAATTAGTTTCCGCTATGGGGCCAAGTACCACACCAAGGACAAGGGGGGCGAGGGGGTAATCCAGCTTCTTAAGCAGATAGCCAACGGTGCCTATGCAAGCGAGTAGGTAGAGGTCCGATAAGCGATTGTTTAGGGTGTAAGTCCCAATTGCACAGCAGGCTAGGACGACGGGGACGACAATATACTTAGGCACGTTTAATAAGCGTAAAAATGCGCGCATTAAAATCACACCGATAAACAGCATGAATATTGAGGCAATCGCCATAGCAATAAACATGCTGTACACCAAGTCAGGGTAGTCAAGGATCAGGCGTGGGCCAATGCTGATGCCATGAACCATTATGGCCGCCATTAACACCGCATCCGCTGGTGAACCCGGTATGCCCAACGCAATCAGTGGAATCATACTGCCGCCAACCGTTGAGGAATTGCCAGCTTCAGAAGCCACTACCCCTTGGGGCTCACCTTTGCCAAAGGTTTCAGGGTGCTTAGATGCTCGTTTGGCCTGGTCATAAGCCAATAAATTAGAGATTGAGCTTCCTGCACCAGGGACAGCGCCAATAAATACGCCAATCAATGATGAACGAATAACGTTAACTGGCTTTAAAATAATATCTTTTACTGTTTGCAAAAGGTGTGGGCGCATATCTCCACTGATTAATGTTCCAGAAGATTGATTCACCCCGCCTTTGGATTCTAGCTCTGAAAGCAGCTGACTCATGGCATACATGCCAATTAAAACAACTAAGAATGGCACCCCAGCCGTCAGGATTTCATAGCCAAAGGTAAAGCGCTCTCGTCCCATTAAAGGGTCGGGCCCAATGGTAGCGATGCCAATGCCAATAAGACCTGCAATTAACCCTCGAATAAGAGAATCACCCACTAAGCTGGCGATGATTGTTAACGCAAAGATAATAAGCGCAAAATACTCCCATGGCCCCAATTTCACTGCTAACAGTGCGAGCGGTGGAGCTGCAACGATGAGCACGATAATAGAAATAATTGAACCAATAAATGAGGCAAATAACCCTAAAGACAGTGCTTTACCTGGCTTGCCTTGCCTAGCCATGGGAAAGGCATCAAAGGTTGTGGCAACTGAGGAAGGGGTGCCCGGTATACCTAACAGGGCAGCGCTAAATAACCCTCCGCTTAAGCCACCTACGTAGACAGAAAGCATCACAGCAATACCCTGCATCGGCGGCATGGCGAATGTAAGGGGTAAGGTCAATACAATTGCCATTGTAATGGTAAAGCCGGGTATGGCTGCGGCTACAATGCCTGCAAAGGTTGCCACTGCCATTAGCAATAGCGTATAGGGTTCAGTGACACCCCCTAGCGCTATGAGAAAAGCGTCAGTCATAGTTCACCTTACCATCTGGCTCGGGGGAGATAGATGCTGAAGACCTCGGAAAATAGATAATAAGGTCCAGCTGAGAAAAGGACAGCAACAACGACTGCGATGAGTAGTGTAATAAGCTGTCTGGGCGCTAGATAAAGCTGTGCGATAAGCAGATAAGTAAAAGTGCTGACGATGAATCCCGCGATAGGCATAGCAATCATATAAACTATAAAAAACACTAAGTTGATGATTACCGTTTTTAAAGCGATAAGGCGATGCCAAGCATGTTTTAGAGATGTTTTAGGTAATCCATGCTTCACAATTTCAGCAATAGCCGCTAATCCACACAGAGCAGCAATGCTGAAAAAAATAATTTGTGGAAAAGTGCCCGCACTCATAGGTTCCCAACGAGAGGCCGGCAGAGAGCCGGCCTTGAAAGCCATGAATAAAGCACCGAGGGCGATGACAAGATAAGACAGCATTTGTAATACAGGGATTAGCGCTGTCTCTGAACTTCTACGCTCCATAATGGCCTCCTATTAATGCAATCATTACCTTAGTCAAGGAGATGGGCGTTATTTTCAATAATTTCATTATTGCGCTCTAGATAAGCAATGTAGTCCTCGCGATTGAGGTAACGTACACTTCCCCCGACGTTCTCGATATCCGTTTGGAAGTCTTCACTTTCTGCGACATTCGCCAGAGCACTTTCCAGCGTTGCAATAACGGATTCAGGAGTACCTTTGGGCACAACAATTCCACGGGTTACTAAAAACTCTAGATCATGGCCCAGCTCTTGAAGTGTCGGAATATCAGGTAGCTCTGCAATGCGCTCATTGGTCGCAGCTGCTAATACATTCATATCGCCGTTTTCTACAAAAGCGCGGGCAGAGAAATAATCTTCAATTGCAACTGTAATGTGTCCGCCGGCTAGTGCACGTAGCCTTTCCCCAGTTCCTTCATAGCCTACGTAGCCAAACTGAGTGTTGGTTGATTCTTCAAACTGCACTGCCCATAAGTGAGGAATCCCACCGAGGGTTACCCCCATACGGTACTCACCAGGACGCGAGGTAACATCTTCGAGCATATCGTCGAGTGTTTCCCAGCCTGTGTCGGCATTAACAACAATGACTGAATTATCACTGGTCATCATCGAAACAACATCAAAGTCATCCCAATTTAGCTCGGTAACCCCAGAGTGATGCGCTATTAATAAGCCTTCATGTATTTGGGTAATCGTATATCCATCATTATCCCGGCGAGAAGCTTCGCGCAAACCTACTGTGCCGCTAGCTCCAGGCATATTAATAACGGGTATGGCTTGCCCAAGCTCTGCTTCTAAGTGCCTACTGACGAGTCGCATTAGCAGATCGCTGCCACCACCTGGCCCCCACGGCACTATAAACTCGATCGGTTTATTAGGATAATTGTCAGCGGCTGTCGCAAATGCTGGAATGGAAAATACTGCTGCTAAAGCAGCGCTAGTAAATAATGATTTAAATGTCATTGGTTACCCCATTTATGATGTTCGAATTATTGTAAGCTACGGCGTTTTTCACTCTGGTGAATGCTTTATGTTTAGTATTATTTTTAAATCTTATTATGGAATAATCAGCCCTCCATAAACCAAAGCACCCATTACCACAAAAGCAGGGTGTGTTTTGAAGCGGATAAGCGCCACAGCGGCTACTACGCCGATAATCAACGTATGGATAGCTCCACTGTTGTTAAGGCTTTCAAGCAGGAAACCCAGGGTTAACCAAGCCATCATCATGGCAATCACTGGGCGTACCCATTGGCTCATACGCTTTACTCGAGGAGAATCTCGGTGGCGATAAAGCAGCCCTAATGCCCCTATCATCAGTAATAACGATGGAACCACAGTGGCGGAAACAGCCACAAACGCGCCGCCAACACCAGCAACTTCGTAGCCTACATAGCCTGCCATTTTGGTAGCGATAGGGCTGGGCAGGGCGTTACCCAAGGCCAAGGTTTCGGCAAATCCTTGAGAACTCATCCAGCCATAACGGCCAACCACCTCGGCCTCAATGAGAGGGATAATGGCTGGGCCGCCGCCGTAGCCAATAATGTTGGGAATAAAGAACGCTAAAAAAAGCTCCCAGTAGATCATGCAGAACCCTCCGCATGCTTTCTACTCGTTGGGCGCAGCAGTGCGGAGAGTAGGATGGCACCAATTACCCAGCCGGGATGTACACCTAGCCAATAGATTAACCCGCCGGCGATTACTGCCATGAGAGCGCTTGCTAGCCAACCAAGCGCTGCCTGGGATTTGTCGAAAAAGTCCCAGGTTAGCTGTCCCATCATGATCATAACGACAGGCACTACGGCTTGGCCCATGCCGCGTATCCAGGCCACATCGCGGTAGCGGCTAAAAATGCCTAACATTACAATCATTGCCACCATCATTGGTACAATCACAGCGACAACAGCCGCAATGCAGCCGCTGATGCCGCCAACCCGGTAGCCGATATAGCCGGGCATTTTTGTGGCTATCGGCCCAGGAAGCGTGTTGCCAATGGCCAAAATGTCAGCAAACTCCTCATCCGTTAGCCATTGATGGCGCTTTACTACTTCGGCGTGAACCAGCGGTATCATGGAGGGGCCACCACCGAAGCCGAAGATGCCAACGCGGAAAAACGCCCAAAATAGCGCAGTCTGTTTCATTGGAGTGACTCTCGGTACAAACGTACAGCAGAAGACATATAGGAGACCATTTTTATCGTTTATAAGTTATAAAATCGATTATTTTTGATAAAATAGAATATAAGTGAGCCTCATAAGAGGCGTCAACACCCATTCATGAAATCTCTGTTAATGGCCGAGTTCGCGAAGATGCGCAAAAGGACCACGGAATGAATAAACACAGTCAGCTTCCCGCGGGTACAACCTCTAGCCCAATTTACGATGTGCTGCGCAAAGACTTAGTTGGCGGCCGCTTTGCTGCTGGTGAAAAATTGGCGATTAATGCGCTTAAAGAGCACTACCAGGTAGGGTTAAGCCCGCTGCGTGAGGCATTGAACAAACTGGCGGCGTACGGTTTACTAATCCAGGAAAATCAACGCGGTTTTAGAGTGCCAAAGCTGACCCGAGAAGAGCTGGATGATATTGCGCGATTGCGTACAGAGCTGGAAGGTATGGCGCTTGAGCGTGCTATTGCGCACGGCGATGCGCTGTGGGAGGCCGAGCTGTTAGCGGCGGCTCACCGATTAAAGCGGGCGGATGTGTCGCTGGATAAAGGAGAGGAGTGGGAGCGCCTGCATACTCAGTTTCATCGTACCTTGGTGGCGCCTTGTGGCTCTGTCTGGTTACTTCGGTTTATCGAGCAGCTCCACGACCAGTTTGATCGCTATCGTCGCTTGGGCCCTAAAATGCCCATTATTCGCCAAGAACTGGATGATCAGCACCATGAACTTGTTGAGCTTGCATTGAGCCGGGATGCCAATGCAGCCCGTGCACTCATGGATGATCATATTCATAAGTCATATGAGGTAGCGCTGGCGCGGTTTCAGGCGCATGTCTGAAGCATTGGCTGTCTCTTGAAGGTACACTGTCCTTAACAGATGCGCGGGCATGTTCTAGCCGTGGTTGTAACCACTTTAATGTAAGGTAGTAGTCGCGATGCAAGAGGCGGATCATCAGGTAGCGGAGCAGACGTTAGCATGGGTGCGTACATTTATTGTGGCGCATAACATATGCCCGTTTGCTAAACGTGAGCTTGAGGGCGGTACTATTCGTGTCGAGGTGGTGCGCTCGAAAAAAGTCGATGTGGCACTGGAAGAGCTTATTGCCGAAGTAGAGTGGTTGAACGAACACCCAGAAACGGAAACCACGTTGCTGGTATTTCCCACGTTGTTTAAAAGCTTCGATCATTACCTAGACTATGTCGAGCTTGCTGAAAGCCTGCTGACAGAGCTGGGGTATGAAGGTATCTATCAGCTGGCGACTTTCCATCCAGATTACTGCTTTGCCGATGCAGAGCCTGAAGACGCGGCCAATTACACCAACCGCTCGCCGTATGCGATGGTGCATTTGTTACGCGAAGCCAGTGTTGAAAAGGCGATTGAGTTTTACGGTGATACGGAGCAAATCCCCGAGCGCAATATTGCCTACTTAACCACGTTAGGCAGCACCGCGGCTGAAGAACAGCTGCAGCGCTGTCTTAAATAACCTGACGCCTGTTATCAAGTGGTAACTAAAGCGCTTTATGCATCACGTAGCTATCGACTAGGCCAAGGGATGCATGGCGGTAGGCATTAGGTATCGTGCCTACAATAGCGAATCCTAGCCGTTGCCATAGAGCGACGGCTACTTGGTTAGTGGCCACAACCGAATTAAACTGCATTGCCTCAAAACCAAGCTCGCGGGCTTGCTGCTGCGAATGTTCACACATGGCGCGGGCAATGCCTTTGCCCCTGGCGTCAGGGGTCACCATGTAGCCGCAATTACAAACATGCTGACCTGGGCCTGCCGCGTTGGCTTTTAGGTAGTAAGTGCCAAGCAGCTGGCCACTTTCATCTTTGATCACCCAACTGGCTTTAGGCGTAGTACACCATAGCTGATAAGCCTGCTCAAAAGTAATCTCAGGATCTATCGCATAGGTTTCTTGTGCCATAACAATGGCCTGAAAGGTCGGCCAGAAGGCAACGAAGTCATCTTTCGTCATTGGCGTGAAGCTAAGTGCGGTCATAAGTGTTGAGAAGCTCCTGTATTTTAGGTCGTTGAATATCTGGCTGAGCGCTTATCGAGTGATGTCGGCCACTATTTCATAGCTACGCATCCGGTCATGATGATCGTAAAAATCGCTATTGATCATCAGTTCATCAGCGCCGGTACGTGCTTGAAAAGCCTCGAGCTCTGCTTTGACCGTATCTGGTCCACCAATAATCGCTGCACCTAAAAACTGGCTGACTTGTGATTGCTCAACCGGCGACCAGTCGAGCTGTTCGACGGGTGGTTGCGACTGAGTAGGCTTACCGCGGATAAGATTTAGAAACTTCTGCTGGGCGGTTGTGGCTAAGTAGTGAGCCATGGCGTCGTTTTCTGCTGCGATAACAGGCAGACCTACCATGGCATATGGTTTGGCCAAATGCTCCGAGGGCCGGAAGTTGTCGCGATATAAGCGCAGGGCTTCAAATAGATAACCCGGCGCAAACTGGGCTGCAAAGGCAAAGGGCAGCCCGAGTTTTGCGGCCAACTGTGCGCTGTAACCACTGGAGCCCAGCAGCCAGATGGGTACATGGGTACCTTGGCCAGGTACTGCTTTCACACGCTGTTGTGGGTCTGCGTCGGATAAGTAGCTGCGCAGCTCATTTAGCATCTGCGGAAAGTCATCAACTCCCGCTTGGGCGTTGCGGCGCATGGCCTGCATGGTGGCACCATCTGAGCCGGGTGCGCGACCGAGTCCTAAATCGATACGGCCTGGGTACAGCGTTTCTAGTGTGCCAAACTGCTCGGCGATCACCAGCGGCGGATGGTTGGGCAGCATAATGCCACCGCTACCCACGCGGAGGGTGGATGTATGTCCTGCTATATGGCCAATCAGGACGGCTGTTGCCGCGCTGGCAATACCGGCAATGTTATGGTGTTCAGCCAGCCAGTAACGGGTATAACTGAGCTGTTCTACCCGCTTTGCCAAAGCAACACTATTATCAAAGGTTTCAGCAGCACTGCCGCCTTGGCGAATGGGCGCTAAATCCAGCACAGAAATAGCGGTGGTGGCGAGTTGGCTCATGGTTCACCTGCAATAAGAGACGTATTACGCACTAAAATAATTAGCACGCTTGGTAATAAGGCGTTATGCGGGCAGGTGTCTGCAAATGCAAGTCATAAGCGCTAGTAGGTGCATCACTCTACCGGTGGGGGAGAATAAGTATCCCTTTGGTATCAGCCTGGGCTAGCGACGTTAACTTATCGACAGAGCGGGCGGCTAGCACAAGTTTGTAGCCTTCATGTGAGGCGGCGCGCGGCGTCGCAGCACCGATGCCGCTTGATGCTCCGGCAATCAAAAGGACGCGGGGATGCATATTATTACGCTCCTTGCTCATTCACTGTGAAAAATTCTCCGATCAGGGAGTATTTAGAATGGTCAACGAGCGTTAATCTTGCAAACCGTGCTTAGCGAGTGTTCTTTGGCTTCTTTGGTATAAGCATCGCAGAGAGATCGAGGATGGATTGCGCCATATCGGCCATGCTTTTGCTTTGATCCATCGACGTTTTGCGCAGAAACCGGTAGGCCTCTTCTTCTGTCATTGCTTGGTGGGCCATAATCAGGCCCTTGGCACGTTCAATGAGCTTGCGTTCACGTAGTGCTTTGCGAGTATTCTCCAGTTCATCGCTCAGGCCTTGTAGGCGACGTGAGTGGGCGTGAGTCAACTCAATAAGTGAACGACCAAGCGAAGAGGTTAATGCGTTGGCTGTCAGGCCACCTAAGGGCTGGGTATCGCTGAGTGCCAGTAACTGCTCACAAGGGGCAGGGGTGTATTGATTAGGTTGTGCATTGAGCTGCTCAAGGTCGTTCTGCGCTTGGGCGATTTTGCGGTGACACAAGGCGGCTAGCTGCGAGTTAAGGTTATCTTCAACCTCTTTTATGCTGTCGATACGTAGTGTCGTCAGTTCGTACCAGGTTTCTCCTAGTGGAGGGTGCCCGGTAGTTGAGCCACGGGTACGCTGGCAAGCGATATCGCGAAGCTGATCAATGCCGGAAAGTGTGCGCGGTGATATCGCCTGTTGCCAAATTTGCTGGGCTTCGTCAGTGGCAAACTCAATAAACGTATCGAAACAGCGCTGCTGGTCGTTCACCAGTTGGTTCAGTAGCTCGCGATGTGCCTTATCGAAATGTCCGTGGGTAAAACCATAGGCACCACAGGCACGCTCTTGACCGGCCAGTTCTTTGCCTTGCATCAGGTGAAATATTGCTACCAGCGCCCTGGTAACATCAAGGTCCGCTGATGTGTCTGCGGCTTCAAAAACGATCGCAAGTAAGCCGCTGATTAAGTGATTAAAGGCTTGAGTAGCCGCGTCAGGTGAAATCGCAAATGTATCAATGGCGGATCGTAAGTTGCCAAGCTCGTCCAGGGCGAGCCATACCGTTGCGATTTGTCTAAGCAGGCGTGCTGCCGCCTGTGGTTTTGCTTCTCGGCTGAGTGCTTCCAGCCGCTGACGCATGATATCTTCGGCTTCATTCGCGTGCTGTAAGTACATCGTGCGGCGTGTTTTAAAGCGCTTGCCCTTTGAAGCGAGATAGATAGTTGAAGCGCCGCGCTCACGCTGGAGCACATGAATGAAGCGGCTAATGTCCCCGACGATATCTGAGGTAGTGGCCAAGTGGCGTAGGTTATCAATGTCGCAACGCAGGGCGGTTAAGAGTAGCTGTTGGGCTGAGGACATCGTGATTTCCTTATTGCTTGCCGCCTGACGCACATTGTCCCGCAGCGTAGTGCTGCGGGCAGTAACGGCGTTAGCGGAGTGAAAGTGCGCCCGCGCCAGTTTCTTCGCCTACTGCATCGCTGTAGGCTTTGGCCTCTTCTGCTTCCGTGGCGTCGCTAAAACGCACTAATAATACGCAGGAGGCGAGTACTAACACGGTAAGGCCAAGGTAAAAAAGCCCTTGTTGGTAGCTGAGGCTTTCGTTACGGAAGAGAAATGCGGCACAAACGGCCCCGACATTGCCGCCCGCACCGACAATCCCTGCTACAGCACCCAAGGCTTTTTTATTGATAAATGGCACTACGCCGTAGGTCGCGCCCTCAGCCATCTGCACAAATAGGCTGAACACCAGCATGATGCCAATGGCCATGCTTAATACGTGCATCTGTGAAAAAGCGATAAGCGCGATACCTTCGCAAATTAACGCAATAAACAGCCAGCGCACCCTGCCTTTTAAGCCTGCGTGTTTGGCAAATAAGTCAGAAAAAATGCCGCCAAGAGTACGTGCAAAAATATTCATCAGGCCAAATAGCCCTGCAATCATACCAGCAGTAGCAAGGGTTAAGTCGAAGTGGTCAAAGAAGTAAATGGCAGCAATGTTATTAATGGTTAACTCAACACCAAAGCAAAGACCGTAAACGACGAACAACGCCCATACGCGAATATCTTTAGCGGCGGCTAAAAAGCTTTGGGCTGCACCATGCTCGCCAGTAGCTTCGGGGAGTTCTCCACGTGCGCGTAGCTCGCTAAAGTTGCCGTCAGGAGCGTCCTGAGTGAACAGCCAATAACCAATCCCCGTGCAGAATAGCACCACGCCGGGTACCACCATGGCAAGTCGCCAGCCAAGCGTTTCGCTCACGCCAAGCATTAACAGACCAGCGAATATTAGTGGCATTAGAATTTGGGTTGTGCCTCCACCTAAATTGCCCCAGCCTGCGCTGGTTGCATTGGCGGTTCCCACCACGTTAGGCGCAAACATCATGGTGGTGTGGTACTGGGTAATAACAAACGATGCACCAATGGCACCAATGGCTAAGCGCGCTAAAAGGAAGGTTTCAAAACTGTTGGCAAACCCAATGCCCATAACCGGGATTGAGCCTAGTATGAGTAGCCCTGTGTAGGTTTTACGCGGCCCTATACGGTCGCATAGCACGCCAATAAGCAGGCGCACAATGACCGTAATAGCGACCGAGGCGATAATGGTATTGCCAATTTGGGTTTGGGTGAGTGAGAGGTCTTCACGCACGACCGCCATAAGCGGAGCAATACCGAACCAGCCAAAAAAGCAGATATGGAATGCGAACCATGAAAAATGAAATGCTCGCATTTGAGGGGTGGAAAAATTTAACAGCCGTATACGATTGGCTTTATTACGAATATCCATGGAAGGCCCTCGGAGATAGGACGAGTTTACCAACACGCAGGACAGCCAATGTAAAAGGCGCTGCGTAATTGACGAGAACATGCCTTCACCATTGAAGGTCAGGTTCGACGCACTCGTACCCAATGGGCCTGGTCCACGCCTACCACCACTAGGGGTAGGCGAAGCAATTAATTCGCCAAATGCTATTTTATTATTTAAAAACAGTTAGATGTGTTTGTTTTTCTCGTTTTTTTGAAAATTGGTATGCATTTTTGTGAACGTGAAGTTATCTGTTTTGCCCCGCTTTGGTGCGGGGTGGGCGGGGCATGCAACACGCCAGTGCTGTTTACTCATGAAGATAAACAGCGTCGATATCTAATGATGAGTAGTTACCTAGAGCCTCAAAGTGCTCCGCCAGCCAGCGCTCGGTCGCAGCTCGCCCTTGGTCAAAGAGGTGGCAGAGAAAAGGCCACTCAGCGTTCATTTTGCTGGAAACAGAGAGGCTGTCTAGCGCTTGCTCGCCGCTAATACGATGAAAAAGAGCCTGCTGGTAGCAGTTTTCGATACCTTGCTCATCCAAGGCGTGTTTAAGTAACGCTATCATGCGGACTTCTTTTATCAGTGCCGCATTAAAGGTGATTTCGTTTAACCGATTCATAATTGCCGAGGCTGAAGTGGGTACATCGTCGCGGCGAATGGGGTTAATTTGCACCAGCAAGATATCCCGTGCACCACACTCCTCCATAAGGGGGAAAAGCGCAGGGTTTCCCATATAGCCGCCATCCCAATATGCTTCTCCATCTATTTCGACTGCTTGAAAAACAAAGGGTAGACAGGCGGAAGCCATAACAGCGTCTACGCTCATCTCTTCGCGGCGAAATACGCGCTGCTTTCCTGTACGAACGTTAGTGGCAGCGACAAAAAGTTTTAGCTGTTCGCAGCGCCGTACACGCTCGAAATCAATATGCTCGGCAACAATATCACGTAGTGGATTGATATTAAGTGGGTTGAATTGATAAGGCGACACCAAGCGACTCATTAGATCCATGGCAATATAGCCAGGCGAGTGATCGAGGCTCCAGTTGCCTGTCAGCACGTCCAGTGGTGTGCGGCGTATAGGACTTGCCATGCCTGCACGACTAACGGCGTGCCAGAAATCGTGCAGAGCCTTGCGCGCGGTTTCTTTATTACCACGGGTGAGGGCATCTGCTATCACAACACCGTTCATAGCACCTGCGCTAGTGCCACTAATGCCTTCGATTTCAATGCGGTCATCTTCTAAAAGACGATCGATGACACCCCAGGTGTAGGCGCCATGTGCACCGCCACCTTGTAATGCGAGATCTAGCTTTTTGGTCTGCACCATATAACCTCTTGCTGAGTGCGTTGAGTAAGATTGTCGCGTCTTCAGCATGGCACAAAAGGCTGAGTTATGTGCACACTGCGGGCAGGCCTTTGCATAACGCTAAGGTCTTTATATAGCGCTAAGGTCTTTATATAGCGAGCAGCGAGGGGGGCTAATCAGCTGATTAAGCTGCTAGTGCCTTCCCGTTTGTCTTAGCGCTGGGCCAGTTGATGGGGCTCATTAGTGTTACAGCGGAGAAAGGTTGATGTGGCAAGCCACTCTTCGTCCGGGTAATAAGCAAACACATACTGGTTCTCTTTTAGGCTGTCGATGAGCGGATAGGTCACCTCTTCGCGCACGGCAGGGCAGCCGTGGCTACGCCCTAGTCGGCCTGTCTGTTCAATAAAGTCCTCACTGACGTAATCTGCACCGTGGATCACGATAGCGCGTTCAAAGGCTAGGTTGTTTACGTTTGGCTCCAGGCCATCAAGACGCAGTGAATAACCGTTACGGCCATAATAACTGTTCATAGTGCGAAAGAGCCCAATGCTGGATTGATGGCTCTCGGGGGTATTGGAGAAGACTTCCGCCATGGCGTCTCCCGAGCCCTGACCATGGGAAACCAGTTCCTCAAACAGTAGTTCATGCTGGTGTAAGTCGAAGACCCACATGCGTGGCTCGGTGGAAGGCAACGAGTAATCAATTACTGCTAAACGTTCAGCAGAAGGTTCCGCGCAGTTAAGCGCCTGGGCAGCAAGTCGTAACGCTTCTGGCGTCGCCGATGGCGCTAGCTGTAGTAACTGATGATGTAAACTGGAAACCCCGTGAGGAGCGCTGGAAGCTGCCTGGGAAAAAAAACTGGCTGAGTGAAGGGGGAGACTAAAGAGTACAGCTGGCAGTGAAAGTAGTGCAGTAGAAATACGTGAGTGAAGCAGCATAAAGTTTAGCCCTGCAATAGATGTCAACGACGGATGAGTGGAAACAGCTATGATGAAAGTAAGCGCACCGGTGATGAAGGCTGCTGGTGCGATGATATGGATAATAATGAAACGCCGGTAAGTCAAGCCCAGTAAGCCAAGTCCAGCCCAGTAAACCAAGCATAGTAACGCAAGGAGGGGCTATGAACGATAAGCAGCTACTAAGACGATGGGCGATAGGAGCAGCTCTATGTCTGACACTGACCCAATCGCCGTATGCGCTCTCGAGTGCCTATCCAGCAGCCGAACCGTTACGGCAAGAGTTGGCGCAACAGGCTGAGCAAGCCAGTGAGCGATTGCCAGTAAAGGAGTTTTACCAGCTGAATAATGGACAACCTGCTTGGCAGAAAACCGATGCCGTCGAGGCATTGGTCAGTGGGCTGCTGGGGCTTGACGATGATGGCTTAACTCCCAATGATTATTCCGCCCATACGTTACTTGACGATTTTCGCCTTAGCCAGCAAGCCGGTACGGCTGCCCAAGCGAGGTTTGATCTCAAGGCGACACAGACACTACTGTTAGCGTTGGACCACCTTTCACGAGGTAAGGTGAACCCCCGAGATGTAGAACCCAATTGGGATTTGCCACGCCCAGAAAGCCGCTACTCAATGCTTCGCGTTGTACATGCGGTCGAGGATGGCGATATAGAGCGTGCGTTCACCTTGGTGCGTCCCACAACGCCTGCTTATACCCAGCTTCGTGAGATGCTTGGCCACTATCGACGTATCGAAGCTCAACGCAGTGCCCCTTATTTGGCCAGCAGAGGATCATCACTGCGTCTTGGTGATACAGGGGATGATGTACCAGTACTACGTCAGCGGCTAGCGCTGTGGGGCGAAGGAAGCTTATTAGCGGCTGATAGCGGTGCATACCCACTGGTTGGAGTAGAGTCGGCCATTCACAGCAACCGTCACTTTGACGAGGATCTTGAAAGAGCTGTTAAGCGTTTCCAGCGCCGTCATCAGTTGCAAGAAGATGGTATTGTTGGCGAGCAAACACGCTCAGCGCTAAATATGTCGGTGGCCTCACGTATTAATCAATTGCGCGTTAATTTAGAACGGGCGCGTTGGATTGAGCCAACCCATATGACTGAGCCACAAGTATGGGTGGATATTGCCGGTTACCAACTGCACTACCTACGGCCCAGTGGAGAGCACTGGAGTGCCAGAGTAGTCGTAGGCACGCCACAGCGGGAAACGCCGATCATTCACTCCGCTATAAGCCATTTAACGATCAACCCCAGTTGGACCATTCCTCCGACCATCATGCGTGAAGATGTTCTTCCACGGGTGAGGCAAGACCCCGGCTATTTGGCGCGGCAGAATATCCAAGTGCTAAGCCCTGCTGGAGAGCGCCTAAATGCTGCAGCGATTAATTGGCAGCGCCCGGGAGGCGTTATGCTGCGTCAAGCCGCCGGAGGTTCTAACCCATTGGGTCGCGTGGTTGTACGCTTCCCCAATAATGACATGATTTATTTGCATGACACACCAGCACGGGGACTGTTTCAGCGCGATCAGCGGGCGCTAAGTTCTGGCTGTGTACGGGTAGAGGGTGTCTTGGACTTTGCACAAATGTTGTTGCAAGACAGTGGCAGCCGTTACCAACTCAATTCGCTGATTAATAGCAGCGGCAGTGACCGAAACGTGAACTTGCCTCAGCGTATCCCGATTGCTTTGCATTACCTTACTGCATGGCCAAATGCCCAGGGGGAGGTGGAGTTTAGGGACGATATTTACCGTAGAGATGCAGCATTGCTGGCTGCATTATCGCAAACCATCTAACCCCGCCTGCTTAAACCATTAACGCCGCCCTTTGGGCAGCGTTAATGTTAGCAATTGGCCTATTGGCTGCTTTCTTCGCGTTGATAGCTGGCCACGTTAACGGGGCCGGTCTCGCCACTTTCAAGTGCTGCAAGCATAGGCTCTGCGTGGCGCTGGAAAGCAATCAGTGTATTGCCGCTTAAGCTAGTGTTCTCGGGCAGCTCAACGGTCATAGCGTTCACCGGCGTATTATTGACGATGACTTCATAATGTAGATGTGGGCCGGTGCTGCGCCCGGTGTTACCTGATAAGGCAATACGCTCACCCATTTCCACGCGATCCCCCTGGCTAACCAGTGGGCGGGAAAGGTGTAGGTAACGAGTCCGGTAGCCATTGTCATGACGTACAACAACATAGCGGCCCGCCGCATGGTGGTTTCCTACACGCTCAACACGGCCATTCGCAGGTGCAATGACTGGTGTGCCAATCGGCATTGCAAAGTCGGTTCCATTATGAGGGCTGACGCGGCCAGTAACTGGGTGCAAGCGACGTGGATTAAAGGGGGAGCTAAGGCGGTAGTCGCCTTCAAACGGATAGCGGGCAAAAGCTGGATCTAGGCTGTTGCCTTCTGGTGTATAAAAGTTATTGTCAGTGGCGTTGCGCACCAGGGTTAAATCCATGCGCTCGCCATCGTACTTAACCGCTAGTACGCGGGAGTCGAGGGCTTCTCCATCGATCATGTCGGATTCAACCAGAACCTGGAAGCGGTCGCCGCGACGGCTATCCCGCCGGAAATCGAGTTTCTTTTCAAGCAAACGGGTGAGTTCAGTCACTGAACCACTAGTTAAGCCGGTTGCCTGGGCTGAGCGAGCAAAACTACCGCTCACGCTGCCTGCATAAAGGCGCTGTACGGGTTCCCCCTGACGCTCAATGGAAGTGATTGCAAACTGCTCTTCATCACGCTCTAGCAAAACGCCGTCTCGGACATTTTTCATCATGCGCAGTGACAGTAGACGTTGGTTTTCGTCTAACTTGTAATCAAAACTATTACCTGCCCGCCAGTTGGTAAACATGCGTGGGTCCGGCATGTCATCCAGAAGAGCGAGCACTTCGCTGTAGCCAAGGCCTAACTTATTTTGGGCAAATACCGCAAATGTCTCTCCAGATTCAACGATATGCGTTTTCCATTTAGGAACGAAGGGCTCTTTTGCCGCTAACTCAAGTTCAAGAAAAGAAATATCATCGAATAAATCATAATCTTCATAGGAAGTGGCATCAGCGATTTCAACAGAGGAGGTAGTGTTGATATCGAGCATGCCGCTAGAAAGAGTACCGACAACCACTGCCATGTGAAGTGCGCCGTCATCTATTCTGGCGCTACCCTGATGATCGTTTGCCAGTGACGCTTCAGCACTTGAGATAACGTCGAGATCCAGGTCGATAATTTCCGTGGCGGCTAAATCGCTTAATGGAATATGCTCTCGGGTAGCGTCTATAGCGCGTGAGGCTCGGTCGATTGCTTCTGAAACAGGAGTGCGTTCTTGGCGTAGGGAGGGGACACCCGGCGCTGAATCATTGGGAAGCGGTACTAGAACGCTTTCCAACGGTGTATTTGGCTGGTTCAAATCATGGTAGGTCGTTAGTAACTTTTGTGTGCCCAACACAGTGACCATAGTAGCCACGGGTAACAGTAATAATTTGTGCGTGCGGGGCAGCGAATAAAGGATTCGCAACATGGGTAAATGGGCCGCCAGATTCGTGATAAAAAAGTAACTTAAAAGTGAGCAAACCCTGAAACCATACCCCAAGAGAGCAGGAGTGAATAGACTGTATATCCATCCACAAAATATACTTCCGATAAATTATGGAAGAAATAATTAGAGATTACTATTTTTGAACACTGTTTGCTAACAAAAGTTACGTTCTATCTGGCACATCAAATAGCTACTTTTCCTCTCTCATTCCCGGGCTAGCCTGAGCTGAGCACCCGTTAGGCCTGTATCATGTGTGTTTAGGCCGTAGTTGGACATGAGTTGAAAGTGAATTGGCAGTAAGTTGGCTGTGCTGCTGCGTTTGTTACTAGATGAAACAATAATAATTTTTTTTAGCCAAGTACTTTTTCTCATTTCCTGGCACTCTAGTATAGTTTTTTCGAAGAATAAGCGGTTTATTTCGCTGTTTAGCGTCGAGGAAATCGAAATGTCTCGGGTAACACTCTCACAGTGGCAGATGCTGGCCGCTGTTGTTGACCATGGTGGGTTTGCGCGTGCGGCAGAGGCTGTCCATAAAAGCCCTTCCACACTTAACCATGCGGTACACAAATTGGAAGAGCAGCTTGGCGTACGGGTGTTAGAGCCTGTGGGTAGGCAAGTGCGTCTCACCGAAGCGGGTGAATTGTTGTTGCGTCGGGCGCGCCAGCTCATTGAGAGTGCCGCTTCCCTTGAAGATGTGGCGTCACGCTTGGCAGCGGGTTTAGAGGCGGAAGTTGTGGTGGCTATTGATCAGGTGTTTCCTGCGGCAGCTCAGGCTAAAGCGCTGGAGCGCTTTTCGGAATCCTATCCCCAGGTTCGAGTACAACTCCACGAGAGCGTACTCAATGGTGGAATAGAGATGCTTTACGACGGCCGGGCCGACTTGGTGGTTTCTGGTATAGAGGCGCAAGGGTTTTTAGGGGAGCCATTGGTCTCTGTGCGCTTTGTAGCCGTGGCACACCCTAAACACCCGCTTCACCAGCTTGGGCGTTCGCTGGATTTGCGTGATTTATCCCAGTATCGCCAGTTGGTGGTGCGTGATTCAGCGCTACGGCAATCCACTAATGCGGGGTGGTTAAAAGCTGAGCAGCGTTGGACGGTAAGCCATCTCAATACCTCGCTGGATATGCTCAAACGAGGCCTAGGGTTTGCCTGGATGCCTGAAACGCGCATCGCTGATGAGCTTGAAAGTGCTCAATTAAAGCCGTTACCGCTGGTGGCTGGCAGTATTCGAGACGTGCCGGTACAAATGATTTTTCGAGATCGAGACCGTGCAGGCCCTGCTGCCCATGCAATGGCGCAGGCGCTTAAGCAAGCAGTTGCTGAGCTTTGCCCTAAAGATTCGATTCATTCGAATGGAAAGGCGTAAAACATCCGCTTGAGCATCCCAGGGGCGAGCGTATGCTAAATGCAAGCTGCATTTAGCATACGTTTATTTAGGAGACGCCTTATGGGACTACTCGTTAACGGCGAATGGGTAGATCAATGGTATGACACCAAAAAACACGGTGGTGAATTTGTTCGCGAGTCTGCCCAGTTGCGCGATTGGGTAGGTCGCCACACTGATGGGGCTGGAGAGAGCTACCCGGCGGAGAAAGATCGCTACCACCTTTATGTTTCGCTTGCCTGTCCGTGGGCGCACCGCACACTCATTATGCGAAAACTGAAAGGCCTTGAAGAGCTCATCGGTGTTTCTCATGTCAGCCCGTTAATGCTGGATAGTGGCTGGACCTATGACCAGAGTGAAGATGCTAGCGGTGACTCGGTCAATCACGTCGATTATCACTACCAGCTCTATACAATGACCGATCCAGCCTATACGGGGCGCGTCACCGTGCCGGTACTGTGGGATAAGCAGCGTAGTGCCATCATTAATAATGAGTCCTCTGATCTACTGCGTATGTTCAATCGTAGTTTTGATCAGCTCACCGGTAATGATTTGGATTTCTACCCTGAGGATCTACGTAGCGTCATTGATGAAGTCAATGAGGATGTCTATGAGCATATTAATAATGGTGTTTATAAATCGGGCTTTGCCACGGAGCAGGGCGTCTATGAAAAGCACGTTCACGCACTGTTTGAAGCCCTGGAAAGGGTAGAGAAGCGGTTAGGTGAGCACCGCTATCTTGCCGGAGAGTGGTTGACTGAAGCCGATATCCGGCTTTTTACCACGCTAATTCGTTTTGATGCCGTTTATTACGGCCACTTTAAGTGCAATCTCAAGCGTATCGAAGAGTTTCCGAATTTAGCTAACTATGTACGTGAGCTTTACCAATGGCCTGGGATAGCGGAAACGGTCAATATGGATCACATCAAGCGCCACTACTACTATAGCCACGACACCATTAATCCAACGCGGATTGTACCTGCGGGTCCGCTGCTCGACTTTAACCAGCCCCATGATCGAGATCGCCTGCCAGGACAAGGTGTACGCCGACACGTATAAGGAAGAAGGGCCATCCCTCGTGGATGGCCCTTCTTTATTTGCTTACTGGTCTTCTTTTATTTTTTACTGATCCTGGCTTACCGCATCACGAGTAGTCTGCCATGCGCTTTGGGCACCGTCGCGTGTTGTTTGCCACGCGTCACGGGCGTTGTCTTTGGTCTGTTCCCACCAATCACGGTCATAAGTAGGGAAAGACTCCACTTCCTCTGAGGTGGCATTCAGCATGATGCGATGTTCGATATCTCCATCGTCCTCAGTGTGAGTCTCAAGTGTGAAATAGTCGGTGCCTACAACGATTTCCCGACCGCCTAGACCAAGAACGGAACCGCTTTCAATGACCAGTGCAGCGATACGCATCTCTTCGTCAAACAAAATATCGTCAACTTCACCGATCTCTTCGCCGGAACCATCTGCAAAATAAACGTCTGCGTCTAAGATGTCTGCAGCAGAGTACATGCCTTGTGGTTGGTCGGAGGCTTGTACGCCAAAGGCCAAGCTACCTAGAAGGATAGTGCCAATGGCGGTGGTTAAAATAGTTTTACGCATAGCTTCTCTCCATGTTGCTACGGGGGAAGGGGGATACACCTGACAGGGCTATCTGTGAGCAGAACATATTAGGCGACAGCAGATTTGATGTTGAGGCGGCTACTAAAGGCTATTAGCCCAGTCATCAGCTTTCTTTTCGGCTGCTTCCTTATGCAGACCGTACTTCTGCTGTAATTTACCGACTAGTTGATCTTTTCTACCGCCAATCTGATCAAGCTCGTCATCTGTCAGCTCGCCCCAGCTTGAGCGTGCTTTCCCTTTCATTTCAGTCCATTTGCCTTCGATTTGATCCCAGTTCATTACTTCACTCCTTGAGTTAGTGAACGTGTCTCAACACTTCTTATCTTAGACGAATAGTGAACAAGCGCAAGTTGGGTGTTTATTATGGGTTAAGTAAAAAGACTAGTCAGGAGTAATCTGTGGTGTTAGCATGCGCCCTCCTCGCATGTGTTGACCCCTCCATCACGACGATAAGCGTTCATTTACGTAGTTTTTTATTCACACGTAATTGCGCTTGCGGGAACATCTTGCTAACTGCGGATGTTCATTGCTGTGAAGATGGCGCGCCTCCAGCATTTCACCAAACGGGTGAAATCGGCGCAGAAGGTCGCCACAACGGTTGGCCCGCAAATGCGGTATTGCCACCGGATGCTAGGTGCGACCGGCGTCTCCGACTCCACTGATGACGATATCCGCATATGCGGAGCCTGTTTTTGATGCTTTTTTTATGCATCGATCCCAGAGTCAGAGACGCTTACGATGTTTTTTGCCGGTACAGCCGGCCTACCAAGGTGTGATTAATGACCTCGACTTCTGTCGCCTCGCCGAGCTTCGGCGATCTGGCTCTATTGCCTGCTGTTCTGTCTGCTGTTGAAGCACAGGGCTACGAAATTCCTTCGCCGATCCAGGCGCAGACGATTCCTGCGTTGCTGGAAGGCCGCGATATGCTGGGCCAAGCACAAACTGGTACTGGTAAAACCGCTGCGTTTGCACTGCCATTATTGTCGCGTTTAGAACTGAATCGTCGTGAGCCGCAAGTGTTAGTAATGGCTCCGACCCGCGAGCTTGCTCAGCAGGTTGCCGCCTCATTTAGTAAGTATGGCCAAAATCTTAAAGGTCTCGAAGTCGCTATTCTTTGTGGCGGCCAGGAGTACCGTGAACAGTTGGGCGCCCTTAAGCGTGGCGCACATGTAGTAGTAGGCACCCCAGGTCGTATTATCGATCACCTGGATCGCGGTAGCCTGAAACTTGACGGCCTCTCGGCACTAGTGCTTGATGAAGCTGACGAAATGCTGCGCATGGGCTTTATCGACGACGTAAAACGCGTGGTTGCCGATACCCCGAAAGATGCGCAACGTGTGTTCTTCTCGGCCACACTGCCGACCGAAATTGAGCGTATTGTTAACCGTTATCTGGTTAACCCGGTAAAAGTTGCGATTGAATCGCGCACTACTACCGGTGAGAACATCGAGCAGCGCATTGTACGCGTTGACGGTGGCGCTAAGCTTGAAGCTGTAGCACGTATACTTGAAGTTGAGCCGGTTGATGCCGCTATCGTCTTCGTACGTACCCGTGCTGCTTGTACTACGTTGGTTGAGCAATTAACCGCACGTGGTGTTAACGCTGCTGGCCTGTCAGGCGATCTTGACCAGAGCCTACGCGAACGGACCATTACGCGCTTGAAGCGTGGTAAGGTCGACGTATTGATAGCTACCGATGTGGCTGCTCGCGGTCTAGATGTATCGCGTATTACCCACGTTATTAACTACGATCTGCCGCAAGATGCAGAAGCGTATACCCACCGTATCGGTCGTACCGGTCGTGCGGGCCGTAGCGGTATTGCGATCACCTTTGCTGGCTTCCGTGAAGGCCGTAAAGTCGGCTGGATGGAGCAGGCAACCGGTCAGAAAATGACTGAAATGCCGCTGCCTGACGAAGCCGCTATCCGTGCTCACCGCGATGAAGTGTTCCACCATCGTGTAGTGGCAGCCCTGACCAAAGGCGCTGAAGAACAGCGTGCACTGGTTGAGCGTTTGGTCGAAGAAGGTCACGACGCTGTCGAGCTGGCTTGCGCCTTTGCTGCAATGGCCCGTGCTGACGAAGCACCGATTGGCCGCTTGCAGGCTCCGCGTAAAGAGCGTCCTACACGTGATGGCGCGCCAGCCGGTAAGCCGGGTGCTCGTCGCGAGCGTTCAAGCGCTCCCAGCGAAGGTATGACTCGCTATCGCGTTTCTGTTGGCCATAAAGATGGCGTGAAGCCAGGCCAGTTAGTGGGTGCCTTGGCTAACGAAGGCGGTATTGAGGGTGCGCGTATCGGTCGTATCGATATTCGTAATGCCTTCTCAGTGGTTGAGCTGCCCAGTGGCCTGCCTTCTACTATTCTAGCGAAAATGGCCCGTGCCCGAGTGGCTGGCCGCCCGTTGGAAATTAGCGAAGACAGCGCTCCTGAGCGTGCACCACGCCGTCGCCGTGACGATGGTGACGCGCCGGTTCGTCGCCGCGAACGCGCTTAAGCGAATATCAGGCGCTCTTGTTGTGGGCGCCTAGCGATTCGTACTTGAACGTGCAAAATCCCCCTGTGCCGCTGGCATAGGGGGATTTTTTTTGGCTACCATGATGTTGGCTACCTTTATGAGCATTCGTTTGAAACCTTTTCAGGAGCAAGCATGGAAGCACTGCACGAATGGAACCTTACCCCTAAGCAGGCGGTTGCTCTGCAAGCAGAGCTGGCAAAGAGATTAGAGAGCACTGATCGCATTGATCCGGTAGAACATATTGCAGGGGTAGATATTGGTTTTGAGGAAGAAGGAGCCATCACCCGTGCGGCAGTGGTGGTGCTCAAGTGGGAGTTAGCCGCTGTGCCCTCGCTTACGGTTGTCGAGCAAGCAGTACATCGCGAGCCAACGCGCATGCCCTATATTCCTGGTCTGCTCTCTTTTCGCGAGGTACCTGCTGCTCTGGGTGCGTTCGCAAAGCTCAGTGTAAAGCCTGAGTTGGTGATGGTGGATGGACAGGGGATTGCCCATCCACGGCGCCTTGGCGTTGCTGCTCATCTGGGGCTATGGCTGGATTTGCCGACCATCGGTATCGCTAAGTCACGGCTGTATGGCAAGCATCCCGACGTCGGCGAAGCGCGGGGTGATTGGGTTCCTCTGACAGCTGGCAGTGATGTTATTGGCGCGGTGTTGCGTTCACGGGCAAAGGTTAAGCCAGTATTTGTGTCACCTGGGCATCGGCTCTCTCTTGATACCTCCCTCACATGGGTGATGCGCTGCTTAGGCCGTACAAAGCTGCCCGAGCCAACCCACCTAGCAGATCGGTTGGCCTCGCGGCGTGGGTCGCAAGGCTAGCAGATGCTATACAAAAGCTACACAAAAACTATACAAAGGCTAGGGCAAAGGCTAGGACAAAGACTATACAAAGGCTAGGAAGCGCCGCAGCAAGCTGGAGGCATCGGGTGTGTCAGTGACTGCCACAAGCAGCTCTTCTGGATCTTCTCCTTGGTCGCGCAGCGCTGCCCGCTGGCGTTCGATGTAAGCGCGCATTACTGGCGGGGTGAACTCGGGGTGAAACTGGACACTCCACTGGCGGGGGCCGTAGCGCAGCGCTTGATGGGCGTCGTGGCTGTTGTGGGCCAACACTGTAGTATTGGTTGGCAGTTCCATCACCGATTGCGCATGGGTAAGATGTGCTGGAAAGCTTTCAGGTAATTGGCTAAACAGCGGATCTTGCTGACCTGCCTGGGTAAGTCGCACGCGACGTGTACCAGACTCACGCCCAGTGGGGTGGTAATCGCTAGTGCCCCCTAGGGCGGCGGCCATTAATTGGTGGCCATAGCAAACACCCAATAAAGGAATGTCTTCGGCTAAAGCCTGCTGCAGCCAGGGCTTTAGCGCCTCGCTCCATGGCTCTGCGTTGCTCACCATGCTATGTGAACCGGTAATAACCGCGCCCGCAACGTTAGCTGGAGGCGTGCTGGTTAGCCGTGCATCCCATATGGCAAGCGATAGGTGCGCGGGAAGGGCGGCACTTAATTGCTCGATAAAGAGCTGCTCGAAATCACCATGTTGATCGACTACTTCGGGAAAGGCGTCACCGGTTTTGATAATGACTAAAGAGGTCATGGGGTTCTCATCGTCGTGTTAATTCTGAGCCAGTGCATTTTATCCATGGAAAGCGTGTACCGTAGCGTAAAGATAGCCGCATCAGGGTATTCCCCTGTAAGCTGAAGCTTCTCGCTATTGACCGTTTTACCATAGATTAGGAGTTTGATATGCAACAGATTACCCGTGCAGGACAACCTATGGATGTAGCTGGCATGCTACCTGCCGCTGGTCAAACGGCTCCCGCCATGACGCTGACTAATGCTAACCTGGAAGATGTCACCCTGGATACGTATCAGGGCAAACGTAAAGTGCTGAATATTATTCCTAGTGTGGATACGCCCACCTGCGCTACCTCTACGCGACGCTTTAACGAGTTGGCTTCTAGCTTGGAGAATACTGTGGTACTGGTCGTATCCGCTGACCTGCCGTTTGCAGCGATGCGCTTTTGTGGAGCGGAAGGATTGGATAATGTCGAGACCCTTTCAACGTTCCGCCACCGCGAGTTTCAGGAAGCATGGGGAGTGGCACTGTGTAATAGCGCCATGGAGGGTTTATGCGCCCGTGCGGTGGTAGTGTTAGATGCTGACAATCGTGTGCTCCACAGCGAGCTAGTTAGCGAGATTAAGAATGAGCCGGACTACGATGCGGCGTTAGCAGCGTTAAGCCGCTAGCTGAGTGGCGGTGAGCCTGAATTAGCGCGCGCTTTGTTGGCAGCCGCCACCAGCGCGCTAAACAAGCGCTGCTGGGGGCGGTTGAAAATTAGCCACTCTGGGTGCCACTGCACGCCGATTAAAAAGTCGTGTTCTGTTGATTCGATACCTTGTACTAACCCATCCCTATCACGAGCGACAATGTTAATTCCTCTACCCGCTTTATTGACGGCCTGATGGTGCAGGCTGTTGACTCGGCACCATGTTACCCCCAGTAGTTGATGGAGTTGGCTAGCGCCTACAATATCGACTGTTTTGCGAGGTAGTACAGTACGCCGCCGTTTTAAGCCTTCATGAGTTGTGTAAATGTCGGGGTCAAGGGTGCCGCCTAAGTGGACATTGATTAATTGCGCACCTCGGCAGATACCAAGCACTGGAGTGTCTTTAGGGATAAAGCGTTCAAGCAAGCTAAGCTCCAGTGCATCCCGTGCCGGGTCCAAGCGCACGTCCAGCTGTACTTCGCCGCCGTATAGATGAGCCTGAATATCGTCACCACCACCAATAATTAAACCATCCAAGTAGTTGGGGAGTGGGCGAGAGGGGGATAAGCGAAGTGGTTTTCCGCCATGCCGCCATACAGCAAACCAGTCAAACCAAAACGCAAGTTGGCTTTTATGGTCTGATGAGGTAATTCCAATAAGTGGTCGAGACATGCTGACAGGACTCACTGTTGCAGTGTTAGTGGTGGCGACCAAGTAAGCTAAGCAGCTTCTCTTTAAAACGCGCAAGCAAAGGGCGGTTATGGTAAGCGATATATTCATCGCAGCGTGCCCGTAAAATACTGGCGTTAGCGGCTAGCTTTTCGACTTCCACCCAGCGGTTCCACTCCATTACCGAGCCCCATCCAAGCTGCGATAGTTGCGCATTGGGCAGCCTATAGTGAAAGGTTGGGCGAGGCTTGATTAACAGAGTATGTAGTAACGGATGGGGATGCTCGGGGCGCAGATAGGCGAACAGCGGTAAAAGGTCTAGTTCGCGATTACGAGTGGGGTTGAAGTGCAGGTAATCCTCAATAAAACTGTCTAGGTCCGGCTGATAATTAAAGTCCAGAATTTTTAATGCGTACTCTTTGGGAAAGGGGTTGGCATGGGGTAGAACTTCTCGAGTGATATCCACCTTGATCTCATCACGCAGCCAGCTGGCCAACAGTAAGTAGGCGCGCATCATGGTCAGCAGGTAATCAACATCCAGCCGTTCAACTTCGGGATTCAGGTGTAAGCCAAAGCCATACAGCAAACTGGCGTCGGTGCCTTTGGCACCCCGGTCACGTAAGGTTTGGAACAGCGTATCTAATGTTTCCAGTTCATTCCAAGGAACCGGAGGACAAACGATTTCAGTGGGCACTAACCCCGTCACCATATCGCCAATCAGTTCTCGCGTTTTCTGGTGGAACACCACTCTTCGTTGGTGCTGCTGGCGTGCCCATTCGCTATCGCTTTCATGGCCACTTTCCAATAGCTCTGGTACGGGGTGGGCATATTGGGTATCCAACTCAATACCGAACTCACCCCATCGCGTACCTTCTACCAGTAGCCGGTGGGGGCTTACCACGTTAAGCTCACCACCAAATAAGCCACACACTAGCTCTGCCGTATCACGAGGCGGTAGGCCAGCAAATTCAACCTCTACACCAACACGTCTTATTTGACCGTGGCTATTGAAACGGTTGGGGGGAGCTTGCAGCGTCATCTCGTCATCCTTGAGGTGAACGTTTAAGTGCTCAGCCTATCATAGTCACGCGTTGACACTGAGCGTATTCAGTCAAGTAAGTATCGATAAACCGGTGTTTTTAATCGGCCAATGACAGGAGTAAAGCGTGCGACAGTACTGGCTAAGTAAGATGGTGATAGGCGTTATCCTGACAGTTTTGTTAGGTATAGCGACCCAAGCCCAGGCGCAGAACGTGTCGCTGCCTAGTCTCGTCGGTAGTAACCACTCCAGTGAAGAGATTGACGTGGGTAGCGAGAGCTTTCAAGGCTCGCTGAATGACGTTATCTCCATGCTGGAGAATGAGGGGCGCCGAACAGAATTACTTAACTCGCTGCGTGAATTACAGCTCACTGCAGAAGCTACCGAAGAAGAGGGTGTTGCTCGCCAAGGGCTCTTGGGGGCGCTGGCAGACACTCTGAGTGACCTTGGCGAACAGGCTCAAACGGGTGATTCCCCCATTGATGAGTGGTCGCGCCAGCTAGTGCAAGGTGCTGATGATTTACGCGCCTTAAGTGAGGGGGCTGATCAAGGGGAAGCAATTCGTGCAGTGGCCGACGGTACCGTGCTTGCAGTTATTTGGGGCGTGTTACTGGTCATGATGATCGCGTTTGGGCGTTTGGTTGCCACACGGCGTGAGTGGCCTTTGGACCTGCCTCGTGACCCGAAAGCCTGGCTGCTGGCAGTCCACTTTTTGCGGCGTATGTTGCCCTGGACGTTCGCGTTTGCGATCACGCTGGGTATCGGCCAATTGCTGCCTTCAAGCTCAGGGCGCACGTTAGTGCTGGTGGTTGCTTATATTTGCTTATGTGGACGTGCGCTTTCGGTTGTGTTTGAAACAGTGATCGCATTTTTCAGCCGCGGGCACCGTTTTACGGCGGTGCAGCTTCTACAGCAGCGAGCGCTGCGTGGGCTGTTTGTTATCGGTGCATTGATAGCACTCGGCGATGCGGTGAATTCTACGCGCTTGGTAGAACTACTCGGTTCTGAGCTTTCAAGCTTAGTGTCTATGCTTGCTAATATGTTGGCCGCGCTACTATCGGCACGCTTTATTTTTAGGTTCAAGCGCCCCATTCGTCATCTGATTTGTAACCGTCCATACAAGCAGCGTCGAGATGCAAGTGCCGCGGTGGAAATGATCCGTGCTCTTGGTGGCCTATGGCATATTCCAGCACTTTTAATGGTAGGGGGCTCGCTTTTAGCGATCTTTATTACCGTTGGTGATGTAGGCACTGCGTTGGCTCGCTCGATTATCTCTGCAAGCTTGCTGGTGCTTACTTTAGTGGCGACAGGGCTACTGCGCCGCCAGTCAGAGCGGATGGGCAAGCGCCGCCATCGGCACCGTTATAGCCAGTATCGTAAGCGTCTGGAGCGGTTTGGGTTTGTGCTGGCGCATATCTCAATCTGGATGGTGTTTGCTGAGCTTTCCATGCAAGTTTGGGGAGGCTCGTTGTTCGGCTTGGGGCAGCAGGCCGTGGCGAGTGCGCGGATTGGTCAAGCCTTGCTTAGCCTTGGGTCCACGGTACTGTTGGCGTGGCTGGTGTGGATATTTGCGGATACTGCTATCCAACGGGCGCTTAATTCCTCAGCACGCTCCCGGGGACGGCGAGTGAATCAAGCTCGGGCACAAACCATCACCCCAATGATCCGCAATGTGATTTTTGTCACGATTTTAATTATTGCGGTGATTGCTGGATTGGCCAACCTGGGGGTGAATGTGACACCGCTGTTAGCGGGTGCTGGTGTGATTGGTTTGGCGATTGGCTTTGGTGCCCAAACACTAGTGCAGGATTTAATCACCGGTATCTTTATACTGATTGAAGACTCTCTGGCGGTCGATGATTTTGTCCAGATAAATGGTCATATGGGGACAGTGGAGGGCCTCACACTGCGCACTGTCAAACTGCGTGATTTAGATGGCGTGGTACATATCATTACCTTTAGCCGTATTGAGTCGATCCATAACATGTCACGCCAGTTTGGCATCGCGTTAATGCGTATTCGCATCCCCTATGATATGAAAATCGACGATGCTATTACCTTAATGCAGGAAACCGCTCAGGAGCTGCGTAAAGACCCGATGATGCGACACTATATTTGGTCGCCGCTGGAAATGCAGGGGGTACAAGGTTTTGAAGATGGCTGCCCCATTTTGCGTATGCGTTTTCGCACGGCACCAGAAATGCAGTGGGATGTGTCGCGTGCCTTTAACCTGCTCTTGAAGCAACGTATGGAAGCTCAGGCCATCGATCTGGGTGTACCGCGCCTAAGCGTAAGCATGGAAGCGCGTTCTGAAGACTCCACGCAAGATCGTGTACAAGAGAACACCGGTACGGATTTATCTCTCGATGAACAAGGGCAGGATAGGGGACAGGCGAGTGGTAAAGACGAGCGGAAACGACCTACTCCGCCACAGCCTGCTCCGCGCCCAACAGCTGCAGAAACACGCCAGGATGACCTCGAGCGAACAGGAGAGTCATCTCGTGCCAAGCCCAAGTCCCAGGGTGAACCCAAAGGCGAGGCCTATGCCAGAGCCAGCGGCGAACAGGGCGATGAGTAACAGCGGGCCTTTGAAGCGTCTCCAGTGATTGTAAAGAGACACCGCGTAGCTGACGCGGTCTACCAGCTCGTCATGGCGGGAGATCGCGTTATCTGGTGGCAGAGAGAAGTCATTGGCTACATCCCCCTGCCAATGAGCACCGTGAGTTAGCCCCAGCCTGGCTCGTAATTGACCTATGTCGCTGACCGTTTTGTGGAGTTTGTTATAAGCGTCACGGTGCTCTGCAACGCCGAGGACGGTTTCAGCATCCTGGCGTAGAGCGCTATTAGCACAGTGAGTAACAGCACTACTAATTTCATGGCTGTTTGCACTAGGTGAAAGGGCCAAGCGTTGATATAAATCGCGCATAACGTGGTTAGTACTCGCAGGCCATAATGGCATTCATGTAGCAGTGATTTAACGCTCTTGGCGTTCTTAAGTAAGTCTGGATAAGCAGTCTGGATAAGCAGTCTGGATTAATAAGTCTGCATTAGATAATCATAGGCGTTTTTTATACGTTGAAATCGTGCTGATGCAAGGGCTACCAAGTGGTCACTCTCCGAATAGAAGCGGTCGGGGTGATGTAGTTGTGCCATGCGGCGATAGGCTTGACGTACATCGGTGCGGCTAGCACCAGGTGCTAAGCCTAACACGGCCAATGCACGGGTCGTGCGGTCGGCAGGAGGTGGGCTGCTTGAGCGTTGGCGCTGTTGGCGGCGGCGCGCTTCTTCCTGGCGAGCCTGTTCATGCTCCCGCTGGGCCTGCTCTCTTTGGGCTTGTTCTTGCCGGGCGCGCGCTTTGGCATTACGCGTTGCCTCCTGTTGGCGCTGCTGCTCCTGTTGTTTTTTCTGCTGCTTTTCTGTTTTCGCACGCTGGCGCTGTTCGGCTCGGGCGTGGGCTTCTTTGGCTTGCTGCTCGGCCGCTTGAGCTTCCTGTGCTTGGCGTGCGTGGTACTCTGGGTCGTGTTGCTGCCAATAAGCATCCCGGCTAGGGTCTTCGGGAGGGCTCAGAGGTTTGCCAGTCAGTTCTTGAAACAGCGTACTCAGCGTGCTGGGTGCGATGTTTAATAGGTCGGCCAGGAAACGCAAGATGTAATGGTTTGCCAGAGAGATTTCCCCGTCGTCCGTGGCAAGGGTAATGGCTTGATAAAGAGCGCTCAGGCTACGTTCGTTAGAACACTCTTTGCGCACAACTTCGGCAGCTAGCTGAATCGCCTGTAAGTCTTGGCTATGGGCAATGCTCATAATGGGCCCTAACTCATGGCCGTGGCGAAATTGTGCCGTTACCTGAGCCAAGCGGCGGCGGCGCTGGCCCTCTGAAACGTGCTGACGATGCACCAGCACCCAAGCCAACAATAGCAGGGTTGCCGTATCCACTTGGCTGCGGCTTTTTAGCAGCAGCAGCTCAAAGGGTGAAAAACGGGCAATGGACATTGCCTAGCTCCAAGGCGAAGAAGTGAACCACAGCTGAATTAAAGCGTGCCACCAGGGTTATTTTTAGCCATGGTATATCATCGCGTTACGCAATGAAGTAGGAGATTGGATAGGTGATCAATGTTGAGCGTAAAAACAGCTTTCAGTTGCGCCTTTCGCGGCGGCTCAAGGAAGAAACCTCGCATACGCTCGATGTCTATTTATTCGTACCAGGCGAGCTGGGCCTGAGCCCCCATGTGATTGCTGAAGAGGCATTTTATCATGGTGCTATACAGGTCTCGCGTACCTACTATAGCGACGAATACCATTTGCCTCTGGTACACAGCCGTCTTGCAAGCCGTAATCAATTAGGCAGTGACTCTTATCGCTTAAGTCTGAGTCTGTATGCCTACCAGTACGTCATTGCATTAGAAAGAACAACTCAGTCGATGTTAGCAAATGCCCGCAAGCTGCGTCATGCACGTAGCGATGATCGTGATGACAATAGCGAGGTCAGCGAGCGTGAAGCAGCGCTACGCGAGCAGCTTGCTGAAATGAGCGATTTAAGCGACGGCATCTTAAAGCGCTTAAGGCGCAATCTTCCCAGTGACGAGCGGTTATATAAGTACTTTGCCAATATTGATAACTACCTTTCATGGTTCACTGAGCAACAACTCTTATCGCTGGTGGCACATATGCCCAGGGGAGGAGATTTCAGCGATATAAAGCGGCGTTTTATTACTGTCTGCCATCGGGAAGAGGAGTACCGTCGTGAGCAAGAGTACAACGCCCAACGGGTAATGGATGACCCCACCCGAATGTCAAACAAGATGCGTTTGCTACGGCGATTGATTGAATACCCAATCACCTTAAAACAGCGTGCGACGGAGCTAGGTGGTGGCGAGCAAAAAGCTGTTAAAGCCTTAGCAACAGCGGTTGTTATGGTGTTTGTCTCTCTTGGCATACTGCATTTGCGGGATGTAGTGGGCGATATCACCGCACTGTTTGTGCTGGCTATGGCGCTACTTTATGCCATGCGGGAAGTATTCAAAGATGACCTGCGTAACACGCTATGGCGCTGGCTGCGCCGGGGGCGACCAAAGTGGCGGCGGCAATATATCGACCCGACTCGCAATGCGCTGGTAGGGCGGCAGTTAGAGTGGTTTGACTACAAACGCTACGCGGCACTGGATGACGATATTCAAAAAATGCGGCGGCGAACGGTCGCTCAGCGTGAAGAAGTGGTGATGCACTATCGCTCTAGCTCACGTATGTCACCCACGCGTTTCTTAAGCGGTTATGAGCATACGCGTGAAACGCTGCATGTGGACCTCTCCATGCTTATTCGCCTGATGAGTAAAGAAAAGCACCATATTTATCATCTTAAAGATGGTCAGGCGGTACGGGAAAGCGTTGAACGCCGTCATTTGTGCAATCTGGTTATTCGCGAAACCGGCAGTGAAGATGAGCCCTATTTGGCTCGCTGGAAAGTAGTCGTTAGCCGCTCAGGGATAGTGGATGTGGAGAAAGTAGCAGAGAGCAGTACAGACGAGGAGGATAAACTGAGCTAGGTCAAAAGAGTGCTAGTGATCACGAGCATGCATAGCTAAATCACCCGCAGCGAGCTAGGCTCAAAGGACAACAGCTCAATCTGAACTTGTGGCTTATGTTTAACGCCAAGCCTTAGCAACGCTTGCCCTTGAAGAGCTAGCCGCAAGCATCAGTCTCAAGGGGATTTGCCATGCAAGCTATCGATATTATGACGCCTAAAGTTATCAGCGTAGGGCCTGATACAGAAGTGCGGGAAATCGCACAGCTGCTGCTTGATCACCGTATTAGCGCCGTGCCAGTTGTCGATAATGACCGCAAGGTGCTGGGTATTGTCAGCGAAGGCGATCTCATGCGCCGGATAAAGCGCGATGATGACCAAGGACACTCCTGGTGGCTGTCACTCTTTACGGGTGGTAAAGACCCTGGTGAATATATTAAGTCCCATGGGCGCAAAGCACAGGAAGTAATGACGCCAAACCCGCTAACCGTTGAGGAGAATGCGCCGCTGCATACCATTGCCCGATTGCTGGAAAAGCACCATATAAAGCGTGTGCCCGTGGTGCGTCAGGGAAAACTGGTCGGCATTGTGAGCCGTGCAAATTTACTGCAAGGCATTGCCAATGCGGCGGTTGCACCCACACAGTCTCCGGTGGATGACCGTAAGATTCGTGATGCTATTTTAAAAGAAGTCGACCAGCATACTGGTGCGCCTACCGAAACTATTAGCTTGATTGTTGATGGAGGTGTTGTAGAAATTTGGGGCCTAGTGGAGTCTCCTGAACAGAAGCAAGCAGTGACGGTAGCGGCAGAAAATGTACCAGGGGTTACCAAGGTTGAAAACCACCTCGGCATGATGCCGCGCGGAGCGGGTTACTTCTAAAACGCTACGTTGCTTTTTATAACGTCCACATTGCTTTTGGAAAGTCTGCTTTTGGAAAGTCTACACACAGCCCGCTGCTTTTCTGCAGCGGGCTTTTTTACGTTCTCTTTTTTCTCACATGCTTGAACAGACTGCGCCTTGCTGACGAATAGCGACTAAAGTTGCATTTAAGTAAACGTTTACTCTCAAATAGTAAACGTTTACTTTTAGTGGTGTCCGCTTTTTTAAGAGCGCTTCACTATCTCGTAGAGGAGAGCATATGAGCATCAACGTGACCGTATGGGGAGAAAACGTCCATGAGCAGACCAATGACGTCGTGGCGCGTATTTATCCGAAGGGGATGCACCAGTGCATTGCAGAAGGTTTAAACGAAGCGGAGGGCATCAATGCCACCGCAGTTACATTGCAAGACCCAGAACAAGGCCTGAGTGAAGCTACGCTTGAAAGCACTGAGGTATTGCTGTGGTGGGGCCACGCTGCCCACGGCGATGTGCTGGAAGAGACCGTTGACCGCGTGCACAAGCGTGTGCTGCAAGGCATGGGACTGATTGTTCTGCACTCTGGGCATTACTCAAAAATCTTTAAACGGCTCATGGGAACCACGTGTTCACTCAAATGGCGCGAGGCGGGAGAGCGGGAGCGGTTATGGGTGGTTAATCCAGGTCACCCGATTGTTCAGGGCCTGGGCGACTATATTGAGCTGCCCCATACCGAAATGTATGGCGAACCATTTGCAGTGCCTAATCCCGATGAAGTGATCTTTATCAGTGCCTTTGAAGGTGGCGAAGTATTCCGTTCCGGCCTGACCTACAAGCGCGGTAATGGCAAGATTTTCTACTTCCGGCCAGGCCATGAGACCTACCCGATTTACTACGATGCCCAGGCGAAAAAGGTGCTGAAAAATGCTGTGGTGTGGGCGCGTCCTGAAGGTTCGCTATGGGTCGATAGCTGTCCCAATATTCCCGCTGACCAAGCGCCTAACCCGCTCGAAGTTAAAGGTGAAGGCCTGCATAAACCCGGTGAGGAGGGTTTTAGATGATCCGTTTAGCAATTATTGGCGCCGGCAGCATGGCCGGTGAGCATGCCAAGCACTTTGGTCACCTTGGCGGCATCGAAGTAGTCGCAGTGTGTGATCGGGATCTGGCCAGAGCACAGGCGTTTGCTGAACGTCACGGTATTGCCGATGTGTATAGCGACCTGGAGGCCATGCTGGCCCGAAATGATATTCATGCGGTAAGTAACGTAACTCCAGACGGTGTTCATAAAGCAACATCGTTAGCTGCTATTGCTGCAGGCAAACATATCCTGTGTGAGAAACCACTGGCGACAAACGCACACGATGCCCATGAAATGGCGGTTGCTGCCGAGGCAGCTAACGTGATCAACATGGTCAACTTAAGCTATCGCGATGCGCCCGCTATTCAGCATGCCCGTGCGCTGATTACTGCAGGCGCTATCGGCCAAGTTCGCCATGTAGACTCTAGCTACCGGCAAAGCTGGTTGGTGAGTAATGCTTGGGGGCGCTGGGATGAAGATAGCCAATGGTTGTGGCGTCTTTCCGAAGCCCATGGCAGTAAAGGTGTGTTGGGTGATGTTGGTGTGCATATCGTCGACTTCGCAAGTTTCCCGGTTGGTGATATAACCCGCGTGAACTGCGAACTAACCTGCTTTGAGAAAGCCCCGCAAAACCGCATTGGCGATTATGTGCTGGATGCCAACGATACGGCACTGATGCGAGTGTCGTTTGCCAATGGTGCGAAGGGGACTATTCAGGCCACTCGCTGGGCAACTGGGCACCACAACTCACTCGCACTTAGTGTCCACGGCGATAAAGGCGCAATACGGATTGATCTGGATGTCGCCAAAGACGAAGTACAGGTGTGTTTGGACGATGATGTTCATCCTGCCCGCTGGAGTACCGTGAAAGCACCGCCCACGCCCAGTATCTACCAGCGATTCGTCGAGAGCATCCAAAGCGGCAACAACGACCAGCCCGACTTTGCCCGTGGCGCGGCGATTCAAACCGTGCTTGATGCCTGTTTCATATCAAGCCAGGAAGACCGTAGCCTAGCGATTGCGAGCTAGTAGATTAGCTGTTTATCAGTAGAGCACTGACATAACGCACCTACCAATAACAATAGAGGTGAATGCTATGCGTCAATATCTTCGTACATCGGTGGTACTGTTATCGAGTATTGCCTTATTACCTACTGCGTTCTCTGCTACTGCCGCCGAGATAACCATTGCCTGTGGCGACGGTGGAGCGGCGGACTTCTGCCCGACGTTGGCAAAGCGGTGGGCGGAGGCTAACGGCCACCACGTGAATATCGTCACCACCCCTCAGTCACCTACCGAAAAGCTCTCACTTTACCAACAGCTATTGGGTAGCCAGTCCCAGGATGTGGATGTGCTGATGATTGATATCGTGTGGCCAGGTTTGCTCGCCGATCACTTAGTTGACTTAAATGAGTTTTTACCGGAAGGCGCAACTCAGGGCTTTATTCCATCATTGATGGAGAATAATACTGTGCAAGGGAAGCTTGTTGCGTTGCCTTGGTTTACCGACGCGGGGCTACTCTACTACCGCCAGGATCTGCTGGATAAGTATGACGCCGGGGTGCCGGAAACCTGGCAGGCGTTGACTGATACTGCGCGGCGTATCCAACAGGCTGAGCGCGAGGCGGGGAACACGCGCATGCATGGGTTTGTGTTCCAGGGGCGAGCCTATGAAGGGCTGACCACTAATGCGTTGGAGTGGATAGCCAGCCACGGCGGCGGCACCTTTGTGGATGCCGATGGGCAGGTCACGGTGAATAACCCTCAAGCCGTGGAAGCGCTGGCGCTGGCTGCGTCTTGGGTGGGGGATATCAGCCCTGAAGGGGTGCGTAACTACATGGAGGAGGAAGCTCGAGGCGTATTCCAGGCGGGTAACGCGGTGTTTATGCGCAACTGGCCCTATGCCTGGTCTTTGGGGCAGGCTGATGGCACACCTATTCAGGGCAAGTTTGGTGTTGCGCCGCTACCTCATGGGGCAGAGGGGCAGTCTACCGCTACTCTCGGTGGCTGGAATTGGGCCGTTTCACGCTATTCACAACATCCTGAAATAGCAGCTGATTTAGTTGCTTATCTCTCTGCTGAAGAGCAGCAGAAGGCACATGCCGTTGAGTTTGGCCGAAATCCAACACGACCAACGCTCTATGAGGATGCCCAGGTGCTGGAAGCACACCCATTTATTGGTGAGCTGTATGAAACCGTCATGAAAGGCATACCTCGTCCCGCCAGCGTGACAGGAACGGCTTACCCGCGTGTGTCCAGCGCGGTGTTTAACCGTGTTCATGAAGCTCTTTCCGGTGATGTCTCGCCTGAACAGGCGATTCAGCAGCTCGATAGCGAATTGGCCCGCCTAGGGAGACGAGGCTGGTAATACTGTTTTTCATCATGCCTAACGTTTTTCAGCTCGATGTTTTTAAGAGCCATGTTTTTAAAAGCCATGTTTTTAAGAACCGTATTTTTAAGAACCATGTTTTTAGGAACCGTGTTTTTAAGAACCATGTTTTTAGGAACAATGTTTGGCACAATCATAAGCCGAATCGCTGAGGCATGGCATGAAACAGACTAAACAGAGTACTCAAACGGCGACCATACGTGAAATTGCACGGCGGGCCGATGTATCCATTGCCTCAGTCAGCCGAGCATTGAATGGTAAGCCAGGGTTAAGCGATACCTTGCGGGAAAGAATTCTTACCATTAGTCGAGAGGTGTCTTACCAGCCCAGTGCGGCAGCGAGGCAGCTGATAAGTGGGAAAGCGGCGGTGGTAGGGATTTCCCTGGGGCGTCAGGATATTGAACTGCGTCCCTACTATATTTTGCTTTATCAGCATCTGACGGTGGCACTTCACCAGCAGGGGATGGTGCCAATCTTTTTCCATCATGACCAAACCGCAGAGCTTCCTGAGCGGGCGGGTGCAGCGATTTTGTTAGGTGAAACCGCCGAGGATGAACGCCCAACACTGCTAAGCGCGGCAGGTATACCCTTTGTGCGCATTGGTAATGCCGGGGAAGACTTTTCAGTAGCGCCCGATGATATGTCGGGGCTTTACGAGATCACCCAGCACTTACTTGTCCAGGGGCGAACGCGATTGGCCTTCGTCGGTGGAGAGCTGGAAACGCCGCGCCCTCATAGCCGTTTAGAGGGTTATCGGCGGGCACTGGATGAGGCAGGGCTTGCTGAGCAGTTGATCAGCTTGCCGCACCGCTTTAGCTCGGACTCACTGACCAGTTATCGCTATTTAAATCGTTATTTGGCTGGTACATCAAGCGGCCAATCGCTGCCATTTGATGCATTAGTATGCGCCACTGATGAGCTGGCGCTAGGCTGTGTAGCTGCGTTGGAAGACCGAGGAATTGATGTGCCTAGCCAGGTGGCTGTGACCGGATTTGACGATCTGCCAACACTGGCCACCGGGCTAACCACCATTCGCCAAGACATCGCGGCGATTGCCGCGATGAGCGTGGAGCTATTAGGTGAAGCATTGGCAGGCAAAGCGCCTCGGCATGTATCGTTGCCGGTGGCGCTGGTACTGCGGGAAACGGGTTGAGTGGATTGCTTAACGAGGTGGCAATTGCTCTGGGCCGAAGGCATCGGGCAGCAAGGTTTCCATGGTGTAGGTTTTTAGAACCTCGCCCTGGCGAGAGATCACCATGATTTGCGTATCCGGAGTGGCGAATTCGCGGATGCGTTGCCGGCAGTCGCCGCAGGGTGTGCAAAGGTGCTCGCCTGGACCCATGACGTACACCTTAGCCAGCTCGCGTTGGCCTGCGGTAACCATGGCGGAAATAGCCGAGGCTTCCGCACACAGCCCTTTGTAGTGCGCTACTTCCACGTTGCTGCCAGCAAACTGCTGGCCATCCGGGCACTCCATCACCGCCGCAACGGGATGATTAGAGTAGGGCGCGTAGGCATTGCCTAGCGCTGTTAGCAATTGTTGGACGATTTCATTAGATATCTGGTCCATCACTTTTCCTAATAGGTAGGCTTATCCGAAACGTCAGAGCGCGCAGCAAGCTTCCTTTAGGCTTTGGCAGCGTCGTCGCGTAGCACGGTATCTAGCGCAATAACCATCATGTCATTGAAGGTGGTTTGACGATCGGCGCTGGAAAGTGAGTCGCCCTTCAGAATATGGTCGGAAACGGTGCAGATCGTCAGTGCCCGGGCGCCAAACTCTGCTGCAACGCCGTAAAGGCCAGCGGCTTCCATCTCTACCCCAACAATACCGTAGCGCTTGAGCAGTTCGGCCATGTCGGTCTGCGGGTTGTAGAACAGATCCGCTGAGAAGATATTGCCGACTTTTACTGGAACGTTCTGCGCATTGGCAGCCGCCACCGCGTGCATGGTCAGATCGAAGTCGGCAATTGCCGAGAAGTCGTGGTCGTTAAAGCGCATGCGGTTTACTTTGGAATCGGTGCAGGCGCCCATACCGATTACCACATCGCGAACGTTGACATCGTCGCGTACTGCTCCGCAAGAACCCACCCGAATGATGGACTTGACGCCGTAGTCGGTAATCAGCTCTTTGGCGTAAATAGACACCGACGGAATGCCCATACCGTGGCCCATAACTGAAATTGCGTGGCCTTTATAAGTACCGGTATAGCCGAACATGCTGCGTACATCGTTTACCTGACGTACGTTTTCCAGGTAGGTATCGGCGATGTACTTGGCGCGCAGCGGATCGCCGGGCATCAGAACGGTATCAGCGAAATCGCCCATCTCAGCATTGATATGTGGTGTCGCCATAAATTGCTCCTATATTCAAATTCAAATAGGTCGAACAACCCTTGGCGAAAGGCCACGCTACGGGTTGATTCTGACCGTGCACAGTCGTGTGCTAATGATGGGGTATCGGCGTTTACGCCGCGTTGGGTAAAAAGCTCTTGCCGTCTTCCATCGCTTCAACCGCGAAGAATGTTGCCAGCGTCTGGCCGATATCGGCAAAGGTGCTGCGCTCGCCTAGCGGGCCGGGAGCAAAGCCTGCGCCGTGTACCATCACCGGTACGTATTCGCGGGTGTGCTCGGTGCCTTCCCAGCTGGGGTCGCAGCCGTGGTCAGCGGTAAGCAGCAACAGGTCGTCATCATTCAGTACGGCAAGCAGCTCCGGCAGGCGGGCATCAAAGTGCTCAAGTGCTGCAGCGTAGCCTGGTACATCACGGCGGTGTCCGTAAACCGAATCAAAATCCACAAAGTTGGTCATGATCATGGTTGGGCGATCGCTGGACTCGGTAGCGGTGCGCGCTACTTCGGCTAGGGTGGCCTCCATTAGCGCGTCATGCCCGCTGGCTTTTACCTTATGAGTAATGCCGCAGTGGGCGTAAATGTCGGCAATTTTACCAATCGACACCACTTCACCGCCTGCATCAGCCAGTTTCTGCAGCACTGTGGGGCTAGGGGGCTCAACGCTGTAATCGCGGCGATTGCCTGTGCGGGCAAAGCTGGCGCTGTCATCGCCGATAAACGGGCGTGCAATCACACGGCCGATATTATAAGGCTCGAGCAGTTCGCGTACGGTTTCGCATAGCGTGTAGAGGCGCTCCAGGCCAAAGTGCTCTTCGTGGGCGGCAATCTGAAACACGGAATCTGCCGAGGTGTACACAATTGGCTTGCCACTCAGCACATGCTCTTCGCCCAGGCGGGCGATGATCTCGGTGCCGGATGCGTGGCAGTTGCCGATTACCCCGGGAAGCTCCGCTTCCTGAACAATTTTTTCTAACAGCTCCGCAGGGAAGCTGTCGGTTTTATCGAGAAAGTAGCCCCAGTCAAAGCGTACCGGCACTCCGGCGATTTCCCAATGGCCAGAGGGGGTGTCCTTACCGCTGGAGATCTCTTTGGCGTGGGCGTACGCACCTTTCAGTTGCGTAGGTAGGTTAATGCCTTCGGCCACGTTGCCGGTAGCATCGCGGTGGGCATGGAATAGACCAAGGGCTGCCATGTTGGGCAGCTTCAGAGGACCTGAGCGATCAGCGGTATCAGCTTCTCCGCGAGCGCAGGCGGCTGCGATGTGGCCCAGGGTGTCAGCGCCTTGGTCGCCAAACTTGTCAGCATCTGGGGCACTACCGATGCCAAAGGAGTCGAGAACTAGCACAATTGCACGGCGCATTAGGCTTCTCCTCGGAAGGTTTCCTGGATCAGTGTATCTGCTTCAGCAGCTTCTTCGCCCAAGACCATGGCAGCACGTAGCTGAGCAGCGGCACGGGCGGCGGCCTCTTCGCTACGGGCGTGAACTATGGCGAGTGGGCGCTGGCTGTCGACGCGCTCGCCAAGCTCGACGATATCGCTAAAGCCAACACTGTGGTCAACACTGGCATCGTTACGCAGGCGGCCACCGCCTAGCTCGACCACACTCATGCCCACTGCGCGGGTATCGATGCGCTGAACAATGCCGCTTTGCTCGGGGTACACGGCTTGAATCACCGGCGCGGTGGCCAGGTAGCTGTCCGAGCGCTCCATAAAGTCGGCGGGACCACCCAGCTCGCGCACCATACGGGCAAATACTTCGGCCGCAGCGCCGGAAGTTAGCGCCTTGTCGAGTTTGGCCAGTGCTTCTTCACGGCTTGCTACTAGTTTACCGGCAATTAGCATTTCTACTGCGAGCTCGCGGGTCACCTGCATAACTCGGCTGTTGGCACGTTCGCCACGCAGCAGCGCCAGAGTTTCAACGATTTCTACTGCATTACCGGCGCAGGGGGCCAGTGGCTGACTCATATCCGTCAGTAGGGCCGTTGTCGGTGTACCGGCCTGGGTAGCTACGTTAGCGATGCTCTTGGCGAGTTCGCGGGATTTTTCCGGTGTCGGCATAAAGGCGCCACTGCCAACTTTCACGTCCATGACCAGGGCGTCGAGGCCAGAGGCGAGCTTTTTACCCAAAATAGAAGCGGTAATCAGCGGGATAGACTCTACAGTGGCGGTGACGTCACGCACGCCGTAGATGCGTTTATCCGCTGGGGCTAGGTTGCCGGTTTGGCCGATAATTGCCACACCGGTGGATTTCACCACATCACTGAAGCGCTCTGGGGCGGGGTAGGGGTCGTAACCGGGGATCGACTCCAGTTTGTCCAGTGTGCCGCCGGTGTGGCCCAAACCGCGACCTGAAATCATCGGCACAAAGGCGCCACAGGCAGCAACCCAGGGGCCAAGCACCAGGGATACCAAATCACCCACGCCACCGGTGGAGTGTTTATCGACAATTGGGCCAGGCAGGTTGAGGGAGTCCCACTGCATCACGTGGCCTGAGTCGCGGGTCGCGGTGGTTAGCGCTACGACTTCCTCGCGGCTCATGCCGTTGAGGAATACGGCCATAGTAAAGGCACCAATCTGCGCATCGCTGATGCGGTCGTCGGCTATGCCTTGAACAAAGGCTTTAATCTCTTCGGCTGGCAACGGCTGGCCGTCGCGCTTTAAACGAATCAGTTCTTGTGGAAGCAGAGCGTGGTGAGAAGCGGTTGAAGACATTAGTAGCCTCCGTGAGTAGTAGATTGCTTGGTGGCTTGTAGAGCGCTGCCGCTCAGCGTATTTAATAAATTGCCCAGCAGGCTAGAGGCACCAAATCTGAAGTGCTCAGGCGTTATCCACTTTGCGCCCATAATTTCAGTGGCAAGCGCTAAGTACTCGGCTGCTTCTTCAGTGGTGCGTACGCCGCCTGCGGCTTTAAAGCCAACGTCTTTGCCACTGTCCTTAATGACGTTTAGCATTATCTTGGCGGCTTCTAAGGTGGCGTTAACCGGCACTTTACCCGTTGATGTTTTAATAAAGTCGGCGCCGCCCTCAATGGCAAGCTCGCTCGCGCGTCGGATAAGCGCAGGCTCTTTGAGTTCACCAGATTCAATGATGACTTTTAATAGCGCTTGGCCGCCGCAAGCAGCTTTACACATCTCGACCAGTTCAAGGCCGGTGGCTTCATCTCCCTTCATTAGTGCGCGGTAGGGGAAAACCACGTCCACCTCATTGGCACCGGAGGCCACTGCTTCGCGGGTTTCACGGGCTGCGCCCATGATGTCTTCACCGCCATGGGGAAAGTTAGTTACAGTAGCGATCTTTACCTGTCCATCGAGCTGGTGAGCATTTAGCGCACGGGCGGCGGTGACCACAAACTGTGGATATACGCATACTGCAGCCGGGTTTCCGAAGGGGGTTTTTACCTGCTGGCACAGCGCTTCAATAACGCTGTCTGTGTCGCTTTCGTTCAGGCTGGTCAAGTCCATTAGCGCCAGTGCTTGACGGGCAGTAGAAACATGGGGAGAGGCAGTCGCGGTCATGGAGTTCTCGCAAAACAGTAAAAGACAAAACGGGCACTGCAATAACAGCAGCGCCCGTCACTTGGTATCGTGCTCGCTGCGTTAAGCCGTCATGCTGCTTAATGCGATAAAGAAACCAGCAATAGATGCCGACATCAGGTTAGATAGCGTACCTGCCAGCACAGCTTTGACACCAAAGCGGGCAATTTCTTTGCGGCGCGTAGGTGCAATGCTACCTAAACCGCCCAACAGAATGGCAATGGACGACAGGTTGGCAAAGCCACACAGCGCAAAGGAGAGAATTGCCATGGTATGCGGTGTCATCATCTGACCCGTGGCAGCCACTAACTGTTCCCCATCAATGTAAGGCGCAAGATTGATGTAGGCGACAAACTCGTTGACCACCAGCTTTTGGCCAATGAATGAGCCTGCCAGCGTGGCTTCTTCCCAAGGGACGCCCAGCAAGAAAGCCAGTGGTGCAAACAGCCAGCCTAAAATCAGCTCAAGGCTGAGTGCATCAAAGCCAAACCAGCCGCCAACACCGCCTAAAATGCCGTTAATAAGCGCGATAAGTGCAATAAATGCGAGCAGCATGGCACCCACGTTAGCGGCAAGCTTCATACCTGACGTGGCACCTGCTGCAGCTGCATCCAGCACATTGGCAGGTTTGTCTTCCTGCTCTTTAAGCTCTTCTTCTACTTTGGAAACGCTATCGCTGTCGGTCGCATCCTGAGTTTCCGGCATAATCAGCTTGGCAAATAGCAGGCCGCCCGGTGCAGCCATAAATGATGCTGCGACCAAGTATTCCATTGGAATACCCAGCGCCGCGTAACCCGCCAGTACAGAACCCGCGACAGACGCGAGGCCACCACACATTACCGCAAACAGCTGGGAGGGCGTCATGCGGGCAATAAATGGCCGCACCACTAGGGGGGCTTCGGTTTGACCAACAAAGATATTCGCCGTGGCAGAAAGTGACTCGGTACGCGAGGTGCCCAAGGCTTTTTGCAGTGCACCACCCAAAATCCGGATGACCCATTGCATAATGCCGAGGTAGTACAACACTGCGATAAGCGATGAGAAGAAGATAATGACTGGTAGCACTTTAATGGCGAAAACAAAGCCAACATTATCGACATCGGCTAAGCCACCGAAGAGAAAACCAATACCATCGTTTGCGTAGACCAATACTTGGCTAACACCGGACGAGATGGCTTGTAGCACCGCTTGGCCAAACGGTACATAGAGGACAAATGCACCGATACCTGCCTGGATGGCAAATGCGCCCAGCACGGTACGCAGCCGTATCGACTTGCGGTCATAGGAGAAGATGAGGGCTATGGACACCAGTGTGACCATACCTACCAAGCTCATAAGGAGTGTCATAGGGAGATCCTTCGAGTTCGCTAAAGAGTAACTCGTTTATAGTAGGTTGAGCTTGATGGAGTAAATCATCGCGTTTTGGTAAGCGTCCGGAGTACCCAGCTTATTCTCCGAGTAGCGGTACTGCACACCTGTGGTAATCAGGTCTGAAGGGTGCCACCACAGACTCAGCGCACCGTTGGTACCAACGCTGCCAGCTGTGCCGTTCACATAGTTCTGTGATAGGTAATCGCTGTCGCGTCCGAAGGTTTGCTCGTGCCAATTGGTTATGCTGAAGTTTTGGTCAAACGCCGCAAAGTCGTAGCCTGCTACCCAGCCTGCCATGTAGCCGTTCATACCGGTGTAGCCGTCGCTTTGTACCCGTGCAGCACCGATAAACGGTTTGAACCACAGCCCGTTTGCGAAGGTGGTGCGATAGCCTAAGCCCAAAATCTGATCTTGTTCCCGGGCGTTAAAACCGTAATCGCGGAAATCATAGACATGGGCATAAAGCGATAGCGGGCTGTCACCCAGGTAAATATGTGAGGTGATTTTGCCCGCTGTACGGAAGTTATCTTTACCGCCGCTGGATTCATCAAACTGGTTGTTGGTCGGGTTTTCGAAGTCGAAGAAGCCGTAAAATTCGCCCCAGCTATAGCCAACGCCACCTTCGATTTCAACAAATGTGAAGTCACTTTTCGCGGCGTTATTCGCGGTGCGTGCTTCGGTTCCTCTGGACCAGTCCAGGTAGTTCAGCGATACGTTAGCGAATGACCAAATCGGTGTCATTGGGGTATTCGCCGGCTCGTTAGCTAGCGCAGGTGTTGCAAAGGTAGCCCCTGCCAGTAAAACGCCAGCGCCAAGCGAGACGAAGGGGGAGCGAGTGTGAGTTAGAGCAATCATGAAAGCCTCAACAAGGTTGTCACGGCGCCAGTATGAGTGGCGTTCCGAAGTTGTGGGTCGTGCGGGCTAGCGTTAATGTTAAAATTATAACATTCAGTGTTATTTTTTTAACGTTGATTTGCAAGCAATGTCACATCAACGCTTTCTTTGTGTGATATACCGCGCATGGCAGCGAACAATATTGCGATGCAGTGGTAATACAGCGGCGGCTGACTCAACATAGGCGGTAGCTCTACCGCGAATGTCGATAACAACATGAATGATAAGGAGATGCTTGCTATGAATGACCGGAGTGCACAGCGTCTGGCGATGCTGCAAGAAGCGCTTGCCAGCGGAGGAACCTTGCACCTACGGGATGCTGCCGAGCTGTGCGGTGTGTCTGAAATGACCATTCGGCGAGATCTCTCTACACAACCATCTCCAATTAGCCTGCTAGGCGGACGCCTGGTAATGGCGAGTTATCCTGGCGTAACTCCGGTATATGATCTTACCGAGCAACAGGCTAGCCATTACCAAGTGAAGCACCGCTTATGCCAGCGTGCCGCCCGCTTTATAGAGGAGGGCGACACACTTTTTATCGACTGTGGTTCAACATTGATCCCGCTGCTGGGACAACTGAGCCATTTTCGCGAGCTTACCGTTGTCACTTATGCGCTTAACGTCGCTAATTCTGTGGCTGCGCTGCCTAATGTACGGTTGGTGCTGTTGGGTGGACTATTTCATTCCTCATCGCAATCCTTTGGTAGCGATGGGATGCGGGCATCCATCGAGCGCTTGGGTATCAACAAAGCGTTAATTTCCGCCGCAGGTGTTGATTGTGAGCGTGGTGTAAGTTGTTTTCACTTCCATGAAGTGGCGCCTAAACAAGCCGCGATTGCCACTGCTATGCAGCGCTTGCTGATTGTCGATGCCAGCAAGTTTGGGTTAGTGCGCCCAGCCTATTTTGCCTCGTTGTCTGATTTCGATATTGTTGTGACCGACGATGAGCGCGCGCCTGAATTGTTAAACCGCCACCTGCAGACATCGCTCAGCGTAACGGTTGCTTAGCATATCTTTGAGTGTTCTGGGTGCGGCAAAGCGTCTCTTTCTGATTGACTCAGATCAATAGAAAATACTTTAGTCTTAGTTTATGCACGTATCGTGCTGGCTATGGCTCGCTACCAACCCCATCCGGTAGCGCATATTTTTCCCGGAGCAACGCACACACACTGTTTTGGGAAAAGTATGGGGTATTAGTTAGCGTGCTATTTAGGTTGCTATTTAGCAGGCTTGTTATTTGGCTAGTTTGTTGACGATACAGTTGGCTGGGTAGCTGTCTTAGTAACTGTCTTAGTTAGTAACTGCCTTAGTAGCACGCTATTTTGGACCACTCTCTGACGAGATCACACCATGCAACGACATACCCTCTGGCGCAGGCGAGGCACTCTTGTGCTCGTCGTATTGTGCCTGTTGTTAACGGGCTGCAGTTCTGCATTGCTGGATCCTAAGGGGCAGATTGGCGTTGAGCAGCGCTCGCTAATCCTGACCTCGTTTGGGCTGATGCTGATTGTGGTTATTCCCGTGATTGCCATGACGCTACTGTTCGGTTGGCGCTATCGGCGCAGTAATAGCGTGGCTAAGTATCTGCCTGACTGGGCCCACTCCAATGTGATTGAGGCTGTCGTCTGGATCGTGCCTTGCGCGATTATCGCTGTTCTTGCGCTGTTAACCTGGCAAACCTCCCATAGTCTGGATCCCCACAAGTCTATCGAAAGCGATACTGCTCCGATGGAAATCCAGGTGGTGGCACTAGATTGGAAATGGCTGTTTATCTACCCCGAGCAGGGCATTGCCAGTGTCAATGAACTGGCCTTTCCGGTGGATACGCCAGTGCGCTTCCGGGTCAGCTCCGGCTCGGTTATGAACGCCTTTTTTATTCCCCATCTCGGTAGCCAGATCTATGCCATGGCGGGCATGGATAATGATGTCCACCTGATTGCGGATGAAGTTGGCGTTTACCCTGGCCGCTCCACCAATTATAGCGGAGCAGGCTTCTCGGGAATGACGTTCGATGCTCGCGTGACCACCCCCGCTGAATTTGATGAGTGGGTTGCAAGCGTGCGGGCTTCCGGCGAAACCCTGACTTACCCCGACAGCTATAGCGATTTAGCTAAGCCGAGCGAATATCACCCGGTGGAGTACTTCTCTGCGGTATCACCTGAATTATATGAGTCGATTCTGACGAGCTTCCACACCGGAGGTGTCGGTCATGGAGGTCATGGTGGCCACAGCGAAGTCATGGGCGATGTTCACGACAGCCATGGTGAGTCTGGCGAGCTAGAAAACGCGAGCGCTAACCATCATCAGGCCGCTTTCGGCCACGTTACCAATCAACATGCCAGTGAGGATCATGCCATGAATGGCCATCCCACAAGCGTTGAAGCGGGGGGTTAAGCATGTTTGGAAAACTGACGTTAGAGTCGATTCCGTATCACGAACCGATCATTATGATTGTAGCGGCCTTTATGGCCATTGGTGGTGTCGCGTTATTAGGCGCGTTAACGTACTACCGTAAGTGGGGCTGGCTGTGGAACGAGTGGTTTACCTCCGTTGACCACAAAAAGCTCGGCATTATGTACTTTGTGGTGGCGCTGGTCATGCTGCTGCGTGGCTTTGCAGATGCCATTATGATGCGTACTCAACTGGCCATGGCGGCTGGTGGAGCCGCAGGTTACCTCCCTCCTGAACACTATGACCAGATCTTCACTGCCCACGGCGTGATCATGATCTTCTTTGTCGCGATGCCGATGGTCATTGGGCTAATGAATCTCGTAGTGCCGCTGCAGATTGGCGCACGCGATGTTGCCTTTCCTTTCTTGAATAATCTGAGTTTTTGGCTGTTCGCTGTTTCGGCGATTCTGGTCAATATTTCCCTCGTCGTGGGGGAGTTTGCCAAAACCGGCTGGCTCGCTTACGCGCCTCTTTCGGGGATAGAGTTTAGTCCAGGGGTGGGGGTCGATTACTGGATATGGGCGTTACAGATATCGGGGATAGGCACGACGCTTACGGGGATTAACTTCTTCGTCACGATTCTGAAAATGCGCACCAAAGGCATGACGATGTTCCGCATGCCGATCTTTACCTGGACATCGCTGTGCGCCAACGTGCTGATTATCGCTTCTTTCCCGATTTTGACGGCGACGGTCGCGCTACTGACGCTGGATCGTTACTTCGGTATGCACTTCTTCACTAATGATTTTGGCGGCAACATGATGATGTACGTCAACCTCATTTGGGCCTGGGGACACCCGGAAGTGTACATTCTGATCCTGCCGGCGTTTGGGGTGTTCTCTGAAGTTATCGCGACCTTCGCCCGTAAGCGTTTGTTTGGTTATAAAACTATGGTTTGGGCCACAGTGGCGATCACGTTGTTGTCGTTTATCGTCTGGCTGCACCACTTTTTCACCATGGGGGCGGGTGCCAACGTCAACGCCTTCTTCGGCATCATGACGATGATTATCGCCATTCCTACTGGTGTGAAAGTCTTCAACTGGCTGTTCACTATGTTCCGCGGCAGCCTGGAATTAACCTCACCGGTACTTTGGACACTAGGTTTTATTATCACTTTTACTTTGGGCGGTATGACCGGGGTAATGCTGGCAGTGCCTGCCGCCAACTTTGTACTGCATAACAGCCTGTTCGTGATTGCCCACTTCCACAACGTGATTATTGGCGGTGTGGTATTCGGCATGATGGCCGGATTGACTTACTGGTTCCCCAAGGCGTTTGGCTTCACGCTGAGTGAAAAGTGGGGAAAACGCTCGTTCTGGTGCTGGTTTATCGGCTTCTATGTGGCCTTTATGCCGCTTTACGTGCTGAGCTTCTTCGGTGCCGTGCGCCGTATGCAGTCTTATAGCAATCCTGAATGGCAGCCCTGGATGATCCTAGCCTGGGTAGGCGCGGTAATTATCATGCTGGGTATTGCCTGCACCATCATCCAGTTCTGGGTGAGTATTCGTGATCGTAAGCAAAACGCTGATGTGACCGGTGACCCATGGGATGGCCGTACTTTGGAGTGGTCAACCTCTTCTCCTGCACCATTCTACAACTTTGCGCGGTTGCCCGAAGTAGGGGATATCGACAGTTTCTGGTCGCAAAAACAGCGCAGCAACGAGCAGCTGAGTGAAGCACCTTATACCGATATTCATATGCCCCGTAATACCGTGGCCGGGCCGGTGATTAGCCTGTTTGCCCTGGTACTGGGTTTTGCGTTGGTGTGGCATATCTGGTGGTTAGCTGCCGTCGGTGCGCTTGGCGTAGTTGTTAGCTTCCTGGCGCGTGTTTTCAACGATGATATCGACTACTACGTTCCCGCCGCGGAAGTAGCGCGGATTGAGCGTGAGCATCAACAGCGCAAGATGACGCTTACAACTGAGCATACCGAACGTCAGCAGCAAGACTATGTGGAGGCACGAGCGTAATGGCTACCGATACCCTACACCATGGCGCAGTGGCCGAGCCCCATGAGCACCATGATGCCGCAGGCACTAAAGTATTTGGCTTTTGGGTATACCTAATGAGTGACTTGGTGATCTTCGGATCACTGTTTGCCACTTACGCCGTGCTGATGAAAGGCACGGCGGGTGGTCCTACGGCGGCGGATATTTTTGAGCTGCCCTTTGTACTGGTGGAAACCTTTTTACTGCTAGTGAGCAGCTTCACCTTTGGTATGGGTGTGCTGGCGATGAATGCCAATCGCCTCAACCAGGTTAAGGCGTGGTTAGCCATCACATTTGTGCTGGGTGCGGCCTTTGTGGGTATGGAAGTCTATGAGTTTCAGCACCTTATCCATCAAGGATATGGGCCGGATCGCAGTGCCTTCCTGTCATCTTTCTTCACCTTGGTGGGGACTCATGGCCTGCACGTTACCTTCGGTTTGATCTGGATTTTGGTGATGCTGGTTCAGCTATCCACCAAAGGGTTGAACGATATGACCCGGCCAAGAATCCTGTGCTTGAGCCTGTTCTGGCACTTCCTCGATATTGTCTGGATCTGTGTCTTCTCGTTTGTTTATTTGATGGGGGTGCTGTGAGATGAGCCATTCTTCATCCAGTTCAACGACTTCCCACGGTAGCGTTAAATCGTATGTGACTGGGCTTCTGCTATCTTTAGTGCTAACCGTGATTCCATTTGCGGTCGTTATGAGCGGTGCGCTAGGCACCGGCACGACGGTGGTCGTTATCGCTGTAACAGCCGTGCTGCAGATTCTGGTTCAGCTGGTCATGTTTATGCATATGAACACCAAAGCCGACGAAGGGTGGAATGTGATGTCTTTCGCTTTCACGCTGACGATACTTGTCTTGGTAGTAGGGGGCTCTTTATGGATCATGCAGCATCTGCATCTCAACATGATGATCGGCTAACGGCGGCGCCTAGCCGTTGGCGTGACCTGCTTGCGCTGACAAAGCCGGGGATTATTGGCGGCAACCTGATTGCCACCATAGGGGGGTATTTTTTAGCCGCCCAAGGTGCCTTTGATTGGGTCACTTTTGTGTCGGTCATGGTGGGCATTGCACTGGTTATTGCCTCAGGTTGTGCGTGCAACAATGTCATTGACCGAGATATTGATGCCCTGATGGCGCGTACGCGCCATCGTCCCTTGGCTAAAGGTCGTATCTCTATCAAGCAGGCGCTGGGCGTTGCAGCCTTGCTTGGCGTCGCGGGTGTGGTGTGTTTGGCGTTGGGTACTAATGGCTTGGCTGTTGCGCTGGCGGTGATCGGATGGGGCGTGTATGTCGGGGTGTATAGCCTCTATATGAAGCGCAACTCCGAGTATGGCACTCTCGTAGGCAGCCTTTCTGGGGCGATGCCGCCAGTTGTTGGTTACTGTGCGGTGACTGGGCAGTTTGATAGCGGTGCCTTTATGCTGCTGGTGATTTTCTGCCTGTGGCAGATGCCGCATTCGTATGCCATTGCGATTTTCCGCTATGCGGATTATCGCCGGGCATCGATTCCTGTGCTGCCGGTAGTGCATGGTATTAAACGGGCAAAACACCACATTCTGGGTTATATCGTGGCGTTCATTCCCGCGTCGCTCGCCTTGGTGCTAGCCAGTCAAGCGGGAACGGGCTATCTCTGTGTTGCATTAGCAATGGGAGGCTACTGGCTTTACCTGGCATTATGCGGCTTTCGATTGGGCGATGACGTACGTTGGGCCAAAAAGGTGTTTGGCGTATCGATTCTGACCATTACCGCGATGAGTTTAGTGATGGTGCTGGAAGCCATGGTGCCGATGTGGGCGTGATTAATAACCCCTGAAAGCAGTAACGCGCTAAAAACCGCCCCTGGTGTTTAACTGCCAGGGGCGGTTTTGGTTTTACTCCAGGAGGCCAGCACCAGTGCGTAGCAGGTCACCGCATAGGTCTACTGAATGGCCGTCAGCACATGCGATGCCTTCATGTAGATGCAGAGCTGTTACCTTATTGCCAACCTTCAATAGCTAGCTTGTGATTGGATGGAAGCCACAACAAACAAAGCGGGGGTGTAATTTATGTGTACCCAGGACATGGTTGTTTGCTCGCTCAACGTGCCGTTGCCTAGTTTTCAAGGTTATTCAGCCACTCTACAAGAACTGTGCGTGCGGCAATGGTTAGACGCTCTCCCAGTCTCTCGGCATCTTCACGCAACTTGCAGGGGGTGATGCCCGCTTGGTTCAATTCGTTAGCATGGCCAACCAGCCACTGTTCGAGTTTGCTCACATCGGCTTCGAGATGAAACTGTAACCCAAGCACGTTGCTTCCAAGCGAAAACGCTTGGTTGGTGCCGATGGGAGTGCTGGCTAAGTGAACTCCCCCGACAGGGATATCGAACTGATCGCCATGCCAGTGGAGGACTGGGGTCTCCCCCAGAGCGGCAAGCACGGACTCCTGGCCATCCGGTGTCAATGTCACTGGCGAAAAACCGATTTCCTTGACTCCCAATGGGTAGACCTTAGCACCCAGTGCCCTGGCGATAAGTTGGGCACCTAGACAGATTCCTAGCAGGGGCTTGTCTGCATCCAGTCGTTGACGCACGACGGCTAACTCGTCTTTGAGGAAGGGGTAGATCTGTTCGTCATAGGCGCCAATAGGGCCGCCTAGCACAATCAGCAAATCGGCATCTTGTATACCATCAATATCGTCGATGGCTGGGTCAAGGTAATGCAGCGCATAGCCCTGATCAGATAGAACGGCATCCAGTGTGCCGACATCTTCAAAATGAAGGTGACGTAGTGCAATCGCTGTTTTCATACAAACCCCCTCAGGCCATAAACATCAGGAATACCAACTTTTTTAGATATTAGCTAAGTGATGGTCTTATGAGGTGGGCCATTTTTTTAAATTACGATAGACCACTTCGGTTGTGTCACATGCCGTTTAAAATAGGGTAGGGCTTTTTCAGGGTTCTTTTTCAGGGCCTTATTAGAGCCTTGGAGAGGCGTAGCATGGCCATTTCGATTTCATGGGCGGTCAAGGAGGAGTAACCCAAGAGCCAGCCTTGCTTCTTTTCCTCACTGGCATACAGTTGGCTGAGCCCTAGTAGTTGTATGCCTGCAATGGCGGCCTGTTGGATCGTCTTCTCTTCCGACCACCCCGGCTTCAACAGGCACGGTATCTGCAATCCACCTTCTGGCCGCAATGCTGTCACAATGCCCCCCAAATGTTGGTCGATAGACTTAAGCATGGTTTCCCTGCGCCCGGCGTAGAGCTTACGCATGGCCCGGACATGAGAGTTGTAGTGCCCGTCTTCCATGAAGCGCGCCAGTGTCAACTGGGGGATCTGTGGCGTGTGCCCATCCATGACACTGCGTGCGTAAGTGAATGCACTAACCAGTTCGTCGGGTATCACCATGTATCCCAGCCTGAGCCCAGGATAGAGCGTTTTGCTGAAGGTGCCGATATAGATCGTTCGTTTATACTTATCCAGACCCTGGACGCAAGCGGTCGGTAGCCCGTCGTAGTGAAACTCGCTGTCGTAGTCGTCCTCAATAATCCACTTGCCGTTTTCGGCAGCCCAGCGAATCAACTCAAGTCTGCGTTCCAGCGACAAGGTAGCGCCCGTGGGGTATTGATGAGAAGGGGTCACGTAGACGCAATTGGCGCCATTTTGATCTGCTCGCAATAGGTCTGTACGAATACCATTTGCATCGACGTCAATAGGAATGATCTTGGCCTCAGAGGCTTCAAATGCCTTTTTGGCACCGACGTACCCGGGGTTCTCCAACAGCATTGGCTTGCCAGCATCCACCAACAGCTGTGCACATAGAAACAATGCCTGCCTTGTGCTGCTGAGTACCAGGATTTGATCAGGAGAAACATTGGCACCGCGCTCAAGATTTAAATAGACCGCGATTGCCTTGCGCAGTGGCTCTGCTCCTTGAGGGTCGCCATGTAGCAACGCACTCGCACGGTAGTCTTTTAATGCCTGACGCTGTAAGCGCTCCCATACATCGGTTGGAAAATTACGGGTTTCAGGCAAGCCTTGAGCAAACGCCTTGATCACTTGTTGATCAGCTACTCCGCCACTATCGAGAATTTTTCGGCCACGTTGACTCAGCCCCAAGCCTTGCTCAATAACGCTACGTTTGTACTCCTGTCGTTTCATGCGCTTGCGGGCTGCTCCCCTCAGCTCGTTACCCACTTTCTCGGATACATAACTCCCCGAACCTCCTCGCCGCACAATGAAGCCATCACGATGCAGTTGCACATAGGCGTTCTCGACAGTATCGCGGGCAACACCGAGTGATTTAGACAGAGTACGAGTTGCAGGTAGTTTTACTCCTGGGCTGAGTGCGCCATCAAGAATCAGAGCACGTAAAGCTCGCTGGATACGCTGGTGTAGATCCAAACGTTGGAAGTCAGCATCGTTCAGCCTGATCTTCAACGTCTCAAGCTCGAATGTCTTTGTCATGCGGTCTGCCTTGAGGGTAACTAGTGGTCTGTTGTGGCAGACCATTCTAGTCTTAGACTATGGCTATCACCACTGCATTGTGGCCGACGATGAAGAGCGTCGTACGTAATTCTGAACTGACAAGTTTGAACACGAACACGTCTGAACAGGGACAAGATTAAAGGAGTGCCCAACAGATGCCAGAGTCCTCCGATACACAAACTCATCACGACCAGCACGGCCGCTATCCAGAAGCCACCACAGTGGAAGACTTCCAGCGCAACCTGGCTGCGGTGCAGGCACGTATCGATACAGCCTGCCGCCGTTCCAACCGCGACCCGGCAGCGGTGCGCTTGCTGTCGGTTAGTAAGACCAAACCAGAGACCAGTTTGCGCTTGGCCTATGCAGCGGGCTGCCGAGTGTTGGGTGAAAACAAGGTTCAGGAGGCTTTTCGCAAATGGGAAGCCATGCAGGATTTGGATGACCTTCATTGGTCGGTTATCGGTCACCTGCAAACCAACAAGGCCAAACTGGTAGCGCGTTTCGCTAGCGAGTTTCAAGCGCTAGACAGCTTGCGCCTAGCCGAAGCTCTGGACCGCCGCTTACAAATTGAAGGGCGCTCGCTGGACGTGTTCGTGCAGGTCAATACCTCGGGAGAACCCAGTAAGTACGGCCTGGCTCCCGAGGACGTGCCAGCCTTTGTTCAAGCGTTGCCAGCATTCACGGCGCTGCGTGTGCGCGGGTTGATGACACTTGCACTGTTCTCCAGCGAGGCTGAGCGAGTGCGTCAGTGCTTCGTGCTGCTTCGCACTTTACGCAACCAGCTGCGGCATAGCGCGCCAGCCAGTATTGGATTGGATGAGTTATCAATGGGAATGTCGGGTGATTTCGAGATCGCTATCGAAGAAGGCGCGACAGTGGTTCGGGTAGGGCAGGCCATCTTTGGAGCTCGACCGATGCCAGATAGTCATTACTGGCCAGGCGAGCCCAGCGCAGTGGTGTCGCAGCCATGAGACACGATTGCCATTTGGTACTTTTACTTTGCAGACCTCAGCTTGCTGGAGCCCACTATATAAGGATGGATATATGCCGCACACATCTTCCCACCTGATGCGGGCTTATGCCCCTCAGCCTGTTTCTTTTGTACGCGGCAGTGGCGTGCATCTTTGGGATGAAGAGGGCGTGGAATACCTGGATGCCATCGCAGGTGTCGCGGTCACTAGCCTGGGCCACGCTCACCCAGAGGTTACTGCCGTTATCGCCGAGCAGGCTGGGATGCTGTTGCACACCTCCAACGTTTTCCGCATCGATTGGCAAGAGCGACTAGGAGAGCGACTGTGCACAATGTCGGGCATGGAAACGGCGTTTTTCTGCAACTCAGGCGCAGAAGCCAACGAAACTGCTCTTAAATTGGCCAAGCTGCATGGGCATCGCAAGCAAGTGGCTCAGCCGAAAATATTGGTGATGGAAAACGCATTTCATGGCCGCACCCTGGCAACTCTCGCAGCCACGGGCAACCCCGCGGCGCAGCACGGCTTCGGGCCACTGCTACCTAGCTTCCTACGGGTTCCCTACAACGACATTGAGGCGGTACGCCATGCGGCGGCCCAGGAACCCGGCATCGTGGCTGTGTTGATAGAGCCGGTACAGGGCGAAGGCGGTATCCGCGTAGCCAGCACTGACTATCTGCGTGAGTTACGTACGCTTTGTGACCAGTACGGCTGGTTGTTGATGCTGGATGAGATCCAGGCAGGCCTGGGTCGTACTGGCGCTTGGTTTGGGCACCAACACGCAGGTATCACGCCGGATGTGATGACCCTGGCGAAGGCGTTGGGCAACGGTTTTCCCATTGCTGCTTGTCTCGCGCGCGGCGCTGCTGCTGACTTGTTCTCGCCTGGTCAGCATGGCTCGACCTTTGGTGGCAATCCACTGGCCTGCCGAGTGGCCTGCACTGTGCTCGATATCATGTTCCGCGATCAGCTCCAAGAGCGGGCTGCTGCGCTGGGCGCGCGGTTACTCGGGGGATTGCAGGAGGCACTAAGCCATCATCCAAACGTCATTTCCATTCGAGGCTTGGGTCTTATGGTCGGTATTGAACTGAATCAGTCCTGTGGGGAGTTGGTTAGGCGCGCATTAGACGAACAGCACCTACTGATCACCGTTACTCGCGATACCACTATTCGATTGTTACCGCCATTGGTGTGTAACGAAGAACAGATTGACGACATTGTGGTGCGCATATCACGCCTTCTGTCGCCAGTAACTCGCTACTCCGTTCATTCATCCAAATCATAGGATCCTATCATTATGTATGACTCATCTATGGCTCTTGCTGAAATGTCTTTTGCTGAAATGCCCCTTGCTGAATTTGATGCCGAGCTAGCGGGGGCTATTAGGGACGAAGAGCGCCGCCAGGAAGATCATGTCGAGCTGATAGCCTCCGAGAACTATGCCAGCCCGCTCGTGATGGCTATCCAGAACTCGGTGTTCACCAATAAGTATGCCGAAGGCTATCCTGGTAAACGCTACTATAGCGGTTGTGAGAACGTAGATGTGGCAGAGAGACTTGCCATTGAGCGGGTGAAGTCATTATTCGATTGTGACTATGCTAACGTCCAGCCCCACGCTGGCGCACAGGCCAATGCAGCGGTGTTTCTGGCGTTGACCAACCCCGGCGATACCGTGATGGGCATGAACCTGGCTCAGGGTGGCCACCTTACCCATGGCAATCCGTCCAACTTCTCTGGGCGCCATTACAATATTGTGCCTTATGGCCTTGATCCTGAGACCGGGCTGATCAACTACGAAGAGATGGAGCGCATTGCATTAGAAACCCGCCCAAAAATGCTGATTGGCGGCTTTTCTGCCTACTCACGTCACAAGGATTGGGCACGCATGCGTGCCATCGCCGATAAGGTGGGGGCGATTTTTTGGGTGGATATGGCCCATGTGGCCGGCTTGGTCGCGGCGGGTGAGTATCCTAATCCTCTGCCTCACGCCCATGTGGTGACCAGCACCACTCACAAAACCCTGCGTGGTCCGCGTGGCGGTATCATCCTGGCTAAGGGGCAAGACGAAGACTTCTACAAAAAGCTTAACTCCGCCGTATTTCCCGGTATCCAGGGCGGCCCGCTGATGCACATCATTGCCGCCAAAGCAGTTGCCTTCAAGGAAGCATTACTGCCGGAGTTCAGAACCTACCAGAAGCAGGTAGTAGCTAACGCCCGAGCCATGGCCGCTGTACTGCAACAGCGTGGCTATAACATCGTGTCTGGTGGGACTGATAACCACATGATGCTGATCGACCTATCGGACAAACCCTATACCGGTAAGGATGCAGATACGGCGCTGAGCAACGCTTACATCACAGCAAACAAAAACTCAGTACCGAATGACCCACGTTCGCCCTTTGTGACATCAGGGATACGTATTGGTACTCCGGCCGTTACCACCCGTGGTTTCGGGGTCGTGGAGTGCGAGCAACTGGCAGGTTGGCTGTGCGACGTATTAGATGCACTAGAGTTGGGTGCCAGCGCAGAAGTGGCAAGCAGGGTGCGGGAGCAAGTGGTGGAATTGTGTCGTCGCCACCCGGTGTGCCGATAAATCAGTCAACACACTAGTGTGTGCCAATGAGATAAAACCAAGGCTGGCCTTCATATGCTGGAGCAGTCTGAAGAGCCAACCTTGGGAACGTAACGTCGTGCTGTCTGTGCAGACCGCTACGTTTGGTTACCTAGCTTTCCCGCTGGCTGGCCTGAATGGCAGTCAGCGCGATGGTGTAGACGATATCATCCACTAGCGCACCACGGGAAAGATCGTTCACTGGCTTGTTTAGCCCTTGAAGCATCGGGCCAACGCTCACCACGCGAGCACTACGCTGTACGGCTTTATACGTCGTGTTACCAGTGTTCAGGTCGGGGAAAACGAAGACAGTAGCGCGGCCGGCGACCGGTGAGTCAGGGGCTTTCTGCTTGCCGACACTCTCAATCGCGGCAGCGTCGTATTGTAGTGGGCCGTCGATGGCGAGATGCGGCGCGCGCTCTTTGGCGATACGGGTCGCTTCGCGGACTTTATCTACGTCTGCACCGGTGCCGGAATCGCCAGTGGAGTAGCTGATCATCGCAACCCGAGGCTCAATCCCAAAAGCTTCTGCTGAACGAGCACTTTGCAGGGCGATTTCGGCCAGGGTTTCAGCATCTGGGTCGGGGTTAACCGCGCAGTCACCGTAGACCACTACCTGCTCAGGCAGCAGCATAAAGAAGATAGATGAGACCTGATTATATTCAGGAGCGGTTTTGATCAGTTGGAAAGCTGGGCGCACCGTATTGGCAGTGGTATGTACTGCACCAGAGACTAAGCCGTCGACTTCATCTAACTGCAGCATCATGGTGCCAAGCACCACATTGTCCTGAAGCTGGGCTTCGGCGGTTAGCTCATTAAGTTTGCCGCGACGGAGCTCAACCATTGGGCCAATGTAGTTAGCGCGGATGCTCTCAGGGTCGATGATTGTCAGTGTCTCTGGAAGCGTAAGGCCTCGGTGGTGGGCAACGCTTTCAATGTCGTCGCGTTTGCCTAGTAGGACGCAGTCCGCGATACCGCGCCGCTGGCAGATAATTGCCGCTTCAATAGTGCGTGGCTCATCACCTTCGGGAAGCACAATGCGCTTTTTAGCCTGTAAAGCGAGCTTAACCAGTTGGTGGCGGAAGGCTGACGGTGAGAGGCGTCGGGTGTAACCTAGATTGAGTTTGGCCTTCAGCCACTCTAAATCAAGGTGGGCGGCCACATAACGTGCCACCTGCTCGGCACGTTCAAAGTCGTCCATGGGAATTTCGCCACTCAGCTGGCTGAGGTTCTGCGCCGTGGTCAAGCTGTCGGTTTCCACTGCCAATACCGGCAGGCCGGTTTTTAGTGCAGGACGGCACATTTCAATCATGTTGTCGTTAGGCAGGAAGCCGTTGGTCAACAATACGCCGGCAAGTTGAGTGCCGTTCATTGTCGCTAAGGCAGCTGCCAGCATCACGTCGTCACGATCACCTGAGGCCACCACTAGGCGCCCCGGCGTGAAGATATGTAGCGCATTGGCCGCGCTACGAGCGCATAGGCTGGTAGAAAGTACCCGTCGGCTGACCGCTTCGCCTTCGTTTAGCAGCTTGGCGTTTAGGGCACGAGCTACATCTAAGGTGCGAGGAGCGCTGAGTGTTTTACTGTAGGGCACTACGCCAATCAGGTGGAAACGGTCGGTGGCCAGGGCAGGGGAGTAACGGCGCAGTTCGTTTAAAACAGGCTCTTCCAACTGAGGCTTAATGGTGCCTGGCGCTGCTGAAAGGTCGTCTTCCTGCCCATAGGGCAGGTTCTTCATACGCATTAAAATGCCGCCCAGTGTGCGACTAGAGCTCACACCTCCGAAGCTGCGTGCGTGCATATCCAGCTCTTCGGCAAGTCGTTGTGGCTCGTTGAGGTCGCCAGTGCCGACTAAAATAATACGCGCGTTAAGCGCATCCGCCAGCTGCGCGTTGGTTTGGGTGGCGTAAGTGGTGTGCTGAGTTGGCACCACGCCTTCCACCACGACTAAATCCAAGGCGCTATTGTCAAGGTAGGCTTGCTGGATAACTTGGTCATAGAGCTCAACGACGTTTTCCATCAGCTCATCGGCTTGATCATCACGCAGTAAGCGTTCAAGCCTTGCCTGGGAAATAGGCGATGGTGGGCGTTGATTCAAGGCGCGCGATACCAATGCCGTTGAGCGATCAAGCCCAGGGCCGTTTAGCTCATTCTGCATAAACGGCTTTAAAAAACCTGCTTTTAGGCCAATGGTGTCCAGGGCTTGAATTAAGCCCAGGCAGGCTGAGGTTAGCCCAACACCCATACTGGTAGGTACTAGTAAGATGGCTTGGGGGTGCTCGGAGGAGCTGTTCATTCAGGGGTCTCCACACAGTGGCGGGTTTCCATGGCAATACGGCCCTCTTCGTCGGTGGGGATCACCCACACTTCCGGCCCGCTATGGCCGACGTTATCTAATTTGCCCTCTTTGCCACGTATCGTGGTTTCGTTAGCCGCTTTATCTATGCTGAAACCGAAGTGAGGCAGTAGGGAAAGTACTTCGCTACGCACGATCGGTGAGTTTTCGCCGATGCCGCCAGTAAAGATAACGCCATCGAGTTTAGGCAGCGCGCAGGAGAGTGCGGCCAGCGATTTGGCAATACGGTAACAGAACACGTCTAGCGCTAGCTTGGCGCCAGGATGGCCTTCAAGTGCCTGTTCTTCCACTTCGCGCATATCATTGGTGAGGCCAGAAAGCCCCAGTAAACCGCTCTGTGTGTTGAGCGCATTGTCGATTTCATCCAGTGACCAGCCTAGCTGGCGATGCAGGTGCGCGTGCAGCCCAGGGTCAACATCACCACTGCGTGTGCCCATTACTAAGCCTTCCAGCGGGGTAAGGCCCATGCTGGTATCCAGGCTTTGGTTATTCCAAACCGCGCTAGTGGAACAGCCATTGCCTAAATGCGCGGTTAGCCAGCCACCAGCTCCACGGTTGCTCAACTCTCCGGCGCGCTGGCTTACGAAGGCGTGACTGGTACCATGAAAGCCGTAGCGTCGGATGCCGTGTTCGGTATACAACGCTTCTGGCAAGGCATAACGATAGGCGCGTGGCGGCAGTGTTTGGTGAAAAGCGGTATCAAACACAGCCACTTGGGGCAGCTCTGGAAACACATTTTTAGTGGCAGCGATGCCTGCAAGGTTAGCTGGGTTATGCAGTGGCGCAAGTGCAGATGTTGACTCGATAGCAGCGACCACACTGTCATCGATTAAAGCTGCTTGGGTGAAGTGTTCTCCGCCGTGAACAATACGGTGACCAATGGCGCCTGGAACTCGGCCTTCTAGGCACTTAAGTATGGCACTTAGCGCTTCAGAGTGATCAGCGTTGGGCAGTTGCTGGATGAAGCTTTCGCCAGCACTGTTTTTACCTTTTAAACGGGCTTCGCTGCTCCCCAAGCGTTCAGCTAAGCCGGCTAAACGTGGTGCCTGAGGGTCTGAATCGATCAAAGCGTATTTAATAGAAGACGAGCCACAGTTAATGACCAGCACCGGTGCGTTCATAACAACCTTTGTAAAGTAGTTAGTATAGAATGGGGTTAGACCTTAGTTTAACATGCTGCGCCGCATGATATTAACGCGGTATTTCGTTAGCCTTCTACATAAAATGTCGGCATCCTGGTTCATACTCTAGCTACAGCGAGCTATTTTGCACTTATGTCTTCCACATCGCCTCCTCTGCTACTGCCTCGCCATCTTGCTATTTTGCTGATGGTTGCTGTCGCCACCATGTTTGCGGCTAACCATGTATCTGCACGTTTGGCGTTTGATAATGGCACTGGCTTGCTGCTAGCAGTGCTGATGCGTTCTGGTGTTGCTTGTTTGATTTTGCTAACGCTGGTGGTGGTTCAGAAAAAGCGTTTGTGGTTACCACCTGGTACATGGCCATGGCAGCTTGCGGTGGGGCTGCTGATCGCAATTCAAAGCGTAAGCCTCTATTCGGCAGTAGCGCGATTGCCGGTGGTGATTGCGCTACTGTTGGTGAATACCTTCCCCATACAACTGGCACTGCTAAGTTGGGCTCTGGGCGGGCCTCGGCCTTCGCTGCGTAGCTGCTTGATTATGGGTACTATTTTAATTGGGCTATTGGTCGTACTCGATATTCCCAGCTGGGTGGCCAATGCAGATGCCATGGGGCCAGAGTGGTTAGCGGGGATTGGCTTTGGGTTAAGTGCGGCCTTCGCGTTTGCCTGTGCATTGTGGGTCACTGAGCACCGTTTGGCTGGTGTTGGCAGCACGCTACGCAGCTTGTTGACCATGCAAACTGTGTTTATCGCCATGATTGTTGGTGGCCTGCTTGGTGCTGTGCCAGGAGGAATGAGCCTGCCGGAAAATAGTACAGGCTGGATAGGGCTAACGCTGCTGGCCGTGCTGTATGGCAGTGGGTTTTCAATACTGTTTATTTTTGTGCCCCGCCTGGATATGGCACGTAATGCACCGGTCATGAATTTTGAACCGGTCGCTTCCTTACTGCTCGGGTATATCGTGCTAGGACAAATGCTTAGCCCTAGCCAACTGGTTGGTGGGGCAGTGGTTGTTAGCGGCATTGTCGTGCTCAGCCTTTCTAAAGGCCGGTAAACCGGGGAGGAAAAAGGAAATTACATGCAAATTGGGTTGGCGGATTGCGTTCTCCATAGAGTTGAGCCACACTTAAAAAGCGTAAGGAAACACTGTTTTTTAACTGAGGTTAAAATTATGAAGATGACCGTATTATCACTCACCTCCGCAGCGCTTTTGGCTGGTGCTGGTGCTTTCGCGGCATCGGCTCAAGCGCAACAATCCTTTCAATACCCACAGGGATATGTGGGCGGCGATGCCATGTTTTGGAATTTAGACCCAGACCGCGGCTCTTCCCGCGATGACGTCGGTCTGCGACTTCGCGGTGGTGCGCAGTTTAATGAATTCTTTGCCCTTGAAGGGCATTTAGGTACTGGCGGCTCTGATGGCGACGTAGAGCTAGATTATCTAGTCGGGGCATATGCCAAGGGCATTATCCCAATTGCACCAGAAGTGCGTTTGTACGGTTTGGCGGGCTTCACAGAAGTAGATTTTGACCGTGACCGTGAAAGCGGCTTCTCTTACGGCGCAGGCGCAGAATTTGATGTGGCACCTAATCTGTCACTAGGCGCAGATTATATGCGTTATCTGGACAAGTCTGCCTACACCTTCGACGCTGCCAGTGTCGGTTTGCGCTATCGGTTCTAATTTCATGACGTGATGTAAGATCGAGCAATGAAAACCCCCATCGCTGAAAAGCCATGGGGGTTTTTTCATGGCTGATACCTGAGATTCAGCACAGTTTTTCTTAGTTTGAGCTAAATGCTGCAGTTGCGAAGGTGGTAATGTCAAAGTGTCACGTTGGCGAAAACCAAAATATAAAGCCCAACGCTTAACTTGCTTAAGCTCCCTTCAAGAGGAAACTACCATGTATAAAATGAACAAAATTGCTGTTGCTGTGGGGTTGTGCACCGTGTTGACAGCAGGTTCAGCGGTTGCGGAAGCCGCTGAAAAAAACTGGCGCATGGCTACCCCATGGAGCGGAGGTCCTTGGCTTGAACGTGATGCTCAGATGTTCGCTGATCGCGTTAGTGAGCTTTCCAATGGAAACATCGCTATTGAAATCTATCCAGGCGGTACATTGGGCAGTGCATTACGTGTTACCAATACTGTGAAATCAGGCGTTGCCCAAATTAGTCACAACTATATCAATTACGACTATGGCACTGACCCTACTACTGCGCTGCTTGCGGGCCACTCAAGCGGCTTGACACCTGAAGAGTTCATGCTGTGGATGTACGAAGGTGGCGGCGTTGAGCTATATGAAGAGTATCGCCGTGATGTATTCGATGTAGTGGCATTCCCATGTGCGATTTTAGGCACTGAAATTTTCCTACACTCTAATAAGCGTGTAGAAACCTTGGAGGATTTCCAGGGGTTACGTTTACGTACCTCCGGCGCATGGTCTGAATTAGCCTCCCGGCTTGGTGCATCCACGGTGGTAATGGCGGGGGGCGACATTTACAGCGCGCTAGAGCGTGGTGTCATTGATGCGGCAGAGTGGGGTAGCCCTGAAATGAACCAACCCACCGGTTTCCAGGAAGTGGCCCAATACGTGATTATTCCTGGTGTACATCAGTCTGGCGGTTTTCTTGAGTGCCAAGTGAATGAAAAAACCTGGGATGGGCTAAGTGAAGATGAGCAAGCCATGCTGCGTTTAGCCGGTAAGCTCACGGTGTTTGAAACCTGGCTGGCCAGCTCTTTTGCTGATTTAGCTGCTTATCAAGCATTGGTCGATGGCCCCAATGAAATTGTTCATCTTGACCAGTCCTTCATCGATACCATTTATGAAGAGACCGTCAAGTGGGAAGACGAGTATGCCGCTGAAAATGAGTGGTTTGCTCGCGTCATTGAGTCTCAGCGTGACTTTAAAGACATCATGAGTGTATGGCCTCAGTATCGCCTGCCAATTGGCAGCATGGGCCGCTAACCGAGCCATCAATGCCATGAAAGAGAGGTCCTTGATCTCTCTTTCATGCGTTTAAGCCTCTCTTTTATGACGTGTTTTTAAGAGTAGCCATCATGAAACTAATTCAAGCGATTGAGTCGCTAACTCGTTGGGCTGGGTGGGTGGGGGCGATATTGATTTTTCCTCTAGTGGGTGCGCTAGTCGTGGAAGTATTCAGCCGCTATGTGGCCGGGCGCCCAACGCTATGGGCGTTTGAAATTAGCTATATGGTCATGGGTGCAATGTTCATGCTGGGGATGGCCAATGCACTGCGCATAGGCCAGCACGTGAGCGTAGATTTGGTGTCGATGCAGCTGAGCGCCAAGGCTAACGCACTGTTGCGTATTATTGGCTATATCCTGTTCTTACCCATTTTAGGCTGGTTGGTGTGGGAGCTTTTTCATTACGCGCTGCAAGCGTTTAACTCCAATGAGCGCTCAGGTCGTTCTGCTTGGAACCCTATTGTCTGGCCGATTTTAACGGTGTGGTTTGTTGGGTTTGCCTTACTCGCGCTGCAGGTAGTTGCGGAGATGTTAAAGGCGGTAGCGATACTGCGTGGCCAACCTCTAACTGAGGAGCCCTCGTCATGAGCAGTTATTTATCGTTACTGATGTTTCCGGCGCTAATGGCGTTCATTTTTTCTGGTTTCCCCATCGCATTTTCAATGATTTTGGTAGCCACAGGCTTTGGGATTATTCAGTTTGGTGATGTGGCGGCTTATCAGCTATTAACCAAAATCGAAGATACTGCCTCTAACTCTATTCTTGCTGCCGTACCGCTTTTTATCTTTATGGGGGCAATGCTTGAGCGTTCGGGAATTGCTGAAAGGCTGTTTGAAGCGGTTCACATGTGGACGCGCCGTTTACCCGGTGGTTTGGGCGTAGGTGCGATTGTGATGGGCACGCTGTTTGCTGCCTCAAGTGGTGTGGTGGGCGCTACTGAGGCCGTCATAGGGATGCTTGCAATCCCCGTAATGCTTAAACACCATTACAACAAAAGCCTGATCTCTGGAACAATCTGTGCCAGTGGTTCGTTAGGGACTGCTATCCCTCCCTCTATTACTGTCGTGGTGTTAGGGCCTGTCGCTGGTGTTTCGGTAGGAGCGCTTTTCAGTGGTTTACTGATACCAGGCTTTTTAATGGCGGTCATGTTTCTGATCTATATCGTTGGCATTGCCTACTTAAAGCCAGAGATGGCCCCACGGGTAGATGAGAGTGAGCCTGAGGTTAGCTGGCAGGAAAAAATGCGCGTCACCATGGTGGCGTTACTGCCCACGATGCTGCTGATTTTTACCGTACTCGGCACCATTTTAATGGGCTTGGCCACACCCACAGAAGCGGCTGCCTGCGGTGCGCTTGGCTCTGTATTGCTGGCATTGGCATATCGCAATCTAACGCGGGATGTCTTGTGGCATGCCGCGATCAAAACCATGAATATCTCAGCGATGATTTTGCTGATCGTCATGGGGGGAAGTATGTTTGCGGGGGTCTTCTTTGCCTCTGGAGGCATGGCTACGGTGCAATCGCTACTGATGGATACCGGGTTGAGCCCCTGGATGATTCTCGGTTTGATTCTACTGATTGCCTTTATTGCAGGCTTCGTACTGGACTTGATCTCTGTTGTGCTCATCATCATTCCCGTGGCGATGCCGATTGTGCGTATGCTAGGTTTCGATGAAATATGGTTCTGTGTGGCATTCCTTGTCGTACTGCAAACAAGCTATTTAACGCCTCCGCTTGCTCCGGCAATCTTCTATTTAAGGGCTATTACGCCACCGGAGATTACCCTCAAACATATGTATTGGGGGGTCGTGCCTTTCATTGTCGCGCAGTTAGTGGTTCTAGCACTTGTGCTGGCTTTCCCCAGTATTGCGTTATGGCTGCCTGATGTTATGAGCGGGCCTTCCTGGCGCTAGCTTAACTACTGACCCCTGCTGATGCCGCCTTTGTGCGGCATCGTTTTTAGAGAGAGTGTATTGAGTGAGTACGTATTAATATTGTTAGCACGCTAACTAATATGCTAGACTAAAGTCTCTTATATCGTGCGCCCTCGATGAATGGCGCAGGCTAGGCCGCTAACCTAGTGACTAACAAGAGAGTTCTGCATGACCCCCGATCAAACATTTACCCGCTGGGTAAAGGTGGCTATTACCGCCTTTGTGCTGCTGTTTATCTATTTTTTGCTTGCCGATAGCTTTATGCCGATGACGCCAGAAGCGAGAGTGATGCGTCCTGTTGCGCGGATTGCGCCTGAGCTTAGTGGCCCCTTGAGTGAGCTTTTGGTGAGCGATCACCAGCATGTTTCTAAAGGCGATGTTCTGTTTCAGATAGACCCATTGCCGTTTCAATTAGCCGTTGATCAAGCGCAGTTAAAGCGTGAGCAGGCCGAGCGTGAGAATGCTCAGTTGGAAGCCGAGTTAGCCTCTGCACAAGCGGAGCTGGCATCTGCTGAAGCCACGGCTGTTGAGCGGCAGGGAGAGCTGCGTCGTGCAGAAACACTGCTGGCGCGTCAGAGCATTTCACGCCAGCACTATGAGCAACAGGTCGCTGCTGAGCGCACTGCGCAGGCCAGTGTGGCGGCAGCCAGGGCCAAGATCGTCAGCCTTGAAGTGCAGTTGGGCGAATCAGGTGAAACAAACTTGCGTTTGCGGCAAGCAGATAATGCGCTCGCCAAGGCACAATTGGATCTCGCGCATACCCAAGTGCGTGCTGCTCTGTCAGGCAGTGTTACGAACCTTCAGCTAAAGGAGGGCGACTATGTGCAGGCGGGTCAACCAGTCGTAGCAGTTGTGGCGGATGGAATAGATATTATCGCTGATTTTCGTGAAAAGAGCCTACGTCATGTCACACCGGGAGATCCGGCGAGAGTCGTCTTTGATGCTTGGCCGGGCCAGGTGTTTAATGCACAAGTGCTCGCTGTGGATGCCGGCGTGCGGGAAGGTCAGCTGACTGCTGATGGCCAACTGGCCGATATTCCTACTACCGACCGATGGGTACGTGATGCTCAGCGCATGCGTGTACATGTGGCGTTAAACGAATCAACCGCCCACTCACTACCCAGTGGCGCGCGTGCCACTGTGCAACTACAGCCCGGTAGCTTTATGTTGGCTAAGCCCTTTGTATGGCTTCAGGCGCATCTAATCAGCTGGCTGCACTATGTCTACTAAACGGTCTATTAAAAGTGGGCGTATGGTGTTTACTCAGCGTACCGCGCGTCCAACGTTGACCCCGAATGGTTTGCGGCAGTGCCTGCGGGTAGCAGGGGGCGGTGCCCTAGGGTTTATGGTCAGCCAGCTTATGGGCTGGAACTACGGTGTGTTTTTTACCGTTTTTCCGATGTTTTTGCTGGGTATGGTGCCTATTCTGAATGGCAGTATTATCCGTCAGTTTTTTTCCAACGTGTCGCTTAATGTTCTTGAAGTTAGCCTAGTCGTTGGCCTGTTCAAACACATGCCCGTGGTGATGACGTTAGTGGTGCTGGGGATATTTCTGTTCCGATTTAACCTGATGGCGAAGGGGGCGTTGTTCCTATTTGGCGCTAATGGCGTGCTGACGTTAAGCATTTTGCTCCACTTCGCAAGCTACCCGAATGTTGACTTAAGCGACCTATTAGCCAGTAACTTGTTGGCGAGCGGTTTGGCGGTGTTGATCGCGATGCTGATGCATACACTATTCCCCGACGTGGAAGTGCGCCAACCACCACCCAGAGCCCCCAAGGCTCTCTCTCAAATACGCCATGAAACTTTAATAGGTGCCTTAACTGCTACGCTTTCTTTTGTAGTATTCCAGGTATTTGACTTGCAGGGGTCACTCTCTGCGCAGATGGCTACCATCTTGGTGTTATTTGCACTGGGGTATTCTGGTGCACGAATATCAGCCGCTAAGCGGGCGGTGGGCACGTTGTTAGGATGCAATTTGGCATTGCTGATGCAGCTTTTTCTGTATACCCAGAGCCACCATTTCCTATTGGTTGTACTGCTTTACTGGTTGGGGTTAATGCTCTTTGCTAGGGAGCATATCTATGAAGGCGGCGGGTCTGGGGTTGGTTTTGCTGGGCTTACTACGTTGGGGATTCTATTTGGTCAATCGCTAGGCCCTCAGCAAGATTTGGTTTATAGCGCCCTGTACCGCTTTTCATCGATGAGTATCGCTCTTACGCTCACCCTATTAGTTATGGCCTGTCTGCATGTCCTATTGAATAGATGGGAGCCAACCCGCCTATCAGAAATAAAATGAGGCAGCTTTTTTAATAAAAGCTACGCTGATGGTGTCCATGTGCAGTTTTTAGCGCTAAGCGTAGCTTCACATGCGGCGTTTTTCCTACTAACGGATTAGAGGTGTTCGTCATGACAAGTAGCAAAACTGATAAAGTAAAAGGTACAGCCAATAAGGCCGCAGGCAAAGTAAAAGAAGCCGCAGGAAAGGCAACGGGGAGCACCAAAACAGAAGCGAAAGGTAAAGCCCAGCAAGTGAAAGGCGAACTTCAGAAAGCTAAAGGTGAAGCCAAGGAAAAACTCAAGAAGTAACTGGCAATCTGCCAGCTAATTATCGTTACAACCGGAGCCAATGGCTCCGGTTGCTGTTTATCAGTCCTTATTTAAGCCAGTACAATTAATGACTATGGGGAATTCCAGTGCGACCATAGCAGCTCGCTGATAAACGTTGAGAAACTTCCTTCTAGTACGATTATGAGGAAAGCAGATGCTGTATGTCACACGCTCAATAGTGGCCTAGTAGCTTCCACCATAAACCTCCAACCACTACCCAAATGAGTAAGTTCACCACGCTCATAATGAAGCCAGCTATAGATATCGCAATGACGGAAATTGCGCCGATGGGCATGGCTTTACCGATGATGGCGACAATAGTACCAACAAAAATTGCCAGCATTAGCCAAGCATTAGGCGTTAAGCCTTCTGGCAAAGGGATCACCAGCCAGATGGAAAGTGTCGCGCTCACAACTAGAACTCAACGAGCAAAGAGATATTCTTGTTGCTACTTTAGTCTAAGTCTAAAGGGCGTTAGATAACTTGCTCTATGTCAAGGATGGCTCAATAGAAAGGGCGTTTGAGTGAATGTCTTTTATATGCCTGGTAGGTCATCTATCAAAATAAATTATTTGTCCCCCTTGTTTTTAAACCCATGTTTAATAAGTGTAAATTTAAAATAAGGGCGGATGCAGACTCTGAGTGCAACACACTCACTGGATGGTTGATGGGCTCTCATGATACTTGGCCATCAGCTCGCTCATCACTTCTATCGGACATTTAAAATCAAAGCGTTTTCGAGGCCGCATATTCAGCTCAAAGGCAATGGCATCCAGCTCTTCCTGGCTATGTACTGAAAGGTCTGTTCCTTTCGGTAAATATTGACGGATAAGGCCATTGATATTCTCATTAGCTCCCCGTTGCCAGGGGCTATGGGGATCGCAAAAGTAAATCGCAACACCGGTTTCTTGAGTAATTTTTGCATGGTGTGTCATTTCACGCCCCTGATCATAGGTCATGCTTTTTCGAGCGGTGGTCGGCATTCGGTTCAGGGCGGCACTAAAACCTGCTACGGCGGATGTGGCGGTGGCGTCGTCCATTTTTGCGAGGATCAGATAGCCACTGCTAAGTTCTACCAAGGTGCCTACCGCAGACGCGTTATTCTTACCTTTAATCAGATCGCCTTCCCAGTGGCCGGGCATTTCACGCTTACTGACCTCGGGCGGACGTAAGTGGATGCTGACCATGTCAGGGATCTGACCACGTCGATCTACTTCGCCACGGCGAGGCTTACGCGTGGTTTTTCCTTGTCGCAAGCAGTGAATCAGCTCCTTGCGCAGGTGGCCAACGGGCAGGGCATAAATAGCCGTGTATATCGTCTCTCGGCAGACGTAGGCATCGCTTAGGTCAGGTAATGTCATGGCCTTGAGCTTGCCGCTAATCTGTTCGGGAGACAAGCGTCGCCGCAACATATAAACGATGAGGTCAAAACGCTCCGTGCCTAGCACAAGCTTCTGTTTCGGGCGACAGGCCGCTCGACGCTTTTCTCGCTGACGTTGAGCGTGCCGGGCACAGTAACCGTTCTGGGCCATTTGGTTACGGCGTATTTCACGAGAGATGGTTGAAGGAGCTCGCCCTAAGAGCTGGGCAATATGCCGAAGGCTCATCCCTTGGGCTTGACCCACTTGAATGCTGGCACGTTCTTCAATGCTGAGTTCGAGGTAAGACATGGGACAACACCTTAGCGAAATACTCAGGTGTTGCACTCAGTTTCTGCGGCCAAGAAGTTTTAATTTCTGTATGTTTGTTTGTTTTTTGATGTTAATCAACTTTTTTATTCTGATGCTGGCCTATAGTTGAGGGAGTAAAAGATTAATATTTTTTAGTTTGTATCGTGATAATGGATTTTTAGCCCGTAAAAATGCAGGGAACGATAACTTATTAGGGGGAGGGCAATGGATAACATACAAACGAGTGGTAATAAGAAAGTGAAAAGCTTTCGTTTTCCAACGGCGTTTACCATTTTATTTAGCCTGACAATCTTGGCTGCAATGCTGACTTGGTTCGTACCGGCGGGCCAGTATGAACGGGAGTTTGATGAGTCGCTGGGGCGCGAAGTTACCGTTGTGGGTAGCTATCAGCAGGTGGAACCTAATCCGCAAAATGCCTGGGATGTGTTAATGGCCCCAATTGCGGGGCTTTACGACCCTGAGAGCAATACGGCTAATGCAATCGATGTGGCGCTTTTCGTGCTCATTATTGGTGGCTTTATTGGGGTTGTGACGGCAACCGGTGCGATTGATGCGGGAATTGGGAGAGCCATGACTCGCATGGCGGGGCATGAAAAATGGATTATTCCGCTGCTAATGGGGCTGTTCGCCCTGGGGGGCAGCACCTATGGAATGGCAGAAGAGACACTGGCTTTCTACATGCTGCTAATTCCTATCATTATCGCAGCTGGCTATGACTCAGTAACGGCCGTTGCAATTATTCTGCTGGGGGCGGGAGTAGGTGTGTTGGGCTCGACAGTCAACGCATTCGCTACGGTCATTGCATCCGATGCTGCAGGTATACCTTTCACCGATGGCCTTGTTCTAAGACTAGTGATACTGACGCTGTGCTTCGTGGCCACCGTTCTATATGTGATGCGTTATGCGGCAAATGTTCGCCGTAACCCCAAAGCCTCAATTGTTAGTGATCAGTATGAAGCGGATCGTGATTATTTTCTAAGTCAGCGTGACGCGGAAACGTTGCCGTTTACGCGCACCCGTAAGCTAGTGCTCATTCTATTCGCTTGCACCTTCCTCATTATGGTGTGGGGCGTACTGGCGCAAGATTGGTGGATGGGCGAAATGACAGCACTCTTTCTGGCATCCAGCTTGGTAGTGGGCGTTGTGTCCCGCCTGGGTGAAGTGCGCTTTGTCGACTCCTTTGTAGGTGGTGCAAAAGAGTTGCTGGGAGTCGCACTTATCATCGGTCTGGCCAGGGGGATTGTGGTCATCATGGATGCTGGCTTAGTCACCGATACGCTTCTGCACTGGTCTGAAGAGCGTGTGAGTGGCCTCTCCAGTGTTGCCTTCATCAATGTGATGTATTGGTTACAGGTGATGATGTCGTTTTTTGTTCCCTCCTCGTCAGGTCTAGCGGTAATGAGTATGCCTGTTTTAGCACCTATGGCGGACTTCGCTGGGGTAGGGCGAGATTTGGTAGTGACCGCTTATCAGTCGGCGAATGGATTAGTGAACCTGATCAACCCAACCTTTGCCGTGGTAATGGGGGCGCTTGCGATAGGGCGTGTGCCCTATGAGCGCTGGCTGCGATTCATGTGGCCGCTGCTGTTGATTTTGACAGTGATCATTCTGGTGTGTTTGAGCCTGGCAGCTCTGCTGGGCTGAAAGGTTCTCAATGTTGGCCGTGGCCACAAGCTGCTAAGCCACAAATTACTAGACCACAAATTACTAGACCACAAATTACTAGACCACAAATTACTGGGCCACAAGTTACTGGGCCACAAGCTTAACGATACATGCCTACCGGCATGCAGAGGAGAAACGTGATGTCTACCAATACCCCAATGCTAGGTGTCCATTCTGAAGCAGGCAAACTGCATAAAGTAATGGTCTGCTCACCTGGGTTGGCTCATCAGCGTCTAACGCCGAGTAATTGTGATGATTTGCTGTTCGACGATGTACTGTGGGTTAGTCAAGCCAAGCGTGATCATTTTGATTTTGTGACAAAAATGCGCGAGCGGGGCGTGGAAGTGCTGGAGATGCACAACCTGTTGACTGATACGCTGAAAATTCCCGAAGCCCGAAGTTGGCTCCTGGATCGTAAGATTACTGCTAATCAGGTGGGGCTAGGGCTACAGGATGAGGTACGTGCCTGGCTTGATGAGATGGAGCCGCGTCGGCTAGCAGAGTTTCTGATCGGTGGGGTATCAGGCAGTGATATGGCGGGCTCCGAGGGTGGTGAAATACTTAAGATGTTTCGCGATTACTTGGGCCATTCAAGCTTTATCCTGCCGCCTTTGCCGAACACCCAGTTCACCCGGGATACCACATGCTGGATCTACGGCGGTGTGACACTGAATCCCATGCACTGGCCCGCTCGGCGTCAGGAAACGCTGCTTACCACGGCGATCTATAAATTCCATCCTGAGTTTGAAAAGGCCGATTTTAAGGTTTGGTACGGTGATCCTGATGTCGACCACGGCTTAGCGACTCTGGAGGGTGGAGACGTGATGCCGCTAGGCAATGGGGTGGTACTTATTGGGATGGGGGAGCGCAGCTCCCGTCAGGCCATTGGTCAAGTAGCGCAGGCGTTATTCTCTGCCGGCGCGGCCAAACGAATCATTGTTGCAGGTCTGCCTAAATCTCGCTCGGCCATGCATTTGGATACCGTTTTCAGCTTCTGTGACTTTGATCTGGTGACGATTTTTCCTGACGTCGTGCGCAACATTGTCGCGTTCAGCCTGAGGCCCGATGAGAGCCGCCCAGGCAGTATCGATGTACGTCGAGAAGAAAATAGCTTTCTTGATGTGGTGGCAGAGTCTCTTGGATTGCCCGCTTTACGTGTTGTTGAAACAGGTGGCAACAGCTTTGAATCAGAGCGTGAGCAATGGGATGACGGCAACAATGTCGTGGCACTGGAGCCTGGTGTTGTCATTGGCTACGACCGCAATACCTACACAAATACCTTGCTACGTAAGGCAGGCGTGGAAGTGATTACCATCAGCGCCAGCGAGCTGGGCCGTGGCCGTGGCGGCGGCCACTGCATGACTTGCCCAATCATTCGCGATCCCATTGATTACTGAGAGAGCCCACCATGGCATTTAACATTCATCACCGCAGCCTGCTAAGCCTAATGCATCATAGCGAGCGAGAGCTTTGCTATCTGCTCGACCTTGCCCGCGACCTCAAACGCGCCAAGTACTCCGGTACGGAGCAGCAACTTCTCAAGGGGCAGAATATTGCGCTGATATTCGAGAAAACCTCGACCCGTACCCGCTGTGCTTTCGAGGTGGCCGCCTATGATCAAGGTGCCAATATTACCTTCATTGACCCAGGATCCTCACAGATTGGTCATAAAGAGAGCATGAAGGATACCGCCCGGGTGTTGGGCCGTATGTATGATGCCATTGAGTATCGTGGCTTTAAGCAGGAGGTTGTCGAAGAGTTGGCCAGATATGCCGGGGTACCGGTATACAACGGGCTGACTGAGGAGTATCACCCGACTCAGATGCTCGCTGATGTGATGACCATGCGGGAAAGTACAGACAAACCACTCCATCAGATTAGCTATGCCTATGTTGGTGATGCACATAACAACATGGGGAAGTCGTTGCTGCTGATTGGCGCCAAACTTGGCATGGATGTGCGTATTGCTGCGCCCAAGGCGTTGTGGCCTCACCAAGAGCACATTGATGCCTGCCAGCGCTTCGCCAATGAAAGTGGCGCCACTATTACCTTGACCGAAGACCCCGCAGCGGCAGTTAAAGGTGTCGACTTTATTCACACGGATGTTTGGGTCTCAATGGGTGAGCCAGTAGAAGCCTGGGGGGAGCGTATTGAGCAGTTACTGCCTTATCAGGTCAACAGTAAATTGATGCAGTACTCCGGTAATCCGCGCGTAAAATTCATGCATTGCTTGCCCGCTTTCCATAATACGGAAACTAAAATCGGCAAGCAGGTTGCCGACCAGTATCCGCACTTGGCAAATGGCATTGAAGTGACCGAGGAGGTCTTTGAGTCACCCGCTTGCATTGCATTTGAGCAGGCGGAAAACCGTATGCACACTATCAAAGCGCTGCTTGTTGCCACCTTAGGTGGGGTTTGATCATCCGTGATTAATCATGCCAATGGGGATCAAGGAGGAAAGTCTATGCGCATCGTTGTTGCACTGGGTGGCAATGCCTTGCTACGCCGAGGAGAGCCAATGACAGCAGAGGCTCAGCGTGGAAATATCAGAATCGCGTGTGAACAAATTGCCAAGATTGCGCCAAATAATGAACTGGTCATCGCCCATGGCAATGGACCGCAAGTTGGATTACTGGCCCTGCAAGGGGCTGCTTACACGGATGTTAGTGCCTATCCACTGGACGTTTTAGGTGCGGAAACTGAGGGTATGATCGGCTATATGATCGAGCAGGAGCTTGGTAATCTGCTGCCGTTTGAAGTACCACTGGCCACCCTGTTAACACAAGTGGAGGTTGATCTGAATGACCCTGCATTTCAGCACCCCAGTAAGCCAATAGGCCCAGTCTACACAGCAGAGGAAGCCGAACGCCTAGCGAAGGAAAAAGGGTGGAGTATTGCCCCTGATGGCGACAAATTCCGCCGTGTAGTGGCCAGCCCTCGCCCCAATAGAATTTTTGAGCTTCTTCCAATCAAGTGGTTGTTGGAAAAAGGGGCTATTGTCATTTGCGCGGGAGGCGGCGGCATTCCTACCGCTTACGACGAACATAATAAGCTGCATGGTGTGGAGGCCGTAATCGATAAAGATCTCTGCTCAGCCCTGCTAGCTGAGCAACTACAGGCAGATTTATTGATCATTGCGACAGATGTTGATGCTGCTTATGTTGACTGGAATGGGCCAAACCACAAAGCAATTGCGAGTGCTCATCCAGACGTACTCAATAGCATGAAATTTGCGGCGGGTTCCATGGGGCCAAAAATAGCAGCGGCTTGCAGCTACAGCAGGAATACCGGTAAGGCAGCTGTTATTGGCTCTTTGGCTGATATCGAAGAAATCCTTCAGGGAGTCGCAGGTACAAGAGTCAGCACTGGCATACAGGGCATTAGCTTTCGTTAGTGAGTCTCTGCGCGGTAGCAGATTAACCGCGCAGATAACTTTCGGCTAAGTATTCATCGTGATTCAACCTGCCATGATACCGATGATTAATGCATTAACTAAGTCGATGAAGAAACCACAGACCAGCGGCACGACGATAAAGGCGTTCGGTGCCGCGCCGTATTGGCGTGTGACAGCAGTCATATTAGCGATGGCTGTCGCAGTAGAGCCGAGAACGATACCGCCAAAACCTGCGCATACCACGGAAGCCTCATAATCTCTTCCCATGAAACGGTGCACAACGAAGGCCACGAACAGGATCGTTAGCAATATCTGTATGGCCAGGGCGGTGGTGATGAAACCCAGAACACCTTGTAGTTCCCACAGCTGCAATCCCATTAGTGCCATCGTCAAAAACATACCGAGGCTCATGTCTGAGATCAGGGCGATACCGGGTTGCATGCTTGGCCAGTTCCACAATCGTCCTTTACCTTCGTGAGTGATTAAGTCGCAGACACTGCGCAGGATAATGCCTGCCAGCAGGCAGCCAACGAAGTCCGGAAGCATGAGACCACTCATCGCAATCAGTGTGGTCAAACCCTGGCCTAGCATCAGCGCTAGATTCAGCCAGAAAAGAGCCAGCAGTACCCCATGATAATCGAGCCGCAATAACGGTTCGTCTTTGTGCAGGGTGCCAATTTCCAGCTCAGCGTCGCCGGATGGACGTGTGTTATGTTTGCGTATTAAGTAACCAGCAATTGGCCCGCCAATCAAACAGGCTGCTATCAGCCCAATCATATTAGCGGCCAGGCCGAGCTCTCCGGCATTAGCGATACCTAGCTCCTCAACGAAGTAAGGTGTCCAGGCCATGGTGGTACCAATACCACCTGTCAATGAGATTGAGCCAACCATTAGCCCTGCACGGGCATCCATACTGAATCCCGTAGCAATGGTCATGCCGATAAAATTCTGTAGCACGATGAAACTACTGGCTAATACCAGCAATATCATTAATGGACGGCCGCCCTTGATCAGGCTTCTGATTTGGGAGTTAAGGCCGATGGCGGCGAAGAAGTACAGCAACAGCATGTCACGCGCGCCAAGCTCGAAGAAAATACTGATATTGAAAACGTAATACAGCAGGCAGACGATGGCTGCGCATAATGCACCCCCAACCAGCGGCTCGGGAATGCTGTAGCGGCGTAGTAAGGACCAGCGTTGGGTAAGTTCCTTACCAATGAACAGCAGTAGGATCGCCAGCGTAAAACTGAGAAAAGCATGGACTTCTATGGATGGTGGCATGGGACATCTTTGTTAACGGTGATTAGGGAGTAAGTCATCAGAGCATATTGCTAAATAGCCTCGTGCTAAAGAGCTTAGCGTTAAAGGCGCAGTTTCTATCATTTCTTATCCTAGAGCATGAGAGATTGAGAACGTTAAGTTTTCAACAAGGTAGGAAGAGCGTGAAGTTAGCAGTACTTTTTTTATTGTCAAATGATTCATCACAAGAGAGATGATTTAGATCAAATAACGCCTGACTAGTCATTTTTTAGTTTTGCTGACCTAGATATCAAGTGAGCAAGTATTACGGGCTATTTCCGCTTTATGTGTTTTTCGCTGGCGATTTTGGCTTTTAATTTTTTTCAGTATTAGCGCTGTTTCTGGGCTAGCTAGTTACCAGGTTAGAATTCTTGGGCAATAAATATGGCGCAGTAAATAGTAAATATGATGGAGTTGCATGTTTGGAGTGAGAAAAAGCTTAATTTAGCGTGCTAAAACGTGATATGGCGCAATTTTAGCTGCCGCCAGCTATCGCTTAATAGCCTAAGCTTAATGGTGAAGCACCATGACTACCCTCCCTGAGGAATCGTCCTATGCCCACCATGATGAAAGCGGCTATTTTTGTTGAGCCTGGCCGCATCGAGATTAACGACAAACCCATTCCCGAGATTGGTCCCAACGATGCGCTAATGCGTGTTACCACCACGACCATTTGTGGCACCGATGTACATATCCTGAAAGGTGAGTATCCAGTAGAGCGTGGCTTAACCATTGGCCATGAGCCTGTCGGTGTTATTGAAAAGCTAGGGGCCAATGTTAAAGGTTATAAAGAAGGCCAGCGAGTGATTGCTGGTGCGATCTGCCCCAGTTTTACATCCTATGCCTGCCAAGATGGCTGTAGCGCCCAAGATGGTGGCCACCAAAGCCACGGCTATAAACCGATGGGCGGCTGGCGCTTTGGCAACACCATCGATGGTGCCCAGGCTGAGTATCTACTGGTGCCGGACGCCCAGGCAAACCTGTCTCCCGTACCAGATGGTTTAACAGACGAACAAGTACTAATGTGTCCTGACATTATGTCGACCGGTTTTGCCGGTGCCGAAGCTGCAGGCATCAAAATTGGTGATGTGGTGGCCGTGTTCGCCCAAGGCCCGATTGGGCTATGTGCCACGGCGGGTGCAAGGCTACGTGGGGCGGGGGTGATTATTGCGGTTGACGGCGTTGATGAGCGGTTGGCGATAGCCAAACAGATGGGTGCCGACGTAGTGCTGGATTTTCGCAAGGTTGATGTGGTGGAGGAGATTCTTAAGCTTACAGGTGGGCGTGGTGTTGATGTCGCGATTGAGGCGCTCGGCCTACAGCAAACCTTTGAATCTGCCTTGAGAGTCTTGAAACCCGGTGGAACGCTCTCAAGCCTTGGGGTGTACTCCGAAGACCTGACAATTCCGCTAGGCGCGTTCTGTGCTGGCTTAGGAGATCACAAAATCATCACCTCACTTTGCCCCGGTGGCAAAGAGCGTATGCGCAGGCTAATGAGCATCATTGCCGCAGGGCGATTAGATCTTGGGCCGATGGTCACCCACCGTTACGCTCTGGAGAACATTGTTGAGGCCTATGATCTATTTTCCCACCAGCGCGATGGCGTACTGAAAGTGGCCCTTGAGGTCTCATAAGACTCAGGGGTCACATTCAGTAGTAAGGCGATCAACGAAAACCCACTAACGGCTGGTTAGTTCCTTCAGTGGGTTTTTCGGGCTGTAAGAGCCGCTTGGCCTCATTCCAGCTCTAGCGATAAGCTCATTTCAACGCCTGCATCATCCACTCTGAGCCAGTACTCAATGTTCTCGTAAATATCGCCATATTGCCGCAGCATATCGATATCGAACTCTGTCATATCATTGGCTGGCATCTGATCCATTACGTCGGCCAGAGCATGATAAAGCTCACCACGCAGGTGACCATGAAGTAGCAGGTCACGCTCTTTAGCTGGGGCTTCAAGCTCAGCCTGCAGGGTTGCCGGATTGCTGATGCCCGCGCCCAGTACTATGGCAGTGTCAGACATAGCAGCGTAGAGCTCTGGTGTGTCTGGTGGCAGCATCATGCTCTCGACTTTTTTGGCTTCTCCGCCTGGTTCAAGCCCAAGAGACAATAGATCCGGTGCGAAGGAGCCTGCTGTAGACAGCAGTGCCAGAGGGTTTTGTGAGGCGAAGGTCAGAATACCGGTACCTGTGGGTTCGCCACCTTTCATTGTCAGGCTGTCAATACGAGCTTTTAAGCCAGACAGCGTCGGACCAATCATCGCGGTGGCGGGGTTGTTAATCGCCACGTTGATCTCATTCCAGACACTGTTCAGATTCTGCAGCTCATCACAGCTGAAGGGGTTTTGCCGTACTTCCTGGGCGTATTTCTGAATGGTCTGCATCAGTACAGGCAGGTTTAGGCCCAGTCCAAAACTGGCTATACCCTCAGTGCTACCAAGGCCTGGAACCTGAACTGTCAGGGCACGCAGGTCGCTGACAATATCCTTGTCGGTTGCCAGGATTAAATTCATCTCTACGCGGTTGAGGTTGTACTCACGCATGCCCAGTACAAGGCCTGGGAAGCGGTTGGTGATACGATCGATGTCTGCCTGACAAGCGGATAGATCCAGCGGTTCTGCATCAACAGCTGCCATCAGTGCCTGAGTGCCTGCATGTGACGGCGTACTCAGCTCATTAAGTAGGCGCGCAGTGTAGATTTGTCCAGCACCGTAAGGTGTAAAGCCATGGCGCTGTTCGATCTCTGCCAGTGCACCAGTATCGCCGATATTGCTATCGGGCAGAGCTTTACCCAGCACGTGGGCTAGTAGGACATCGTCGGCATCTTGCGGCACCACAGACATCAGCAACTGCTGGTCGATAATGGCCATAATTGCCTTAATCGGACCATCCTGGGAGAGTACCCAGTATTCAGTGCCGTCGGTTGTAGCTGTATCAAGGCTGATATCGGATTTGGTCAGAATGCGCTGTAGCGTCTCGCGGAAGGCATCTTCATCCTGCAGTTCCATGCGCAGAACCGGCAAGATGCCTAACCCGTAGAAGGCGGTCTGAGGACTCATCTTGAGACCTAATGCATGAACGTCGCTTAGTGTTTCAACACCAATAAACTCTTCACCTACGGCGACCAAGAGCGACAGGAGTGAGTGCAGCACTTCATCGTCTATCTCGTGCAGCATGCCACGCAGTTCATCCAGATCCGACTCAAAGCCACTTGCAGGCTGCATGCGCTGATAAAGCTCAAATGCCTCCTGTTCGGGCATTGCCTCATGCGATGCCATGAAGTAAGGAGAGTCAGCCGGGATATATTTCAGCATGGGAGCTGTGAGATTTTTCGGCGCTTCTTGTTGCGTCGCTGCTGCTGTTGGATCTTTATCGTCACTGCAGCCGCTGAGCATACCGGCGCTGAACAGGGCGAGGGTAACCGCTAGGGAAAGTTTCGTTTTCATCTAGAGTCAGTTCTTTGAATGGTTTTGGCCTTAAATTGGCCGTTTCGAGCAGAGTGCTCAGTAAATAATAATCATACACAAGTGAAATTAAATTAACCTCTCCTTGAGTGAAAAAACACTTTTTTTCACACTCTTAGAGCGTGGCTCATTACGGCTATCCACGTTGAGTCGATCACTGCCACTGGTACTTGTGCCCAAGACAATGGTGCTTAGGAGGATATTGAGAGGAAAAGTTCGGATAACAATATGGAGGTTGTTTTATAACATATTGAATAGTATGCAATAGTCTCGGGTGAAAGTGGCCCTTGAGATCCCCTGGAGACCCAAGAGCCACACTCAGCAACAAAGCTACTTAGAAATCTACTTAGTAGGCTACTGCCTTAAACCTCCTGATCTTAAACCTCCTGATATAGCTCACTACCTTTCTTGCGGAACTTCTCCGCTTGCTCTTCCATACCTTTCATTACCGCTTCCTGGTCACCGTTTAGTCCGTGCTCATTAGCATAGTCACGTACTTCTTGGCTGATCTTCATGGAGCAGAACTTCGGCCCGCACATGGAGCAGAAGTGGGCTACCTTAGCGGAGTCCTTGGGCAAGGTTTCGTCGTGGTATTCACGTGCGGTATCTGGGTCTAACCCCAGGTTAAACTGGTCTTCCCAGCGGAATTCAAAACGTGCTTTGGAAAGTGCGTTATCCCGCCGTTGTGCTGCCGGGTGGCCTTTGGCCAAATCCGCTGCATGGGCAGCAATTTTGTAGGTAATGATGCCGGTTTTAACGTCATCTTTGTTGGGAAGCCCCAAGTGCTCTTTTGGCGTGACATAGCAAAGCATCGCGCAGCCAAACCAGCCAATCATCGCTGCACCTATGCCAGAGGTAATGTGGTCATAACCCGGGGCGATATCGGTGACTAGCGGGCCAAGCGTATAGAAGGGCGCTTCGTCACAGTACTCCAGTTGCTTATCCATGTTTTCTTTAACAAGGTGCATGGGCACATGGCCGGGGCCCTCAATCATCACCTGTACATCGTGCTTCCAGGCAATTTTGGTGAGCTCTCCCAGGGTTTTCAGCTCAGCCATTTGTGCTTCATCGTTGGCATCTGCCACTGAGCCAGGGCGCAGGCCATCACCTAGCGAGAACGCCACGTCATACTGCTTGCAGATTTCACAGATCTCTTCGAAGTGGGTGTATAGGAAGCTCTCCTGGTGATGGTACAAACACCACTTGGCCATGATGGAACCACCACGGCTAACAATACCGGTAACCCGCTTAGCCGTGAGCGGTACGTAGCGCAGCAGTACACCCGCGTGAATGGTGAAGTAATCTACGCCTTGTTCAGCTTGCTCAATTAGCGTGTCGCGGAAGATTTCCCAGGTCAGATCTTCGGCAACGCCTTTCACTTTCTCCAACGCCTGATAGATGGGAACCGTACCAATCGGCACTGGAGAGTTACGGATAATCCATTCGCGAGTCTCGTGGATATTCTGCCCGGTAGAGAGGTCCATAATGGTATCCGCACCCCAGCGGATACCCCAGGTCATTTTATCGACCTCTTCTTCGATAGAAGACGTAACCGCCGAGTTACCCAGATTACCGTTAATCTTCACCAGAAAATTACGGCCAATAATCATCGGCTCGGATTCTGGGTGATTGATATTATTAGGAATAATGGCGCGTCCGCGGGCGACTTCTTGGCGAACAAATTCCGGGGTGATCTCTTCTGGTAGGCTGGCACCAAAGTTCTGGCCAGGATGCTGGTGGCCAAGAATGCGCTCCACCTCAGCAGTGCCTAGTGCTTGGCGGCGCTGATTTTCACGAATGGCAATAAACTCCATTTCAGGAGTGATAATGCCCTGGCGGGCGTAGTGCAGCTGGGTGACATTCTTACCGGGTTTTGCACGACGCGGGGTACGGGTTAAGTCAAACCGCAATTGGGCTAGGGTAGGGTCGTTGGCGCGGCGATTGCCATACTCACTGGTTGGGCCAGCAAGAAATTCGGTATCGTCGCGCTCTTCAATCCAGGCACGGCGCAGGGCGGGTAAGCCTTTGCGTAAATCGTTGTTGGCATTTGGGTCGGTGTAGGGGCCGGAGGTGTCGTACACCAGCAGCGGCGGGTTCTCTTCATCAATGCCAGTGGTTTTGGTTGGTGACAGAGTTATTTCCCGAAACGGTACGCGAATATCAGGCCGGGAGCCTTCAATGTACACTTTACGAGACGCGGGCAACGGCTGAATTGCAGCGGCATCTACCTGGGCGGTTTCGGCTAAAAAATGGCTGGTTCTACTTGTTGCGGCCTTAGTTGTTAGGGGCTCAGTTGTTAAGGTCTCAGTGGTTAGTGTCTTAGTCATTACGGTCTTCTTCCTTGGGTTTCGGTTGTGGTTGTTTTGTTGGATTAATTAGTGAGGTCGTGGTCTATAAGGTCTAGGCCCATCTGCCAGAAGTCGATTTCCAGGCGAGTGGCATCACGGAAGATCTTACTCAGTTCAGCAAAGCGGGCAGGGGTAACATCAGCTAAGCGAGCGTTGAGCCACTCAAGCTCCGACTGCATGGCGGTCTGAAACTCTTCGCTTTCGTACATGGCAATCCAAGCGTCAAAAGGATTTTTCGCGCCACGCATTGTGGTGGATTGGGCGTTTAGCCAGTTGGCGATTTCGCCATAGCCCACCAGGCAAGGGGCCAACGCCACATGCAGATCCAGTAGGTCACCGCGGTTGCCGGTATCTAATACATAGCGGGTGTAGGCCAAGGTGGCCCTGGCTTCGGGAAGCTCTGCCAGTTCTTGCTCGGAGATGCCCCACTCCTGGCAAAAGCCCACGTGTAGTCCTAACTCCACATCCACAATGGCTTTTAAGCCTTCATGGGCTTGGCGAAGATTGGCTAGTGTGGAACTTTTATAGGCCGCTAGCGCATAGGCCCGGGCAAAGTGGATGAGAAACAGGTAATCCTGCTTTAAATAGTGGCGAAACGACGCCTCAGGCAGTGTGGCATTGCCCAACTGACGGACAAAGTCGTGCTTAATATAGGCTCGCCAATCGTCATGGCAGGCGTTAGTGAGATCAGTAAAGCGGTAGCCCATGATGCCTCCGGTGGTAACGATCCGGAGGGCAGGCGTAAAGAAGATCGAGGAAATGGCACTAAAGGTGGCGTGCAATCGTGAGAGAGAGCTAGCCGTGGCCATTGCTTGATCCCTACGCCGGTACCCGCGCCGCTCGTTATGTGAGCAGCAGCGCATTAGCCGGATCAGGTTCAGCGGGACCAGCGCTCGGCAGCAATTATGCTCGCCCTGCGCCATCTCAGCCGGATTTCACCGGCACCCCGTCAAGCTGTTCGTTGGTGGAGTGTAGGAGGTAGGTGGAAGCGATGCAAGGGGGCTGTTTTGATCGTGTGACAGCATTCTATAAAAACGCCAATGCACTTCACTAACCTAATGGGCTTCTAACACCCACAAAGCCATTACCTAGCACATGGGTATATATTTGAGTGGTTTCGATGCTTTTATGGCCCAATAATTCTTGAACTGTACGAATATCGGTGCCTTGGCTAAGCAACTAAGTAGCGAAGCTATGTCGTAAAGAATGGCACGACCCTGGTCGTGTTAGAGAAGAAGACCGCATGGCATATTTAACGGCTTTTTGTACGGCAGAAGTATGAATGTGGTGCAGCACTATCTGGTTGTCATCATCGAAACAGGGCTTGGATGAAGGAAAAAGCCACTGCCATGCGAGGGAAATCTTGGTGGGAAAGCACGACAGGTAAGCGCTGAGGGCGCTTAGCCCGGCTAAAATTACCAACCTCACCTAACGGTTGATCTAGAACGTGGCGATAAAGAAATACGATGGCATTGAGTGCCTGGTTTTGTGTTGCCGCAGCAACGCGCCTTTCTATCGCGAGATATTCCAAAAATTGCCGCACTTCATTGCCCGCCATATCGGCAGGGTGCCGCATTCTGTGGAAGCGAATGAAAAATCGAATCTAGTAGCAATAGGTTTTCTCAGTACGGATGCTATAGCGCTTGACTCTAAGGGTAGCTTTCACCCTCTCCATCAGTTTCATCGGTTGCCCCTTTTATAGTTTTCATGTTTTTATATACAGTATTTTTGGATATGGCAAATCGCGCAAGCACGCGAATTTTGAATATACTGCCAAAATTGGCTTTGCCCTCATGGGAATCAATGGGGTAGAGTCAAATTGAGCGGCTACAAAACCCCAATGAATGTGCCGTCGCGTTTATTGGAGTTTTGTAGCGGGGTGTATAATCACTGTTAGGCGTCATTTGAGATCGAGGTAACATGTTAGTCATTGAGAAATATAATAAAAGTCGTGATGCTGAAGTTGAAAAATTACGAGTAAAACCCGAACAAATTCAGTTCACAGTCGATAGGCTTGGTGAATTCATCTTATCTTTAAAAGAAGATGAACATCCTCATTTGATCATAGAAAATGATCAGGTAGTTGGCTTTTTCGTCTTAGATTTGTCTTATTCTGATGCCTATAGCTTTAGTGATCCAAAAGCGCTAGGTGTTCGAGCTTTGCTGATTGATCAGAATCATCAAGGTTTAGGTATTGCGAGTAAAGCAATGAATTTGTTACCAAGCTATGTTACTTCAAACTATCCAGAGTTTGAGCGGTTACAGTTGACAGTAAATTGTCGCAATAAAGCCGCGTACAATTGTTATCTTAAATGTGGTTTTGAAGATACAGGGAATTTGTATTTAGGTGGTCCAGTTGGTCCTCAACATATAATGCAGAGAACCGCCGCCTAACACCTATGAGCCTTCTGTCTGTCAATAGGCCGTAGTATTTTTATTGACCGCGTAGCGGCCAATATTAAGTCCCTGAGCCAGTGATCCTACTTCATCTGTCATCGTTGGCTGTGAATGGCTTACAGCAAACACCTATTGAGGCTCTCTTAGTGTGATCGTTAATCACTGCCAGACTGGGTTGCTCCCTGCAAGTTGGACTGGGGCACTAGACATTCATCGGTTAACCAGCATCTGTCCTATTCAAACAGCGGGTTACTTTACAGTCCCAGTTAGTTTCAGGTTCAGCGCCGGTGTAAGCTCACTCGCTCAGGGTATTGATGCACGCCAGCAGGATGGATAATCAAAGCGACGGGCTTCGAGTTGGGTGTAGAAGTCGGGTTTTAGGTCTGAATAACCAGTCAGCAGACACCCTGTTTCAGCACACTCCATGATGATCCAGTTAGACATCGATCATCATCCTACTGCGTGACTAACTCGTTAAAAAGCGTTGTTCATCAAACACCTTTTCGTTTTTTAACATGAAATAGACCGCGCGCCCCAGCTTGTGAGCCAGAGCCGATAAAGCCTTGGCTTTACTCATGCGTTTCTGGAAGCGTTGCAACAGCTTTTGTGCATCTGGATTGCCGCGCAGATAAAGCACAGCGGCCTCAGAAAAAGCCCACTTCAGATGGGCATTACCAATCTTGTTGCCCTGGGTGCCATAGGTCTTACCAGCCGATTCGGCTTTGCACTTGATCAGTCGGGAATAGGAGGCAAACTTCTGGACAGACTCAAAACGTCGAATATCACCCACTTCATACAGAATGGTGAGGGCTAGAATACGGCCAACGCCGGGAATGGTTGTTAATAAGTGGTAGTAGGTCGGCTGATGCTTTTTAGCCTGCTTTTCCAATAGCCATTCCACCTGGCTTAGTTCCCGGTGGTAGCACTCTAAAACGGCCATATCTAGATCGATATTGCGCTGAACAATCGGGTCATCAAAGGTTCTGCCCAATTGTTCTCTGGCACTGACATTTTTCAAATTGACCTTGTTGGGTGGCAGGTTGTACTGACTCGTTGTGTTGACAACATGAGCTTTGAGATCAGCGCCGTGGCGAACGAGCCCAGTTCGGCGGCGAAGTAGGTCACGGGTAGCTCGCATGCTGCGTGGGTAGACATAAGCGAGGGGGAAGTTGCCACCGCGAATAAGCGTGGCAATTTTGTAAGAATCCACGCGATCATTCTTAGTTTTACCACCATGAATGGCCTTCATATAAAGGGCATGACCGAGAATGAAAGCAATGCCCTGGTCTTCACAGAAATCAGCGATCCAGTACCAGCAGTGCATGCATTCGACGCCGATCACTAGATCATCCAGGTAGGTTTCGATTAGCCGAAGTAGAGGTTCTGGGCTAGCGGGAATCTCTTTATGCAACAGGGTGTCTCCCTGTTGATTGAGGATACAGACATAAAGGCTTCTGGCATGTAGATCAATGCCACAGTAGTGACGATGAGTGCTATTGTAAAAGTTCATTGAGTCTTCTCCTGTTAGGTTTGGTCGCCTTTTCAGCTTAGCCAAACGGGCTGAGTTGGGGGAGAAGGCTCAATGAGTATCAAAGCATTTCAGCGGACAAGCCGCTGAATGCAGCGTTATACCCAAGGAGATAAATATTGAATTCCGTGAAATTTGAATTGTCATCAGACTACGGCTGCTTGGCGCTTTTAGATATTTCAAATTATTCAGGGTTTGTCAGCGAAAATTGGGAGCTAGACCAGCTTAAGGCTCATATTTGCAACGAAAATGCAAAAGGCCATATTGTTGCGTGGGGTTGTACAGCCTGTAACTGGAATATAGAAGTGCATTTTTCAGAGCCGACCATTGAAGGTAATCGCGCCTACAGATCTTTTATAGAAACTGAAGGGGAGTTGCTTCTCACTACCTACGATTCTATTACCATGGCTGCTCAATTCTCGGAGACTGTTCTACCCGAACCACATGAAAAAGACCAGGTGGTTAAAATAGGCAAAGGTATCTATGAGGTTACTGTTGTTCAAAATTTCCCCACTGAATTGATTAATACAGAAGAGTTATGGGAGTTAACTGGGTCGCATTACATAGTCTTTATTAATAAAGCATTGGAAAATAAAAATACAAAAGGAGAGCTTCCGTGGTTTGCTGCATAAGGTATAACCAGCGGCTGCACCGGACAAATTTCCGCTGTCACTTTTTGTGCAAAAATACGCACAAAAGCCGCCATCAAAAATTTGCCCGGTGAGCCGGGCGTTATGCATGAATGAAGACTGAGTATGAGAGCCAACAACAAAAAGCCTCTGTACCGAAAGGTGAACACCAGAGCGCGTGGCGTTCATCATCTTCATGGAGGTGATTTCAAGAACACACGACACAGGGAATCTGGCGTTGGAATGCGGAAAGGTATCCAACGCGGGCTAGATTACACGCCGCTGTTCAAGTTTTTGTTGGCCAAAGCCGGTTGCCCCTGGAGTGAGGTACACAGTGAAGTGGTTTCGCGGTTGGATAAAAAAGAGCCCATTCATTGGCTGGTTGCCATGGATTATGAATCAGCCGATGAGGTAGTTCGCGTAGGTGAGAGCTCATACTTCAGTGGCCTGTACGTAGACGAGGAAGGAATTCTGCGGATAGTTAACCCTGTTATTGATGAAAATACCCTGGAACCTCTTTGCAAATGCTGCACTCACACTTTCAACGGCGTGCCTTTCACTCGGAAATACGGCGAATGAAGCGACCGCTGCATAACCATGCCATGCACCGGATGCCAAAACCTCCGCTTCGCTGCGGTTTTGTCACCGGTGATGGCGGGCGTTAGGCGAATCAGAGTGAATATCTATGTTCAGTGAATTAGAAAAGGAATTTCATAAAAAAGGAATTCCTACAGAAAAACCAGATTTTTATGATCATCCGAACTTCATTAAGGAAGAGCAGCGAGACCCAAGCTACTTGATTAAGTTCGCAAAGTTTGTAGCGGAAAAGCCATACTCTGATGAATATTTAAAAAAGGCAGAAGTTATAATTTCTGATGTGGCAAAAATTTTAAGCGAGCAACTTTTAGATAATGGGCGTCAAGGTGCTTGTGTGGATATATCGGGGATTCTCGCTCGTATACTGGAGCGCAAAGGAATATGGTGCGCTTGCATTAAAGGCTCTTGCACAATTGAGTTTCCCATAAAATCTAACGAGGAAACAACATACTACTGGTCAGCAGACCAAGGTGAATTTACTGCAGGGCACGCTTGGGTATTTGCCCCGCCATTCTCTATAGTTGATATCACCTTGAAACAGCAACCATACACAGGTAATAAAAAGAGCTATATCCCTGAAATAATCATGGTAAAAGATGCCGTTAAAACAACCTCGACTATAGAAGATATTATTAGCCCTGAAGTCAGGATGCTAATGAAGGCTCAAGGAATGCCAAAGCATCTGATGCTTCAATATGGCGCATCAGAGATGAAACTCATTCAAGAGATATTTCCTGCCCAACTGGTAGAACTTAATGGAACAACATTTAAGTTTTCCCCTGTTGCTGCTCATGCTTCTATAGAGTCGTTGCCGGGCATAAAAAACATGAAATTCAATGGAATGTATCCTTACGATATGTTCAAAAAATATATAAAAGACAAAGTGCCAAATATCGCCTAACAAGGCCAAGCAGCATCGCGCCCTGCGGTCGCTGGACCTCGCTTTGCTCGGCCGCTGTTGGCAACGTTAGCCTGTCAGGAATTAGTATGAATATCTATGATGAATTTATGAGCACAGGTCACTGGGGGCCAATTGAAACTCAATTGGGTATAGAGTTCCAATTCAAGTGTGCGTATTGTGATAAAGACATGTTTGGTTCCGTGGATAATTATAAAGAATGGCAAACAGATCATATAATTCCATCTTCTAAGGAGGGTCGTGACACTTTAGAAAACTATGCTTTGTGCTGCCGCACTTGCAATTTTATTAAAGGTAAATGGAATCCTTTTGAGTACCTTGGCGAGTTAGATGCGACTAAAGAAAACCTTATTAAAGTCGCAAAGGTTTATATAACTGAAAAACGCAAACTAACTCAGCAAGATATTAATTTATATAAAAATATTATAGCTAGGCATGGCTAACAATGCGCAGCACTCGCTCCCGTTGGTCGCTGGGACGCCAAACCCGCTGGCGCGTTTTTGTCGCCCGTGTGCGCGGCGTTGAGGCTGTATAAAAACCCCTCTGACGGCTATGTTTTGGTAGGATCGAGGAAACAGACGAGGAGTGGTCAGCATGCCGCGCTTCAAGGCTTATAACTACGATCAGAACGCCATGGTGGTGATCAACTATCAAGATCAGCTCCAGCCAGGCACCTTTGAACACGCTGTGCATTACCTGATCGAGCACAAGCTCGACTTATCCGTTTTCCATCCCAAGTACCGTAACGATGCGGCCGGTCGGCTGGCCTATGATCCGGCTATCCTGTTGAAGATCATTCTGTTTGCCTACTCAAAAGGCATCACCTCCAGCCGTGAGATACAGTGGTGCTGCGAGACCAATATTATTTTCAAAGCCCTTTCCTGCGATACCGTGCCTCACTTCACCACACTGGCCAGTTTCGTCAGCCGCCATACCGATGAGATTGAAGCGCTGTTCGAACAAGTGCTGCTGGTATGCCACGAACAAGGCTTGCTGGGTAACGAACTCTTTGCCATTGATGGCTGCAAGATGTCCTCCGATGCCTCCAAAGAGTGGTCTGGCACGTTCAAAGAATTGGATGAGAAATGTGAGAAACTGAGAGGCCTGATTCGGCATCACCTGCTGGAACACTACGCGCGTGATGAGGCCGAGACGGAAGCCGATCTGGATAGGGGTATCCGGCGGGCCAAGACGACTCTCTCGCTAGATGCCGCCATGAACAAAGTGGATCGTTTCCTAAAGACGCACACTCAGCGTGATTGGCAGGGCGAGTGGCGTTGTGGGTGGGTGTCAAAGCGGCATACACCAATCGAGGGCCTTAGGTATACGGATATGAAGCCAGATAAAGGGATCAAATTGGCGCAGAAGCAGCTTACTGGTGTTCTAGATGCTCCTTGGCCGATGAATCTGGTTAAGGAAGTGAATATGCCCGCGATTGCTGAGTAAGGTCATGAAACATCCCGATATTGGCCTGCACATACGTACCTATGACGATGAAGTAAAACGTCATTCCCACGACTATCATCAACTGGTACTGCCATTGGTCGGTACGCTGTTTCTGTCGATAGATGCCATGGCGGGGGAGGTGGCACAGCACCGTGCGGCGATCATTCCTTCAGGAAGCGTCCATGGGTTTGCTGCAACAGAAAATAACCAGTTTTTGGTGGTCGATTTGCCGGAAGGGCTGGCGCCTGCACTAGATAAGCTGCCTTGTTTCGCCGAGCTTGATTTGGCACTGCGCCATTACATCCAGTTCCTACATGCTCAAGCTATGAGCGGGGCTGTGGCGGGTGCTACCCAGCATCACATGCTGCTATTGCTGATACAACTGCTGCAGGAGCGCCATGGAAGTCAATTGCAGCTGGATCGCAGGGTTCACGCAGCGCAACAGTTTCTGGATGATCACTTTCAGCGACCGATTTCCATGGCCGAGGTGGCCAGCGTGGCCCATCTGAGCATTCGTCAGTTGAACGATCTTTTTCGCCATCAGGTGGGTGTGACGCCTCATCAATATCTCACAGATGTACGGATGAAAGAGGCGTGGCGGCTTCTAGAGCAGTCAGGCCTCAGCGTTCAGCGGGTGGCTGATGCGGTGGGCTACTCGTCGTTATCGGCCTTCAGCAACCGCTTCAGATGCCACTTTGGCAAACCGCCTAGCCACTTCCGCCGTCTCTCGACATAATTCCGCCAGGATTCAAAAGATCCTCATCGATGCTATGGATACGCTCCCCCGTCACCGCTAACGCATGACAATTTCGGGGGAGAGATACATGGCAATTGTGAGCGCCGCTACCTGGATCGGATCCATTTCCGTGCTGCTTTGGGGCACGTTGGCTTTGCTGACCAAGCTATCCGGCGGAGAGATTCCAGAGTTCCAACTAATGGCCATGACTTTCGGCATTGCGTTTCTGTTGATGGGTGGGCGTTGGATCTTGGCTGGCCATACGGGCGTTCGCTATATACGCCAGCCGCCGTTTGCCTGGTGTATCGGTATCGTCGGGTTATTCGGTTATCACTTTGCCTATTTCAAGGCAATGACGTTAGCACCGGCGGTGGAGGTCAGCCTGTTGGCTTACCTCTGGCCGCTACTGATCGTTCTGCTTTCTGCCCTGTTGCCGGACGAGAGGCTGCGAGCTCAGTCTATCGCTGGCGCCTTGGTGGCACTGGTGGGTTGTTGGTTGTTGATCAGCCGAAATTCTGGAGGATTTGCTTGGGAGAACCTGCCCGGTTATCTGGTAGCGCTGGCGTGTGCATTGATTTGGTCTTCTTACTCTGTGCTCAGCAGGTTGGTGCGTTCAGTGCCAACCGATGCCGTCGGTTGGTTCTGTGGCGTTACGGCGCTGCTGGCTGCAGGGTGCCATATGCTGTGGGAAGAGACGGTGTGGCCAGATGGCTTGACGCAATGGGTTGGCGTGGTTGGGCTGGGGCTCGGGCCGGTTGGCATCGCATTTTTTACCTGGGACTACGGCGTCAAACACGGGAACATCCAGCTACTTGGCACCTTGGCCTACAGCGCGCCACTCATTTCGGTGGTGCTACTTATCCTGGCGGGATACGGCGAGGCCACGGCGGCCGTATTGAGTGCCAGCTTGCTCATCGTCATTGGTTCCTTGATTGCAGGTCGCGCGAAGCACAAGCAATGATGGCAACTTATGCTGTTGGAGCAGGTGGATGAAGGGTAACGTGGTTGCCGATGGCCTGTTTCGTGCCGACATGCCGTTTGCCTGGGTGATCGCGTACAGAACCAGTGCGAGGTATGGCTCGCACTCGATTACTGCGATTATTTGGCCACCGGAGCAAGCGTCCATCCAGATAATGTGACTGTGCTGGTTCGTTTGATCTCTTTTATTTGATAAATATTTTATATATTACGGACTGATGATGATCTTGGGATCAGACTAGGCATAGCCACTATACTGATTGACGAGCCAGAGTGTTTATCGTTAGTAAGTCGACAGCCTGTTGTATGTTTTGTCCTAGGCTGTAGCGGCCGTTAATGGTGCGTCCTTACACCATCTGCAAAGAGTGCTTGCGCGTTGGTGGGGGATAGGCGGCGTCGATTTGTGCCAGATCATCGTCGTCGAGCCTGACGTTATCTGCATCAAAGTTCTGTTTGAGGTGATCCAGATTTACAGCTTTAGGAATAGCAAGAACACCGGGGTGGCGCAATGCCCAGGCGAGGGCGACTTGGGCGGTGGTGGCGCTGTGTTTTTCGGCGATGCGTTGTAGGGTGGCGTCATGCAGTAGCGCGCCACCTTGCCCGATGGGGCAGTAGGCCATGAGCGGCATGTTGTGTTGCGCTTGCCATGGCAGCAGGTCGTATTCAATGCCCCGTGCTTCAGAATTATAGAGCACCTGGTTGGTGGCGCAAGCGAGCGCGTCGAGCTCTGCTAAGTCGTCAATGTCAAAGTTCGACACGCCCCAGTGCAGGATCTTGCCCTCCTCGCGCAGTCGCTCAAATGCTTCCACTGTTTCGCTCAGCGGGTATTGGCCGCGCCAGTGCAGCAGGTAGAGATTGATAGTATCGGTGCCCAGTCGGAGCAGGCTTCGCTCGCAGGCGGCTTTAACACCCTTAGTGCTGGCGTTGTGTGGGTAGACCTTGCTGACCAGATACACTTCATCGCGCCGACCGCGAATTGCTTGGCCAACGATCTCTTCCGCGCCGCCCTCGGCATACATCTCCGCGGTATCGATCAGCGTCATACCCAGATCCAGACCTTCATGCAGGGCCCTGACCTCAGCCTGCCGCTGCCCGGCATTCTCGCCCATATGCCAGGTGCCCTGGCCGATACGGGGTACGCTTACTCCACCTAGCTCAATCGTCTGCATATTGCTATCTCCTAGTGTATCTCCTGCTGGGATACTGCTCTGACTGCTCGGCGCCATCGCAGTTCATGGAGCAATCGCAGAAGGCCCCTGTCGAAAGTCGGTAAGCGCTCCACCAACCCCATCTATTGCAGCGTGAGTTAGACCGGTAGGGTTTTTTTCCAGTGCCAAGGGAACAAGGTGCTGACATCGTCATCCTCACCGAGTTTTGGGAGGGTCTTGAACACGAACTGCAAGTATTCGTAGGGCGAGAGACCGTTGGCCTTGGCCGTCTCGATCAGGCTGTAGAACGACGCACTGGCGTGAGCACCGCTCGGTGTGTGGCTGAACAGCCAGTTCTTGCGGTCCACCACGAAGGGACGGATGGCGTTCTCGGCCGGATTGTTGTCCAGCGGGATGAAGCCGTCATCAAGGAAGCGCGTCAGGTGTTCCCACTGCCCCTCCAAGTAGTGCAGTGCCTTGCCCAGAGTGCTCTTCGGCAGCACTTGGTTGACCGACTTGTCGAGCCAGGTGCGTAGCTGGGTGATCAGGGGACGGCTCTTCTGCTCACGCAGTGCCTGGCGTGCCTCGGGATTCAGCGCCTTGGCTTGCTTCTCCACAGCGTAGAGCTTGCGGATCTGGTCGATCGCCCAGTCGGCCTTGCTGGTCTTGCCCTTGGGCTGCACCTTCTGAGCCTCGACGAACTTGCGACGGGCATGCGCCCAACAGCTGGCATGGGTGATGCCGTTCTGTCGTACGACTTCGGCATAGACTTCGTAGCCATCGGTGACCAGGCGGCCGACATAGTCACCCAGCAGGCGCACGGGCACCCGACCGGCTCGGCTGGCGTCATAGTCGAACAGCACCACCTGTTGTCCTGGCGGTCCACCACGCTGTAGCCACATATACGAGGTGGAACTGGCCTTCCGGTCAGTCTCTTGATTGACCTGCAGCGTCGTTTCATCCATATGGATCAGCGGGGCTTGCAGCAAGTGCTGACGCAGGGCTTCGACCAGTGGTATCAACCGCTCGCTGGCCTGGACCATCCAGCGCGCCAGGGTATTGCGCGGGATCTCGGCGCCGTGCCGGGCAGAGATCTGGCTCTGCCGGTAGAGCGGCAAGGCATCCTGGTACTTGGCAGTTGCGATGTAAGCCAGCATCATCATAACTCCACTCTGACCACCGATAATGACCCCAAGCAAGAGGAGTCACTAGAAAGAACTATGACTTCCATAGTGTCAACGGCACTACGTTGGGCTAACAGGCTCAGGCGCGGCGATGTTTTTCCGCTCTTCGTCTCCTTCCGTTTGCACTCAGCATTAACGTATCAGCGCAATGTAGCAAGATTCGGGTCGGCGCCAGGTAAGCGGCTGCTTATGCTCGTCACTGTTGGTAGGGAAATTTTCCCTTTCTATGAACAGTGATGGAGGTTAAGCAGATGAGAGCACTCGAAAATAAGGTTGCCATTGTGACTGGTGCCAGCTCAGGCATTGGCAATGCGACTGCCCGACTTTTCGCTAAGGAAGGAGCTGCGGTGGTCGTAGCGGCCAGAAGGGAGCCCGAGCTAGAAGCTTTGGTCAATTCCATAAAACAAGAGGGTGGCCAAGCGTTAGCGGTTGCTGGGGACGTCGGTGATGAGTCTTTTGCTAGAAAACTCGTTGAAGAGACACTAGAGCGGTTTGGACAGCTAGATGTGGCTTTTAACAACGCAGGCATTTTAGGCGCGATGGGGCAGGTGCCCGACATGTCGTTGGCCGATTGGGAGCAGGTTATCACGACCAATCTAACGAGCGCTTTCCTGGCAGCTAAGTATCAACTGCCTGCCATGCGGTCGGGAAGTGGTGGGTCATTAATTTTTACTTCAACATTTGTTGGTTATACCGCAGGCATGCCGGGTATGGCGGCTTATGCAGCCAGCAAAGCGGGGCTAATTGGACTGATGCAAGTGCTTGCTTGCGAGTATGGATCTCATAACATTCGGGTGAATGCATTATTGCCGGGTGGAACAGATACAGCCGCAGCCAGGGAGTTTGCCAATACCCCCGAAGCGTTAGAATTCGTGGCCAACCTACATGCAATGAAGAGAACAGCGAAGCCTGAAGAAATTGCTCGATCCGCACTTTACTTGGCTTCTGATGCTGCTAGTTTTACTACTGGGTCTGCTCTGTTGGTCGATGGCGGGGTGTCAATCAATCGTGTCTAACGAGATCGCTCATAACTGACTTATAGTCAGATTGAAAAGACCATGATCTATATATCAGACATGGCGATAGGCAGCCAACCAACCAAGTAAATCTGAATGGGGCAGCCATTTTGGACTGCCCTGCTTCTCGCTTTATATTTTACTCTTGGCTAGCCAATTCAGTTGCAAGCAATCTCGACTTGTGAAGTGCATCGGCAACTGATTTTTGGTGTCGTTCATCTCCAAACTCTTGGTATTCGGACATTATTTCATAAAATGATTCGACGCCTAAGTATTTCCCCAAAGTCTTAATATGCGGGCCAAGGTGATTCATATGTTCACGTTCACCTCCTACCTCAAATCCAAATTCTCCGCATGAGGTCACTAAGACTAGCGTTTTTCCTGATAACAGGGGCTCTATAGGATGATCACCACGAGCCAAGTCAAAGCTAAATGTTTTATTGATACGCATAACCTGATCGAACCACGCTTTAAGAGGGGCAGGCATGCCGTAGTTGTACATAGGTGAAGATATTAAGATGACATCCGCTTGAGATAACTCGCTAAATAGCTGATCTGATAAAGCCAGTTTGTCACGTTGCTCAGAGCTTTTTAGCTCATCCAGTGTGAAAACGGCACCTATCCAGTCTTGGTCAATAAAAGCAGGTGGGTTTATGCCAATATCACGATAAATGTAATTGTCTGTCCTGTTAGCAGATCTCCATTTATCAACAAACTGCATGGCAATGCGCTTTGATATTGAATTGTGCTCGGGGTTTGGGTTGCACGCCTTACGTACACTGGCGTCTATATGAAGTAATGTGCGCATAGTAGGCTCAACTGGTAGTGATGTGGAGTGGGCTATGCTGCCTTTTTGCCAATACTGCGACAAATGAATAAACTGGCTCGATAGGTGAGTAAAACTTACCTATTTGGATGTCGGATTGAGGCTAAGACTGGGGAGTGCTGGCGGTGAATGCTTCATTGCAGGCTATTAAGGTGTTTGAAGCAGCAGCTCGCCTAGGGAGCTTTAAAGATGCTGCTGAGGAGCTGTCGATCACGCCAGCGGGTGTATCGCACCACATCAGTAACCTTGAAAATAGGTTGGGTGTACGACTGTTTACCCGGAAAAACCGAAGAGTGACCTTAACTTCAGAGGGGCACCAGCTCTCTGAGGCAACAACAGCCGGTCTGCAGAAAATTCAGACTGCGCTAGATAATATAAAGTCAGATGCATCGAGGCTGAATGTTGATACGACTTCATCCTTTGCCGCCCTGGTGTTAATTCCGCTGTTACATGACTTTAATAAAATCTATCAAAATATTAAAGTTGAAATATCAACAGGCGAGGTAGTGGCATCCAAAGTTAATGCCCTCTCTATTCGCTTAGGTGACGCAGGCCGGGTTGATGAGTCAAACTTATTGAAAAAAGAACGTTTTAATGTATATGGAGCCTCTTCTTTTATCCGATCCATCACCGCGGATAAACCGCCTATTGTTTACCTGACTAGATGGAAGAATAGTAAGTTGCCAGATTCACCCTGGGTAAACTGGTTAATGGAAAATGAGGGAGTTTTACCAAATTTTGACATAAGGTATTTCGACCAAGAACTTTATGGCGTGTATGAGGCTATTGCTGGCAAGAGTTTAGTGTTTTGTTCAGAAACTCTGGTTTCTGACTTTGTGAAAGCTAAAACATTGCAGCCGATTTCGCATCAGAGCGTCGATTCAAAACTGTGTTACTACATTCCTACTCACCGCTGGCAGCACAGTGCCAAAATGCAGGTCTTTGTCGATTGGCTTAAGTCTCAGGTTAAATAGTGTTATTGCCCTGATCTTTGCCCAGCATCGGGTAGATGACCTCGCTGGCTGAATCATAGTGGCCACATATTTAATGTCGGGTTAATAGCAGCTCACACTACGCACCTACCGTGGCAGCCTGGCGGAGAAGGGCGGCTTTAAACATTTCAGCCGCTGGCCCAAGATGCTCGTCTGTACGGTGCATCAGCCACACCCGGGCAACCGCCCCTCCCTCAGGTCCGAACTCGGCCGCCGGTATTCGGACTAGCCGACTTCCGATAGATCACGCTCGATAAGCCATTGTAGGCCCTACAACACACTATTGGGCTCAGCCTGGTAGGCTTCATGGAGCAGGTTGATGAACGGTTTTGCTTCCTCAATAACATTGGAAGCAATAGCGGTGACAGGGATACCCGGTGTCCATGAATTCATTACCGCAGCGCCGGATAGCCCCCTGAGGCGTTCGAGGGTGATGGCTTCGTGGCGCTGGGCAATACCAAGGCGATCCAGTTGGCGTTGAACGATGCTCATCATGGTGCCCTGTAACATTTTTGCCTGTGGCCAGATAACCGTGTCTCCATCCCAGAAGACTAGGTTCCAGATGGTTGCCTCGCTCAAGCGCCCATGATCATCTACGAAGGCGGCGTCATCAAATCCTTGCCGTATGGCTTGATGAAGATAGTAGGTTTTGCCAACTTCACCTACATGTTTAATGGTCGCTAAAGGCCTCTGATGATTAACGGCACTCAACCTCAACGGCCCTTTTGGTCCATCGGATGGGGCTGCTGTGCGGACAAGCACAGCAGGGTTTACATCTATACTGTTTGCAGAAAACTCTCCATGGGGGGAGAAAACTGTCACGGTTAATGATAGATCTTTTCCTCCTTCTTCAATGGCCGTTTTGATATAGAAACGTAGTTTCTCATCGGTCGGTGCTCTGCCAAAAAAATCTAAAGATGCCTTGTGCAGGCGGTCGAGGTGGAGATCCAGCCCTTTGATCTTGCTGTCTCTGACCTGCAGTGCCGTGAAGTGAGCAAAACCCGCAAAGGCCAGAGGGCTCAGTTCAGAAAGCGTGGCAGGATGTCCATTGATGAGTGATTCGTAAGTGGTTGGTTGGATCGCCATAACATCAGCTCCTAATTGAATTCAGAGAGAGGAGTTACTACCCTAAACGCTGACAGCGCTGTTAGAGTCAAGGAGTGAAGTGAGATGAGGATAGGAGAGCTTTCAGAGCGCACGGGCGTGAGCATTCGAATGCTGCGCTATTATGAAACTGAGGGGTTGTTAAAGCCGAAGCGCACTAGCAATGGTTATCGTGATTATGCGCAGGAGGAGGTGCGGACGGTTGAGCGCATCAAGCTGCTGGGATCGGGAGGCATGACCTTAGCAACAATCCAGCAATTTTTACCCTGTGTGAGAGGTGAGGGTCCGACTCTCGAGCCGTGTGATGAGCTACGTAATGTCTTGCATGAGCAAATCCGCTTTGCCGACCAGAAAGCGGAGAAATTGGCTCAAAGCCGAAAGATTCTCGAGAGTTTTCTGTATGAGATTGAACAGGGCTAACGCTTTTAGTTAAAGGTGGTAATGGCAATATTATTAGCTTAAGCAGTTCTGTAGCCACTGTCGCTGGAGGGGATATTGTATTAAATACTGGCTCACTTCAGTGGGCTTCCAAAGCATGGCGACTTTCGGTCGTTTATGAAGGCACTCGAAGCTCAGTACAAAGCCATAGAGCCAGTATGAACGTACATAGGCGATCTTAGGCTGCTTTAGTTCTTATAGAAAATAATCCGCATCCACAGAGCAAAGTTGCTGATATGATTGTGAGCAATATATCTGATCTTCAAAAGAATTTATGCATAAGTTTATAACTGCTCTGGCAGTCACTTTTTTTATATTCATAGTGTGGATTATCTATCTCGCTAACACTGGTGGGAGTAGTGTTTTCTTTGATCTTGTAAGATCCATCCCCTATGGGGATAAGCTAGGCCATTTTTGCTTGTTTGGCTTTCTAACCCTGGTCGTTGTAGCTGCCTTAAGGTTTCGCACTATAACCTTTGGACGATTCCAGGTTTATTATGGAGCTATCCTGGTTGCCGTTTTTGCATTGGGCGAGGAGCTTAGCCAAGCCCTGCTGCCATCACGTACATTTGATTTTTTAGACTTAACCGCAGACGCGCTCGGTATATTGGCAGCCTCATTAGTTGCGAGTTTGGTAAATAAAAAGTTAAGAAAAAAATCAAGTTGATCGCATTCGTAGGCGGCTTAGCTTACAGGTTCTAAAGTATCATGAAAAACTAATCCACAGGTTTTTTAGGTGGTGGTCTGTCGCGGTCAATCTAGCAATGCATCACAATTGTGGGTACGTTGGCTGGTTGATCACTCAGGTTTTACTTGGGCCGGGTCGGTGGGTGTAGATAATGGCTACTTCCGTACAGTTACCAATGACAACCATCGCTTTCTACTGAGTGTTAGCTCTTGAGTGCATAATTAGTAGAAAATAGAGCAGTAGCGATAGATAATTATCTCGGTTAACGAAAAGCATACCTAGCGAGTTAGTGCAGTATGCGGCTCTTTAGTCTTCCGGCCTATTGGGGCGTTATCTGTACCCAATCTTTATGCATCATCTAACTAAAGTCATTACAAGGGAGTGGTAGGGTGATCAGAAAAAATAAGTTGACTTCAATAGCTTTAGCTTCTTTGACTGTGTTGCTAGCAGTTTCCCCGCTAGCCGCACAAGAAAAACCATTGATTGATGATCGCTATCTGGATAATGGTGATGGCACTGTCAGCGATATAGTGACTAATCTGGTATGGCAGCGTTGCAGTGTAGGGCAGACTTGGACAGGTACTACTTGCGATGGGGAGCCACCTATATTTAAATTGAGTGAGGCGACTGAGCTTGGCGGCGATGGCTGGCGTTTACCAACGATCGAAGAGTTACGTACCTTGGTATACTGCTCTAATACCGACCAATATGGAAGATCGCAAAATTTTATCATGTGTGGAGATGCAGACAGCTATCAGCAACCCACTTTAAATATGCAAGCTTTCCCTGAAACTCCCCCGATGTACTTTTTATCGTCTTCGCCCCACGCTCAATTTAGTCATGATATATGGTACGCCTCTTTCCTTAGTGGTCATGTGAACCATGGCCATGAGAATGGCGGTTACCATGTGCGGTTAGTACGAACCGATTAGTAGCTTTGGCTACGAGGGTGCTGCCTGACGCTTTCTAGTGTGGGCAGCAGCTGTAAGGTAGTTTCCACTCTGGTAGGCATTTCCAAGCCCCTGCATGCATTGTAGGTCTCATGCATTGTAGGTCTATGGTGGGGCGCGTCGTCGCATCATAATTAGCTTGCAAAGATTGCAACTATAAATCATTCGGCATAAGTATGGTTAATTAAGTACACCCTATCGGTGCTCACTATTGGTAAGATAGGTGGTAGGGCGATCAGATATTAATAGAAATTTGTTGTTATGGATGGCAGATTGATTTGAACTCAATCGATAGGTTGTTATTCGTGGCTTGATCTTATAGATATCAGTGGGGTAAGTATGGCGCTACTAGATAATTTCAGAAGGAAAAAGGCGGTAAAGTCCTACATAAAGGTGCTGCCTAAAGTGTTGGTCAAAGATTACGGTAGGTTCGAGCATTACACGCCTCAGCAAATCAGGTGTAGCGTTGAGCGTTCAGGTCTTCATAGTCAGTACGTTTGCTATGCATTAGCTATGTACGCGAGGAGACCAGAGTTTGAAACTTATCAGCGTGCAATTGGAGAAAATAACAGCTATGAGGGGTTGCGCGCTGAAATTGGTAACACCTTCTTTGGAGGGCGTGCTGAATTAAACTTTATTAGTATAGTGGCGCTCTCTGCAAACCTTGGGAGTGATGCATCAGCCTTTAATGGAGCGGGAGGCGGGGAGGCCAGCAGCGATTAATGTACGCTTTAGCCTGCACCATTGAGGCTACTGCCTTAATCTTGGCTGATGCATTTTGGCATTCTCAACAGCATGATAGGGCTCTCGTCGCTTGTTTCAATGTCATTTAAGGCTCCCTGTTTTTTAAGGTCTCCAGTTTTGTGCCAGAAGCGCTTGTTACTGCTTAAATAAGGTGAGTAGCACTTCTCGGTTTTCTTACTAGCCTTACAGGAGATATTTGATGGCTACCACCCAACAAAAAATTGTCCCCCATCTCTGGTTTGATAAAGAGGCAGTGGAGGCGGCGAATTTCTATTGTACGGTTTTCTCTGACTCTGTCATTACGAACACCACAACGCTGCATAACACACCCGGCGGTGATTGCGATCTGGTCTCTTTCGTATTGTCGGGGTATTCGTTTATGGCGATCAGTGCAGGCCCTCTATTCACGTTCAATCCTTCGGTGTCATTTATCGTGAATTTTGGCCACGCGGGGGATAAAGATGCTCAGGCCAAGCTTGATGCCGCTTGGGCAAAGCTTGCCGAGGGCGGTAAGGTGTTGATGCCACTGGATGCTTATCCCTTTAGCAAGCGCTACGGCTGGATTCAGGACAGATTTGGGTTGTCGTGGCAGCTTAGTCTGGCCAATCCAGAAGCTGAAGCACGCCCCTTTATTGTCCCTGCACTGCTCTTTGTAGGCGATGTGTGTGGCAAAGCGGAAGAGGCTTCCAGTTTCTATCTATCTGCCTTTGGAGATACCAAGCGGGGGGAGATGGCACGCTATCCTGAAGGTATGGAGCCGGATCAGGAGGGAACGCTGATGTACACCGATTTTACGCTTGAAGGCCAGTGGTTTGCGGCGATGGATAGTGCTCATAAGCACGATTTTGCCTTTAACGAAGCCGTCTCTTTCATAGTGAACTGTGCGACCCAGAGTGAAATTGACACTTATCGGCAGAAGCTCTCAGCCGCTCCAGAAGCTGAACAGTGTGGCTGGCTGAAGGATAAATACGGCTTGTCCTGGCAGGTTTGCCCTGAAGTGTTACATCAGATGCTGCTGGACCCTGACGTCGAGCGGGTGAATAGAGTGACGCAGGCATTTCTCAAGATGAAGAAGTTTGATCTCGCGACGTTGCAGAGCGCCTATGGGCTTAAAGAAGCATGAAAGGGTTGGGTAGATCACGACATCGGCGATTATGGATAGCCGTATCCCAGCACTCTACATAGTGAGTAAATAGCTTCTTTAGGCGGGTAGCGGCGCAGCCCGCGTTCCACGCAGCTGGCTAACATCAGCCCGTGGCGGCGCACCAAACATGCGGCTATATTCGCGGCTGAAGTGGGAGGGGCTTTCGTAACCCACCCGGTAGCTAGCGGTGGCCGCTTCCAGCCCTTCTGCCAGCATTAGCCGCCGGGCCTCATGCAGGCGCAGTTTTTTCTGAAACTGAAGTGGCGACATGCGAGTAACCTCGCGGAAGCTGTGGTATAGCGTCGACTCACTCATATTGGCAGCGGCCGCCAGCTCGCGGATACGCAGAGGCTGAGTAAAGTTCTCTTTGAGGGTATAGATGACCCGTGCAATCCGGTTAGCCTGGGAGTCTGTGGTGGCAAATCGGCGCATCCGGGACCCTAGCCCTCCCATCAATGCCCGATAGATCAGCTCCCGACGGGCCAACGGTGAAAGCACTTTTATATCCTCCGGGGCATCCAGCAGGCTAAGTAGTCGGTAAAGCAGCTTCCTGCATACGTGCATCCATGGGCGCTGAGCTAAGACCACAGTCCATCTCGGAACAGATAGCGTCGTGGCCCGCAGGTGGTGCTTTATCGCCCAGTTCCAGTATCAGTCCGGCCACCTCTTGAGGGTCCACCGAGACCTTGACCGCTAGGTAGGGGTGTTCTGGGGTTGCATGGTCAATTCTGCCCAGTACCGGTAGGTGAATGGCGCTTGCCATGTAACTTGGCCCGCTGTAAACGATCTCTTTGTCACCCAGTTGCACCGTCTTACTGCCTTGAATGACAAAGCAGATGCACGGTTCATAGACCGCTGAACAGTAGCTGGTGGCGGAATCAACGCGTATCAGTTGAACCTCAGCAATGACCGTGTCCTGAAGCTCCTCCAGGGGCGCCCAGCGCCGTACGATGCTGCTTAGCTGCTGCAGAGTATCCGTAGAATAGGTAACTTGCATGGGCAAGATATCGGTCAATGGCTCTCCTCCCTAACAGTTCGCAGTATAGGCCTTCGCTGTGATCCTCGGAGGGTTTTTCAGTTGGTTTTGCAGGATCAGGCAAGCACTGCGTAGAAACCGGCAACCCGAGCCGGGAGCCACTAGAGTGTCATAACGTGCAAGTTCTTAAACAGATTAATATCACTGGTGAGCTTGCTTCAGAAAGTCTTCTGGTACCGCGACAGAAATAGGCAATCTTCCCGCAGGAACCCGATACCTCCATTGCTCTTGAAGCGCCTATTGTAAAAATCGTCTGATAAGAGGCAACAGCCCCCTTGTTGGCCTCCTTGATAAAAAATCTGGTGTCGACCTATTGATCTCAACTTAACTTGAGGTTGCAGAGTGGGCGTCGAATCTGACGCTACCCAACCGACTAGTTAAAAGCTAACCGCCGATGCGGTACGCAACTATATAACTAACTTATATAACCAACGCTGCTATCGGCTCCCGATAGCCATTGGAGCAAGTGATCATGGGAAGTTTGAATCAAAGAGCTCGCTCAAAAAGTGGTCGGGGGATCATCCCGTTTCTGTTGTTAATGGCCTTGCTGACGGGATGTGAAGCCAAGAGCGAGGAGGCAGCGGATGCGCCACCGCCGCCAGAAGTAGAGGTGGTGGATATCGCTGCTCAGCCAGTAGTGTTGAGTGAATCTTTCACCGGGCGGGTGGAAGCTGCAGAAACAGTTGAGCTAAGGCCTAGGGTTAGCGGCTATATCCAGGAGGTGGCGTTCAAGGAGGGCGAGCTGGTGGAGGAGGGCGACCTGCTGTTCCAGATTGACCCCCGGCCCTACCAGGCGCGGGTCAGCGCGGCCCAGGCTGAGCTTGCCCAAGCCAGGAGCCAGAGCGCCCAGGCCGCTAGTGAAGCCGAGCGTGCCCGGGTGTTGCTGGGACGTCAGGCCATTTCTCAAGAGATGCATGACCAGCGTCTGGCGGCGCTAAACAATGCCCGCGCCATGGTTAACGCCGCTGAAGCAGCGCTAGTGACCGCAGAGCTTGACCTTGCCTATACTCGCATCACTGCGCCGGTTAGTGGCCGTGCTGGTCGAGCCATGGTGACCCGAGGCAATCTGGCTAACGCCGACCAAAGCCTGCTGACCACCCTTGTCACCATTGATCCGATCCACGTCTACTTCGAAGCGGACGAGCAGGCTGCCTTTGCCAGCTACGCACTGCTGGCTGATGGTGAGAACAGTCTGACGATTGAACTGGGCGGCGACGCCGCACGGCAGTTCACTGGCACCCTGGACTTTATCGATAACCGTTTGAACCCCAATACCGGCACCCTGCAGTTTCGGGCGGTGCTGAACAATCCCGATGGCACTATTCGGCCGGGAGAGTTTGCCCGGGTGGAGATGCCGGTAGCTCGTTTGGAGCAGGCGCTGCTGGTGGATCGCAAGGCGATCCTGACCGATCAGGATCGTCGCTACGTCTATGTCCTTGATGGTGACAACCGAGCAGACCGTCGTCAGGTAGCTACCGGCCGTCAGATGGGAGAACAGATGGTGATCACCGAGGGACTCAGCCCTGGTGACCGAATTATCGTCAACGGGGTGCAAAAAGTGTTTTTCCCCGGTATGCAAGTTAGCCCGCAAAGCGTCGTGGCGAGTGGCCCAACTGCCGTTGCCCAGGCGGCTCTTGCTGCCTGGGAGGAGTAGACCGCCATGAATTTCTCCCGCTTCTTCGTCGACCGACCGATCTTCGCGGCGGTGCTGTCGATTATTATCCTGGCGATTGGGCTGATCTCCATCCCCAACCTGCCAATCAGCGAGTACCCGGATGTAGTGCCACCCTCGGTGGTGGTGCGTACGGTCTACCCAGGGGCTAACCCAAAAGAGATCGCCGAGACCGTAGCAACGCCGCTGGAGGAAGCCATCAATGGCGTCGAGGACTTGATGTACTTTAAGTCCGTCGCGGGCTCTGATGGTGTACTGCAGATGACCGTTACCTTCCGACCCGGTACCGATGCCGAGGAGGCCGCCGTACGGGTGCAGAACCGTGTTAGCCAAGCCGAGGCGCGGTTGCCGGAGGCCGTGCGCCGCCAGGGGGTGACCACCCAAAAGCAGTCGCCCACTTTCCTGATGGTCGTGCACCTGACCTCGCCGGGAGGTGAATATGACACCCTCTACCTGCGCAACTATGTGCGGTTGCATGTTAGAGACCGCTTGGCCCGACTCGAAGGGGTCGGCGATGCCCAGATATTTGGTGGTGGCGATTACGCCATGCGTGCCTGGCTTGATCCAGGTCGAGTAGCCGCCCGTGATTTAACGGCCAGTGATGTAGTGGCTGCCATGCGGGAACAGAATGTCCAGGTTTCTGCCGGGCAACTAGGGGCTGAACCTATTCCTAACAGTGATTTTTTGACACTGATCAACGTTCGGGGGCGGCTGGAAACGGTAGAGGAGTTTGGCGACATCGTGCTGAAGCGCGGTGACAGTGGAGAGATATTGCGGCTTTCGGATGTGGCACGGCTGGAGATGGGCGCCGGAGACTACACCCTGCGTTCGCAGTTGGATGGCAGTGATGCGGTCGCTATCGGTATTTTCCAGGCGCCGGGCGCCAATGCGCTGGCTATCCGTGAGCAGGTGGTGGCCACCATGGATGAGTTGGCCGCGCAGTTCCCTGCTGGGGTTGAGTATGAGGCGGTTTACGACACCACTATTTTCGTCAGCGATTCCATCAAGGCAGTGGTGAAAACCCTGCTGGAAGCGGTGCTGCTGGTGGTGCTGGTGGTGACCCTGTTTCTGCAAACCTGGCGCGCCTCGATTATTCCGCTGCTGGCGGTGCCAGTATCGGTGATCGGCACCTTTGGGGCGCTCTATCTACTGGGGTACTCCATCAACACGCTGACCCTGTTTGGCCTGGTGCTGGCCATTGGCATCGTGGTGGACGATGCCATAGTGGTGGTGGAGAACGTCGAGCGTAACATCAGCGAGGGGCTGAATCCCCAGGCCGCGGCCCACCAGGCCATGAAGGAGGTCTCCGGTCCGATCATTGCTATTGGCTTGGTGCTGTGTGCGGTGTTTATCCCCATGGCCTTCCTTTCTGGGGTGACCGGGCAGTTCTATCGTCAATTTGCGGTCACCATTGCTATCTCCACGGTGATCTCTACGATTAACTCGCTGACCCTGTCACCCGCTCTGGCGGCGATGCTGCTCAAGCCCCATGACGCCCCTAAGGATCGTCTTACTCGGTTGATTGATTGGCTCTTTGGCTGGATTTTCCGCCCCTTCAATCGCTTTTTTAACGCCAGCTCTACCAAGTATCAGGGTGGTGTGGCGCGCTCCCTAAAGCGCCGGGGTGCGGTGTTTGTGGTCTACGCCCTACTGCTCGCGGGTACCGGGGTGATGTTTAAAGTGGTACCGCCTGGGTTTATCCCAGTGCAGGACAAGCTGTACCTGATTGCTGGCGTTATCCTGCCGGAAGGGGCTTCCCTGGAGAGAACCGACCAGATGCTTCAGGAGGTGGTGGATATTGCCATGGAGACCGAAGGCGTCGAGCACGCCATTGCCTTTCCGGGTCTCAACGCGCTGCAGTTCACCAACACCTCCAACACAGGAGTGGTGTTTCTTACCCTGAGCCCCTTTGGCGAGCGTAGCCTCACTGCCGCGGAGATAAACGCCCAGATTAACCAGGGGATAGGCGGCCTGAAGGAGGGGTTTGCGTTTGCCTTTATGCCGCCCCCGATTCTAGGGCTCGGCAATGGTTCGGGCTACCAACTGTTTATTGAGGATCGCGGTAATCTAGGCTACGGGGCGTTGCAGGAGTCGGTAAATCAGTTCCAGGGTGCCATTGCTCAGATACCGGGAATGGGATTTCCCATCAGCAGCTACCAGTCCAATGTGCCGCAGTTGGATGCGGAGGTGGATCGACTCAGGGCCAAAGCCCAGGGCGTGCCGCTCACCGAGCTGTTCGACACCCTGCAGATCTATCTTGGCTCGACCTATGTCAATGACTTCAACCGCTTTGGCCGCACCTGGCAGGTGATTGCCCAAGCGGATGCCCCTTACCGGGCCAGCGTGGAAGATATCGCCCGTCTGCGTACCCGCAATGACCAGGGGGAAATGGTGCCGATCGGTACGTTGGTTAACATCACGCAAACCTTCGGCCCAGACCCGGTGCTGCGCTATAACGGCTACCCAGCGGCGGACCTAGCCGGGGAGGCCGACCCGAGAGTGCTCTCCTCTGCTCAAGCCATGGATGCCATCAACGCGCTGGCGCTAGAGGTTCTGCCGCCGGGTATGGCGTTCGAGTGGACTGACTTGAGCTACCAGCAGTCCACCCAGGGTAACGCTGCACTGGTGGTTTTCCCGCTCTCGATTCTGCTGGTATTTCTGGTACTGGCGGCCCTCTACGAAAGCTGGACGCTGCCCTTGGCGGTCATTCTGATTGTGCCTATGTGCATGCTCTCGGCGCTGATCGGCGTCTGGTTTGGCGGCGGTGATAATAATATCTTCGTGCAGGTGGGGCTGGTGGTGCTGATTGGCTTGGCGTGTAAAAACGCCATCTTAATCGTGGAGTTTGCTCGTGAGCTGGAACTGCAGGGCAAAAGTATCGTAGATGCCGCCCTGGAAGCCTGCCGGTTACGGCTGCGCCCCATTATCATGACCTCCATTACCTTCACCGCCGCCGTGCTACCGCTGGTCATCGCCACCGGGGCGGGGGCTGAGGTGCGAGCCGCGCTTGGCACGGCAGTGTTTGCGGGCATGATCGGGGTCACCCTGTTTGGGCTGTTCCTCACACCGGTGTTCTACGTGGCGCTGCGTAAGCTGGCTGGCCCTCTGGTCAGCCACCACAGCTCTACTTTGGCTACCGATGAGAACGCCAGCCAGGGTGAGTTACCTGAAGGTAGTCATGGTTAAGCAAGGAGTCATCGAGAAATCTACAGCACCTTAACTGATCGCCACACCATGCTTTCAGTGGGGCCTTGTTCAAGGTCGGCGCAGGTAAATGTTATTAGATGAGGCTAAAAACTCCGGTTCAAGTTATGTAGTAACCGGAGTTTTTTATAGTGTTTAACTAATTACTTGAAAGCGAGAAGCTAGAGGTGATCAAGCTACGGGCACACTTCGTTGACTAGCGGCTGTTTGTTCTGTGTCACCCGCTGGCGAGGTTCTCCAAATAGCAATATTGGCGTAGCCATAGAAGATAGCGATTACCAATACAAGCATGTGATACCAAAGGAATGGAAGATAACTTAGGGTCGAAACACCAAGTGTTGCTGCCATAAATACACCACCGTCTGTCCATGGCACCATCGGTGTTGTAATAGTGCCACCTGCTTCTGCGTTACGAGAGAGAACGCGACGATCAATCCCCTGTTTGTCATAGTTCTTCTCAGTTATCGTGCTGGCGGTAATGAGAGAGACATAGGCTGCGCCACCAAAGAAGTTACCAAAGAAGCCGCCCAACATAGTTGAAAGGGTGAGTCGGCCTGGGTTGTTGGCCCAGCTGAGAAACCCCTGATTGATAGCCTGTAGAATGCCGACTCGTTCCATTAAACCGCCTAAACCAAGCGCGAATAGGATGAGGGCAACGACACCCAGCATAGACTCTATTCCGCCACGGTTAAGGAGAGTGTTGAGAAACGCTGCATCAGACTGCATTGCATTGCCGTAATAGGCGGTTTGAATCGCATCAACGGGGCTCATGCCCTGTACTAGCCAAGCACAGATGCTGCCGAGGACCGCACCTAATGTGATGACAGGGATGGCTGGCAAGCGACGAGTCAATAGGATAATAACAATGACCGCTGGAAGCAGCAGCCAAGGCGTTATTGTGAAGTGACTTTCCAGGGCCTGCATAGCCGCTGCTGCTTGAGATGTATCTGCTGTGTCGCTGATATAGAAAAAACCAACGGTGATGAACAGTATCGAAGCGATTATAACCGCAGGCCCGCTAACCCACATCATCGAGCGAATATGGTCTATAAGATTCACTTTACACAGTGACGCAGTCATCACCGTTGTATCGGAAAGCGGCGACATTTTATCACCTACGTACGCGCCTGATATCACAGCACCAGCAACCAGTGGTAGTGGGATACCAAAGCTGTGGCCGATACCCATCATTGCTACCCCAGCCGTTCCCACCGTACCAAAGGAAGTGCCGGTAGCTAGAGACGTTAAGGAGCAAATAATAAAAGCTGCGAAAAGGAAAATCTGTGGGTTCATAACTGACAGGCCGCAATAAATAATGCTCGGTACGATACCGCCAGCAATCCAGGTGCCAATCAGTGCCCCCACGGTAGTGAGCACCAACACGGCCTCCATGCCATTATGAATACCTTTAATAAGCCCTTCCTGCATGTTTTCGTAGGAAAGCTTAAGTTTTAAGCCCAGCCCCATAATCAAAAACCAAGAGGCGAACAAGGCAAGTTGTATAGGGAGTTCAAGTAAACTGATACTAACAAACATGATGGCTATAAAGCCGAACATGATGGCAAAAACCTCTATCATGTTAGGGAGTCTTACGAGACCTTTTGGGGAAGACATAATAGCTCCTATGACGTTGTTCTTAGGGTTGGGGGGGCGCGTGCTAGAAAAATCGGCTTAGCCGATAGGGAGATAAATCAATGGGCAGTTGGCAGGGCAATTGAGTTTGTTGGTTTCCTTGCTTGGCCAACTTGCTAATAATCTCGGCTGTAATAGCGGCTTGAGTGAGGCCAAGGTGATGGTGTCCGAAAGCTAGTAGGACTCTTCCACTTTTAACGCTATCGATAATAGGGAGTGAGTCAGGTAGCGAGGGACGAAAGCCCATCCAGGTTTTGGCTTCGGTAGTATCCAAGTCGTTTTTGAAGAGCCCTTGACTGAGTTTGTGCAGTTGCCAAGCGCGTTGCATATTGGCTGGCCGATGGAGTCCTGCAAATTCGACAGTACCTGCCAATCGTAATCCCTCATCCATGGGCGTCATGATGAAACGACGCTCCAACGAGGTAACCGCCATAGGCAGTCGATGTCGTTCATGGGGCAGCATCAGGTGATAGCCCCTCTCGGTATCAAGAGGAACTTTAGTGCCCGTTAGCGTGGCAGTGAGATGGGCAGAATGAGCTCCACATGAAATAAGAACTTTGCCGGCCGTGAAGGAGGACGAGCTCGCGGTCTTCAGCGTCACACCGTGGCCATGGTCTTGGCCTGATATGACATTTTCTTGTCTAAACTGCACTCCATTGGCTTTAGCAGCTGATACGAGTGAGTCGACGATCTGTAAGGGATTAATAGTATGTGCGGTGTCAGGGAAAAATAGCCCGCCTTTAATGCTGTCTGACAATTGAGGAGCGATGTCTTTAATTGCACTGCCTTGCCAGTATTCCACGGCTACTTGCTGGTCAGTCATCCTTGTGTGAAGTGCTGCTAACTCTTCGGCAGCGCTATCTGTTTCATAAACTAGGAGAGACCCGTCCTCTTTTAGCAGATATCTGCTATCTATGGTGTCAAGCAATCGGCGCCAGGCATCCAGGCTGTTCTCATTGAGAGCACGGATGCCTGCTACGCTGGCTTGATAAGGAGCCTTGCGTAGATTCCAAAGTAGCCGAGTGAACCAGGGGAGGGCCTTGGGAACATAGCGCCACTCCAAGCGTAGAGGCCCCATTGGGTCCAGTAGCATTTTGGGTAATCGCTTCACAATGGCTGCATCGGCAATAGGAAAAACCTGCTCCGTTGCCATATGGCCGGCGTTGCCAAATGAGGCACCCATACCCGGATGCTGGTGGCTGTCCAGCACCAAAACACGCAAGCCTTGTTGACTCAAGGATAGGGCGCAAGCGCTACCTACCACTCCTGCACCGATAACGATGACATCGGCATCCTCGTTAGAGCCGCTACTCTTCGTGCTTCGTGGATTCATGAAGCTTCCTTAATGCTGTTTTTGTAGATTGTATAAAATATATCTCAGGTATATGAATCGGATCAATACCGTCAACGACAATTATTGATAAGAAATGGCAGGAGAGGAGCGCCGTGCGATGGCAAGGGAGCGAGTAGCGAGCGGTAAAAATGGAGCTGCCAAGCCGTTCAATGGTGCTTATGGGGTAGAAACGATAGGAACAGGGCTTAATCCGCCAAAACTATTCGAATAGCCGGAAAGCGCTAGTGTTAGCTAGCCGAAGTATATGAAGAAGGGCAAAGGGTGCTAGAAGTAGTGTTTATGACTTAAGCAGAAGAGGGAGAGGCAGCTAATGGCAGGGATAGGATATTAAAGTGGCACTCATACTTCAAAGTGCCTCTGATTGGTTGGAACGCTCTCCAAGTACCGCGATAATACTTCCACAGGCGTCTTCAATGTGGGTTTTAAGCAACTGGCAGGCATTGTCGGTGTCGCGTTGGCGCGCTAACTCCAGCAACTCGTGGTGTTCCTTTTCAGCTTTTGTGATCTCTTGGGAGTAGACGAGCTGCATGCGGATATAGCGATCCGATTTAGTATTTAACTGATGAATGATAGCGAGCGTTTCTGGAAGCTCGGCCGGCGCATAAAGTGCCAAATGAAAGGCGTAGTTGTACTCACTCCAATTGTCGATTTCGCCACCGCGGTTTAGAGCGTCGTCATATTTGCGCAGTATCTCCTCGGCTTTATCGAGGTCTGCTTCAGTGAGGTTATCAATGGCATGCCTAAGTACATAGGTCTCAAGCAGAATTCGTAGCTCGAAAAGTTCACGAATTTTGCTAACGGAAAGCTCGGTGGTAAAAGCGCCACGGTGAGCATAAAACTCCACTAGCCCTTCTGACTCGAGGGTTAGCAAGGCTTCTCTAACAGGGATACGGCTGACATCATAGTCGCTGGCTAGGGCGTCCTGACGAAGTTGAGTACCGCCCTTGAACTCACCGCCAAGGATACGTTTGCGTAAGTCGTCGGCGACGAAGTGCGCTCGTGTTTTGAATGTCGCCATGGTTCACGTTCATCCTGAAAGTTAATTTGCACATTTTATACAAACCTTTATAGATGTCCATGGCTGGTAGTTGAATGGTCGGTAGTTGAACCGTTGAACTGTTGATTAGCTCGCATGGCTCTATGCATGATGCGCCGCTCTCCTCAGAGGAGAGCGGCACAAACTCCTATTGATCAGCCTTCACGTTCTCCATTAACCAGGCGCTTAAGTGACAGTGGGTTGCTATGCTGCAATGCCTCTGGCAAAAGTGCATCCGGTAGATCTTGATAACAAATAGGGCGTAAAAAGCGAAAAATAGCTGCGGTACCGACAGACGTGGTGCGCGAGTCTGACGTTGCTGGGAAAGGGCCACCATGGACCATGGCATCGCAAACTTCGACGCCTGTTGGCCAGCCATTGACGAGTAGCCGGCCCGCTTTACGTTCCAAAATTGGCAGCAGGTTGCGAGCAACTTCCTGATCGGCATCCTCCAACTGAAGGGTTGCGGTCAGCTGGCCTTCAAGCGCCTCCGCGACGCGCTGAACCTCGTTCTGGTCTTGGCATTCCACTACCAGCGACAACGCGCCAAAAACTTCTTCCTGCAGCGTTTTCTCAGCCAGAAAATGAGCAGCAGAGGTTACAAAAAGAGCTGTTTGGCATTGATTTGGGCCAGTTCCTTTTTGACCGCAAGCTACTTCGTGGACTTTACCTGTCGAGATGAGGGCTTGCACACCGTTGGTGTAGGCTTGATGAATGCCGGGCGTAAGCATGGTTTGAGCGCTGCTGCTCTCGACCGCTTGACGTGCCGCTGCAATGAACGCGTCTAGCCCCTTAGACTTTACTGCAATGACTAACCCAGGATTAGTACAAAACTGGCCAGCTCCCATATTCAACGAGCTAATGAATTCTGCCCCCATGCTGGCACCACGTGACTCCAATGCCGCTGGTAGAGGGAATACTGGATTGATGGAGCTCATTTCAGCATAGAAAGGGATTGGCTCAGGGCGCGACTGTGCCGTTTTCCATAGTGCCAAGCCGCCGCTGCGGGAGCCAGTAAACCCGGCAGCTTTGATGTAAGGGTGCGCAACCAGTGCTTGCCCAACCTCACGGCCAGAGCCGAAAATTAGCGAAAATACACCTTCGGGAAGGTCACACCGCTTGACGGCAGTTTGAATCGCACGCCCTACTAATTCGCTGGTTCCTGGATGTGCGGAGTGGGCCTTGACGACAACGGGACATCCCGCCGCTAACGCTGATGCGGTATCGCCGCCGGCAACGGAGAAAGCCAGCGGAAAATTGCTTGCACCAAAAACAGCGACTGGGCCAAGCGCGATATGGCGTTGACGCAAATCGGCGCGCGGCATGGGCTGACGATTAGGCATGGCCGGATCAATTCGAACATCTAGCCATTCACCATTGCGTAGGGTTTTTGCAAATAAACGTAGTTGGTTACAAGTTCGTCCTTTCTCCCCTTGAATCCTGGCTTGAGGAAGGCCAGATTCGGCCACTGCTCGGTTAATCAGTGTTTCTCCGAGCGCTTCTATTTCATCTGCAATGGTTTCGAGAAACTGTGCCCGTGCTTCCAGCTGCGTTTCGCGATAGCTGTCAAATGAATGCCAAGCTAGCTCGCAGGCCCTTTCTACCTCTGCCTGAGAGCCACCTAAATAAGCGGGTTCAAGACGTTCATTATTCGCTGGATTGATTGCGTAAATGGCGTCACGAGAGCCTTGTACTGCTTGTTGGCCAATCAGCATTTTGCCTTGCAATGTCATGCTCGTCTCCGTCGTTAGAATAACGCTAATGGTAGGTAAGAAAAGAGCCGTCATAATCGCGCTAGGCGTGACAACTCCTGATATAGAGACTCTGGAATTGAAATGCCTTCTTTTTGAGTGCGTTGCCGTGCCGTATATCGTCGTTGGGAGGGTAAGCGGGCGCCCTGGGCTATGATCGACGAGAACAGATCTTCAGCACGGGCCATATAATCCTCGAGCGTACTTCCCAGAAAGCGTTCAGGATCCATAGCGAGTATGAGTTCGCCGTGATAGGGGGAAGCTCCGGCTCCTTCGTCATATGCTAGTGATTCAGCGCTGGTTAAGTCACCGATGAGTGGGCCAGCAATAAGCTCAATCATGATAGATAAGGCAGAGCCTTTATGGCCGCCAAAGGTAAGGAGTGCGCCGTCTAATACGTCAGCAGGATTTTGGCTATGCTGCCCTAAACGGTCGATACCCCAGCCCTCGGGAATGGGCTTATTTTCACGATGATGGAGCTCGATATCACCGCGAGCAATTGCACTGGTAGCAAAGTCGAAGATAAATGGTGGTTGACCATTGGGACGCGGCCAGCCAAAGGCCAGCGGATTTGTACCCAGTAATGGTCGATTGCCCCCAGCGGGTGCCACCCAGGCGTGGCTGGGATTACAGGCCAGCGCTACCAGCCCCTGGTCTGTGATAGCTTCAATCTCAACCCATAAGGCTGAAAAATGTACGCAGTGATTGATGGCAAGCGCGGCAATTCCTTGCTCACGCGCTTTTGCCGTTAAAATGGGTAAGCCAGCCTCGAAGGCAAGTTGCGAAAAGCCTCCTTTGGCATCAACCCGTACGATGCCTGGGGCGTGGTCGTGCACTTCTGGCTGAGCATTGGCGACCACTTTTCCTGCCGCTAGCGTTTTAACGCAGTTGAGTAAACGGTACAGGCCATGTGAATGACACTCGTCGCGTTGCCCCGCTATCACTGCTTGAGATAGGGCGTGTGTCTGTTCTTGATTGAAGCCCTGGGCGTTGAGCACTGCTTTTGCCAGTATCTCGGCTTCCTCCAGACTCATACGGTGCATGAGTAACTCCTACCAAAGAGAGTTCGCTCCAGCACATTAGCTGTGCTGGAGCAGTCGGCTGCTAAGCGGCAAAAAATTGTGTACCACTGAGCCTTAGATGTTTTCTAAGGAAGCAGACCAATTGGCATACCAGGTACGGAACAAGGCGTATTGAGATTCCACATAGTGACGCTGGGCATCGCTCAGAGTGTCAGTTTCATTGAAGTGGAGGGAGTACTCGGAGTCCCCGTTGAGTACCATTAAATGTTTGTAATAGAGAACTAAGTCGCCGCCCTCATCGAAGGAGGAGAGAACTCCCAGCGCTTCCTCAAGCTCTTTGGCTAAACGGCGTGCTTCGACATTACCTTGCGCAGCTTTTTTACTAAGAGCGACGAGCTGGAGTACCTCGCGGGGGAGAGCATTGCCAATGCCGGTGATGGCACCGGTGGCGCCACAGTTGACGAAACCATGGTAGACAGTCGTGTCTACACCTACCATCAAGGTGACATCTTCATCCTGGGAGGTAATGTTTTCCGCAGCGTAGCGTAGGTCATCGGCACCGCCAAACTCTTTGAAGCCTATTAGGTTTGGGTAACGATGACGCAGCTCAAAGAAGAGGTCTGCACGCGTCGCGAAACCGTAGTAGGGGCTGTTATAAATGACGGCGGGCAGCTTAGGCGCTGCTTCTAAAATGGCTGAGAAATGAGCTTTTTGTGCCGCTACTGAGGTGCCCCGTGAGAGCACGCGCGGAATAACCATCAGACCATGGGCTCCCACTTTAGCAGCGTGAGCTGCATGGGATACGGCCTCTTTGGTATTTACTGCGCCAGTACCCACGATGGTCGGTATGCCTGCTTGAACTAAACGGGCGACTCCTTCTTGGCGCTGTGCTTCGCTTAACAGTGGCCAATCGCCCATAGAGCCGCAGTACACGACGCCACTCATACCGATATCTATTAACTCACGACCTTTAGCAACCAGAGCATCGAAGTCCGGTTGACGGTCCGCATTACAGGGGGTCATTAACGCAGGGATGCAGCCTGTAAAAATGTTATCGCTCATTGTTTTTCCTTTCGGTTGGTGTTGTCAGTACTCACATCAGCACCGAGCTGATAGTGGAGTAATCGGTGCTGCTTGGTTAATGAAGAATCAGGGCGAGTGAGTCGCGTGCTTACACGTCAGAAATGCCCCAGGCAAACGGATCCTGTTCATCAATAAGTAGGGTGGCATCTGCACTTAGGTAGGCTCGCCCCTTGATATAGGGGCGGATGCCACTGCCTTCCCATTCATAGTGTCCTTCGAACTGGCTGCCACAAATACTGGCTTGTACCCAGGTCTCTCCTGGCGATAATTTTCCATCTGCCGCTAGGCAAGCCAGTTTGGCACTGGTGCCGGTACCACAAGGGGAGCGGTCATATGCTTTGCCGGGGCAAAGCACAAAGTTACGACTATCGGCTGCCTCGTCCTCTGTGAAGAGCTCAATATGATCGATTAGCCCGCCATCCTCGCCAGTAATCGAGGCAGCTTCGAGTGCCTGGCGTACGGCCCAGGTGAATTCGGTTAGCTTTTCGGTGTTATCAAGCGTTAGCGATTGGCCATGCTGACTGATAAGGAAGAACCAATTGCCTCCCCAAGCGATATCCCCATGCAGAAGCCCATATCCAGGCACTTCAACAGGGACTTGCTGGCGATAGCGATAAGAAAGGACATTCCGGACAGTAACGGCACCGTCGTTGTGAAGGGTTGCACTAATAGGACCAACGGGAGTGTCTATTTTATGGGCGCCGGGTTCTATAAGGCCTTGATAATGCAAGGATGCGACGAGCCCGATAGTACCGTGACCGCACATGCCCAGATATCCCGAGTTGTTAAAGAATATGACCCCGCAAGTTGCATCTGGTGACTCCGGCGCACAATAAAGCGCTCCCACCAACACATCATGCCCACGTGGCTCCAACATACAGGCGCGCCGCCATTGGTCATGAGAAGTACGCAGCGCTTCACATTTTTCTGCCATGGTTGCGCCAGGCAGAGTTGGGAATCCCTTCATTACCAGCCGTGTGGGTTCACCTGCTGTATGAGAGTCGATGATATGCACTCGTTTCATGGAACACCTGTGATTGTTTTGTCCTGGTGATCAACGCTGGCGCTACAGTGGATGTCAGCATCAATTGGTAGTTTTTATATTTTATACAATTTTTGAGGGCATTTGAAAAGTGTCACGTAAAAAAACGCTATCTTCTAAAAGGGCTAGCAAAGGAGAGGTAGGTAGCGGTGCTACTTCAGTACGCCTGATAGAGCTAATCTGTCTGGGTGTTCGGTCCTAAGGCGATTAATGATATTGATCACTAGGTGGGGTGTTAACCGATAGGGCCAACCAAGCGCGTAAACTTGGGAGTGTTAAGGAGCTTAATGTGAGGCTCAGGCTAGGTGGAAGCCCCTCAGCATGCACGCCTTACTGAGAGGAGCTGGCTTACAGACAGTGGTGGAAGTCATGAAATAGTGCTGAGCGCAAGTGAGAGAGTAACTCTTCTACTCAAATGTTTCGTCAAGCCCGATTGCTTAATTAGTCACCCGCTCTAGGCTGTATTATCCGCCAAACATTCCTTTCAGTGGGGCCTTGTTCAAGGTCGGCGCAGGTGTCTACCCGCATGATGGTGGTGGCTTGGCAACGCATGCTGAGTTGGCCTTGAGCGTTTCCCCGTTGCCACTGCCAGCGTATCAGGCGTTCTTGCTCACTGCCGCTATCATCCAGCAGCGTTAGCTGGGGTTGGTGTTGATCTGTACTTAGGTGAGTCAGTGCGGCTAGTTCTGCACACTGCTGAGCGGGTGTGAACTGAGAATTTCCTCGGTAGCTGGGCAGGTACCGCTGGCCGTTCGCTTCTGTTTGCAGGAAGGGGAGTGCTTGTGCTGGGGTGACACGGCCGTATTTGCGAACATTGGGAAGCAGGATAAGGCTGGCGGCGAGCCTGCAACCCCCCAGGTGGCTGCTTTCCCATACCTCAAAGGGTAAGCAGTGGTCAGCTACTGCTTGGGCAAGTGCCTTATAGGTTTGGTAGCCGTATTTAGCGCAACATTTATCTTTTTTGCCGTGGGTGCAGCAGAGCAATAGGTCAGTTTCTAGCGAGGGCTGCTCCCAAGCAGCCAAGCTGCTGTCTGTTTGCAGGGCGCTTAAAAAGTTTTCCAACTGGTGGCGCATGACCTGAAAGCGCCGCCGTTCTGGCATAAGAAACACCTGATGCTGGTGTTTATCCATGCTCGGTTGCTGAATCAGATTAACCCGTCGGCCGCTATCGGCAATGGCGTTTAGCGCCTGTTTCAATGCGCCGTCCATATCGCTGGCGTGGCGCATGCTGCGTAGCCATTTTGAACGCGGCCAACTGATTAGCAAATTGCGTTCAGCATGAGCGGCGCTGCCCGCTAATGGATCATCCTGCTCGCGGCTGAGGTCGGCACAGAAGGTGTGGCTCATAGCGCAATACGCTCTTCGGGCGCAGCGTGGCGCTGTTCTGCTATCGTCTGTTTATAGGGAACACATACTGGGCAACCGCTAACAGGATCTTGGAGCACATGGGCGTCCAGGTCGAATACACGCTTGAGATTGGCGGCGGTAAATACGTTGCCAGGTGTGCCGCTAGTGACAATGCAGCCATCGCGCATCATCACTAAGTGGTCGGCGTAGGCGGCGGCCAGGTTTAGGTCGTGGAGTACCAGTAGCAGTGTGCGGCCTTTCTCATGGGCAAGACGTGAAAGCAGCTCCAGCAGATCTACCTGCACCTTTAAGTCTAGAAAAGTAGTGGGTTCATCTAATAGGATCAGTTCGGTTTGCTGGGCCAGTACCATGGCAATCCAACAGCGCTGGCGTTGTCCGCCGGAAAGCGCATCAACATGACGCTCGGCAAACTCAGTGACGTTGGTGTAAGCCATTGCTTCGTGAATGGCATCGGTGTCCTGTTGGGCATTTTTCTGCCATAAGCCTTGATGCGGGAAACGTCCCATCCCCACTAGCTGTTTTACGCTCAGTCCCTCGGGGGCCACTGGCCCTTGGGGAAGAATGCCCAACCGCTTTGCCACTTCTCGGGTATTGCTACGGTGAATATCTTTACCATCCAGATAGACATGCCCATCACTTGGCGCCAGCGTACGCGCTAGGGTTTTAAGCAGCGTTGACTTGCCGCTGCCGTTTGGCCCGAGTAGCACTGTTAACTTTCCTTCCGCAATGGCGATATCCACGCCATCCAGCACCCGTCGAGAATCATAACCTGCGTGTAAATTTTCACCCGTAAGACGAGGTGACTGGCCGGAAGGGAGTGGCATGAGTTGGCTCATTCAGATTGTCGAAACAGGCAGCACCGTAAGACAAAATATTCTCATTTTCAATATTTACTATTTCCCGATGAGCAACAGCCCGCTGGAGAGATATGCCCGAAAGAAAATGCGTGTGAGATAGCAAAAGATAGGGGGTTATCTCGAACGGTGCGTTCCACTTGGGTAGACCATAGGTAACTTATATGCATAATACAATCGTTATCATTTGTATATGTATTACGTTTTCCAAGTTTAGTTCACTCAGTAAGGGATCAAAAGAAGATGCGCACTAAACAACGCCTAGTGCTGTGGCCGACAGTAACGCTTGCTGGTCTGGTAGCCATTAGCCAAGTTCACGCACAGCAATCGGCAACTGCTGAAGCACAAGGCGAGAGAGGTGATGCAAACCAAACGGTGGTTGTGACAGCCTCGCGCACCAACTCAACAAAAGAAGACTCTCCCCAGACAGTGCGTATTATCAGCGAAGAAGAGATTACCCAGCAGCTTCAAATTACCAGCGATTCATCGCAAATATTAAGTAACTTGCTGCCTTCCTACTCACCTAGCCGGCAGAAGATGAGTGGTAGTGGGGAAACCTTGCGTGGGCGTACGCCGCTGATTCTGATTGATGGGATTCCCCAATCGAACCCGTTGCGTCCAACTGGTCGTGAAGCCCATACCATCGATTTTTCCATGGTTGAGCAGATTGAGGTCATTCAAGGGGCCAACGCTACCAATGGGGTAGGGGCGGCCGGGGGAGTGATCAACCTGATTACTAAACGCCCAGAGCCGGGGTCGCTGAATCAGCATGCTGAAATTCAGGTAACGACACCCACTAGCGAACTAAACAGCGATACGCTGAGCTATAAAACCAGCTATGGCGTCAGTGGTAATAGCGGCGATGTTGACTACCTGTTTTCGGCCAGCCTTGAGGATCAGGGGTTGTTCCTGGATGGTAACCGCAATCCTGTTGGGGTAGACAACACCCAAGGCGACTTGATGGATTCTCGCAGTTACAATTTTTTAGGCAAGCTAGCTTACTGGATTGACGACGATCAGCGCCTGCAGTTCACCCTCAATCACTACAATATTGAGGGGCATAACAATTATGTGAGCGTAACGGGTGATCGGCCCAATGGCGTGTTGACTACCTCTGAGCGAGGAACCCCAGAGGGAGACGCACCCTATAACCGCGTGTGGACGACCGGGCTAAGTTACGATCACTATGATCTGGCAGGGATGCGCCTAAGTGCCCAGGCGTTCTATCAGGACTATGAAGCGCTGTTTGGGGCAACCAATTCAAAAACTTTCCAAGACCCCGCCATTGCTCCTGAGGGTACCTTTTATGACCAAACCATGGCGGCAACTAGCAAGTTTGGCACTAAGGTATCGCTGACTAAAGATGACCTGCTAAACGACCGACTCTCTCTAACAGGTGGTTTTGATACGCTGTTTGATGAAACCGAGCAGTATCTTTATCAGTCCGATCGTACCTATGTACCGCTGACAAAGTACACCGACCTTTCGCCTTTCTTTCAAGCCGAGTTCAGGCCTGTTGATTCATTGCTGCTATCAGCCGGTGCTCGCTATGAGTACGCTAAGCTGAAGATCAATGACTATCAAACTGTAGCGGATAATAATGGGGTTTCTGTCGAGGGTGGCGACCCTAGTTTCAATGAGACACTCTATAACGTCGGTGCCGTATGGAAGCCTGTGGATCATTGGAGCTTGTTTGCCAATTACTCTGAAGGATTCTCGATTCCCGATGTGGGGCGTGCGTTAAGGGGGATCAGTACGCCAGGGCAGTCGGTCAACAACATCGATAACCTGAGTCCAATCGTCACTAATAATATCGAGACGGGTGTGCGCTTTGAGAATGGTCGTTTGGCGGCGGAGCTGAGCTATTACGAGTCATCTTCAGATTTCGGCAGCCGTCTCACGGAAGTGGACGATGTCTTTTATATGCAGCGCCAGGAGACCGAGATTAAAGGCTTCGAGGCCTCGGTAGATTATCAATTTAACGATCAGCATGCTGGCCGATTGGCTTACTCTCGCATGGAGGGGCGCTATGACAGCAACGACGATGGTAACCTGGACTCCAAGTTGTCTGGGTTGGACGTCTCGCCAGATCGTCTAACAGCCAGTTGGTCTGCTAATTGGACAGATAACCTTTCTACCTTTGTGCAGGCCAACTATGCCTTTGATAAAACCTTCGATGAAGCAAACCGTGAGTTTGATGGCTATCTGCTAATGGATGCTGCTGTGGGCTACCAACTACCCGTTGGACAGGTCAATGTGGGTGTATCTAACCTGCTTGATGAGCAGTATGTCACCTACTACTCGCAGAGTGCGTTGGTGAATGATGAGCGCTATTTTGCCGGGCGTGGTAGAACCGTAACGTTTGGTTATCGCGTCGATTTCTAACCTCTCTCAATAGTAAGCCCCGCTCAGTAAGTTCCTCAGTGAGAGCGATAGCGCGTCCTGTGCAGTAAGTACACAAAGAAGGGCGCGCCTATCCCCGCCACAAAGATGCCTGCAGGCAGGTCTTTGGGTAAAAATGCCACTCGGCCAAGCAGGTCGGCGTACAGCACAATCAACGCGCCGACTAGCGCTGAAGCGGGCATCAACCTTGCCAGATTGCGCCCCACCAGTTTAGCCGCGAGGTGGGGGGCGATTAAACCTACAAAGCTTAATCCACCTGCGAACGCTACGGCGGCCCCCGCTAACGCAACGCTGCAGGTCAGCAGTATTAGTCTGCTGCGCAGAATAGACACCCCTATCCCTTCGGCAACGCTATCGCCTAGCGCCATGGCATCTGCGTGGCGGGCGAAGCATAGGCTGATAGGTATTGCTACCAATAGCCACGGTAATAGGCCCTGTACATCCTGCCATTGTGCCGCGTAAAGGCTGCCTGTTAGCCATACATAAGCGGTCATGGCGGCAGAATCATCGCTGATGACGATTAACAGGGTGGTACCAGCCCCCATGGCCGCCGCCATGCCAATGCCGACCAGCACCATGCGGGATGGGCTAATGCCGTTTTTCCAGGTCAAACTGACAACTGCTAACGCCGAAACCAGTGCACCGAGCATGGCAGCAAAGGGTAACCAGTGAATGCTCAAGGTGGTGCTTAGCAGTACTAAAAAAAGTACCGCCGCTAGTGCTGCGCCGCTGGTAATGCCGATAACATCCGGTGAAGCGAGGGGGTTTCTCACAATACTTTGCAGAATAGCCCCCGCTATCGCCAGGGCGGCGCCGACCAGTATCGCCAGTAAAATTCGGGGCAGTCTTAATTGCCAGATAATAAAGGCGATATCGCTACTCTGTGGGGAGACCAGTGCATGTAGCACCTGCCTGAAAGGTGTCGGAAAGCTGCCTAAACTGAGCGAGAGTCCGGCACTCGTAATAAGTAATAGACTTAATAGCAACAGGCGAACCAGCAGTTGAGAGCTTTCGTGCTTCGCTGTGCTGTTGAGAGATAATGTTGCTGCCTGTCTCATTGGCCTGCCATCTTGCGTCGCGCTAGGTAAACAAAGAACGGTGTACCAATCAGAGCGGTCATCACGCCCACGGGTATTTCCTGAGGAGCCATTAAAAACCGTGAGGCCACATCGGCCAGTAGTAACAAACATGCCCCGAGTAGGGCGCAGGCAGGAAGCAGCCAACGGTGGTCAATGCCAAATAGCCCTCGTGCCATGTGGGGAACTATCAGTCCCACAAAGCCAATCATGCCTGCCAGTGCCACCGAGCTACCCGCAAGCACAATCACGATAAGCCCTAGCAGCAACTTAATCGTGGTGGCCTGCATACCAAGGCCTGTGACCATATCATCACCCAGCAATAGTGCATTGGCATGGCGTACTAGCAGAGCACAGAGTAACAGTGCTCCGCCAAAAAGGGGGAGTAAGGGCATGACGACAGCAAGCTCGCGACCCGAGACTGAACCCGCCAGCCAGTAGAGCACGCTTTCAAAACTTTGCTGGTCTATTACCAGTAGCCCTTGGCTGAACGACACAAACATTGCAGTGACGGCAACACCTGCCAATACAACACGAAGTGGTGAGATTTCACCTTGGCGGCCACGGCTAAGTACCACTACCAGGGTAGCGGCTACCAGAGCGCCTAGCAGCGCAGCCCAAACGTAGTGGGCAGGGGTATGCAATGGTAAAAGCGATACTGCGACTACCACAAAAAACATAGCACCAGCGTTAATGCCCAGAACACCCGGCGAGGCTAGCGGGTTACGCGTCATGGTCTGCATTAATGCGCCGGCAATTGCCAGGCTGGCGCCTACCAACGCCGCAATGACCGCACGGGGTAAGCGCTCTGTGAACAATATGATATGGGCTACTTTGGTTGGGTCATAGTGGTTAAGTGCTGCCCATAATGCTGACCATGCAATATCAGTGGTGCCCAACATAATGCTAGTGACAAAGGCTCCGAGTGCTAACACTATTCCAAGTAGCAGCCCGATGCTTTTCGCAGTGGTGCTGTTTAGCATGCGGATTCCTCCGCGTGGTTCGGTAGTGGGGAGAGACAAGTGTGTTGCTGTCGTTCCAATGACTGCGCCAGCCCATAGTGGCGATAGAGATCATCCAGCATAGCGTTAGCCGCTAATATGCCGCCGCCCATCATCCAGCTAACCGGGTCGACGTCAAAGACGCGTCCGCTTTGTACAGCTGACAGCTGTTGCCACAATGGGTGATTGGCCCAGCGCTGGTAATTATCCGCAATAGCAGGATCATCCGGTTCAAGCAGCACAAACATTACATCAGCATCCAGTACTGGAATGTTTTCAGTGCTGGTTAGTTTCATTCCCCAACCCTGGGTTTGCAGCGTATCAGGCTGCTTAAAACCAAGTTCATTAAGAATAGAGCCAGTAAAGCCACTGGTATAAATACGCACGTGATCGCTCTTAAAGCGAACCACTGCTACTTTTTGGGGCCACTCACTGCCCAGGCGATCGGCGATCTGCTGGCGAAAATCACTGACTCTTTCATCCCAGCGTTGCAGTAACTCATTGGCCTCCGCCTCTCGACCAGTGGCATTAGCGACCATTGTCAGCGTGGCTTTGAAGCCAAAAACGGTGTTGGTTGATACCGTAGGCGCAATGGCTGCCAATAGCGGCGCAATTCGCCCATGGCGAAAATCGTTGGCAATCACCAAGTCAGGGTCTAGCCAAGCAATTTTTTCCAGGTTTGGTTGCGTCTCCAACCCTACGTGCTCAACGCCATCAAGTGGTTCGCGTAGGTAGTGGTACATAGGTTTTTCTAACCACGAATCCACTACACCGATGGGGGTAAGACCAAGGGCAACAGCGCTGTCGGTAGCGCCTTGGTAAAGTGTGACAATCCGCGGCGCGGAGGCAACGTGGGTGAGGCTGTTTATAGGGATAACGGGCTGTGAATGAGTACTGTGCTGTGAATTAGCCAGTGCAAAAGAAGGTATTAGCGTCGCGCCTGCTATCAGCAACACACGCATCCAAATCTTGCAACGATGAGAGTGTACTGCTTGCATGCGCCTCACAATGTCGTTGTAGCCTAAAGCCGAAATGATGGCATGCTGTAAAGGCTAATGCAAAGCATTATCAGATATGGGGCGGCTTCCATCTGCCCCAACATGGTGCGTTCTGGTGGCTGTTGGCCAGCTCAACGAGCGTAGAGTGGCTTCAATAAAGTAGTGGCTTTAGCAAAGTTGTGGCGTTGAATAAGTGGTGACTTCGATAAAGTAATTGGGGAAATATGACATCACTAGTGATTAAAAAGTGCTTTGTTACGTATATGTTCAAGAGTGTATATGTTCAAGAGTGTATGTGTTCAAGGGCGTATATATTCAAGAGCGGTTAAAGAGTTTTAGTCAATTGTGTGCTTTTAACGCCATAGTGGTTTCGGTTTTAAACTTTCAGCATTGCTCTTTGTGGTGCAGCATATTTTGTGTTGCACCGTTTTGGGATGCCCTTTTAGGCGAAGTAAGCACTTGGTTGAGTTCAACAGAATGGGAGGTGAAAAATTATTTCTCTTGACCGTATCGAGGAAAGATTATAAAGAATAAAATTCCTTTAAAATGTCTCAAGGGGAAATAAATTGCTTATTGACCGTTTTGATTTGAAAATTCTTGAACAGCTTCAGCGCGATGATACTCTTTCTATTGCACAGCTTGCAGAGGGGGTTGGTCTCTCGGTTACGCCATGTTGGCGGCGAATACAAAAGCTGGAAAAAGACGGAATCATAGAAAAAAGAATTGCCGTACTGAACCCTGAGAAATTGAATCTTAGTCTCACCGTGTTTGTGATGGTTAAAACGGATAAACATAACCAGGCTTGGCTTAATACATTTCAGGAAACGGTTAAGGATTTTCCTGAGATCGTAGAAGTTAATCGCCTGGCCGGTGAATACGACTACTTACTCAAGGTCATTACGCGTAATAACCAGTCTTATGACGCCTTTTATAAAAGGCTTATTGCGAGAATAGAGCTCAGTAATGTCACATCGTGCTTCTCAATGGAACAAGTCAAGAAAACCACCGAGCTCCCCCTCGGCGATCTCTCATGAATGGATGGAGCGCCTGCAGAGTGGGGTGATTGGCGAAGGGCGTTCGATCCCTGGCCCGTTTGGCGCATGCCCCTTGCTCTATGCCGATTACACGGCATCAGGAAGGGCGCTAGACATAGTCGAGCGAGCGATTCAGGAGGAGGTGTTGCCTCTCTACGCTAATACCCATACCGAAACCTCTTACACCGGCAAAATGACCACGCGGCTACGGGAAGCTGCTCGCCAAGCAGTGGCGGAATCCGTCGGTGCTGGTGACGAGTATGCGGTCATTTTTGCTGGCGCTGGTGCTACTGCAGCGATAGATCGCTGCTGCCGTATCCTGGAGCTGACCCATGGGCAAGTAGCTGCGAAGGCTGCCAAGCCGGTTGTTTTCGTTGGCCCCTATGAGCACCACTCCAATGATCTTGTGTGGCGTGAGTGCGATGTTGATCTGGTGCGCATCCCTCTGGACAGCAATGGCCTTGTTGATTTGATGGTGCTGGAGCAGCAGTTGCAGGCACATTCCGAGCGCGAGATTAAAGTCGTGGCGTTTTCGGCCGCTTCCAATGTAACGGGAACCCTTTCGCCCGTGGCCCAGATAGCTAAGTTAGCGCATCAATATGGCGGCTTGGCCGTATTCGACTATGCGGCAAGTGGGCCCTATGTAGCGATCAATATGGCAGGCAGTGGCCAGGATGATCATTTGGATGCCATCTTCCTTTCCCCCCATAAGTTTGTCGGTGGGCCTGGAAGTTCCGGCGTGCTGGTGATTCGCAAAGCGGTGTGCCGCAATGCGAAGCCGTCCATTTCAGGTGGCGGCACGGTATCCTATGTAACAGCGTCCCATCATCGATATGTTCAGAATGTCGAGCGTCGGGAGGAGGCGGGTACGCCTAATATTTTGGGTGATATTCGAGCGGGATTGGCGTTTCGTATCAAAGCGAAAGTTGGCACTGAGGCCATTGAGTTACGTGAAAAAGAGTTGGTGGCTATGGCGGTGGAGCGTTGGCAAAAAATAGCTAACCTGCGCCTGCTTGGATCACTTGATGCGCCCAGGCTGGCTATTTTCTCGTTCAATATTACTGCTGGAAGAAGGGCGATACACCATAACCTCGTTGTTGCCATGTTGAATGATCTGTTTGGTATTCAGGCAAGAGGTGGCTGTTCCTGTGCTGGCCCTTATGGTCATGAACTGCTTTCCATTGATAGTGAGACGGCAGCAGCGCATGAGACTTTAGTCCAAAAAGGTAGAAGCATATATCGCCCGGGTTGGGTAAGGCTCGGATTTAACTTCTTTTTTAGCAATGAGACGGCTAACTATGTAATATCAGCGGTCGAGTTTATTGCGCGTTATGCCCCGGTATTGATGAAACTTTACTCTGTTGATGAACATAGTGGTGTATGGGTTGCCCAGCGCCCTGAAGCGTCAGCTCAATCCGAAGAGCCAGTAACGCCATGCCTGTTGGATACGCTTTTCACGACGGGTGCATCTGTTGGAACAGCCAGCGAGCCTACTGCACTCGATTGTTTTACCAGAGCGCTTGAGTTGGTCGAACAGGCGAAAGCCCTTCCTTTACCCGACGACCGTCACGCTGAAGATGTACCTGTTCGTTGGTTCTGGTGGCCCCATGAAGCCGAACAGGCCATGCAGACACAAGCCGAGATGATGCCATGACCCTCACTCCCTCTTTGGCCGGTGCCGGCCTTGAAGCCTTGAATGCACGTGTGAAGCACGATCTCGCCTGCCTAAACCTTCCTCCTACTAATTGGGTTCCTCCATTGGAGAGAGAGGATGGGCAGCACGTTTATGATGTGGTGATTGTGGGCGGTGGCCAGTGCGGTTTAGTGGCGGCTTTCGCGCTATTGTCGGGAGGTATCGCCAATATCCGCATTTTTGATCGCAACCCGGCGGGCAAAGAAGGGCCCTGGATGAACTATGCCCGTATGGAGACGCTGCGTTCGCCCAAAACATTGCCAGGACCCAGCTATGGGTTTGCGTCACTGACCTTCCGGGCTTGGTATGAAGCGCAGTTTGGCACCGAGGCTTGGGAGAGCCTGGACAAGATTCCCCGACCTACCTGGATGGAGTACCTTTGCTGGTACCGTGAAGTGCTCAACCTGCCGGTCGAAAATAGTGTCAAGGTTGAGCATGTTAAGCCCGAGGGAGAGCTACTCAGCCTTGATCTTTCAGGCGCGGGTGCGACGGCTGAACGTGTTCTGACACGTAAACTGATTATGGCGACTGGCCGTGAAGGTACCGGTGCACCCAAGGTTCCCGATTTCGTTGCTGGTTTGCCAGCCTCTATTTGGGCGCACACGGCGGACGATATCGACTTTTCCGCTCTTAAGGGTAAGCGTGTAGTGGTGGTTGGGGTAGGGGCTTCGGCGATCGATAATGCTGCTGAGGCGCTGGAAAATGGAGCCAGTGAGGTTCGCTTCCTGATTCGCCGTCAGCAGATGCCGACGATCAACAAAATGATGGGCATTGGCTCCTACGGCTTTACCCATGGCTACGCAACGCTACCGGATGAGTGGCGCTGGCGCATTATGCATTACTCTTTTATTACCCAGACACCGCCTCCCCGCGGCTCGACGTTGCGCGTCAGCCGCCATGATAATGCTTATTTTCACTTTGGCTGTGGCATTGAAAATATCCGAGCTGAAGGGCCGGAAGTGGTGATTACGACTCAGCAGGGCAAACAGGTTCGCTGCGACTTTCTGATTCTGGGAACTGGGTTCGAAGTTGATCCATTGGCTCGTACCGAGCTGGCAGGGTATGCCGATCGTATTCTGCTTTGGCGTGACCGATATCAGCCTCCAGCCGAACTTCAGCACGCAGAGCTGGGCAATTTTCCTTACGTGGATCGCGACTTTGCCTTCCAGGAGCGAGAGCCAGGGGCGGCCCCCTGGCTGCGTAACATCCACTGCTTCAATTATGGCGCCTCTATTAGCCTCGGCAAAGTCAGTGGTGACATTCCTGGGATCAGCGAAGGAGCCAGTTGGCTGGCAGGCGCAATCGCCGCTGGCTTTTATCGAGAAGATATCGAGCGCCACTGGCAGATGCTCGAACACTACGACTCTCCGGAACTACTGGGGGATGAGTGGGAGCCTTCCCCATTGCCTTGAATGCGTAGCGCTAACGTCGTCTTTGTACTTCAACGTTAAGGAACCGAAATGTCACATGTAATTGAAACAGCCGCTGGCGTGCCCAGCAGCGGCCCGCTTGCCGAAGCCCTGAGCATGCGCGGCAAATTGATGGAGCTGACTCAAGCATCTTATGAGGCCGCACTGCTACCCAGTGATGCCGGGAATTTGCCTGCCAACCTAAGAGCGGCACTGGCATGTCGCATGGCGAGAATTTGCCAGCAATCCGGGCTGACACAGCACTATGCTGATTTGCTTGCCGGGTATGGTGATGACGCGGATCCTTACCAACTGGCCCTGCCAGGCAAAATGCCGCCTGCTGATGAGCAGCGTTTGGTAGCGGTGGTGGATTACGTTGATTTGGTCACCGAGCGACCACGGGATGCCAGCGAAGCAACTATCGGTTCCCTACGTACCGCAGGCATTGATGAAGCAGATATTGTCCGCTTAGCCGGGTTGGTCGCTTTTGTTAATTACCAGTTGCGCGTTGCTGCTGTGCTGAGTGTGATGGGGAAAAGTCAATGAGTCGTGTCATTCACAAGTTCACCACCCGGGTACCCACGTGGCGTCCCCATATCACCCCAATTGATTTTGAGAAGGCGACGCCTGCTCAACGGGAAGCGCTGAAAGAGACACCTTCCAATACCAAAATTTCCGACTATGTACTGGTGTTGGCGCATGATCCTGAGCCGCTGCGTATCCGCACGTCTCTATTTAACGGCATCATGTATGACAAGGGTGGTTTATCCCGTGAAGAGCGGGAGCTGGGAGCCGTGGCAGCATCGGTCGTCAACCGCTGCATCTACTGCGCTGCCGTGCATGCTCAGCGTTATAACAACCTGACGCGTGACGAGCGGGTGATGCAAGAGATCTTCTTCAATGGCGAAAAGGCGGATATCGATGCACGCCAGCGTGCCATCCTTAAGTTCGGCATGCGGCTCTCAGAGTGTCCGCCAAAAGTAACCGAAGATGATATTGCCAGTCTCCGTGAAGTAGGGCTGGATGATCAGGAAATTTTGGATCTTACTCTCTCAACCACTCTGTTTGGCTGGGCGAACCGGCTTATGCATACCCTCGGGGAGCCCGTATCGGGGGCATAGATTAACCAAGCGGCCCGCTTTTAAAACGTTGGCACATCTCTAGCTAGTACATATAGACAGTTAGCATATATAAGAGGAACGTCCCCATGACAAAACATACGTTTTCGCGCTTGGCCCTGGTGGCCGCTACTTCCATGCTTTTTATTTCCCCCGCTATGGCAGAAACCTTACGCCTGGGTACGGTAGTAAGTGCTCCTCATCCCTGGATTGATGCAGCTGAAGCGTTCAAAGCCGAAGTGGCAGAAGCGACCGATGGGCGTATCAATGTACAAATTTTTCCAGGTGGCCAATTAGGTAACGACCAGACAATGGTCGATGAGATTCGTATCGGTACCACCGATATGATCATTGGCGGGGTGATGAATATTTCGCCTTATACCCCTGAGTTTGAAATTTTCAGTCTTAATTATCTTTTTGAAGATATGGATAAGTTCCAGGCTGCCACCTCTCCCGACTCGCCCGTGTTTGACTACTTCGCCAACGCGATGCAGGAGTCAGGGGTAGGCTTGAAGTTGTTGAGCCTGACTGGTGGTGGAACGCGTAACTTGAGCACCAATACCGGACCTGTTACCCAGCCTTCGGATATGCAAGGTGTCAAGATGCGTGTGACCGGCTCGCGTCTGGATGCTGACATGTGGCAGTCAGTTGGTGCGTTGACAACATCACTGCCATGGACAGAAATCTACACCGGTCTGCAAACCGGCGTAGTGGGGGCCTTCGAGAGCACCATCAGTGGCTATTACTCAAGCCGTCTGTATGAAGTGGCCCCTTATCATGCCAAAACCGAACATCAGGTGATGATGAGCCATATCTCCATCAGTGAGAACCGCTTCAACCGCTTCTCGGAAGAGGATCAGGCCATCATTCTCACAGCGGCCCAGAATGCGGGTGAGTTCGGCACTGAAAAAGGAGTGGAGTACGATGCCGAGTTTATTCAGGAGTTCGAGGAGTTGGGCGTAACGGTGACCGAAGTCGACAAGCAGGCCTTTATTGATGCAGTCGTTCCTCTGCATGACGAGTTTGCTGAGGAGCGTGGCTTGACTGAGCTACTTGAAACGATTCGCAACCTGTAAACCGCAATCCATCAGTGCTTTGGCGTGCTGTTTTTGACACATCTGGAAGCAGTACGCCAATGAAAGGGCAGAAAAATGCGGAAAATAAACGATCTGTTGGAGAAGCTCCTGACATTTATCGCAGGCTCGCTGTTTGCAGCCTTTATCCTAACGGTGCTCTATCAGGTGGTGGCACGTAACTACCTGAAAATTTCAGTATCGTGGACCGATGAAGTCGCTATGGCTTGTTTCATTTGGGCGGTCTTTATTGGAGCGGCCATTGCACTGCGTAAACGTAAGCACTATGTGGTAGACGTTTTCCCTCCAAGCTTTGTTATGACTCAGCGTGTATTGCGCCTATTCGGTAGCCTTGCCTGTCTGCCCGTGATCTATGTACTGATTGTGCACGGTAATGTGTTGGTGGATATGGGCTGGAACAGACGCTCGGTAGCGCTGGGTACGCCCATGGCTTATGTGTTCGCCGCGATCCCCGTAGCAGGTATCGCCATGCTGCTGTTTTCTATTGAGACTATTCGCGATGATATCGCCATGTTGCGTGCTGGTAGAGGTGCGGCAAATGGTGGAGAGGCCCCTGAATCATGAGTCCATTGATCACCTTGATTGGCAGTTTTCTGGTTCTTATCGGCCTAAGTGTCCCTATCGCTTTTGCTATTGGTTTGGCTTCCATATTAACGATCATGCAATTGGGGTTGCCTTTAACATCGGTCGTTAATCAGATGTTTGCCAGCATTAACTCATTCCCGTTACTGGCCGTACCTTTCTTCCTATTGTTAGGGCGCCTGATGAACGACGGGGGAATCACCGACCGCCTGCTGCGCTTTGCTGATAGTACCGTTGGGCATATTCGCGGTGGCCTGGGCCATATCAATGTCATGGTATCCATGATGTTCGCCAGCCTTTCTGGGTCTGCAGCTGCAGATACTGCCAGTGTGGGGGCGGTACTCATTCCGGCTATGAAGAAATCGGGCTATCCTGCTCCATTTGCTGTGGCATTGACGGCAGCATCGTCGGTGTTGGGGGGTATTATTCCGCCCTCGATTCTCATGGTGATTTACGGCGCTTTCGGCAACGTGTCGGTAGGTGCCCTATTTATGGGAGGCATACTGCCAGGGATACTCGTCGGTTTGATGCAGATGGGGTATGTGTATTACATCGCCAGAAAGCACGATATTAAAGCAACGGGTAAGTTCTCTTTCCGTCAAATGGGGCGTACTGCTATCACTGCTGCTCCACCCATGGTGTTGCCGCTTGTGGTTCTCGGTGGCATAACCCTGGGCGTCTTCACTGCTACGGAAGCGGCTTCGGTAGCGGTGCTGGTAGGTATGTTGTTGGCCTTTGTTTTTTATCGAGCGATACGTTTTAGGCAGCTTCCAGGAATTTTGTCAGACTCGGTTGTGGCCTTTTCGTTACCCATGTTTGCTGTAGCGTCTGCAGGCATTATGGGGTGGCTGATTTCGTATTTGGGGATCGCTCAGGAGGTAGCCAACTTTATTCTGTCCGTAACGCAGTCGCAGGTAGGCATCATGCTGCTGGTGATGCTGTTCATGTTAGTGATTGGAACCGTTCTCAGCCCGGTGACGGCAGTTATTATCTTCCTCCCCATTATTCAGGGGCTGTGTATCGCTGCTGATATCAACCAGATCCACATGGCGCTGGTAGTGATTTTATCGCTGACCCTAGGGTTGATTACGCCTCCGTATGGTATTTGCTTGCTTATCGCAACACAGATCGGCGACGTTTCCATGCCGCGTGCTTTTATGGCAGTGATACCGCTGATAGTGCTCATTATGTCGATAATTATCGCCATGATACTGCTACCAAGTGTCTTTCTGTATTTACCGCAATTGGTGTTTCCAAAAGCCTTTTAGTAAAGGGGGGAGCGTTACATTAGCGCGACCCCCACCTCGACGATTCCAAATACAGCTACTCCAGCAGCGACTGGCCAGCCCAGTGAACGTAGCCGTGACCATACCCACAGAGTGACGGAAAGCCCGATAGCGGTGGCAATCCATGAAACGGCACTCGGGCTCACTGGCACGATAGAAACACCGAGCACTGCGGCAATCATCAGCGGGCCGAGAATACTGAGCCATTGAGGCATATTGTTGATGCCTGCTTCACTGTTTAAACGGCGCTGCATCCATAGAAAAGGCACCACACGTATCAGCAGAGTACCTAATGCGGATATCACCACCGCTAACCACAACGCGCTACTCATTGCTCCCCCTCCTTTTTTCAAACTTCACCAGATAGAAGCAGAGTGCGCCACAGGCAGCTGCCAGTGGGATGGCCACGTTGCCCCACCCAGCCAGTGTTAAACATAATGCAGCAATGATGGTGAGCCCCATTGCCACTGCCCAGCGTTTATCGGTAAAGCGCGGGGCCACCATGGTGAGAAAAAGAGCGGGTAGGGCGAAAGGCATAATTTCACCCAATAACGGCCAGCGGGCAGTAAATGCTTCACCTGCGGTTGCGCCCACGGCAGTACCCACCACCCACGCTCCCCAGGCCAGTAGTGATGCACCCATAAACCAGCTAAAGCGTTTAGCGTCAGGCAATTGGGGGAGTCGCGTTAACGCCAGTGCGAATACCTGGTCGGTCAGGCCGTGCATTAACCAAGGCCAGTGGCGGCTACGTGGCAGCAGCCCTGCCAGGTTGGGGCCGTACACCACATGGCGGACGTTAATTAGCAGTGTCATTGCGACGACCAGCCATAGTGGTGCGCCTGCAGCGATCATGCCTACAAATAAAAATTGCGAGGCACCGGCGTAAATTAGCGCTGAAATGGCGGTGGCTTCTAACGTACTAAAACCTGCTTGGCTAGCGATTAAGCCAAACGATAGCGCAACAGGGATATATCCCCCCAATAGCGGAATGGCCTCTCTCACGCCTTGCAGCGCGCTACGTCCTGGGGAGTGGCTGGCAACTTGGTTCATGGTGTTTCGCTCCCGTCACCATAGGTGATCGTCATTATCAACGTGGCCTCAACTGTGCGGGTGCGGTAAAGGTGCGGTTGATCGGCGGGGAAAGTGATGGTTTCTCCTGGCCTAAGCGAAGTGGTTGCCCCTTCTGGCCCAGCTTCCAGCGAACCATTAATTAGCGTTAACGTCTCTTGGGTACCAGGTGTATGGGCTTCTGCGCGACGTAGGGTATTGGGTGCGCAGCGCATCCAGTAGGCATCCACTTGGGGAGAGCCTTTTCCTTGGTCAATTAGTTGTACCTGCACACCATCTTCCCCGAGGGGCACGTTAATGGGTGCAACCAGGGTGCCGAAAGGTACATTAAGCTGTACTGCCAGCCGCCAGATGGTATCCAAAGTGGGATTGCCATTGCCTTGTTCAAGGCGGCACAGGTTAGATTTGGCAATACCCGCTGCATTAGCTAGGTAGGAGAGTGACCAGCCCCGCGCTTGGCGAAGGGATTGTAAATGCTGGCCTAGGGTACTGAGTGAGTGCTCATCCATTCTATTATCCCGCTGTTCCTTTTATAGAGCGTTCTATATAAAGAACAGCGGGATGTCAATCAAGTTAAGCTATGCATCATTAATAGAGTCGTATGGCTTACGCGCTTGGCATGCCGCTGCGGTGAACAGTACATCGGTAGAGGAGTTGAGCGCAGTCTCGGTAGAGTCCTGTACTACGCTGATCACAAAGCCAATTGCTACTGCTTGCATAGCCACTTCCGTGGGAATACCAAACAGGTTGGATGCCATGGGAATCAACATCAGCGAGCCACCCGCTACGCCTGAAACCCCGCAGGCGGCCAGCGCCGACACCACGCACAGTAACAGGGCGGTGGGGAAATCAACGCTAATGCCTAGTGTGTGTGCGGTTGCCAGGGTAATTACTGTAATGGTGATTGCGGCTCCACACATGTTGATGGTCGCACCAAGTGGAATAGAGATGGAATAGGTGTCGGGGTCGAGCTTTAAACGGCGGCAAAGCTCTAGGTTAACCGGAATATTCGCTGCCGAGCTGCGAGTGAAAAATGCCGTAATGGCGCTGCCGCGTAAGCAGGTGAATACTAACGGGTAGGGGTTTTGGCGTGTGGTTAGGTAGACCAGTAGCGGATTACTAACGAGCGCGACAAACAGCATGCAGCCTACAATCACACCCAGTAGTTGGGCGTAGTTAAGCAGGGCCTGAATGCCAGATTCTGCCAGGGTAGCTGCCACTAACCCAAAGATGCCAATCGGTGCTAAACGAATCACCAGTGTGACGATACGGGTTATCGCAGCAGATAAATCGTTTAACGCTTGGCGGGTGGTATCGCTGGCTTGGCGCAGTGCCAAGCCAAGGCCGATCGCCCACGCCAAAATAGCGATAAAGTTAGCTTCCATCAGTGCACTAACGGGGTTGGCAACCGCATTCAGCAGAAGATCCCGTAATACGCTAAAGATATCTCCAGGTGGGCTGCCGTCCACTTGACCTAGATCTAACGAAAGCTCAGTGGGAAAGAGGAAGCTGGCAGCGACAGCTATTAGTGCAGCGATTAGTGTGCCAATCACATACAGAGTCAACACCGGGCGAATGTGGGTTGGCTGGCCTTGCTGATGGGCTGAGATAGCAGCAGCGACCAGTACAAATACCAAAATAGGTGCCACTGCCTGCAAGGCGGCAATAAATAATTGGCCAAGCAGTGCTACATCGCTGGCAACGGTTGGTGCAAACAGGGCAAGTAATACCCCGGCCACAATGCCTAGTAAAATTTGTGGGATAAGACCTAGCCGTAAAAGTGGCCGGAACACAGTGTGGGCGGTGGCGATCATTGCGCAGCTCTCAGGTAGCAGAAAGGGAGAGGCGTTCCGGCGATGGCCGTGAACGCGCCTGAAAGGGGCAGCATTCTACCAGTTGCTGTTACTGGGCGGGGTGATATTGTGCAAAACACACAGGTGTTGTGCGTATAAGCCCTCGTACTAATATTTTACGTATCAAACAGAAAGGCTTGCCACTTAAGTAGCAAGCCCTTTGCGTTTGGCCAGCACATTGCTAGAAGTTAAGCAAAGGCCGATGTTTGAGAGGTAAATAAAGAGGATGAAATAGGGTGTGCAGCACGAGCATGGTTGAGAGAAATATTAGTAGAGTTTAAGCGAGCCATGTCGGCATAGGCCAGGTCGGTAAGTGATACAACATCAGGTGATGCTCCCCACTTTAATAACATCTCATCGATGTGACGTTCCGCATCATCAAATTGGCCGCAATGGCTAAGCAGTTTGGCGATAGTGTAATCGCATTCTGGAGTGTCAAACATCTCATCCTTGATCTCCTGGATGGCCAGCTGTAGGCCCGCTTGGGAAATGTCGGTTAAATTAATTTGCTGCTGGGTATGTTGCATGCCACTACTCCTTGTGAATGCTAACGATTACTGCCATTTAAACAAGTTAGGCGTCTTACTTGTATGCCTCTTGCACCTATCGAGGCTAATACACTGCTGGGTGAGATTCAATCGCAAATTTAAAATGCTGAAAAATAGGATAGGCGCAAAAAAAATCCCCGCTAGCTCAGCGGGGATTGCATTAGATATAGCAGTAAAAAACTCATAAAAGCTATACAAAATGTCATCTCAGATGTCATGGATAAGGCATGAGAGGGGCGCGCCGTGGTAAAAAACTTCCAGTTGGTGGTGCTGATTATCCAGTGGTACTCGTACTGGCATACCTGCGTCTATGTTGGCTAGGCGTTGGCCGTCGAGTTCAGCGTAAACCTCACCTGTAGGCGGCATCATTGGGCCTTGCGCGTTAGTGATCTTGATATGATAGTGCGTTTCGGCAAGCGTAATGTTGGCAGTAAAGCAGGGCCAATTGCTTGGGAGGCAAGGGGCAATTACCAGCCAGTCACCCTCACGGCGAATGCCTAATATACCCTCCATACCTGCCTGGTACATCCAGCCAGCAGCGCCTGTATACCACGTCCAGCCGCCGCGCCCAGCGTGGGGCTCAACTGAGTACACATCTGCTGCCACCACATAGGGCTCTACACGGTAGCGGGCTGCAGCTTCAGCCGTCTTGGCATGGTTGATGGGGTTAAGCAGTGCAAATAGCTGATGCGCTTTGTCTCCCTTGCCCAGTTGGGTGAACGCCAGAATTGCCCACATCGATGCATGGCTATACTGGCCGCCATTTTCCCGCATGCCCGGCGGGTAGCCGCTGATATAGCCAGGGTCGCGTAGGGGTTGATCGAAGGGGGGCCAGAAGAGCAGCGCCAATTGTTTGTCATGTCTAATGAGTTCGCGCTCTAGAGATGCCATCGCCAACTCGGCACGTTGGGGGTTGCTGGCGCCTGAAAGTACTGCCCACGACTGGGCGATAGAGTCAATTTGGCAAGCATCGCTCTTACTGCTACCCAACCAGGTGCCGTCGTCGTAGGTGGCTCGTCGATACCACTGGCCATCCCAGGCGCTGTTTTCCAGTGCCAAGCGCAACGCGCTGGCATGGCGACTCCAGCGGGCGGCATAGCGTTCATGTTGAGCCAAGTGAGGTGCTAGGGCTTCGCGCTGTTCTGCCAGTGGCCTAAACAGGTCGAGCGTTTTCACCAACAGCCAGCCCAGCCACACACTTTCACCTTTACCTGCCGCACCTACGCGGTTCATACCGTCATTCCAGTCACCGCCACCTATCAGCGGTAAGCCATGCTCCCCCAGTTGTGAAAGGGTGATATCTAGGCCCCGGGCGCAGTGCTCAAAAAGTGAGGCGACTTCCAACGAGGTCGTTGGTTGGAAAAAATGCTCATGTTCTTGAGGAGGTAGTGGTGGGCCGTCTAAAAAGCTCACCGGCTCGTCGAGCACTGCGACGTCGTGAGACGTTGCGATATAGCGTGCGCAGGCATAAGCCAGCCAAACGCGATCGTCAGAGATACGTGTACGTACCCCTTGTCCCGAATGAGGTAACCACCAGTGCTGCACATCACCCTCTGAAAATTGGCGTGAAGCCGCCCGCAGCAAATGCTGGCGAGTTGTCTCGGGGCTGCTGAAAGATAGTGCCATGCCATCTTGCAACTGATCGCGGAAGCCATAGGCGCCGCTGGCTTGATAAAACGCGGAGCGAGCTGTGATACGACAGGCAATAGTCTGATAAAGCAGCCAGCCGTTCAGCATAATGTCCATGGCACGATCAGGGGTTTTGACCTGTATGGCATTGAGCTGAACTTGCCAGTGTTTATGAATACTCGTCAGCTCTGTCTCGATATCGGTGTTACGAAAGCGTTTGATTAATGCCTGTGCTTCTTCAGCCGAGCCCCCTTGGCCGAGCAATACGACGATGTCGACGGTTTCACCGGGAGCAAGTGCAACACTGCGTTGAAGGGCTGCACATGGGTCTTGGCCCGCCCCTAAGGTACCTGAAAGCGGTGCTTTACAGCGTAACCCGGCGGGGTCTGCCAAGCTTTTTCCATACCCGATAAACTCACTTCGATTAGCTGTCCAGTAAGATGGCTGTGCGCCAATATCAAGAAATGCTACCCGGTCTGGGAAAGCCGCATTCCATGGGTTTGTGACTAATAAAGCGCCGCTATTCATCTCTTGTGTGGTGATCAGAAAGGGCGCTGATGCACTGCGCGATGTACCTAGAACCCACTCAGCATAAGCGGTAACAGAGAGCTTGCGTGGCCGCCCAGAGTCATTTGTCATTCTCAGCCTTGAGATGCGCAATGGAGCATCAAGGGGGACAAAGTGCAGCAACTCCAAGCTGAGACCATCGACCCGATGTTCAAACTGGCTATAGCCAAAGCCGTGGCGCGCAACGTAGCAGCCTGGGTCGCGTATTGGGCTTGCTGTTGCGGTATACAGCGCTAGGGATTCCTCATCCCGGATATAAATAGCATCCCCGCTAGGGTCAATGACGGGGTCGTTAGACCATGCTGTCAATTGATTCTCTCGGCTGCTGCCAGCCCATAGATAACCAGCTCCCGTCGCCGAAACCTGGAATCCGAACAGCTGGTTTGCAATGACATTAATCCACGGGGCTGGTGTCGAGCTACCTTCGTCAAGAACCGTGACATACTCTCGACCTTGCTTTGCAAATCCGCCTAGTCCGTTAAAAAATTCAAGCGCTGGCTGCTCTATATGCTGTGCAGTATCGTCCTCTTTAATGCGCTGCTGGGGTAGCGCCCGTTTGGTGAAGGAGGAAGGTTTGGCGGCTGGAAGGGCCGGTAACGTGATAGACAACTGATCGGCAATCTCTCCCCGATGTGCAATTAATGCTATCCGGGCAATTGATTGAAGCAGGTTGCGAGATGTTACGCTTATCAAGTCGGCACGCAGTGCAAACACCGTTCCTTGGGCATAACCACTGTGAAGGCGTGGCCGTGACTGGCTTTTAAGAATCGTTGTTTCAATGGATTGCTGAAGATCCTGCACATAAGAGGAGGCGCGCTCGTTGATGACTACTACGTCCACCTCTAGGCGCTTCATACGCCAATACTCATGGGCGCGAAGCAATTGCTGCAGCTGTGCGATGTCATCGATTGATTCGATACGCAGCAATACGATGGGTAAGTCGCCGGATATCCCATGTTGCCAGAGTAGGGATTGCGGCCCTGCGCCATGCTTAATCGCCGCTTGGGACGCTCTAAAGCGAGCATCTGGGTAAAGTAGGGGGGCTGCAAGCCGCTGAAAGTCGGCCGCTTCTTCATGTTGAATGGCTAAGTGACGCAGTTGCACTTGAGCTTGGGTCCAAGCTAGCATTTTGGCCCGTTCGAAGGCACTGTGGTCATGATGTTTATCAACCAAATCCAGTAATGCTTCTCGTGAAGAGGCAACGACAGTCCAGTAGGCAATCCGCGCAACGTTGCCTGGCGCAACCCGCAGGCAGCAGCGCATTGCGAAAACAGGGTCAATAACACTACCTACGGTGCCAGATAAGCGCTGGCCTTCAGCAAGTGCCGATGCTTGAAAAATAGTGTTGCCCCTGCCGATAAACTGCTCGCGGTCTGTCTCGTATTGGAGATCCCCGACTATTTCGCCTTCTGCAACGGCAAAGTGAGCTGCCCATATATTTACATCGTCAGGATCACGCTGTCGGCGTGTGGCGACTAATGCGTCAAACTCTGGCAAGTACTCAGTCACCACGAACATTTTGGCGAAGCTGGGGTGTGCGTTGTCGGTATTAGGGGTAGCCAACACTAGCTCAGCATAGGAGGTTACGTCGATATCGCTTGAGTGACGTCCGCTGTTGGTCAGCGTTAGCAGACGCACTTCGCTGTCATCCTCCCCTGAAACAAGTATGTCCAAATGGCTAGAGATGGTGTCGTGCTGATGGGTATAACGGACATGATCTTCGGCAAACAGTACGTGATTGGCATCGTTGTGGACACCGTTTTTGGAGCCCACTGTTTGCCCTGTTGCGGTCCAAACATCTGGGCGTCGGGTATCGCGAAGAAAAATAAAGCTACCCCAGTGATCGCGCGTTGTATCAGGATGCCAGCGGGTGACGGCGATATCGTGCCACCGACTGTAGCCGCCGCCTGTTGCGGTCAACATGATGGAGTAGTTACCGTTAGATAGTAAGTGAGTGACTGGAGGCCCGCTGATTGCTGTTGAAACATGGCGCACGGCTTGCGCGTCATTGACGATTTGGCTGGCTGTTGATTTCACTTCTTCCGCGCGAGGGTAAGCAATGGCAACGTCGCGTGGTATCCGCTCTTGTAGCAATAGCTCACTCGCCTGAATCATGGGTTCACGATGGAAGCGTGCCCGCATCTGTCCATGGTGAAGCGTATTGGCAATAGCGACGATGGTCATGCCCTGATGGTGGGCCATGTAACTGCGCACCATGACCAGTGCTTCTCCCTTAGGAAGCCGCGAGCGGGTCAGGTCTAATGCTTCGTAATAGCCATAGCGTCCCAGCGCGCCCATCTTTGCGAGACGGCGGTAATTTTGGCAGGCCCCCGCAGGATCAATCATTGTTGCCAAACCGGTAGCATAAGGCGCGATCACTAAATCTGCCGAAAGACCACGCTTAAGCCCTAACCCAGGGACACCGAAATTAGAGTATTGGTAAGTTTGCTCTATATCCCGTGCGTTGTATCCAGACTCAGAGATGCCCCATGGGGCTGAAAACTGCGCAGCGTACGCCTCCTGGCGTTTAACCACCAGGCAATTGGTTTGTTCGAGCAAGCTGCCTGCCGGCGCGCGCATGACCAGAGATGGCATCAGGTATTCAAACATTGAACCTGACCAAGAAATTAATGCTGCGCCATGTTTTAAGGGCGTTGCAGCGCGGCCAAGGCGGAACCAATGACGGGTAGGGACATCGCCCTTTGCGATAGCAAACAGGCTGGCTAGTCGTGCCTCTGAAGCCAGTAGGTCATAACAACTGCTATCCAGACTTGCGTCTTCCAGCGAGTAGCCGATCGACAGCAATTGGCGTTCCGAGTTAAGCAGGAACGCAAAGTCCATGTTTAGTGCTAGCCGCCTCGCTTTATTGGCCAGTTGTTGCAGCCGCTCAGCGTGCCTGTCTGCTGATAGTGTCTCTTTGAAAGGGTCACTGTTGTGCTGGCCAACGGTAGTGTGTAGGGCTTTCACCCAGAACAGTGCATCTTCGCTATCGGTATCATGATGGTCGTTGAACAGGTTGCCAGCCATACCAAGCGCTTGTTGAGTTAGCGTCGTTAGCACTTCTAAATTTAAGGAAGAAATTTTGGGGGCGTTGACCAACGCATCAATTTTCTTTAGCTGCGTTATTAGTTGTTCGACGGGCAGTGAGTCCGATGTTGCAGGTGATTGAGCTGCACGCTTTATGGCATCAAAGGCCAGTGCTAGTGTGTCAGCAATGCCTTGGCGTGGATCCGGCGAAAATACGGTGTCTTGCCAGGTTTCACAGGCATTGGCGATGGTAATAAGATGGCCTGCAAGGTTGCCGCTATCCACGGTGGACACATATCGGGGGTCTAGTGGGCGGAGGTCTTCTGTTGCGTACCAATTATAGAAGTGGCCACGGTAACGCGGCAGGGTATGCATAACCGCTAGCGTTGCTTCTAACCGATTGAGGGCATCCTGATTGCTGATCCAACCAAAATCACGCGCGGCTAGTGTCGCCAGTAAATATAGGCCCATATTAGTCGGCGAAGTACGTTGGGCGATAACCGGTTGCGGGTCTTCTTGAAAATTGTCGGGCGGAAGTAGGTTGTTAGCGGTATTTACAAAGGTTTCAAAGTAACGCCAGGTTCTGCGGGCAGTCAGTCGAAGCTCAAGCGAGAGGTCTGCCGAAAGCGGTGGCTGATGGTGACGGCTGTTCGTGCTGCTGAGCCAGGACGCGACGGCTGGCGCTGCTCCCCAGAGCAGGGCCATTGGCACTACGATTATCCAGACGCCACTGTTAAACCACAGTGCACTACACGCAGCCGCCAAGCCCAGTAACGTACCGGGGGCCATGTGTTGATAAAACCCCCAGGCAGTCAGGTGTGGGCGCTTCATTGTTTGTGCTGCTGAGGTCCACTCCAGCAGATGGCGACGGGTGATAAAAATGCGTGTTAGGGTGCGGGCAATAGCATCCAGCATGCGCCATGCCTGGTCAGGAAGGAACGTCAACTGCAGCAGAACTTGCTTCGCCCCTAGTGCGAGTTCATCCAGCCATTGTTGAAAATGGTGGCGTATATTCACGCCCGCTCGGGGCGGTATAAAAGAGGCAGCAAGAGATAGCACCACTGGAGTGCTAACGATAAAGAAGACGATCAGCGAGCTGACAATGGCCATTAGTAGTGGAAGCTGCCAGCTTACTGCTAAGCAGGCTAACAGTAACGGCGGCAGCATTGAGCGGCGTAGATTGCCAAGGGTTTTCAGGCGCCCTGTTAGGGGCAGCGTGGCAGTAAATAGCCAAGGGAGTAACTGCCAATCGCCGCGCACCCAGCGGTGTTGGCGCTTTGCCACTACATCGTAACGGCTTGGGAAGTCTTCAACGACTTCAATGTCTGAAGCAAGGCCTGCGCGTGCAAAGATACCTTCAAACATATCGTGGCTAAGCAGAGTGTTGTCGGGAACCCGGCTCGCGAGAGTAGCTTCAAAGGCATCAATATCATAAATGCCCTTACCTGCGTACGACCCTTCACCGACTAAGTCTTGATAAAGATCTGAAGAGGCTGCGGCATAGGGTTCAATGCCACCTGGGGCAGAGCACAGCTGCTGGTAAGTAGAGCCTCTCTCACCCGTTGGCAACGACTGAGTGACCCGTGGTTGAAGAATTGCATAGCCTTCTACAATGCGCTGATGCTGTTGGTCAAAGCGCGGTTGGTTTAACGGGTGGGCTAGTTTGCCGATCAGCTTACTGGCAACACCTCTTGGCAAGCGTGTATCAGCATCTAACGTAATGACATAACGAACATCTTTAGGCAGTGCCGGAGGGGTGACAAAGGTCGTGTCTGTTGCCCCACGTAAAAGCCTGTTGAGCTCGTGGAGCTTGCCACGTTTGCGCTCCCAGCCCATCCAGCAGTGTTCACTCTGATTAAAGATGCGTTTGCGATGCAATAAAAAAAACCGTTTTTCATTACCAGGCGGGCAGTGGTTATCGTTTAACTGCTTTACCCGCTTGGCGGCAGCAGTTAATAACGCAGCATCTTCTGCTATGTCTGGCCGCTGGGCATCAATACCATCCGTTAGCAGTGCATAGATGATGGCACCTTCGCCACTGCTAAGGTAATGCACCTCAAGGCGGTCAAGCTGCTCTTGCAGGTCGGCCTCATTGGTCAGTAACGTGGGCACAGCCACGAGCGTGCGAAGCTCTGGCGGAACACCTTCAGCAAGATCCAGGCTGGGAAGTGGTTGTGCCCCGATGCTATGAATGATGAACCGGTTAACGAATATGGTAGCGACTTCAACGAGTGGCAATATGCTCAGGCTAGCCAATAACAGCAGCCAGAAAAGGGGGAACTCTCCTGCACCACCAGGTAGCCATAACAGCAACCAACTGGCGACTGCGATTAAACTGATTGAGGTTGCTGCAAGCAGGGTGGTATAGCCACGAATACCATTGTTTAGCAGTGCTTGGCGCAGTCGCCGGTGTAGAGGAAGACGAAAGCGAAGGCGCTGCTCTAACACATTCCGCCCGGCAGCCACTAAGAAATACCCAGGGTCGCCCATACGCGCTGCTTCTTGCTCATTATCAGCTAGCGCTGAAGCCTCACTAGAGGCTTCTAGAGCATTATCAACCACTTCCAGCTCTGTGTAGGTTGAACCGCGGGAAAGCTCCTCAACCGCGCTACGATAGTGGTTGCGTGTTGAAAAATCGTACTGCGCGAAACTACTGTGCTGGCAAAGTTTTTCATCAACCAAGCTGACACTTTCAAGCAGCTCAGCCCAGTCGGTGCTGGAGATAAAGCGCATGCTGGTGATAACGTTGCGCACGGTGACATTAGCCGCCCCTTGACGCTGCAGGGCACTTTGCACAACCTCATCGATAGATTCGCCCTGGCGGTTAAGCTGCTCAAAAAGCCAGCAGGCCAGAGGGCTGGTGCGAGGGTTGACGCCGCGTAAGCGTTTGGCTAGTTGGGCTGTAAAAGGCGCTGATAATGGCGCTTTTTGAAACGTAAATGATGGGAATTCACGATCAATTGAGTGAACATCAGATGAGCAGTTATTAGGCTCATCACTGTCAGGGTCATGGTTTTCAGGAGCAATCCACGTTGCCGCTAATACGTCCGCTTTGTCCCGCGCCGTTTGTTCGTTAATGATTTGGTCGGCCAGGCGGCGGAGGTTTTCGATTAGTACGATACGCAGGGTGATTGCTACCGCCCACAGCTCCCCAATCGTCAGCGGCTGCACACGTTGATAGGCGCTAATAAAGGGGCGTAGGTTAGATAGTTCAAGGTGGCTGTCGGTATGCGCGACAAATGCCCATGCAATACCAAACACACGAGGGTAGCCCGCAAAGGGGCCCTCTGCCAGCTTGGGTAGCTGACGATAGTAGCCTGGCGGCAGGTCGCCACGAATTTCACGAATTTGTGCTTCAATCAGGTGATAATTATCAAGCAGCCAGGCAGCGGCGGGTACGATATCGCGGCCATCTGCTTGGGTGGCGGCACAGGCTCGGTAGGCGGCAAGTAGTACGCTGGCATTATCATTGAGCCGTCGGGTTAAAGGCATCACCTTGGGAGGTGTTTTGGTGACGGTTTGTGCCCGAGCTAAACTACCTGCATGTTGTTCCAGCCTTTCTACACTAAACAACTCTTCACGTACCGGAGATGTGGAACTCCAAAGTGCCGCAGAGGCATGGTGTTGATGCGCACCACGAAAGAAAGGCGTCCGGGTAAAAAGAGTCACGGGTTACATCCTGGTTAATGTGCGAAGTATGTCTCGCAAGCACAGTGCTGCTCTTCCAGGACGATGTGCTTAACGTTAGCCTTTGTCGGTTCGTTAGCGCACATTGCGCGCATAAAACAGCCCAGGGTAGCGTAATGGACTGTTTAGCGGCCTTTGTATTGGCGCAACGTCCAATAACCACCCCATAGGCGGGTAGCGGTGGTCATGATGCAAGCTGTGGCAAAGAGCCCCGCCAGCCATGGAAAATGCTGAGGAAAGAGGCAGAAGAGCACCAGTGCAATAATCGTTTCGGTGCCTTCGGTTAAGCCCTCTAAATAGTAAAATGCTTTTTGTGGAAAGTTGGGGCGTTCGACATTGTGAGCTTTCGCAGCAATAGCAAAGGCTAAAAACGATGTTCCTGTACCAATAAAGGCAAACAGCAGCACTGTTGCCGCTAGCGCATTTTGCTCAGGGTCAGCCAGTGCGAATCCCAGTACCACTGCTGCATAAAAGACAAAATCCAGCCCGATATCGATAAAGCCGCCAGCATCACTTTGTCTACCGCTCAGTCGGGCAAGGGCGCCATCAAGCCCATCGCCCAGACGGTTCAGTACAATCGCGATTAATGCGAACGCGTAATATTCAAACGCCAGCAGCGGCAGAGAGGCCATGCCTATTAAAAAAGCACACAGGGTGACTTGGTCGGGAGTGACCCGACGGCTATTGAGGTATCGTGCAATAAGTAGCAGTGGACGATGGGTGAGCGGCATAGTGAAACGGTCAAGCACTCTGAGATCTCCAAAGAAAGCTAAGAAATACGACTAAAGTTTTTAGACTTTGGTCTTAAGGTTGGCCAATTTACTGGACTAACGATCTATAGCAGTGAATAAAGGGCACCACAAAAAACTGGCTAGGCTGGTTTAAATGAGTCATAGGACTACGTTATTTTGACGTACCCTTTTTTGTTCACCTGACCGTAAGCGATACTTTTCTAATGCACAGAAATGCTCCGATGACGCTCTGGGATCAGCTTTGGCACTCCCATGACCAGGCCAAAAACCTATTAATGTGCGCGTTGCCAACCGGTGGGGCGGGAAACTCCTCTCCTGGCTCAACGAGCAAACACCAGGATAGTGGCGCCAGGCCTCCGCGTCCTCCTGCTTACAACAAGGCCCAAAAAATTGGCTTGTTGTTAGGGCCAGCGCTTTTTGCCTTTGTACTACTGTTTTTCCATCCCGCCGATCTCAGCGTTGAAGGGCGGATGGTGTTGGCTACGACACTATGGGTGGCCGTATGGTGGATTACCGAAGCAATTCCGATTCCCGTTACCTCGCTACTACCCATTGTGCTGCTGCCTCTCACCGGCGCCCTGGATGGCAGTACGGTCACAGCAGCTTATGGCAACCCGATTATTTTCCTATTCCTTGGCGGGTTTATGATTGCGCTTGCCATGGAGAAGTGGGACCTGCATAAGCGTATTGCACTGAACATTATTTCAGTGCTGGGTACTGGCATTAACAGCATAGTATTTGGCTTTATGGCGGCAACCGGCTTTTTGTCGATGTGGGTCTCCAATACTGCCGCGGTCATGATGATGCTGCCCATCGGTACTGCGATTGTGTATCAGGTTACCCAGGAACTGAATAAAACCGAAGGTGACCACAGCGAATCTATTGATAAGTTTAGTAAGGCATTGATTTTTGGGGTTGGCTATGGCGGCACTATCGGTGGCCTAGGCACGCTTATTGGCACCCCGCCCAATATCATTCTAGCGGCAATCGTCAATGAGCTGTTTGGTGTTGAGATCACCTTTGCCAGCTGGCTGCTGTTTGCTTTCCCGGTAGTGGTGACGCTGCTATTTATTGGTTGGATTATGCTGACCCGTTTTATCTACCCCATTAAATTCAGCAACCTACCTGGGGGTAAAGCACTTATTGCCAAAGAGAAAGATGCGCTGGGTAAAATCACTTTTGAAGAGAAAGCGGTGCTAGGGGTCTTCCTGTTTGCAGCCTTTTTCTGGATTACTCGTTCATTCTTATGGCAGGGGCAGATTCTGACGATCCCCGGCATTAGCGACACGATGATTGCTATTTTTGCGGCCATCCTACTGTTTTTGATTCCTTCGCCTAGCAAAGGTGGATGCTTGCTGGGGTGGGATGTAGCTAAAGATGTACCTTGGGGCATTCTGCTGTTGTTCGGTGGAGGCTTGGCGATTGCCGCTGGTTTTGGCTCCTCCGGCCTAGCTAACTGGATTGGCGGGCAAATGAGCGTGCTGGAAGGTGTCAACTTCCTATTAGTGATACTGCTGGCTGCTGGTATGGTGCTGTTCTTAACTGAAATCACCTCTAATACAGCAACCGCTACGATGATTTTGCCGGTGCTCGCCTCATTGGCACTGGCGCTTGATATTCATCCTTTTGTACTTATGGTTCCGGCAGCCATGGCTGCTAACTGTGCCTTTATGTTGCCTGTGGGCACACCGCCTAACGCGATTATTTTTGCGACCGGTAAAATTAAAATTATCGAAATGGTACGTAACGGTTTCTGGTTAAACATTATCGCGCTACTACTTATCGTGGCCGCTGTGTACTTCTTATTGCCCATGTTATGGGGAATAGACCTAACCACATACCCGGATGCATTCAGAAACTAATATTTAGAAACAAGTATTTAGAAACAAGTATTTAGAAATTAATGTTCTGAAACTAATTGCTCGCTCATGTGAAAGATCTTGCCCCGCCACCGTGCGGGGTTTTTTATGGGCAAAGAGATGGGTAGAGAGTGTGCTGCATTGATATGATGAGGAATACTTTTTACCTTGGGCCTATCATGCGACTACTTCATACCGCCGATTGGCACTTAGGGCGGCTGTTTCACAACCTCTCCCTGCTGGAAGACCAACGTCATGTGTTGAACCAGCTGCTTGAAATTGTCGATCGTGATGCCGTGGACGCTGTGCTGATTGCAGGTGATATCTATGACCGCTCCGTACCGCCCGCGGCTGCCGTCACGCTTTTGGATGACGTGCTGGGCGAGCTGTGCGAAAAGCGTGGTCTCCCGGTTGTTATGATTTCTGGCAACCACGATGGCGCGGAGCGATTAGGTTTTGGTGCACGTCACCTGCGCCAGGCAGGGCTACATATTTTGTCTGATTTATCTGCCTGTGAACGTCCGGTTACGCTTTCGATTGATGGCGAAGAGGTGGATGTGTTCGGTATTCCCTACGCTGACCCAGAGTATGTGCGTAGTCAGTTTGAGGTGGATGTGCGTGACTTTGATGGTGCTCACCGCTACTTGGTTGAACGTATCCACACCCAGCGCCATCCCAAACGGCCCACTGTATTGATGAGCCACTGCTTTGTTGATGGTGGCAGTACTTCAGATTCCGAGCGCCCGCTAACCCTAGGGGGGGCTGAAAGTGTTGCCTGGGAGCCGATGCAAAGCTTCGACTACGTGGCCCTGGGGCACCTCCACGGTCCCCAGTATCGTGGCGGAGAGCATATTCGCTACAGTGGATCGTTGCTGAAATACAGCTTCTCTGAGGCCAACCAGCGCAAAGGCATTACGCTGGTAGATATCGGCCGCCAGGGCGTGACTAAGATTGAATACCGCCCGTTGATTCCTCGCCGAGAAGTACGCGTGCTGGAAGGTGAGCTGGCTGATCTGTTAGCGCAGGGCAAAACTGATCCTCAAGCTGATGACTACCTGCTAGTGCGGCTCACCGACCGCCACGCGATTCTTGACCCCATGGGTAAGCTGCGCGAGATCTACCCCAATGTGCTGCATTTAGAGAAGCCGGGCATGCTGGACGCACGTGGTCATCAGCAGCTGGACCGAGAGCGTCTGCGTTTTGATGCTTTAGATATGTTCAGCGACTTTTTTAATCAAACCAGTGGGGAGGCCATGAGCGAGCAACAGGCTGGCGCCATGGCGCAATTAATTCATGAGTTGCAGCGCGATGAGGCCCAGCAATGACGCCCTTAAACCTCATTATGCAGGCCTTTGGCCCCTTCGCCGGTCGTGAAAATATCGACTTCACCGCGCTGGGAAGAGGCCCACTGTTTTTAATTAACGGTCCCACTGGTGCTGGAAAAAGCTCGATTCTTGATGCGCTCTGTTTCGCGCTTTACGGCCAAACCACGGGGAATGAGCGTGACCCAACGCAGATGCGGTGCGACCAAGCCGACGCAGCGCTGTTAACGGAAGTGACACTGGATTTTCGCCTGCGCGGTGTTGATTACCGGGTTCGCCGCGTGCCCCAGCAGGAGCGCCCCAAAGCACGTGGTGAAGGTACCACCACCCATAGCGCTGAAGCCCAGCTATGGCGTTTAAAGGCGGATGGTGACGTTGAAACCTGCTTGGTGGCACGTAAGGTCAACGATGCCACCGCCGAGCTGCAAGCTTTGATAGGCCTGGATGCTAACCAGTTTCGTCAGGTAATGGTGCTGCCCCAGGGCAAGTTCCGCGAACTGCTGCTGGCGGGTTCCAAAGAGCGCGAAGTGATTTTTTCCCAGCTGTTTCAAACGCAGATCTTTCAGCGTATTGAAGAGCGTCTGCGCACCCAGGCTAATCAAATCGAACGGGCGGTGAATGACCATCGACAGCATATCAGCGGCATTCTCGCCAGTGGTGAACTGGAAAGTGAAGCAGCGTTAGCACAAGAGTTGGAGGCGCTAACACCCCAGGTAGAACAGGCTCGGCAACAATTTGAAGCTGCCCAGCAGAAGCGCCGTCATGCTGAAAAACAGCGCGATGAGGCCTTAGCGATTCAGCGTCAGTTTGAGGCGCGTGACGCCCTGGCAGCAGAGAAAGCTCACCATCTTGAGCAGCATGCTGAGATAGAAAGCAACCAGCGCCGCCTAGCGCAAAGCGAACAGGCTCAAGCGCTACGCCCGCAAAGTGCCGCTTTAATCCAGGCACAGCAGGCGTTGGCCACTGCCCAAGACGAACAGCGTCAGGCACACACTACGTTAACCACCCGGCGTACTGGTGCTGAACAAGCACAGCAAGCCCTTGATATGGCTCGTAAGCGCCAAACAGAGCTCCCTGAACTGCGCGAGCGCCATCGTCAGTTGGGGGAGTTTATCCATAAAGGCCAACAGCTGAGTGAGCTTAATGCTCGTTTTCAAACGGCGCAGGCCGCCTGGCAAACGTCGGATAGCACGCTCAAGGAGGGTGAGGCCAAACTAGACAGCATTCGCGGGCAAGGAGAAGCCGTAGGCGTTAATCTTGAGAGGTTGCAGGCTGAGTTCCAGCAGTTAGCCAGTGCCCCTGCGGAGCAAAGTCGTAATGAGCACCTGCTAAACCAGCGCCAAGAGTTAGAGGCTTTAAACCACCAGAAGCATGAGCTAGACGGCCAGCAGCAGCGGGTAATGGCAGTGCTTAACCATCGCCGAGCCGAGGCAGAGCAGGCCAAGCGCCGCGCCACGGAAATAGAAATGCGCTGGCACCAGGGGCAAGCTGCATTGTTGGCACTTACGCTTGAAGCGGATGTACCTTGCCCGGTATGCGGCAGCCTGGAGCACCCAGCCCCTGCGGCTAACAACGCAGATGTCGTTACCCAAGCACAGGTCGAAGTAGCCCGTTCAGGGCAAGAGCAGGCTGGTCAAGCATTACAAGCTGCTGAACAACAGCATTATCAGTTAACCCAACAGGTTAACCACAACACAGATCAACTTCAGCGGCTGAACCAACAGCTGGGAGAGTGGGCAACTCTGCCGTTAAGCAAGCTACAGGACGCCTGCGAAGACTTACGACGCCAAGTCGAGCGCAGGGCAAATGTTGAGCATGATATTAGTCAACAAAACGCCGCCCGTGACGAGCTACGGCGTGAATGGGGCATGCTGGATAAACAGCTTAAAGCTCAGCGGCCCATGGTTGAAAAGGCCAAAGAGGAGGCATTGCGCCTTGAGAGTCAGCGCGACCAACTGAGCCAGTCGCTGCCTGATGATGCCCAAGACCCTGAGGCAATGCGGCAAAAGCTTAGCGGGCTGGAAAGCCGGATTACTGAGGTGGAAACAGCCTGGGAGGTTGCTCAGCAGGCGCTGGCGGACAGCCAAAATCAGTTGGCCAGGGCAGAAGAGCAGCTACGCGGAGCGAGCGAGCGTGTCGAGCGTAGCAAGCAAGCGCTTACGCAGGCGCAAACTGAATGGCAAGTAGCGCTACAGCAAAGCTCCTTTGACGATGAAGCTGCGTTTCAGGCGGCGCAGCTTGATGACGTTCAGCGGCAAGAACTCACTCAACAGGTAGGTGCTTATCAGCGCCGTTTAGCTGAGCTAGAAGGCGCGCTGCAAAATTATCAAACGCAGCTTGCGGGGAAAACGCTGCCAAATATCACTGCGCTCACTAGCCTAACCGAGGCCGCTCAAGCAGAAGAGCATACTCAGCTAGAAGCATGGCGGGCGCTGGATGGGCGCTCCAGTACCCTGAGCGGCATTCGCCAAAAGCTTGCTAAAGCCCATGGGGAACAGCTGGAGCTGGAAGCCCAGTACCAAGTGTGGGGTACGCTAAGTGAAGTCGCCAATGGCCGCACTGGGCATCGTATTAGTCTGCAACGCTTCGTACTAGGAGTGCTACTGGATGACGTGTTGATTCAAGCCTCTGAGCGGCTGGTGCGTATGAGTCGTGGGCGCTATCAGTTGGTGCGTAGGGAAGACCCCTCCAAAGGGAACCGCGCTTCTGGGCTTGAACTCGATGTGGCCGATACCTATACCGGTAAAAACCGCCCAGTAGCCACGCTTTCCGGTGGTGAATCGTTTATGGCCGCACTGTCGCTGGCGCTGGGACTTTCTGATGTGGTGCAGGCTTATGCTGGTGGCATTCAACTGGATACGCTGTTTATCGATGAAGGCTTTGGTAGTCTCGATCAGGACGCCTTGGATCAGGCGATTGCGATGCTTAGTGAACTGCAAATGGGTGGGAGGATGATCGGCATCATCTCCCATGTCAGCGAACTCAAAGAGCAAATGCCAGTCCGTATAGACGTGCGTGCCAGCCGCCAGGGCAGCACAGTGGAAGTAAAAGGGTCGCTGACGATATAACCTGAATGTTGACGAGGAGTACATGGATGAACGCAAGCAAAATTCTGCAGCAGCTGATGCAGCAAGCCACGGGTAGTCAGAATGGCAGTGGTAGCCAGAAGGGCGGTGGCGGCATGGATGTCAAAGGTATGCTTGATGGTCTTTCTCGCCAGTTGGGCGGGAGCAGTAGTCAAGGGGCTAGCCAGGGTGGTAAGGCGAGCAGTTTTGATATGAAAAGCCTGCTAGGTGGCGGTGCGATGGGCCTATTGGTTGGCTCCAAGCGGGGCCGTAGCATGGGAGGCAAAGCGCTTAAATATGGGGCAATAGCAGGTGTGGGCATGTTGGCATGGAAGGCATGGCAAAGCTCCCAAGAGGCTAAAGGAGGCAGTGCTAACAGCGCCGCAGAAGGGGAGCGGGTAGAAGTACTTAGTGGTGAATACCAAGAGCGGCGCAGCTTAGAGCTGCTTCAAGCGATGATTATGGCCGCCCGAGCTGATGGGCATATTGATGAGCAGGAGCAGGCGCTGATTACCGAGCAGATTGATGCTTTGGGGGCTGATCAGGAGATGCACAACTGGGTAGAGCAGCAGCTTAAAGCACCGCTGGATGCCCAGGCGCTGGCCCGTGAGGCGGACTCCCCTCAGGCCGCACGGGAAATGTATCTGATTAGTGTGGCTGTAACCGATGAGCAAAACCCTATGGAACGCGCCTGGCTTGATCAGTTGGCTGGCGCGCTCAACTTGCCAAAAGAGGTGGCTGATGAGCTGGAACGCCAGGCTCGGCAGGCAGGGTAATGCTTGAAACACTTAACCTGTGGCTAGCCACTGGCTTTGGACTGGGACTAGCGCCGATTGCGCCAGGCACGTTTGGCTCACTACTCGGTATACCGTTGGCGTGGTGGTTACTAGGTCGGCCATTGGGTCAGCAGGGCGCTATTATGGCCGTTTTAGTGGCGTTGGCCGTGCCGGTGTGTCATTACGCTGCGCTGCAACTGGGAGGGGGAGACCCTGGCAGTATTGTGGCGGATGAGTATGTGGCATTTCCACTCGCGGTCATTGGGCTAAAGGCGGCTCGCCATCCACTTGTCATGGCTCTGGCTTTTGCTATTTTTCGCTTCTTTGATGCGTTAAAACCACCGCCTATTCATCTGGCGGAGTACGTGCAGGGCGGAGTAGGGATTGTATTAGATGATGTTGTCGCGGCACTGGCGACCTGGGTGATTATGGCGCTAGTAGTGAGGTTCTGGCAGCGCCGAACAGTGATGCAATAAGATCAAAAAGTGCCTGGGCCAACGCCCAGGCATTTAGCGGAATTACTCTTTCACCACAATCACCGACTTAACATTGACGAATTCATGCATGCCGAAGCTGCCGTGCTCACGCCCGTAGCCAGAGTCCTTAACGCCACCAAAGGGCATTTCTGGTGTGGCAACGCCAAAGCCGTTAATAAACACCATGCCGGTATCGAAGTACTTGCTGGCAAGCTCAGTGGCACGCTTTACGTCTTTGGAGATGATGCCGCCGCCTAAGCCATAACGGCTGTCGTTAGCGATGCGCATGGCATCTTCATCATCTTTTGCACGGATTAGTGCTGCAACGGGACCAAACAGTTCGTCGTCATAAGCGGGCTGGCCGGGAGTTACGTTGTCCAGCACTGTGACTGGATAAAATGCGCCTTTACCCGACGGTTTTTCACCCCCGCAAAGAACCGTTGCACCTTTGCGTACACTCTCTTCCACTTGCTCGTGGAGCGCATCGCGAAGATCGACACGGGCCATAGGGCCAAGGTCGCTATCTTCTTTGGTCGGGTCGCCAGCTTTCAGTGCTTGCATACGCTCTACGTAGCGTTCTTTAAACGTCTCGTAGTTTTTCTCAGTGACCACAAAACGTTTGGCTGCAACACAGGTTTGTCCGCCATTATAGACACGCCCTTGAACACAGGTGTCGATCGCCACATCCAGATCGGCATCATCAAGCACCAAGTACGCGTCGTTTGAGCCCAGTTCCAGCACAGTTTTCTTGAGGTGTTCA